>CAVXVM010000059.1:0-58277 GCA_963765025.1 uncultured Acidobacteriaceae bacterium | reverse complement strand
ATGCTACACTCCGGCAAAAGGGATCTGTGCATGAAAGCAAGCGCACTTGAGTTTCGTCTGCGGATGGTGATCATGATCGCCACTGTCGTGCTGGGCTTCTTTTCTCCGTGGATTGAAATTCTGCATACGGGCGAGCGCAATTCCCTGCTGGAGTGGCTGGCGCTTGAAGCAAGCAGGACGGGCCTGTTGCGCTTTACCTATGCCACGCCGGTGGTGATTCTTCTGGGCTCGTTTATCGCGCTGGTCGGCGCGATTCTACGCGTGTGGGGCTCGGCCTACCTCGGTTACGGCACCGTTCACCACGGAGAGATGCAAGCGGGCGGCGTGGTGGCGGATGGGCCTTACCGGTATGTGCGCAATCCGCTCTACCTTGGCGGGTGGTGCATGATGGCGGCCATGTCGTTCCTGATGCCGCCCACAGGCGCGCTCGTCTGCATGACGCTGATCACGATCTTTCTGCTGCGCCTGATTTTGGGCGAAGAGGCATTTCTCGCGGGCAAGCTGGGCGAACCCTACCTGGAGTATCTGCACGCTGTACCGAGGCTTTTTCCGCGCCTGCGCGCCGGCCTTCCCGCTGCAGGCAACAAGGCGCACTGGATGATCGCCTTTCTCTCGGAACTGAATCCCATCGGCGTCTTCATCACGCTTTCATGCTTGTCCTGGAGCTATGATCACGTGCTGATGTTGAAAGGAATTCTGATCAGCTTTGGCGTGTCCATGGTGGTGCGGGCATTCATGGGGCGCGGGAGTGTGAATGAGGAACCTGCCTGAGGCTACTTGCCGCCGGGCCTCAAAATGCTCAAATGCGTGTTCTTAAACCCGCTTGAATATTTGAGGCCGTAACCCAGCAGCCGATCGACGCCAATGTGGTTGCCCCAGATGAGCGCATACGGCAGCAGACCGTGCGCGTGGAGTAGCAGCGCGGAGAAACCCAGAGTTCCCGGCACGACGTAGGTATGGACCGCGTTGTAGCAACGCGCGCCCCAGCAGGGACCTGCAAGATAGCCGAGCATGGAGAGATCGGGCAGGAGCCACAGCGCCGCAAACAGCCACCAGCTGGCCCCTGTGTGCGCGTAGAGCGCAGCGGTACCCGCGGCGGCTACGAGGCCTTCGAGCCGGAGAAGCATGAGGAGTGTAAAACGGTGCGACCGAGCGTTAACGAGCGGAGGGATGGAGACGGATTCCGATGCCATTCCTTGTTGGATGAGGCACGCACACTGCGGTGTGCATATTATTCGTTGTCACGTTGAGCGCGAAAAGCAAAAGGGAGAAGCTCCGTGGCTTCTCCCTTTTTGCCGCAGTCTGGAGGAGGAAACTACTTCTTAGCGGGAGCGATCACGTCCTTGGCAGCCTTGGCTACGCGGAACTTGACCACGGTCTTCGCCTTGATCTTGATGGCGGCGCCGGTTTGGGGGTTGCGGCCGATGCGAGCCTTGCGCTCTGCCTTCACGAGACGGCCGATACCCGGGATCACGAATACGCCGTTCTTCTTGGTCTCCTTGATGGCGGTCTCAGCCAGCAGGTCAAGGAACGCAGCAGATTGCTTGTTGGTGAGTTCGAGCTTCTCGGCAAGATGCCGTATGAGCGCGGTCTTGGTGAGTCCAGTTGCCATTTGATGTTCTCCTTCTTGGCGAGCCCTCGGGGCTGCCTTTGTTGACGGGCTTCCGCCGCGAAATGCGTACCGCACGAGGGGTGAGGACCAGAGGTAATGAGTAGCGAAAACCCCTGTATTCATGCGGCCTTCGAAGAACCCTGCCGTTGCTTACAATGCTTCTTTGGGGCAAGCAAAGTCAAGGCAGAAACCCTGATTTCCACAGGATTCTTGGGGTTTTCCTCCGAAAATGCCCATTTTTATGGGCTTTTGCCGGTTTTTGTGCATATTTTCTCCGGAAACTTGCCTCATGACGACGACCAGTGGCTGCTCACGGAGCGCCCGGTTTCGGGGCTATTTCAGGCCGAAAAGAACTTTCCTTTTTGGGGCTTGTGCCGCGGCGATGGGTGTGTTGAGAGCGTCCACCACGGGAGCGGCGACCTTGAAATGACGAATGATTGTCGCGGCAAAATTTGGTTTGAGTGCTTCAGCGGAGGGCAGCGTGGCAGCCAGTCCCCATTGCCGGCACCGGATCAAGTCCATGCCAGGGTGCTCGGCGGGGAATCCCTTGGGTGGGCGGGTCAAAGCATTGCCTTCAAATTCCGAAAAGGTCTTGCGGACGGCCGGTTTCTGGAGGAGCTTCCGAAATTCGGCGTGGTGATCGAGCAGCCAGTGGCGAATGGCCGCGAGCTGGTCCTTCTCCGGCATGTAAGCTCCGGCGGCGATGATCACTTCCTTGGGGCTGACGTGGAAGTAGAAGCCGGCGCCTGAGGTTTTCTCGAGGCCCTGATGCGACCACCAGGCAGCTACATGGGTTTTATAGGGCAGCTTGTTGGCGCTGAAGCGCGTGTCGCGATAGATGCGGAACAGGCACTTCTCCGGGGGCCGCACAAAGCTGGGCGCAAAGTCCATCATCGCGTCAGTCACCTTGCGGATGATGGCGAGCATGGGTTCTTTGAGCTCGGCTTCGTATACGGCCTTGCGCGGTGTGAACCATGCGCGGTCGTTGTTGCGGGCCAGGTTGCGGAGGAAGGCGATACCCTCAGGGCGAAGATGGGCGGGCGGAGAAGCCGGAACGGATTTCGGAGTGCGAGCCATGCTGCTGGAAGGTTAGCAAAGATCGCCGAACGCGGGGGAGCGATCGGCTGCGGAAAACGTCGTTCGTTTCCTAGTGCACGGAGTTTTCCGCCGATTGCGCATCCACTGCAGCCAGGCGGGCCACTTTCTCACGGTGTTTGCGAATGTAGTGGGCAGCGGCGTCTGGATAGAACTCGCGGATCGAGGAGAAGATCACGTCGCGCATTACGGAGTAGCCGAACTTGCTTGCGAGGACCGGAAAGCTGGTGGCGCTAGGCGGGTAGTAGGTGCGCGAGACGACCTGCGTAAGGACCTTGCCGCCGAGTCCGGCAATGTTTGGCGTCTGCCGTCCGCCGTAGGTCTTGGCCACGGCCTGGCGGCTGATGACGTAGAGGGCGCGAATGGGAACGCTGTGGCCGTCGCCGAGAGCGTAGTAACGCGTGTCCTCATGTATGAGGCTGGGAAGGAGCCATGCGGAGAGATAGGTATTGTCGGTTTTATCCAGGAATCCGCGCCAGGTATAGGCGTAGAAGCCGCCCACACCCTTTCCGAGGCTTGCGTGCATGTTCATGCCTTCGGCAGTAAGGGAGGTGAGACCGAGAAAAATGAAGGTGGAATAGTCGGTGGCCTGGTGGGTGGCTACGGTGAAGTTGTACTTCCAACCCGGCGGATGAGCGGCGGCTCCGCCAGACACGGTGCGGAAGTTGGGCATGAAGCCAAGAATGCGCTTGGGTTGCAACCGGTCGAGCGGAATGGGGTTGCCGTTAGCGTCAACGGGGACGGTCGAGTCTTGTTGTATGCGCGGGTTGCTTTGGTCGGCTTCTGCCGCGGCAGAACTCGGCAAAGCGGGATCGGGGGCGTCGGCCAATTCGGATGGATTGGGGAAATCTGTAGATTCAGGAGTCAGTCCCAAACCCGGCACAGCCTCGTCGGCCGCCAGGATGCAGTCGTGGCTCAGCGGGCCAGCCGCAAGCTGGAGCGACTGCGCGTGGCTGCCAAGGGTGAGCCCAAGGCTGAGAATCAAAACGTATGAACGCAAACTGACCTTCCTTTAAATGTCGACCCCAGAGGTGCTGACTCTGAATTGCGGGTCAACAGGGGTACAGATTTCTCAGGCTCCTCGCCAGAGCTCTTTTTGGTCGTAGTTGTTAGATCGTGCTGGAGCGAGAAAGGATTACAAAATTCGACAGGGATCTTGCCTTTTGCGCCAAGAAACCCACAAAGCAAAGATTCTTTAGGCCCTGCCCGCTAGAAGGGTGTCCGGTTAGTTTACCTGATGATCTTTAAGGCGCCACGGAAAAGTCCGTCAAAGTCCCCAGCCAGGGACTCTTCCCGGTCAACCGCCTGCTCGATCGCTTTTTCGGCGGCTGGGCGCTGATAGCCGAGGTTGACGAGAGCCGACAGCACGTCGTCCACAGCCGCGCCATGCACTGTTTGCTGCACAGGGGCAACTGCAAAATCGTCCAGCTTGTCTTTGAGCTCGACCACAAGCCGCTCGGCAAGTTTTTTGCCGACGCCGGGAATCCTCGTCAGTTGTGCGTGGTCCTGCGAGCGGATGGCCTGCACGGTGCGATCAGGATTGAGTCCGCTGAGCATCTTGATGGCGAGTTTTGGACCCACGCCGGAGACCGTGATGAGCCGTTCGAAAAGACGTTTCTCTTCTCGGTCAAGAAAGCCGAACAGGGCAATCTGGTCATCGCTCACCTGGGTGTGAATGTGCAGCGCAGCCTCAGCACCTACTGAAGGCAAAGCCGTAAAAGTGGGCACGGAGATGGCGACATCGTAACCCACGCCGGCTGCCTCGACGATGGCCTGGCCGGGTTGCTTGAAGATGAGCTTGCCGCGCAAGTGAGCGATCATTTCGACCTATTGTAGAATCCCCAGCCTCTTTGCGACGCGCTCGAAGACTTCCAGTGCGCGATCGAGCTGGGCCTTGGTGTGCTCGCTGGTGAGTATGGCGCGAATTCTGGCCTTGCCCTCCGGGACGGTGGGGAAGGCGATGCCGGTTGCCATCACGCCTTCGTCAAAGAGCGCGCGCGAGTACTCCATGGCTGCACGGCCATCGCCCACAATGATGGGCGTGATCGGCGTTTCAGTGGCCGGTGTGTTGACGCCGCCGATGTTGAAGCCGACGCGATTGAGCTCGCCCTGGAAGTAGCGCGTGTTCGACCAGAGGCGCAGAATGCGCTCCGGTTCCTTCTCCAGAATGTCGAAGGCGGCGATGCAGGTGGCCGCAACCGAAGGTGGGTGCGATGTGGAGAAGAGAAACGGACGGGCGCGGTGGTAGAGATAGTCGATGAGGTCGCGGCTGCCGCAGACGTAGCCGCCGAGCGCTCCGATGGCCTTCGAGAGCGTGCCCACCTGCACATCGACCAGGCCGTGCATGCCGAAGTGGTCAACAGAGCCGCGGCCATTGCGGCCAAGCACGCCGGATGCGTGGGCATCGTCAACCATCATGATGGCGCCATATTTCTCTGCCAGCGGGGCCAGCTTGTCCACTGGCCCGATATCGCCGTCCATCGAGAAGACGCCGTCGGTGATGACAAGTTTGTGACCCGGCTCGTTGGCTAGCGACTGCAGCAACTCTTCGCAGTGGGCGGCGTCTTTGTGGCGGAAGACCTTGATGGTGGCGCGGGACAGGCGGGCGCCGTCAATAATGCTGGCGTGGTTGAGTTCGTCGGAGAGGATAAAGTCCCCTTTGCCGAGGATGGCGCTTACCGTGCCGGCGTTGGCGGCAAAACCGCTCTGGAAGACCACGCAGGCCTCGACATTCTTGAAGCTGGCGATCTTCTCCTCTAGCTCCATATGGATGCGCATGGTGCCGGCAATGGTGCGCACGGCGCCTGAGCCCACGCCAAAGGCACGAGTAGCTGCCAGAGAGGCCTCAATCAGCTTGGCGTGGTTTGCGAGGCCGAGGTAGTTGTTGCTGGCCAGGTTCACGACTTCGCGGCCGTCGTAGTGGCACACCGGGGCCTGCTGGTCGTCGAGAACGCGGAGCTTGAAATAGGTGCCCTTTGCGCGCAATTCGTCGAGGGTTCGGGTCAGGTGGGCGAGCTGGGGGCGAGTAGCAGCCTGGGTCATGGCTATGTACCTCAAAGAAGAAGCATAACTCTGAACCCGGCAGTGCGCCTCAAAACAGCTTCATCTCGGGCTAGACTCTCTATTCCGGGTGGATTGCGTCAAAGGAATGCGGCAAGCGGCGCCCGGGAAATGCCGAAGGCAAAGACGGTTGCGGGGAAGGTTGTTGGGAAGGTTGCGGGCAAAATCGAGGGGCGGCCCATGGCCCCATCGCGCCCGGGCCGGATACAATCAATAAGGTCCTGAGTCCGCCGCGGCGGACACCAGGTGATACGCAATTTTTCATGAAATTTGGAGCAGGTGCACGTGAGAGGCATGAACCGCCGCAGTCTGCGGCTTAGTTTGGTTGCAGGACTGGGAATGGCGCTTACGTTTTCGACGGGCATACGCTGCCTGGCGCAAAGCGCAACAAGTGGCATTTCGACTGAGACTTCGCTGGCCGTAACCCAGAGCGAGCAGGGCGGGCAACCCAGAGCGGTTGCGCAGGTGAGCGTAACCGGGGCGGATGGAATGCCGGCTACGGGCTCCATTGCAATTCTCGAAGGCAGCAAGGAACTGGCCGGCGTGGTGCTGAACGCGACGGGCCAGGCGACGAGCCAATTGACCCTGCCCGGCGGCGTGCATAACCTGCGTGCCGTTTATAGTGGCGACGCGACACATGGCGTCTCTTCTTCGTTGCTTTCGACCGTGCAAGTGACCACGAGCACAACGCCGAGCTTCACGCTGTCGCTGGCGCCGGTTGCGCCTTCAGCGCTTCCGCTGGTTTTGACTGCGGGCGATGCGGGTACGATCAACGTTTCGATTGTCCCGGTGAATCCAACCGCTCTTTCGGCGCCGATGTTTGTCACTCTCTCCTGTTCAGGGCTGCCCAACCAAGCTTCGTGCATCTTCAGCCCGAACAGTATTGAGATTCTGCCCACATCGCCCACCAGTTGCGCGACCGGCTCGCCCGCAAGCGCGTGCCCCCCCGTCAGCTCGTTGGTGGTGCAGACACAAGCCGCGGGTACGACAGGCAAACTCAACCCGATTGCGCCGCACACGAAGGGGAGCGAACCGATCGCCTGGGCGCTGCTTCTGCCGGGAGCGCTGGGACTGGGCGGATTGGCCTGGGGAGCGCGCCGCCGTGCATGGCTTTGCCGGTTATCGCTGCTGGCGCTGGTGGCGCTGGTCACCATGCTAGGCACCACAGCCTGCAATCCGCGCTATTACTACTACAACCATGGTCCGCCCAACAATCTGGCCACGCCTTCAGGCACCTACACCGTGACCGTGACTGGGCAATCGAGCAACGGCATTACCGCCATTACCCAAAACACGACCATGGTCTTGACGGTGCAGTAGTCCGAGGCAGCCCAACATCTGCATGAGCCGCCGGCATTGCCTTCCCGCGGAAGTGTACGCACTGGTGGAACGCACACCGGGCACGGTTCTGCTGGAGTGCGGTAAAACAAACAATCCTGAGTTGAGTGCGGAATCCTGTTCCAGGATCTTTGTGGATCCGGTGCGTGTCCTCGCTCCAAACAACGCGGCCGAGCTGGCCGGGATGTTTGCCGGGATTGAAGATGCGGTCGCTGCCGGGCAGTTTGCGGCCGGTTTTTTCACCTACGAGTGCGGCGCGTGCTTCGAGCCCAAGGCTGCGGTGCGGGCGAGCGGGCATCCCGCGTCTCGCCCACTGGCGTGGTTCGGAATCTACGATCGCTGTTACCGTTTCGACCACGCGACGGGAACATTTCCTGATGGAGAGCCACCTGCTCTGGCACAATTCCGAATGGATGCGGGCGTCGCAGATAAATTGCGCGACGAATTGCGTGTGCAGGCCAGCCTTGGCCTGAGTCGTGAAGAGTATGCCCAACGGATCAGCCTGATTCACGAGTGGATTCGCGCTGGAGATGTGTATCAGCTCAACTACACGGTTCCTTATGCGGTGCGCGTACGAGGGAGCATTGCACCTTTGTACGAGCAGCTGCTAGCGCGCCAGCCGGTGGACTACGGCGCATTCCTGCATGGTGGGGCGAGGCGGCGGATTCTCTCCTTTTCACCGGAGCTGTTCTTTCGTGTGGAGCAGGACGGCGCTAACCGGCGCATCGTCACTCAGCCGATGAAGGGCACAGCGGCACGGGGGCGTACGACGCGCGAAGACCGCGAACGTGCCGAGTGGTTGCGCAGCGACGCCAAGAATCGCAGCGAGAACGTGATGATCGTCGATCTGCTGCGGAACGACCTGGGACGCATTGCGACCTTCGGCAGCGTGCGCGCGGAGGGCCTGTTTACGGTGGAGCGCTATCCCACTCTCTGGCAGATGACGTCGACGGTGACTGCGGAACTGCGGCCGGAAGTTGGCTTTTACGATATTTTTCGCGCACTCTTTCCGTGTGGCTCAATCACCGGTGCGCCGAAGGTCCGCGCGATGCAACTGATCGGTGAGATTGAAAAGCAACCGCGGGGCGTCTACACGGGGGCGATCGGATTTTTCTCGAGAGAGCGGACCGTCTTCAATGTTGCCATTCGCACGCTGGAGCTCGAAGACGACCGCGGCACGATGGGTGTCGGCAGCGGCATCGTCATCGACTCCGATGCTGCGGAGGAGTACGACGAGTGCATGCTGAAGGCGGAGTTTGTCACCGGCTCCGGGCATCCTGGAGCGGAAGGGAGATTACCGGATCGGTTTCTTTTGATTGAAACCATGCTTTGGGACAACGGCTTCCCTCTGCTGGAGTTGCATCTGGACCGGTTGACCGATTCGGCGGAATATTTTGGGATCGAGTGCGACCGTGCGGCGGTAAAAGCTGCGATCGAGAATTACGCGCTGCGATTCACCGATGGGGCGCGGCGCAAGGTGCGGCTCCTGATGCATAGCCACGGAGGGGGCGATGGATGGGATGGTACTGGACCTCACATCGCAGACGAAATTCTTCCTCCGCTCGCGGATAAGGCGACCTCTGGCCGGGTAAGCATCTCACCGCACCGCACCGACCCTGCCGACCGCTGGCTCTACCACAAGACGACGCAGCGGCCGTTGTACGCGCCGGCCAATCAGTCCGCGGCGGAGTCGGGTTACGACGATGTGCTTTTTCTGAATTTGCGCGGGGAAGTGACCGAGGGCGCCATCAGCAATGTTTTCATTGAGGAAGGCGGACGGTGGTTCACGCCTCCCGTGGAGTGTGGCCTGCTTGGAGGGGTTTACAGGCGTCATGTGCTGGAGACGCGGGGCAACGTTGAAGAGAGGGTGCTCACGCTAGACGACTTGCGTAGCGCCGATGCGATTTATCTGTGTAACGCGGTGCGCGGGCTGCGGCGTGTGACGCTCGACGGGTGATCTGAGTGCGTTGCATCATCCCCTTCAGGTCAATCAAGACACAAGCGCCGCCGAGTGATAGAACGTTGTGGGGGGCGGAGGCAATGCTAGGGGTGTTGGCGAAAACGAGAAAAATCGATTCTTTGGCAGGGATACTGATTGTCGCGGCAATCGCCACTGGATCCGCGTGCAACGCGCAGACTGCGGACCAGGCCTGGTTGCGTGCAGGCCAGCAGCGCTCTTTCACTCCGCTCAAGGTAACAACCCTGGGCGCCGGCATGCTTGAACAGTCAGCAGCGATGGAGTTGAAGCGCAACATGGTGGAACTTCCTCCGGTGAGCGCGGGCCCTGCCGTCCTGATGCGTGGGGATCTTGCGGGGGAGGCAGTTCTCGGCACGGCACAGGAAGTGCGCAAGGCTTATCCAAGTCTGCAGGTCCCTGGCGATCTCGGACCGGATGGCTACTGGCTCTACTGGAACGGCGCCCCAGCCAACAAGTCCTACGTGGTGGTTGCGGGCGGAGACGAACGTGGCGTGCTCTATGGCGCGTTTGCCTTGCTGCGCTGGCACCCGACCGGTGCTCAGTCCAATCTCCATGACCATCCGCAAATTGAACGTCCCGCGATGGCGATCCGCTGGGTGGACCAGTGGGACAATCCCGATGGCTCGATCACGCGCGGGTACGGCGGACGGTCGATCTTTTTTGAAGGCGGGAATGTACGCGAAGATCTGACGCAGGTGGGCGAGTATGCGCGGCTGCTTGCGTCGGTAGGCATCAACGGGTGCGACATCAACAACGTGAATGCTGCGCCGGAACTGCTGGATGCCGAGCACTTGAAGCAGATTGCGCGCGTGGCGGATGTGATGCGGCCGTGGGGTGTGCGACTGGCGTTGAGCGTGGCGCTGGTGAGTCCAGAGAAACTTGGGGGCCCGAAGACTGCCGATCCACTGGATCCGGCGGTGAAGGCATGGTGGACGGCGAAGGCGGATGAGATTTACAAACTGATTCCGGACTTTGCAGGGTTTACAGTGAAGGCCGATTCAGAGGGAGAGGTGGGTCCGTCGAGTTACGGGCGCAGTCCCGCAGATGCGGCGAACCTGCTGGCGTCGGCTCTGGCTCCGCATGGCGGCGTGGTGTTGTATCGAGCGTTTGTCTACAACAACCATCTGGATTGGCGCGACCCCAAGGCGGATCGAGCGCGCGCCGCATACGATATATTTCATCCGCTGGACGGGAAGTTTCTACCCAACGTGATTGTCCAGATCAAAGAGGGGCCTATCGATTTTCAGGCGCGCGAGCCCGTATCGCCGCTGTTTGCGGGTCTGCGCGAGACCAGCCAGGCGATGGAACTGCAGGTGACACAGGAGTATCTGGGCCAGCAGCGACACCTGGTTTACATCGCGCCGATGTGGAAGCAGGTTCTGGATTTCGATTTGCGCGCGGGCGATCGGGCGACGCCGGTGAAGGAGATCATTGAAGGCAAGAGTTTCCACCAGCCGCTGGGCGGAATGGTTGCTGTGGCATGCCTGGGCCAGGAGTGGCTGGGGTCGCCAATGGCGATGGCCAATTTGTATGCGTTCGGACGGCTGGCTTGGAACCCGGATCTGACGGCGGAGCAGATTGCCGACGAGTGGATCCGGCAGTCGATCGGCGTTGATCCGCTGGTCGTCACCACGGTCGAGAAGATGCTGATGCAGTCCTGGCCCGCGTATGAGCATTACAC
The DNA here is from genome assembly GCA_963765025.1 of uncultured Acidobacteriaceae bacterium. Taxonomy (GTDB): domain Bacteria; phylum Acidobacteriota; class Terriglobia; order Terriglobales; family Acidobacteriaceae; genus Telmatobacter. Next base: position 47,513 of record CAVXVM010000059.1, on the reverse strand, counting down.
GGGCTTTCTTGGCTCGCAGACGCTGACGGATATTACGGGAAGTCACTATGGCCCGAACATTGAAGCCAGCGAACGCAACGGCTGGGGCCAGTGGCATCGCGACGACGCGCACGGCATTGGCATGGACCGTTCGGTGGCGACAGGAACTGGGTACGTCGGCCAGTACCCGCCGGAGATTGCGAGTAAATACGAGTCGCTGTCTACCACGCCTGACGACCTGCTTCTGTTCTTCCATCACGTGGCCTATACATACAAATTGCACTCCGGAAAAACAGTCATCCAATACGTCTACGACAGCCATTACCAGGGCGCGCAGGAGGCGGCACGGCTGGGCGCGGAGTGGGCCACGCTGAAAGGAAAAGTTGACGACAGGCTCTTCGACGACGTGCAGGCGCGCCTTGAGTACCAGGCGGGGCATGCCATTGTGTGGCGCGACGCGATTGTGCAGTACTTCCTGAAGCAGAGCGGAATTCCCGATGCTGAAGGGCGCGCGGGACACTATCCCGGGCGGCTCGAAGCCGAGGATGCGAAGCTGACCGGCTACAAAGTGATCGATGTAACGCCGTGGGAGGACGCCTCAGGGGGCAAGGCTGTTTCGTGCGGGGAGGCACAGGGCTGCTCGGCCGAGTGGACGTGGACGGGCGCACAGGGCCGGTTTGATGTTGCCGTGGAGTACTTCGACCTGCAAGGCGGCGCGGCGAAGTTCACGCTGGAGGTGAATGGAGCGCCGGTTGCGTCCTGGACAGCCGATGCAGCGCTTCCTTCGCGCAGGCCGCATGGTGACAACTCGACGCGCAGGAATATCAGGAATGTGGTCTTGAAGCCCGGCGATGTGCTGCGCGTGGAAGGCACTCCCGATGGAAACGATCCGGCAGCATTGGATTATATGGAAGTGACGGCTGCGAGTGACCCTAATGGCACGAAGAAATAGAAACCTGAGGACGTTTCGCAGTTGGCACGGCAGATCCTCATCCGCCGTGCCGCTTTAAAAACGCTACTTGCCGCCGACGATCCGCTTCGCACGGGCGTAGGAGCCCATGTTGAATGCGTTGGGGCATCCAAGTGCGATCAGCTTCTTCTTTGCTTCTCCGCTGCGCATGCCGCTCTGGCAATGAAGCAGGAGGACCTGGTTCTTGTCCTTGATGCGCCGGGACCAGCTCGCCTCAATCTCATTCACGGGCAGGTTGACGGCAACCGGGAGGTGGCCGGCAACGAATTCGCCCGAGCTGCGGACATCAATCACCAGGGCACCCTTCTTCAGATAAGCGCGAGCTTCCTTGATGGAGATGAGTCCTGAGCGATTAAAAAGAAGAAATGCCGTCAGGAGCACGGCGATGATGAGCAGAGCTGTCCAATTCATGGCAAATAGCTTACTCGGTCCGAGCAAGATCTGGCAGTGAGGACCTAAACTTTTTCAATCTGGACCAGGGTGGAGTAAAAGGTGGCTCCGGCGCCGATGTCGGTAAGCCGCTCGCTGGTAAGGACGTTCACGTTGGATCCGCTGGGGTTCAGCTTGGCCCAGTCAAGGCGGGCAGCCACCACGCCGAGGGGCAGGCTGGGGTCGAACAGGACCTCAAGTTGGATTGTCCCGCGATCATTGAAGATGCGGGCCTGCTCACCGTCGGACAAGCCACGGGCCGCAGCGTCGGCGGGATTCATTTCGATGCGCTGGTTCCGGGCTGCCTCCATTTTGCGATGCCCGTCAAGATTGGCAAAGGTGGAATTCATGTAGTTGTCGGCCTTGCGTGCCAGCAACTCGAGCGGAAAGCGCTTGGCGTCTTCGCCCCAGCGCGACTCGGTGGGAGGCGTAAAGGCCGGGAGCGGATCGAGGCCGGCTGCGGCCAGAGCTTCAGAGTAAAACTCGATTTTGCCGGAAGGCGTAGGCAGTGGGCCTGCCGTATACGGCTTGAAGGGATGCGTCTCCGGGGCGCGATGAAAGCTGAGAGGAATATGGCCCTTCTCTTCAAGCGCCTCGTAGGTGATGTGTTCCATGCCGGGATTATTGGAGTGGCTATTCGGGCCAATCGACAGAGCTTGGCGGATCATGTCCTCCGGCGTATCCCGAAAGCAGGGCTCAGTGAAACCCATGCGCTGCCCCAACTGGCCAAAGAGCCACACGTTGGAGCGCGCCTCTCCGGGCGGCTCGATCGCCTTCTGTGACAACTGGACGAAGTAGTGTCCATACGCGCCCTGCACGTCAGTGTGTTCAAGGAACGTGGTCGCCGGCAGGATGTAGTCGGCGAAGTCGGTTGTGTCGGTAAAAAACTGCTCGTGGACAACGGTGAAAAGGTCAGGCCGCGTCAACCCTAGCCGGACGGCGTTCTGGTTGGGGGCAACGGCTCCGGGATTCGAGTTGTAGACGAAGAGCGCGTGCACAGGCGGGCCGTCGCTGGGTTTCGCTTCTGGCGTTTGACCAAGTTCCGTGAGCGCCTGGCCAAGGGCCGACATGTTCACCAGGCGGGCCGTGCGACCCAGCGGAGAGGCTTGCTGCAGATCGGGCCGCCTCAGAGCTGCTTCGTTCCACGTAAAGCCACCTGAAGTGGAGAGCACGGCTCCGCCGCCACGATGCTTCCATGCGCCGGTAATTGCGGGCAGCATAGCAATGGCGCGAACTGTGGCTCCGCCATATTCCGCGCGCTGCACGCCGTAGTTCAGGCGCAATGCGGCGGGACGAGTGGTTGCATACTCGCGGGCGAGCTGCTCCACCTCTACGGCGGTCATGCCAGTCAAGGAAGCTACTCGTTCTGGCGTGTACTCGCGCGCACGTTCGGCCAGGCCGGCGAATCCGTGGGTCATCTCGTCGATGTAGGCGCGGTCTTCAAGCCCCTCGTTCAGAATCACGTGCAACATTCCGAGTGCGAGCGCGGCGTCGGTTCCGGGGCGGATGGCAATATGCCAGTCGGCGAGGCGGGCCGTGCGGGTCTGATAGGGGTCGATGACGATGAGGCGAGCGCCGTTGCGGCGGGCCTTCTCGATCATGGGCCAGAGATGGACATTGTTGCCGTGGATATTCGCACCCCATGCCAGAACCAATTTGGCGAGGGCGAAGTCCTCTGTCGGCGTACCCAGTTTTTTCCCGTAGACCAGGTTCCAGGCCTGTCCACCAGCCTCCGAACAGATGGTCCGGTCAAGACGGCTGGCGCCAAGCCGGTGAAAGAAGCGCCTGTCCATGGAACCGAAACCGAGCTGGCCAATGGTTCCGGCGTAGCTGTACGGCAGAATTGATTCGGGGCCATAGCGGTCACTGGTCTCCTGGAGCCGCGCGGCAATCGCGTCCAGGGCTTCATCCCAACTGATGCGTTCGAATGCCTCATGCTCGCGACCGCGGGTCCGCGGACCCTTTTTTGCTCGAGGCTTGCGCCTCAAGGGGAAAAGAATCCGGTCAGGGGCGTAGACGCGGTCAAGGTACTTCGCGACCTTGCCGCACAGAAAGCCCTGAGTCACCGGCTGCGATGGATCGCCTTCAACTTTCACGGCGCGTCCCTGCTCGTTCACCGTGACCAGCACCGCGCAGGAGTCAGGGCAGTCGTGGGAACAGACGGTGTGAACTACTCGAAATGGCGATGCCGCAGCCATGGTTTCATTGTAAGGCGAATGCGGAGCGACGCACAGAGCCGCGCCAAAAGGGGAAGGCGTTTCCCAAAGTGAGATTCGATCGTCTTCGCGCGTCGGTTTTCTTGAGCGTCTATTTCCCGCCGCAAATTGGCGCGTGTACACTGGTCACGCTATGAGCTGCCTGTTCTGCAAGATCGTTGAAGGAGTCATACCCTCGACCCCGGTGTATCAGGATGACCTTGGCTATGCCTTTGCCGATATCAATCCGCAGGCGCCGGTGCACATTCTGATTGTTCCGCGCGAGCACATCTCATCAATGGATGAAGCCGGCCAGGACAAACGCGCGCTGCTGGGCCACCTGCTGTTGGCAGCGGCAGACATCGCGCGCAAGAAGAACCTCGGCAACGGCTACAGGATTGTTGTGAACACAGGCGAAGATGGCGGGCAGACGGTGGAACATTTGCATCTGCATCTGCTGGGCGGAAGGCACCTCACCTGGCCGCCGGGATAATCTCTCGACTGCGATCGGAGATTCAAAACAGGAAGGGCGCCCGCCGCGGCGGACGCCCTTCCTGTTGATCTCGGTGCTGTGAATTACATCATTGGTTGCTGCGCGTACTCTTCTTCCTCTTCGATTCCGTAGCGGCGGAGCAGGTTTGGCAGGCTCTGCGAGAACGCTGAGCGCGGCATCACAGTGTCGCAACCTGCCTCGACGGCCTTCAACTTCAAGTCGCCCTGCAAATGATTGAGGAATCCGACGATCGACGTGGCTTTTTTGAGCTTGGCCTTGAATTTGGGAATGAGGGCCATGGGCTTGGCATTGAGGTTGTTCAGATCGAACACCAGCAAGGTGGGCCGTTCGGTATCGGGCAAATCGAGCAGGCGGGCAACCGAGTCCTTGTCGCCTTTCACAAACTCCACCTTGATTCCGAGTTTGCGCGAGGTCTCCTGAATCTTTGCCTGGAAGAACAGATCGTCGATGAAGCAGAAGATGCGCGTTGGCGCGTCATCGCGGACGGGAGCCGGCGGCGTTGCCGCATAGGCGTCAGGATAGTAGCCGCTGTGGTTGTTGCTCATCATCTGGATGGTGGACGGCGGACCATCGGCTACATTGCCGTTGACGGCGCGATAGCTGTGATCCATGGGGCCGACAAACTCGCGAGGTCCCCGCTGCTTGCCCTTGCGCTTGCCCTGTGAGGGCCCGGCAATGCTGTTTCCCGGCTGAGCCTGGGGGGCCGATCCCTTTTGGAAGAACTTCTTCTTCTTCCGCGGCTGGTTCTGGTGAGCCTGGGCCGGTCTCTGCTGGGGCGGTTGCGGCGACGCCTGCTGTTGAGGCTGCTGCTGCGGCTGCATCTGGGGTTGCTGGGCCGGCTGCGCGCCTTGCTGGCTTGATTTGTTCTTGCGGCGGCGGCGGCGGCGGCGATGCCCTTGCGAGGGCGCCTGACCATTGTCAGGCGCTGGCCCCACTTCAAGTTGGGGCTGGGTTGGTTCTGTCGTCATGCGTATACTTCCTGGAACGTTACTGCTGGATTCATCGGTTTGTGGGGTTCCACTGCCTTCAAAATTTGCGCGCCTGACTTTCCTTGACCTTCCCGGTCCCGTCAGGACCGGAAGTTCGGCAGTCGCCGGCGAAGTCAAAGCGGGGTGCGAAGCAGGCTGGCAAACGAGGGCACCTCGAAACACCTTGCCGGAGATTTCCGGCACCCTTGCCCTCAATGAACCAGATCCCTTTGGCTTGCGGCGGATCTTACATTCCGTCACCCGCCCAATGCATGAATCGAACGCTCAAACCTGAGAGGGTTCCAGCCAATCAGGTCGCGCCGGTCATCTTCTTCGGCCCTGCAATTCAAATTCTGTGAAAACTCTGTAGCCGCCATTTGCATAAGAGCCTTGTACGGGCTCCATCCGCTGGTCAGGATTTAGGCAAGGCGGCCAGCGCTTTTTCTCAGGTGATGCCCTTCCTATATGAGCTTTTGCCGCACGCAGTTTAGTAAGAATTGAACTGTACGGCTAGTTTGCTTGCTCGGCGGCGAGCTTGCTCTACCCCAATACCCGGGTGGCCCGCGTCAGCCGCTTGATAGGCAATTCCGATACTACAAGGAACCCCTGAGGCTGGCAAGTGTACTTTCGTGGGACCCTGGCGGGAAGGCTGATGCGGAACGACCGGGAATACCGTTGTACACGAAAACGCTGCCAAACGCGCAAAACGCCGCTCCGATTGGAGCGGCGTTTCGAGGTCCTGCACGTGCCACTGGCCTCCCAGAATATTGTGGCCGGCGTATTTTCCACCGTGCCTGGTACAGGCTATTCCGGCCGGTTGATCCCTCTCTTGAGGGCCGCTTCATTGGCGGTTGCTCTTGCCGGTTGCCTGCTGTTCTTTGGCTGGCCGCATTTCTGACTCAGCCGGTACATCACTGGCGCTTATGTAATAGCAATCCACGGGCCGTTCAGAGTGGTGATTGTTTTCAGCCACTTGCCTCGCGAAGTCAGCTGGCGTTTTCTGGATTCTGGAAGTCTACGGGAAGCATTAATCCTGAAAACCGTATAACCCGATTTCCCGCGAAAAACTAGCGCTGACATTTCGGGCAAAAATGGGTTCCTCGGCCGGCCAGCAGAATCCGCCGGATGGGGGTTTGGCAGGTCCGGCAGGGCTCACCTGTCCGCAGATAGACGCAGTGCTCCAACTGGAAGAAGCCCCGTACTCCCGCGGCATCCACGTAGTCTGAAACCGACGATCCGCCCAGCCGGATAGCGTGTTCCAGAACCTGGCTGAGAGACAGCCGGAGCCGCTCGAGCTCGGCGCGGGTCAGGCGTCCGGCGCTTCGGCGCGGCCGAATACCGGCGTGAAACAGACTCTCGTCGGCGTAGATGTTGCCCACGCCCGTGAGCAGGCTTTGATTCAAGAGCGCAGCCTTGATTGACAGGCTTCGTCCACGGAAGAGGGCGGCGAATTCGCCCGCTTGAATCGAAAGCGGCTCGGCGCCGGATGCTGTGAAGCCTGTGTCGCGTTCAAGGGCTCGAAATTCCAATCGGCCAAATCGGCGCGGATCTACAAACCGCAACTCCCGCCCGCTGGCGAGAGTGAGCCGGGCGTGGGTATGAGCTGCCACCGGCGCGTCAGGCGTTGTCACGAGCAGGCGGCCCGTCATGCCCAGATGGACGATCCATTGTGCATCGGGCGGTGCGGATTTCCGGCGGTGTCTTTTTTCTGCCCTGGCGCAATTCCTGGATGGATTTGCCGGCGACTGAACCCAGCTCGCAGACGATGTGCTTGCCTGTACGGTGAATGGCGAGCAGTATGCGGCCTTCAAGGCCCTTTGCCTGCCTGGCCGGAGCTGTTTTGAAGGGTTCCCGATGCCCGCCGAACCAGGCATGAACGATCCGATCGCCACGCACCCGCTCATGAACGCCACGGGCGATGGTTTCTACTTCAGGCAGTTCGGGCATTTGTCTATTTTAGGGGAACCGCGACCGGGGAGCGCTGGCGCTAGCCCTGTGATTTCGCCAGCTCGTTATCCTCTTCGCTTGCGCGTACCTGCACACTGCCCCATTTTTCGAGATAAACGAGACCCAACCCGAGCCCGACCAGGAATACAGCCACTGAGGAATACTCAATCAGGTTGAGCTTGCTGTTTTCTTCAGCAGTCTGATAAACAACGATGCCGTGAATTTCGCGCGGAACAATGCGCTCCTCTGTCAGAACCGGCCCTCTGGGCATCACGTCCAGGTAGTGGGTGGAGATCATGGCCGAGACGATCAACCCGGCAAGACCGGGCAGCAGGAACAGGAGCGCGAAGAATTTGAGCGTTGCCAGTTGCGAGTTTTTCATTTGATCGGCCCCATTCTTGCGCCACGTGCGCACATGCCTACGTGAGGTTCGTGGACAATATCCAGGGTTGATCCAGCTCGGTCGCGTCTTGCGTGTGCGCCAGGGAGAAGAGTTGCTCCACGGTCAGGTTCTGTTGGGCGTTCTACCCTTGCGGCTCACAACACTCTGCGAGTGGCCCACCGATTTCATCGGGACGAACAGAGAGGATCATCCCCAAACCCGTTAGCTCTAGATTCTACACCGAATTTGCTTCAGGTTGCACAGCGGGATTTGAAAAGCTGGCGCGCTGGATTCCAGGCCTTAGTTAACCTTTTGTCCGAAGCTGGCTGGCTTTTTGTGCTCGCCCGGTTGGCGGATTCGGCTGGCTTCAAAGCTAACGATCTTCCACTTGTCCTGTGCGTCGCGCACGTAGACGCGCGTGTAGCGATAGCTCCCTGAGACGTCGCCATCGGTCGTGGTGCCCTGCACAAAGGCGACCGAGTTCACCAGCGCCGTCTTGCCATAAAAGCGCACCTTCCGCTCGGTGATGTCGAGCGTGGTGAAACGAACGTGGTGGGTACGCAGATTGTTGATTGCCTCGTCCTTGGTTTGCAGGGTCCCCGCGGCGGTTATGGCGATATAGTCGTCGGCCAGCAGGCTGGCCATTGCCGCGGTATCTCCCTTGAGCATGGCGGTGCGCCAAACATCTTCGAGTTGAAGAATCTCGTTGCGATCTTCGTGCTTGTTGATCTTATTTTGTCCGGCATGCAGCAGGCCGCATCCGAATGCCAGCACCAGCGCCATCGCGACCATACGTCCGGCGAGTGGCCGGGAGTCGATCAGAGCGGAACAGGGCACGAAGAACTTGTTTACGGCACCCGACATAGGCGTATCGGATAGTATCGTCGCAATGGTCTGCCGGTCAATGGTTTGCGCGGCCATTCAGTAACTTCCGTGTATCATGTCGATTCAGTTTGAGCTCCGGCCACGTTGCGAACCGGGGTTCTTTGTCGCTTGGACGGAAGATTACCCTCAGACGAGAGCAACCAGATTTTCGAGGGTGCGGATTTTCATTTTCTGCAGCAGCCCGCCAACGACATACTTCTTGAAATGCGCCGAGTCCCGATGCGCCGCGAGTGCGGCCGCATCCTTGTATTGCTCGTAAATCACGATGGTGTCCGGATCGCCCTCAACATGGTGCGGGATGTAGGTTACGCAGCCGGGCTCGCGGCGCGATTCGCTGGTAACGAGGCGGAGGACTTCGGCAATCTCGTTGCGATCTTCAGGGGCGAAGGTGAAGCGTGCCGTAAAGCTGACCATGAGCGCAGATTCCCCTTTGCCTGAGCCTTAGAGCCCCAGTGCGTACTTTCAGTCTACTTGTGAATCGTGTCGAGCGCAGCAGCAAAGTCCGGTAGAACCATGGTCTGATTGCGGTCAGGGCCGGTGGAGACCATCCCGATGCGCGCGCCACTTTCCCGTTCCTGGAAGCGAAGATACTCGCGTGCGGCCTGGGGCAGCTTGTCGAACTCGGTAATGCCTTCAGTTCGCTCGCGCCAGCCCTTCAGCTTGGTGTAGCGCGGTTTGATCTGTTCAAGACCCTGCACATCCGCAGGTATTTCGTCGGTGATCTTGCCGTCGATTTCGTAGCCGATGCAGATGGGAATCTCGGCGAGGGTATCGAGCACGTCCAGTTTGGTTACCACCAGCCACTCGGCGCCGTTCACCTGGTTGGAGTAGCGAAGCAGGGGAATGTCGAGCCAGCCGCAGCGGCGCGGCCGTCCTGTCACTGCGCCGTATTCGTTGCCGCGGGCGCGCAGTTCCTCGCCTGAGGCATCATGAATCTCGGTGGGAAACGGTCCGCCGCCGACGCGGGTCACGTAGGCCTTGGTGACGGAGATGACGGTGCCGATGGCGGTGGGCCCAACGCCGGTACCCGTCGCAGCACCGCCGGCCGTGGCTGACGACGACGTAACAAAGGGGTAGGTTCCGTGATCGATGTCAAGCATGGTTCCTTGTGCACCTTCGAACATGATGCTCCCGCCCTCGGCCAGGATGTTGTTGAGCATGCGGCCGGTATCGGCAACAAACGGGCGAACCTGTTCAGCGGCCGCCGCGTACTCCTCGAACATTTTGGCTGGGTCCAACGGGTCAGTGCCGAACAGCGCGTGGGCGATGGCGTTCTTCTCAGCGCAGGCGGCCTCAATATGTGTCTTCAAGAGCGATGGGTGAAGCAGGTCCACGACGCGCAGCCCGCTGCGGGCCATTTTGTCTTCATAAGCCGGACCGATGCCACGGCTGGTGGTGCCGATTTTCTGCCGGCCCGGCGCGCTTTCTGCTGCCAGCTCGATCATGCGGTGATAGGGCAGGATCACCTGGGTGCGGTTCGACACAAAGAGTTGCTTATCGACACCAACGCCAAGCTCGCGAAGCCGATTGACTTCAGACAGGAAGGCAATCGGATCAAGGACCACGCCGTTGCCGATGATGCCTTTGCAACCGGGCCGCAGTACGCCGCAGGGGATGAGCTGAAGCACAAACTTCTGCCCGCCAATGATGACGGTATGACCGGCATTATGGCCGCCGGCGTAGCGAGCCACCGCTGAGAACCGCTCGCTGAGCACGTCAACAATCTTGCCTTTGCCTTCGTCGCCCCACTGGGCGCCCAGTACCACAGCCGTCTTTGCTCGCATTTCCTTCCAATCCTCGAATTCTGAGTCGCCCAAAGAAGTCCAGATGGCTCTCTGGCGTCCAAAAAAAAGCCGGCGCCAGAAACTCCATGGGCCGCAACACGAAGGCGCTGGTCCACTAACCCCGCACCACGTTCGATGATAAACCCTGAGCGCGTCGGCGGCCTTCCGGACGAAAAGATGGCAACTTTTGCTGAAGACGCCGGTTTTTTCAGGTCTCGTCCCCTGGTTTTCCACCCTACCTGGATGATTTCGCGCAACTAACCAAGGATTGCCGGGTCTAGACAGGTCATGCCCTTGTTGAGGGCACAGAAAGTCGTGCCCCGGGGTGGTCCCGAGGCCCAGGAAACAGCGAGGGCACATGAAACCCCAGGCTTGTTCGCAGGCACCCCGCGTTGCCGCCATTTCCCATCTTTTCCCAGCTCTCCACGCCCACCCGACCCCAAAATCCCAAAGAACCGGCTCTGCGGCCCTAACAATCAGGCGCTTGGTGGCTCTCGGAATGGCGGCTCTCCTGTTGCCGCTGGCCCAGGTAGAAGTTCTGGCCCAGCAGGCGCCCGGATGGCCGCAGCCAAGCCCATATGCGCAGGGACAGCCCTACGGCGGCCAGTATCCGCAGTCTCCCTACCCCCAGAATCAGCCGTATTCCAACCAGTACGCACCGAATCAGCCGCAAGGCTACCCGCAGCAGGGTTACGGCCAGCAACCCAGTTATGGTCAGCTGCCGCCCACTGCTGGCCAGCCTTATGCTGACGCAGGCCCCGGCGGATACGGGCCCGGCTATCAGCAGCCGCAGTCCTCCGCCCAGCCATTTACGGCCGAGCAGCTTGAAGAAATGCTTGCGCCCATCGCGCTCTATCCTGACGGATTGCTGGCCCAGGTGCTGGCCGCAGCCACCTATCCTGATCATGTGTCGGTGGCCGATCAGTGGTTGCGCGCTCAGGGATATGCCTCAGCCGACCAGATCGCAGGCGCTGCACAGGCGCAGAACTGGGATCCCAGCGTGAAGGCGCTGACGGCGTTCCCGCAGGTGCTGGCCGAGATGAACCAAAATCTCGCATGGACCACCGATGTGGGCAATGCCTATTACAACCAGCCGCAGGATGTGATGCAGACGGTGCAGGTTCTTCGCCAGCGCGCCCAGGCGGCCGGAACGCTTGAGAACTCGCCCCAGGAAACTGTCAGCTACGATCAGGGCAATATCGAACTGGCTCCCCCTGATCCGCAGGAGGTTTATGTGCCTGCCTACAATCCGTGGAACTCTTATGGCGAGGCGATCTCGCCCTACCCAGGCTTTTCACTCCTCGGTGCATTGCAGTCGTTTGCCGGATCGGGGGTGCTTCAATTCGGCATGGGAATCGCCATGAATGCCTTTATGCACACAGGCTTCGGATGGCTCAGTTGGGCGCTGGACTGGCTTGGTAGCTCCATTCTGTTCAACCACTCCAGCTACTATTCACGCAGCACGTCGGTGGCTCGCTGGGGTTCGTCCCATGGTTCCTACGGCGCGCAAAATTGGGCTTCAAATGGCAGGTCGGGTTACGGCAGATCCGGTTATTCAGGATCGGGTCAAGGTCTTGGGAGGGGCGATGAGCGGGGCCAAATGGAGCGTGGCCAGTCCCGCGACGCCTATGGCCGCCAGGGATATTCCACTTTCGGAGAAAACCGTGGCAACGGCGACAACCGAGGTTACGGTTACAACGGCGGCTACCAGCAGAACAGGGAGTATTCGCGCCCGCAGCAAGGCTATGCAGCATTCCGGCCCTATATGGGAAGCGAGTATGCGGCGGGCTCAAACAGAGGTTATTCGGCGCGGCCTGAAAACGCCGTTCGCCCGGCCTTCCAGGGCTACGCCTACAACCGCGCCCAGCAGCGAACTCAGGCACAGATGCCGGCACGGCAGCAGCAGGCTTACGCCAGGCCAGGCTACGGGTCCAGCTTCTACTCCGGGGCGGGGCAGACTTACGGCTACGGTCGCCAGCAGGGCAGCAACTACGGCGCTCCGCAGCAGTCGTGGCGCGCTCCCGCAATGCCCAGCCAGCGTGGCGGATACGAACAGCGTTCCTACGCAGCGCCGTCGAGCCGGGGATTCATGCAATCGGCCCCAAAACAGGAGCGGTCGGGTGGCTTTCACATGTTTGGCGGCGGACGCAGCTCAGAACATTCCTTTGGCGGCGGCAAAGCGCCCAAGAGCTTCGGCGGTGGAGGCCACGGTGGTGGAGGCGGCCACTCCAGCGGCCACAGCGGCGGGGGACACCACCGCTGATTCCTGCTGAATCAATCCGGCAAGGCTAGTGCGATACCAGTCCCGGGGCGTGGAACTCGAGCGGTTCGTGTCCGAAGGCCTCACCCGCCAGCATCATCAGGATTCCAGCGATCCAAAGCACATGGCCGATCAGCGGAACAAGGGAGGCCAGCCGGAAGTAGATCCACGTGCCAAACATGAACGCCAAAATGGCGCCGCACATGATGCGGCGCGTACACATCAGCCTGGGGCGGATGAGAAACACCAAGTAGAAAAGAATCAGAGGATTGATCCAGCCGCTCAATATGGCCAGGAAGTCCTTTGAACGCCATACTTCGCCGCTGAATGTGTTCATAAGCGTAACCCAGGCACAGAACCATCCGCGGTACACCTGTGGGGTAAACGCGCCCGGGGTGGCCATCTGCTTGCAAGCCGGCAGAAAGAAGGCAGCCACGTAGATGCAGAATCCAGCAATGCGCGCTGTTTGCACCGCATGGGCAACCTTTTGAGATTGTGGGCCTAATGGGATCGCTGGTTCCTTTCCGGCAGGTCTTCCCAGTTAGATGAAGATTCAAGAACTCGCAATGATAGACGAGTCGAATTAAGAAACGCGTAAATGTTTGCGTCCTGTTAACCACCTCCGCCCTTTCTTCGTTGTAGGTGCAGGAAGAGGCCTTAAGGCTTCACTGAGCGAGGTGGTTCTAACATGCGGCAAACAAAGGGTGTTGCAGGCTGGATTTTTGGAGTGGTTGCGGCGCTGGTTCTCACAGCCGGTTCGGCAACGGTGATTGCACAGGCGCCGGCTGCGCCTACAGCGCGGACGCAGCCCTCGGCAACACCGATCAGCGATCAGGAACTGTCTGACACGCAGGATCAGCTTATAAAGCTTCTGCGCACGAGCCCAACGCTGACGTCCGTGGTGGCCCGCGATCCCTCGCTGTTGTCTAACCAGGAGTATGTGAACCACAACAATCCGCAGCTGGGGCAGTTTCTGGTGCAGCACCCGGACGTTGCTCGCAATCCGGAGTATTACCTGTTTACGCATCTCGATTCGCGTGGCGGGCGGCGGGACCAGGCATTGGAACGCGAGGTCTGGCCCGATCTATCTCAAGCAGACGGCGTGCCCTTCAATCCGAATCTGCATGAAGTTGTCGGGGACATTTCGGGCGTGACGGCGTTTGCGTGCTTTCTGGCTGCATTGATCTGGCTGATTCGCCAGTTCCTTGAAAACCGTCGCTGGTCGCGGATCTTCAAGCTGCAAAGCGACGTGCACGGAAGGCTGATTGAAAGATTCAGCTCGACGCAGGAGCTTGCATCGTACATGGGCACTGAGGCGGGCAGACGATTTCTTGAGGCGGCTCCGATTCCGGTGGGATTTGAGCCCGAGCAGAGAATGCCGAATGCGGTGTCTCGGGTACTTTGGCCGCTGCAAATTGGCGTGGTGCTGGTACTGCTCGGTGTTGGACTCCTTTTCCTGCGCTCGGCAGGTCCCGATATGAATATTCCGATGCTGATAACGGGTACGGTAGTGCTCATGCCCGGAATTGGATTTATTCTGTCCGCAGGGATTACGTGGGTGTTGGCTGGACGGCTGGGTTTGATTCCTGAGAGCCACTCAGCAGCGAACGAAGCCAACCCGCAGGATAGGCCGTGAGCCGGATCGGACCCGGCAGTGGCCAAGAGGCGCCCGACGCGAATGTTCTGGGAATCCTATCTACCGAGTGCTTTTGCCGGCAACGCCGAGCCCGACGTTGCGCAGCCTCTCATGGATGATGAGGCGTTCGCCGGGTTCTACGAGCGTTCGGCACGGTCACTCTGGGCTTACCTGGCACGGACCTCTGGCGACCCGGCCCTGGCTGAGGACCTAATGCAGGAGAGCTACGTGCGGTTTCTTTCGGCAGCGGGCGCTCCATCGCATCTCAATGAGGGCGAGGTTGCGTGCCGGCGGTACCTGTTCCGGATTGCGACGAACCTGCTGCGGGATCACTGGCGGCGTCCAAGAGCAGCTTCGATTGAAGGAATTCCCGAGAATTTTTTCGCTCGACCCAGCCATGCGGCGCAGTCCGATTCGCATCTGACGCTTGGACCTGCCCTGGCAAAGATGCGGCCCCGAGAGCGCCAATTGCTCTGGCTTGCGCACGCTGAGGGTTACTCCCACGGCGAGATTGCCGAGGTCACTGGCCTGGCCAGCGCGAGCATTCGTCTGCTGCTGTTCAGGGCGCGCCGAAAGATTGCGCGCCTGCTCACGGATGAAAAACGCGGGAGGGAGCGGGAATGCTAAACGCCTGTTCGCGCGAAAACGAAGTGAGGGAACTTGTGGAGCGGGGCCAGTGGCCGCAGGCCTGCGCACCCGAGCTGCGCGCGCACGTTGACAGCTGCCGCTCCTGCGCTGATCAAGTACTGATAACAACCGCGTTTCGAAGGGCCCGCGCAGAAGCTGTCGCAGGCGTCACGCTACCTCCTCCGGGCGTCCTCTGGTGGCGCGCACAACTGCGAAGGCGTAACGCAGCGGTTGAGCGCATTGGCAGGCCGATCCTGGGAGCGCAGATCTTCGCCCTTGCAATCAATCTCATGTTGGCGGTTGCCTTCATCCTGTGGCAAGCCCGCCATGGCCTTGCCTGGCTCTCATGGTTTTCATCGACTGCGGGCCCTGCGCACAGTCCGCAGGCGGTGTTTCATCTTGACTCTCTCTGGTCTCCTCAGTTGCTCAGTTCCGGACTCAACTCAATGACGAGCCCACTTGTGCTGATTCCCGCCATTGCCACACTGCTGTTGCTCGGCGGCGTGGTTGTCTATCTGGCTACTGAAAAACAGTAATCCGCATCGCATCCGTATTGCTCAGAGCATCTTGCACTTGAATGTGCGGGGTGACACCCTCCTGCTCTTGAAGCGGCCCCCTTGGCCGCTCTGCTATAGTTTCTCGACGCGATTTTCACGTATTTTCGAAAACGCTAACGAAAACAGCATTCGCGCCTCGCTGATCGCGAAAAAACAGGAGAAATCATGGACTGGACTGAGCGCACAAGACGATCGTTCCTCAAGCAATTTGGTGCAGCCGGCGCTTTGGCACTGACGGCCGCAAACGCGGAGGGATTAAGCCTGGAGGGCGCGCAGAATGCTGCGCCGGCCCCCAACTCCCCCGCAGACCAGAAACAGGCTGCCACGCGCCAAGAGCGCATGAAATGGTGGCATGAAGCCAAGTTCGGGATGTTCATCCACTGGGGCCTCTACAGCGTGATTGGGCAGCATGAGTGGGCCAAGGAAATCGAAGGCATTCCTCTTGCGCAGTATGAGATTCTCGCCAAACACTTCCATCCCAGGCCGAATGCCGCTCGCGAATGGGCGCGACTGGCAAAGAAGGCCGGGCAAAAGTACATGGTGATGACCACCAAGCACCACGAGGGCTTTTGCCACTGGGACTCGAAGCTTACCGACTACAACGCCGTGAAGCAGGGTCCGGGGCGCGACCTGGTGCGCGAGTATGTTGAGGCTGCGCGGGCCGAGGGTCTGCGCGTTGGCTTCTACTACTCGCTCATGGACTGGCATCACCCCGACGGCGCCCTCTGCAAGACGGACGAGGCCGCGCGCCGCCGGTTTGTCGACTACACGCATGGCCTTATTCGCGAACTGCTGACCAACTACGGCAAGATCGACGTGCTTTGGTACGACGTCTCGTGGCCGCTGAGCGCAGAAGGCTGGGAGTCAGAGCGCATGAACGAGATGGTCTTCGATCTGCAGCCGGAGATCATCGTGAACAACCGCAACGGACTGCCTGGAGACTTTACTACGCCTGAGCAGCACATTACCGCCGCCGAAGTTGGCCGCGCCTGGGAAACGTGCATGACGCTCAACGATAGCTGGGGCTTCAACCGCTTCGACGACGCGTGGAAGACGCCAAAAGTCATCGTGGACAACCTGGCTACCTGCGCGAGCGGAGGCGGGAACTATCTGCTCAACATCGGGCCGGAACCTGATGGATCCATTCCGCCGGAGACCATAACTTGTCTTGAGACCGTGGGGAAATGGCTTGAGACCAACGGCAAGGCGTTCTACGGGACTGAACGTGTCAAGGCCGGTGGTAACGTGAACGCAAACTACACCCGACGCGGCAATACGCTCTACATCCACCAGCACTACTGGCCCGGGCACACGCCGGCGGCGGAGTGGCTGAGCTTTTATCAGCCTGAGGCGGTGATTGCCATCGGTGGACTCAAGCCTAAGGTCCTGTCGGCGCGTCTGCTCAAGACGGGACAGAAGATTGACTTCACCCAGGATGAGTTCACGCTGCGGTTGACGGGTTTGCCGCTGGTGGCGCCAGATCAGCCGGCCACCGTCATTGAGGTGGAGTGCGATGGGGAGCCAGCCGTCGATCACGACGCCATGCGTCCATTGTGGCCTCGGTTGAAGGTGGATATCAGCGTCTGATTTGCAGGAGTCAATAACGTCCTCTGGCTTCCTGGTCTTTCGGCCGCAGAAGGGGAACGATCGGGAAGCCGGAGTCAGACGCAGACAGGGACTGCGCGTGCGTAGGTGTAGGGGCCGTCGGGCACCAGCACCACGCGGGCATCCGTGGGCAGGCCTTTCAGAAGGGCGGCTACGGCTTCGTTCAGATCAATGAAGGTATGCTCGCCTGCTGAGCCCAGCTCCGACTTTGCGACGCCGGGCGCGTAGAAGAAGAGCTCATGCTTCACGCCGGTCAGCGCCAGCTTCTCCAACTGCCACTGATCAACTTCAACGGGCGTGTCCTTGATTTCATCCAGAAAATTCTGGTACCCGGTGAGCGTGCGCATCCGGTAAGAGAACTCCGGCGAACCCACTCCTTCAGCGCACTCCCCAAGCAGCAGAATTCGTCCGCCCGGCTTGGTGATGTGCTGCGCGGCGGTCACGCCTTTCACGATCTGGTAAAAGGTCAGGTCAAGCGGGTAGCCCGCTCCGCAGGTAATTACCGCGTCAGCCAGTTCATCGAGATTCTCAAGGCAGGTAGTTTCGGTGAATTCAACGCCTGCAGCATGCGCCTTCACGGGATTTCCGGCAAAGACCCCCGAGATACGCCGATCGACGGTAAGGGTTACATCCAGGATGAAATCATGGCGCGCCATGGCTGCGATTTCAAGAAACTCGGCGTGCAGTGGATTGCCGGCGATGGAGCCTTCAGTGGCCAGCGGCTCGCGATTGAAGAGCGGCGAGTGAATTACCTTGATGGTTTCCTGAGCGGCGAGCCCGGGCACCACCAGCTTGCGGCCTCCTGAAAAGCCCAGCATCAGGTGCTGCTCAATGAAGCCGAGCGAAATGTGGAGATCGGCGGCCATGAAGCGCTCGTCGATGAAAACCGGGGTGCCGCGCCCGGTGGTGCCCAGCGCCCGGTGACTCGCGAGGTCGCGGGCATCATGACTTACAACGCGATATTTGCGCGCAACCTCGGCGCCGACGATCATCTCAATCTCGTCTTCCGTTGCGCCGCGGTGGAGTCCGGTTGCTATCAAAATTGTGACAGCCTCGGGAGGGATGCCGGCCGTGTGCAGGCGCGCAAGCAGCGGGGGCAGCGTGATTTCATTTGGCGCGGGGCGGGTAATGTCACAAACGGCGATGGCTGCCGAGCGCTTGCCCGCTGCCATCTTGACCAGGGGATCGCAGCCAATGGGGTGATCGAGCGCGTAGGCCAAGGCTGCTGACCCATCGCCGATTGCTGACGCAGTGTGGCTGCGAACGATCTGGCAGGCGTAACTGTCAGGGACAGAAACCTCAATACCGTTCTTGCCGAAAGAAAACCGAGTCTTCATCTGTGCTGGAAACCGGCCGCGCGGCTTTCGATCGGCTCATCCCTTTCGCTCATTCTAATTCGTCTTCAGGCCCACCCCGAAGCAAACGGAGACCGCGCTCGTTTGAGCACTGGCAGGCACCCGTGTCCCGTTCCTCTTTCAGACGCCGTCATGCTGTGGTAGGCGGCTTCACGGTCGTCCCTCGGAGAGCACTGCATCGGCAATGCGCGCCGCCTCTACGGCCTCGGGAACCGCATGAACGCGGACGACGGAAGCCCCATTCAGAATGGCAATAGTCATCGCAGCCAGGCCTGCCCGCTCCCGTGCCTTGAAGGCAGTCTCAGCATTCGCCCCATCCCCATAAAGCTTGGCAATTGTGTGGCGCAGGAACGACTTTCGGCTTACCCCTGCCAGCAATGGGCGACCAAGCGTGAGCAACTCGGCCTGCCGAGCCAGCAACACGTAGTTTTCGTCGAACCGCTTGCCAAACCCGTAGCCCGGGTCGAGAACAATGGCTTCAGCCGGAATGCCTTGTGAGTTTGCCGTCGCCAGGCTTGCGCCAAGCCCGTCGCGCACTAGTGTCAGCAAGGCGTCGGGAGCAAGTTGCGGCTGCTCGCGCCATTCTTCCGGGCGGCCGCGGGTGTGCATGAGCACAACGCCCGCGCCAAACTCGCTGCAAACTTGCGCCATCTCCTTGTCCCAGGTGAATCCACTGACGTCATTCACAACTTCAGCGCCGGCTTCAAGGACCGACCGGGCTGTAGCAGCTTTGTACGTGTCCACAGAGACAATGGCGGCGGGACGGGCATCAAGAATCCCTTTGAGAACGGGAAGCAATCGCGCCAGTTCTTCTTCGGCGCTCACCGTAGCGGTCTGAAGTGCGCCCGCATTGCCGCCTGCGCGTGAACCGGGCCGTGTGCTCTCCGCGCCCAGGTCGAGCAGGTCGGCCCCTTCGTCGAGCAATCGGATTCCATGGGCTACTGCCGCCTCCGGCGCGAGATAAAGACCGCCGTCGCTGAAGGAATCAGGCGTGATGTTCACCACGCCCATGATCAGCGTTCGCTCGCCAAGCTTGAGCGTACGGGTGCGCAGCTGCCAGCGTGCAGCGCTCCTGCCGTTTCCGCTCATCTGTCTCACCTAGCCATGGTACGTCGGCCGCATAGCCCATGGAACCTGCCACAGACAGCACGCCTCCTGCTACACTCCGGGCATGAAGATTCTCGGGCGATTTACGGTGGTTTTGCTGGTAGGGTCTCTGGCGTTGTGCGCGGTGTTGCCGGCACGGTCTCAGCAAGCCCCTAAGGGGCACTCAGGCGGGCACGCCGCGCAGGCCAAGGGCCCCCTGAGCGATCGCATTGACGCCATTTTGGCCGATCCGGCTCTGAGCCACGCGTCGTTCGGCATCAGCGTCACTTCTCTCGATGGTCAATCGCTCTACGGGCTTAACCAGGGCAAGTTATTCACTCCGGCCTCCAATGTAAAGCTCGCCACCACGGCGGCGGCGTTTGCCCTGCTGCCCGTGGAGACGCTCTCCTGGACCACAACCGCTGTCGCCGGCGGCGACGTGGATACCGGCGGCGAGCTGCACGGCGACATTGTTCTGCTCGGCGTCGGCGACCCCACATTCAGCGCCCGTCATTATCCCTACGTGGAACCGGGAGCAACCCCGCCTGCAGCGGCTGTACCTGCCGATACTTCTAGCGCGACCCCAGCCCCAGCACCGACCGCCATGACGGTTCTGGACCTGATGGCTGAACAGGTGGAACAATCCGGCGTGCGCACCGTGGATGGCGACGTGGTGGGCGACGATAGCTTCTTTCTTGACGAACCTTACGGCGAAGGCTGGGGCTGGGACGACCTGCAGTGGGACTACGGCGCGCCTGTCAGTGCACTCACCTTCAATGACAACGCGGCCCGTCTCACCATCCGAGCCGATGAATCGGTTCCCGGCGCAACCCTGGCCGAGTGGGCGCCAAACACTGATTTCTACACCGTGGATAACAGCATGACACCCGCACCGACGGGAGAACTGGGGCATCCGGGTCTCGAGCGTCGCCCGGGCGCCCTGCTGGTGCGCGCGTGGGGCACAGTTGGCGCCAATGGCCTGCACGTCAACATGGCTATCGAAGACCCGGCGCAGTTCATGGCCGCAGCCTTCAAAGAGGTGCTTCGGGCTCGAGGCATTACCGTAAATGGCTCAGCCGTCTCCCGGCACAAGTACAGCAACGGAGCCGGTGATTTTGTGGGTGAGCGTGCACAGCCACTGCAGCTGACCCGCTCCAATTTGGGCCACGTCACCGCTCCGTCCGATAATCGCAAGGTGCTGGCCATGCATTTTTCAGTGCCTGTGATCGAGGACATCACGGTCACGAACAAGGTGAGTCAGAACCTGCACGCCGAGCTTCTGCTTCGGCTGCTTGGCAAGCAGTTTGGCAGCGACGGCAGCTTTGAGGAAGGTACCCGCGTGGTTCGGCAGTTTCTTGTGAATGCGGGTGTGGAGGACGGCGACTTTTTCTTTTACGACGGTTCGGGAATGAGCCGCGACGACCGCATTGCGCCCCGCGCCTTTACACGGCTGCTCTGCTACGCGTCGCAACAACCCTGGGGTGCGGAGTGGCGCGCCACATTCCCGGTGGCCGGCGTGGATGGCACTCTTGAAAACCGCTTCAAGACTTCGCCGTTAAAGGGCCGCATGTGGGCCAAAACCGGCACACTGAACGAGGCAAACGCGCTCACGGGCTACCTGATGGCGGCCAGTGGCAAAACGCTGGCATTTTCAATTCTTGTGAACGGGCACCGGCCCGGTAGCGATGCTGAGTCTGATGCCATCGACAAGATTGCGGAGGCAATTGCAGCGGCCGAGTAACGCGGTATCATCATTAGCAAATGCACGTTCGTTCTTTTTCTCCTTTCTGCGCAATCATGATTTCTGTGTCGGGGCTGGTCATGGGTCTTGCCGGATGCCGTTCACTGCCGCCGTCGAAGCCCTCGTCGGAGTGGACTCCACAAGAGGCGCGCGGAGCCGTGGTCTACCGGGCAAAATGCGCCCGCTGTCACTATCCCACCACGACCCATCCCTTGAACGGGCCGGGACTGCAGGCGATTACCAAAGTCAAGGCAATGCCCTCCGGTATGCCGCCCACAGATGAGAGGCTCACTGCCGTGATTCTGAGCGGGAGAAACATGATGCCGGCAACGCGGCTGAACGACGATCAGCTCCAGGATCTGCTGGCCTATCTGCGTACGCTTTGACCGACGAAGACAGGAGGTGAATCACCATGACCGAAGAAGTCGACCAGCCGGACGCAACCAGCGAGGCCACAAGCGAAGCTGGCGTTCCCGCACCGAAGCGCCGGCTCTACCTGCCCCTTCCCGGGCTGGCGGCCATTGGCCTCTACCTTGCGGCGCTCGCCGGGGCGTTCATTGTCGGCGTGGTGCGCGGCAACTATCCGCCCCTGTTTCTCTTCTTTCCGGTCCTCTTCATCGCCGCCACAGGCGGACTGATGCTGTTGTTCCGCTGGGCATGGGCGCTGGCGCTGGCCGCCGTCTTTCTGCTTGCGATCTACAACATGTGGGTCTTTTCACAGCAGCATCTTGCGCCGGCGTTGGTGCAAGGGCTACTGAACTGGGTGTTCTTCCTTTACCTCATCCGGGTCGAGGTTCGCAGCAAGCTCAAGTAGCCTTCCGATCGAACATCGCAGCGCCAGAGGGACCGGATTTACTCCAGAATCCTCTCTGCGGGCACAACCCTATTGGGTTCGCGGGAATCCCGTGAATGCGAGGCCAGGCTCCCAAGCTGACACACAATAGCCGCCAGCAGTGCCCAAAGCAGAAAGATCAACCCGATGCCGGTGCAGGCGATGCCGCCCAGCGCAGCCGGTCCCGTGGTTGTGATGTCGAGGTGGAGGGCAGATGAGGCCAGCGGAAACGCTGCGTCAAAACTGGTGGCTCCGCTGCAATAGCCGAAAATCAGGCTAAGGCCAGTGGCGAGGAAAATGATTGAGGCGATCAAGGGGCGATCTGATCTCATGGATATCTCCTTTTTCTTCAGCCGTCTGAGTCCGAAGCGAAGATCCGGAAGCATTACCGGCCGGCTGCGGGGCACAAGCGGCTTATAGGAAAAGATGCCTGTTCGGGACAAAAGGTTTGGGCGGAAGCAGGGTTTTGGGAGCATCCTTACGGTAAAGGTTTTGAGTCCGCGCGCCTGAGAAAGGCCAGCCGCTACAATGAGAGCGTGATGGAGCTGGTGCAGATTGAGCCCGCGCGGAAGCTTCCGGCGCCCAAGCCGGAGTGGTTGAAGGCGCGCGCCCCCATGGGCGAAAACTACCACGACCTGAAGCGGCTGGCGCGTTCTCTCGGTCTGAACACAGTTTGCGAGAGTGCTCACTGCCCCAACATTGGCGAGTGCTGGCACCACAAAACCGCGACCTTCATGATGCTCGGCAACCTGTGCACGCGGCGTTGCGGTTTTTGCGCCGTTCCCAAGGGCCGTCCAGAGCCGATTGACATGGATGAGCCGCGGCGCGTGGCCGAGGCCGTGGCCACCCTGGGTCTGGAGCACGCGGTCATCACCAGCGTGAATCGCGATGACGACCTGGTGGGCGGAGCGCGCATCTTTGCCATGGCCATTGAAGAGATCCGCAGCCGGGCTCCCGGCTGCCGTGTTGAGGTACTCATCCCTGACTTTCAGGGCAATCAGCAAGCCATCAAGGTGGTGGTCGACGCCAGGCCCGACGTGCTCAACCACAACACTGAGACGGTGCCTCGCCTGTATCGCGTAGTTCGTTCCGGCGCGCGCTACGAGCGGAGCCTCAGGCTCCTTCAACTTTCAAAGGAGATCAATCCTGCAGGGATATCGAAGTCGGGCGTCATGGTCGGTCTGGGCGAGGAAACGGCAGAACTGCATCAGGTCTTCCGCGATCTTGCCGGCGTCGGTTGCGACATTCTCACCATCGGTCAGTATCTGCGCCCATCGCGCGACCACCTGCCCATGGCGCGGCTCTACACGCCGCGCGAATTTGCCGAACTCAAGTCCGCCGCGCTCACAATGGGTTTTCGACACGTCGAATCGGGTCCGCTGGTTCGTTCGAGCTATCACGCGCACGAGCAGGCCGCGGCCACCGGCATGACAGTTGTGGCCTGATCGCGAACCACAAGCCAGCCGCTCACGGGTTGTAGAATAGCCGTTGGCAGTTTGGCCGTAAGGAGGAAGAAAGCAATGGCACCCTCATTCATGGCCGGAATTCCGGCGCTCAAAGATCTCAATCTCGACCTCAGGCGGCGGATGGACCAGGCAGTGGCCACGTTCCAGGCCAGCCTGGCTTCCACACGCACCGGCCGCGCCAGCGTGCACATGGTCGACCAGGTCAAGGTGGACTACTACGGTACCCCAACCCCCATCAGCCAGATGGCGCAGGTCTCCGCGCCCGAGGCGCAGCTGATTCTGATCTCGCCCTGGGACCCCACCGTCCTGAAAGACATGGAGAAAGCCATCCAGTCCGCAGACCTGGGCCTCAACCCCATCTCTGACGGCAAGGTGCTGCGGATTCCAGTGCCGCCCATGACCGAGGACCGCCGCCGCGATGTCTGCAAGCACATCAACAAGGTACTTGAAGAACATCGCACCGCCGTCCGCAACGTGCGCCGCGATGGCAACGATGCCCTGAAGAAACTGGCCAAAGACAAGAAGATCGGCGAGGACGAAGAAAAGCGCGCTCTTGAAGAAGTGCAAAAGATGACCGACGAAGAGATTCGCCGCATGGAAGAGCTCTCGCGCAAAAAAGAAGCCGAAGTTATGCAGGTGTGACGATCGGCAACGGTCTCATAAACCTTCTTCAAGAATATTCCCACACCGAGGATTCCTGCGGCCCAGCTCCTGACTCCACGCGTGTGTCATCAGTCGAGCCAGCAGCCTAATCCCGGCTTGAAGGGACAGAGAAGAATGTCAGTTCGATCGAAGTTGCTTACCCTGGCAATCGTGGTTGTTTATGCGGTCGCGATGGTGAGCACGAATGGCATTTTCACCATTCTCGACGATGAAAGCACCATCATTTCAATGGCCAGTAGTCCCGTGCTGCCCACCGTGCAGTTGTATCTTCACGGCGGCTCCGTCAACGAGCATCCGCCGGCATCTGACATCCTGCTGCACGGCTGGATGGTTGCTACGGGATACTCATTCGCGGCCCTTCGCATCTTTGCCAACATCTTCTATATTCTCGGCACTTTGTTCCTGGCACTTTCGGCGTATCGGCTCGCGGGAATCAGGGCCTACTGGGCAGCCCTCGTCCTCTCGTTCGCGTGGCCTTTTGCCTTCCAGTACGGGCGCATCACAGGCTGGTATTGCTGCAGCTTCTTCCTTGTGGCGCTGGCAACATGGCTCTATCTTGAGATTCTCGATGGGCGCGGCTACGGCTGGTGGGCCGTATTCACAGCAGCCGCCATTCTGATGGTATGGACCAACTATTTTGGGGTCGCCACCTTGCTGTTGCTGCTCCTGGACCTTCTTTTCTTCCATCCGGCATTCGCACGCAAGAACAGAACGGCTCTTTTGCTCTCCATCGCTGCGGTTGTTTTGAGTTTCCTTCCCTTTTTCCTGGTTGTGATCGACGATCTTGGATCACATGCCATGGGCGTGCACTCCGGAGTCGATTGGAAGGCGATGATCGCCGAAGTTGGCTATCCTCTGTTCTCCATCTTCGGCTCGGTCGCGGTCGCGCCGTGGTATCTGCCCCTCAGCATTCCTGTTTTTGCAGCCACCATCGCTCTACTCATATCCATCTGGTGCAGCCCCGGACGCAGATGGCTGGTTTATCTCGGTCTATCGGTGGTTCTTCTAGAACTCAGCGGGCAAACCAACGTGAAGCGCGTACTCTTTCTGCTCCCGTGGTTATTTGTCGCCATGATTCTGGCCGCACTTGGAAAGGCCGCCAGATACCCGAGGCTCGCGTGGGCCGCAATCGTTACCCTGGTCGTTGCAGGCTGGATCGGCATCATCTCAGGCAGGCACTACGCGACGGCCAACCTCTATGAGCCGTGGAAAAACGTCGCGCAGGTAGTGGCTGGTAACGCGCGCGCCGGAGATACCGTCATCAGCGACAGTTTTCCGTTCTTCTTTTACATGAACTATCAGCTAGGCCTTGAGCGGGAGACCCAGGCAGACAGCGGGTCAGACCTGACGGCTGGCGTGTACCGATCTCATGGATACAGGATCCTCGAGCCGGACGGAGAGGAGCAATGGCTTGACGGTCTCAAGGGCAAGGTCGTGCTCGTGAGCGGCGCAGCATATCTTGACGAGGTTCAATGGATGGCATCTTTGAACGATCGTTTGCATCAGCGATGCAGTGTCCAGGGTGAATATCGGGCTGTTCCAGACCCTGCGCTTGAGTTCAAGGCGAAATTTGCAAAAGACGCGCCCGCGCTCGCGTATCGCGTTGACGTGACCTGGTTCGATTGTTCCGGCTTAATGTGACGCGGGTGACGGCTACCTGGCCGCCACTCGCTGGCGATACGCATCTAGTACCGACCGTCCGACTCCCCAGATCAGCTGCAAGACCACGATTGCAATAATGATTGACACTGCCTGGAAAACACCTTTGTTCGCCGACGCCAGGGTCGCGCCATGGGCCGCCTCATCCGCAGCCGGATTCTTGAGCAGAAACAGTATGTGGTTCGGGGCCGCGAGCAACACGCACAATGGAACCAGCGAGAGAACCTGCATCACCAGTTGCCGCACGCGGTTCGGCGGCCGCTGCCATGCGCCACGTGCCAGGTCAACGATGCGCCACGTCAGCTCGAACGCGTTCAGGCAGACCAGGCACAAGTAGAACGTCCACCAAACCGGCGCAAGTTGGTACGGCAGGGAACCGAGGTAGCATGCTCCGGGCCCGAAGAGCAGGAACGGGTAGTGCGGGACCAACAGAATCCACGCAAACATCACGCAGCCGAAGAACACTTCGAGGAAGGTCCGCGTAAAGCTCCGCGGCTTTGCCCATCCGCCGGCATCCGCGCCAACCGGGGGCAGATCAAGCGGCGTCCACGACGCGGTCATCGGCTCGGTTATGAGCCCAACCCCGTGGAACGTCTCCGGAAAAAATGCGCGAATCAGTTCGATCGCCGCAAAGATCAGCGTGACCACCCCCGCGCTGATCAGCCAGATCTGGGGCAAGCGCAAAGCCGCTCGCAGAACGCCTTCGCCGCCGAGGTTGTTCGCCGCAATCGCCACGGCATTCGCTATGGCAAAAATCACCGTCGCCCACATTAGCACCAGCCGCAGCACGAACGAGTAAGTTGGAAATATTGCGGGACCGATCAGATACTGCTGCCGCTGATAGCGCGCGGCCACCTGGATGGGTGGTCCGATCTGCTTGAGCCACTCCTCAGCTTCTTCTTTCTTCAGCGGTCGGCCGAGCTCCGCTTCCTTGTCTTCGAGTTGAGCCTCGAGATTGGCGCGCAGTTCAGCGGCGATATCGTCCTGCCGCTGCCAGGGCAGGTGTTTCTTTACTGCTAAAAGGTAACGATCGAGGAGTTCCAAGGTGATTCCTCCATTTCTTAGAGAAGGTTGTTGATGGATGTGTTGATGGCGCTCCACTCTTCCAACAAGCGTTGAAAGATCTGTTCACCGTCGCTTGAGAGCCGGTAGAAGCGCTTGTTCCGTTTTTCTTCCTCGCGCCATTCGCTGGTGAGCAGTCCCTGCGTCTCAAGCCGCCGAAGCAACGGATAAAGCGTGCTTTCATCGATTTCCATGCCACGCCCAGCCAGCGCCTTGCGCAGCGTGTATCCGTAGTGTTCCTGCTTGAGTTGCGCGAGAACAGCCAGTGTCAGGCAGCCCCGCCGCAGCTCCAGACGAAGGTTTTCAAAGAGGTTTTCCGTCAAAGTCATCCTGCGCCTCACACACTGTACACAATACACTGTATGACACACAGTGTATGTTGTCAAGTATATTTTGCGTGCAATCGGCTGCTTGCGCGACGATACGGACCTTCGGCTATTCCTTTTATGCCTGCGGATGAAACGGAATCGCTGCCCGCCTTGCTCGGAGCAAATCAGCAAGTCACTCCGTCAAAATGTTTTAGCTTTTGTCACGCTGGCTTTGAGAAGCGGCGCAGCCTTTCTAAATTCCGCGGCCGCGGAAGAGATAGAAAAGCTCGATCAGCAGGATTAAAACGACCACAACTTCGAGGAAGAACCCCCGGGCATGGTTGAATTGTTCCACCATGTCTTGATAGAGGTCTTCAGCAGTTTTCATTTTCTTCGCGACCAGGTCCTTGTAATCAGGAACGCCAACCCTGGCTGCGGCCAGCCGATAAAGACGCGCGGCAAACATATCGCTGAGAAATTTGATTGAATTGTCGGCGCGCTCCGTTAATTCACCAATTTCGAGCAGAATTGAGTGCAGGCGGGTTGCGGAACGGGACATACGCCATCGCGAAAGCATCCCCTTTTTCCGCTCCAGCGACAGGTAGACGTTATCCAGTACGCCCGTGAGCAGCTCATCGTAGTGACGGAATTCCAAGAGCTGCGAGTTGGCGTATTCGAGCAGCTGAATGGCTGTTTCCGCTCCCGCATTGCTGTCATAAAGGAATGCGGCGTTCCAGCCAATCACGGTGAGGTCGTTCTCATAGTACGAAATGCGCGACTGCAGGACTTCAGCACATTCACCTTCCGACAGGCGAAGCTTGTCTCCGCGAACGATCTGGGCAATCTCCCGGCCGTGATCGCGGGTGAGGTCGGCAGCAGTGGGCGTTCCACCCTCTTCGCGCACATGGAAGATGAAGTAGTCTTCGCTGAGCCACCGGGCATAGGGCTTTACCTGCGCGCTTGCGGCGCGTTCCAGACGCTCGCGCACGATAGGCTCTACGCGGGTAACAAAATCCACGTCCCACACCCACTGGCTGGCCAGATGAACCAGGCTCTGCCAATCGCCTGAAAAGCTGAGCTGGTACAGGACGCTGACGACACCGTAGTCGTAGAACTTGATCTCTCCCTCAAGCCGCTCACCGCCTGCCAGGAGAAGAGGTTCAAGGGGTTCAACAACCGGCGGTCTGTGGTAACGCACATAGCTGGGCACCGAGTGCTTGGTTTTGGGTTGCTGCACCGTGCGGGCGTTCGCGGCCCGCTGCAGTTGGTCGAGACGGAGCTCTTCGCATACATCGAATTGGATCAGCACAAGGACCGAGCCACAGACTGGAGATGGGCTCGACGATGGAGACGCGGCAGCCATGTTTCCTATTGATGCGGCTACTTCTTCGGACGTTTATAGAACGGGACCGGGACCTGCTTCGCCCTTACGGCATTGGCGCGGCACTGCACGATTACATCTTCTCCACTTGCCGCCACGCTTGCAGGCACCAACGCCATGGCGATGTTGGTCTTGAGAAACGGCGCGGGCGAGCCCGAGGTGACAGTGCCGATTTTTTCCCCGCTCAACGACAGCACGTCGTATCCGTCCCGCCCGATGCCGCGGTCGACCATCTCGAGCCCCACGACCCTGCGCTTTGGTCCGCCTGCAGCCTGCATAGCGAGCAAGGTATCGCGCCCTATGAAGTTTCCCTTGTCCAACTTGAGCCAGCGGTCGAGCCCGCCCTCAAACACATTGATTTCCTCGGAGATTTCGTGGCCGTAGAGGCTCATGCCGGCCTCAAGCCGCAATGTGTTGCGCGCGCCAAGCCCGCAAGGCCGAATGCCGAACTCCGCGCCCGCTTCGAGAAGGGCTTCCCACATCTTCACGGTGGTTGGCTCGTCGGCGGGAATGTAGACCTCGAATCCGTCTTCTCCTGAATAGCCGGTGCGCGCGATCAACACATTGGGAATGCCCGCCACGGTGCCCCACGTGAACCAATAGTTCTTGATTGCGGCCAGGTCCACCTTGGTCAGTTTACTCAGGGTCTCGAGCGCGCGCGGACCCTGCAAGGCAAGTTGCGAATAGTAGCTGGAGTAGTCGCTGATGTGGATCGATGGAAAACTGCCGACCTGCTTGCGAATCCAAGCGTAGTCTTTCTCTTTCGTTCCGGCATTCACCACCAGCATGTAGTCGTTCGGGCTGAGCCGGTGAACGAGGATGTCGTCAACAAAAGTGCCTGCGGGCGTGAGTAGCGCGGAGTAGTGCGCCTGTCCGTCCTTCAGCTTTGACGCGTCGTTCATGGTGATGTGCTGAATGGCAGCCAGCGCGCCCGGTCCGCGAAACTGGATCTCGCCCATGTGGCTCACGTCGAACAGGCCAACCCCGGTGCGTACGGCTATGTGCTCCGCGATCAGGCCTCCGCCGGGGCCTGGATACTCGACCGGCATATCCCATCCGCCGAAGTCCACCATCTTTGCCTTGAGAGCGCGATGCGTAGCGTTGAGGGCAGTCTTCTTGAGAGGCGTTGAAGCGGCTGCTTCTTGTGCGGGCGTGACTGGCGTCGACATGGTCACATTCCTTTCGGGAGTCTTCCTTCTTCACGATAGGTTGGGGAGGCGGCGGGGTCAAACCGGGCTCGCAGATGAAAAGGACCGTCGGGACCGCCGGGAGCAGGACGCCAGCGCGCAATAGAATGAGGGCATGAACCAGTTTCGAGGCGTCCTGATGCTGCTGGCCGCGGGTGTGGCATTCTGGCGCGGTTGGCAGATCCATGTCGGACACAACGCTCTCCTGGCGTACGCACTCTCTGCAGTCGCGCTGGGCCTGGCCGTCTGGCACCTAACGCGCAAGCCCGATAAGCCGCGCGTGTGAGCTGAACTCAATCCGCGATCCGGCTGCTTTCGCGAGGACCTAATGAAGTTGACGCATACGCTGTACAACCGTATTCAGGGCCGCAGCGTCGATCGGCTGGCGGCTTTGAGTGACGGCATCTTTGCCGTGGCCATGACGCTGCTGGTGCTCGATCTTCATCTCCCCTCGACGGCCCAGGTGCATGGCGAGCGGGAACTCCTTTATGCGCTGGGCGCGCTGGGGCCACAGTGGATTGCCTATCTGATGAGTTTCCTCACCCTCGGCATCTTCTGGGCCGGTCAGCAGACGCAGTTGAATCACTTCGGCGAAGGTAATCGCGATCTCACCTGGATCCACCTCGGGTTTCTTTTCGCCATAACCCTCCTGCCGCTTTCCACGCGTCTGCTGGCCGACTTCATTACTTACCGGTCTGCGCTGGGCATATACTGGCTCAATATTTTTGTTGCCGGCGCCATGCTCTATTGGAGTTGGAAATATGCAACAAAGGCCGGCCTCATCAAGGAAGATACTCCGGCCGAGGTGCGGGCCAGCATCTGCAAACGGGTGGTGATTGCCCAGTCGTTTTATGCGGCCGGCGCGGCGCTTTGCGTGATCAACACCTGGGTCAGTATCGCGGCTATTGTGCTGGTGCAATTGAACTACGCCATCGCCCCACGCCTTTTTAGGCATAAGGAATAACCCGGATTAGCCACTGCGCACCCCCCAGGATGAGTGCTAGGCTGGCGGGAATGGAATTCAGCTACAAACTGACGGAAGATGAGTTTATCCGCGGCGCTCGCCTGGAGCGCAAGGCCTCTTCCCGATCGAGCCTCAAGACCGCCTTGTTCTGGATGTCGATCATGGCCGGCCTTATGATCCTCTTTGCCTCAATTCGGCCCAGAGATCATCAGGCGCCTGACACCGCCTCCGTCGCGGTTCTGAGCTCTGCGCAGCCCAGCCCCACAACCCCCGCTGGCAAAACAGCCGCCCTCCTGCAGCAGGCTGGCCCGTTTCTGGTCATTGCGGGATTGTGGATCCTTTTGGTGAAGGGACTTATTCCGTTGCGGCTCCGTTATCTCTACCGCAAAGACCCGCGCATGCATGCATTCTTCGTGGTCGAATTGACCGGGGATTCGATTTCCACGTACAACGCCGCGGGGACTTCCTCAAGAAGCGCATGGAATGTCTACGACGGTTGGTGCGAGCGCGAGGGGATCGTTGTGCTTATGTTTCACTCTGGCGCTTATTCCATTATGTCGCTCGCCGGGCTCTCGCCGCTTCAGCAGGACCAAGTACGCGGCATTCTCACAGCGGCGCTGCCTAGAAAATAAATCCGCCAAAACCATTACTCAAGTAACGCAACTCCATCGGTCAATTTGGGTTCATTTTGATACACCGGGCGAACTGCATGCCTGGGATCGAGAGGTAATCCCGTTGTTGACCACGACTTTAAACTCTTTGGTGGCAGTTCGGCTTGGCGGTTTCAGATTGATGCATGGCGTGGGACGCGATGGTTTCGGTCCACTGCTGATCGGCCTCTCCATCGTTGGCGCTTTTATTTGGGCGCTGTCCCGTTTAACTGGGCGTCCAGCCTGATTCCAGTCAGGCACGGGGAAGTTCCCGTCTACTTGCGATGCGCTCTCCAGAAGGAACTCACGCCAAGGTAGAAAAAAACTACAACCACGAGCGCTGTTACCAGGAACGTCCGATGATCGGGACCGTGGGCCCAGTTTGCTCTCATGCGCCAGAGATTCGGGGCAAACACCAGCACAGGCAAAAGGAAGAAGACGCCCGTCACTTCAAGCCAGAGGATGCCACCCACGCGCTGAAAAGGCTTCAGGAAACCGCCAACGCCGCGGGCGACTCCGCTGCCCGCCTGAGCGGTAACGCGCCTGGCGGTTTGCTCCGCATTCTGGACTCTGGCCGCCGGACTCGCAGACTGCTGTTGCTGCCCGGACACCGCGGCTTGGGTCGCGCCCGCCAGTTGCTGGCTCGCCATGCGCCCGGCAACGCGCAGTCCCGTACCAAGGACCCGCCCAATGATCTGTGGTCTCATTCCGTTTATGATGGTAGCAGCGACGCGGGGTGAGACGCTTCTCGCCGTCCGCGGCCGCTTTCCGTTTGCGCCTGAGCGGATATGGCAGTAAGGTAAAGAAATCTCACGCCGCAACCCGCGCTTTTCATGCTTGCGCCGGCCGCCGCTCATGGAGGTATCTGTGACATCCCGTCTGCGCGAACTCATTCAGCAACTGGGCGAGGCCATCCACGAGTCGGTCATTGAAAGCGAACAAATTGCCGGAGTTGTCCAGGATATCCGCAAGCACGGATTCGATGTGCTGCTCATGCTCGAAGCCACCATCGGTTTGAACGAAGTTGCGGCCAAGGAAGCCGAAGCTGCCGCCAGCAGCGGATCTGCGGACAAAGATGCGCCGGCCGGCGAATTTACCCCCAACGACCTGCACTTTCTACGCTCCCTGCGGATTTCCGTCGAGGGCGAAGAAGAAGGCGCTGCAGAGAACGACACCGAGTAGCCGTACCAGCACATGGAGTTTCTGTTTCGCGGCAGGTCTGCTGGAAAATCAGCTCTTCAGCGCCACACGAATGTGCAATTCCTTTAGCTGGTGCTCGCTTACCGAGGTGGGCGCGTCGGCCATCAGGTCGATCGCCTTTGCCGTCTTGGGGAACGCAATCACTTCGCGCAGGCTCGGCGCGCCGGCCAGCAACATCACGATTCGGTCAAGACCAAGGGCGATACCGCCGTGCGGCGGCGTGCCGTATTCCAACGCATCGAGAAAGAAGCCAAAACGCGCATGCGCTTCCTCGTCTGAGATTCCCAACGACTTGAAGATCTGCTGCTGCACGTCCTTGCGGTGAATACGAATCGAGCCCGAGCCCAGCTCCATGCCGTTCATGGCCAGGTCGTAGCAGTTGGCGCGCACGCTGGCAGGGTCGCTCACCAGGTTGGCCATGTCTGCCTCGTACGGTGAGGTAAATGGATGATGCGCAGGCACCCACTTGGCTGAGGCCAACTCGTACTCGAACATCGGGAAGTCGACGATCCAGATCGGATGGAAAGCAGTGCTGCCGTCCATCGGGTTTTGCGCGTTGCGCTCGTGCGCGTCCACAACCGTTTGCTCGGTCACGCCAAAGGCCCCGTGCCGGTCGGCATACTTCTTCGACAGCTCAGTGCGGAAGTTGCCCGCAGCCGAATAAACATTGATCTCGCGCTCGCTCAGCCGCCCTTCGAACTTGGTGTCGCTGGCCTTGACGTGATGCGCCGGATCGCCAGCCACAACAATCACGAAATCGCCATCGGCCGCGCCGGCAAGCTCGCGCACCTTGGCCGCCGCTTCAGGGAAGCCCTTGGCGAGCCGCTTGAAGTCGTCGATGAACTTTGCGCCCTTCTTCTGATCGAAGAGCGGCCAATTGTCTTCGCGCTCTTTGCGGCTCAGTTCGCCAACCTTGGGAACGCGCAGTGCCACCACCGGCAGCGCTGGATCAATCTGCAATGTGGCAAGATTCTCATCCGTAAATGCAGGCCGCACGTCTGTCAATCCGGGCAGACGAAGGTCCGGCTTGTCGGTGCCGAACTGGCGCATCGCGTCGTCGTAGGTAATCCGCGGAAAGGGCGTAGGTATCGTGACGCCTGCGGCCTTGAAGCCCGCCGCCAGAAACTGTTCCACCACGGCAAACACATCCTCGCGCCTAGGGAAGCTCATCTCCAGGTCAACCTGCGTGAACTCAAGCTGGCGGTCGGCGCGCAAATCCTCATCGCGGAAGCAGCGCGCAATCTGAAAGTAGCGATCGCAGCCCGAGATCATGAGAATCTGCTTGAAGATCTGCGGCGACTGCGGCAGCGCGTAGAATTCACCGGGATGCACGCGGCTGGGCACCAGGAAGTCGCGCGCGCCCTCTGGTGTTGACTTGGTCAGAATAGGCGTCTCGATCTCAAGAAAGCCCTGGTCGCTCAGGCTCTCGCGGATGGCGAGTGTAATGTCGTGGCGCAGGCGGAAGTTGCGCTGCATCTCAGGACGGCGCAGATCCACATAGCGGTACTTGAGCCGGACTTCCTCGTTCTGGATGGCCTCTTCGGCAGGGGAAAACGGCGCCAGGCGCGCGTCGTTCAATACGAGCAGCTGGGTCGCCTCGATCTCGATTTCGCCGGTCGGCATTTTGGGATTGGTGGCGTCGGCGCCGCGCAGGCGCACCTTGCCCACGGCGGCAACCACGTATTCCGGCCGCACCTGCTCGCCCTTCAGATGACCTTCGGGAGTCAGTTCCTTGTCCAGAACAATCTGGGCGATTCCGGAGCGGTCGCGCAGATCGAGAAAGATCAGGTTGCCGTGGTCGCGGCGCCGGTTAACCCAGCCCATCAATACCACTTGTTGCCCGGCGTTAGCGGCGCGCAAGTCGCCGCAATGATGCGTCCGTTCGAGACTGCCTAAAAAATCGAGCACTACCTGTGTCCTTTACTCGCCTGCTGGTCTTGAGAGGAATTCAGCCAGTTCCGTGCGAGGAACCTTGGTCTGTATGCCGGTGGCGAAGTTCTTCACTGTAAGGATACCGGATTGAAGCTCGTCTTCGCCCAGGATGACGATCGCGTGCGCCGACTTGTCGGCGGCTTCAAACGATTTCTTCAGACGAAAACCGCCTTCCCCCAGCTCGATCCATAGTCCCTGGTGGCGTAATTCGCGGGCCAGGACCAACGCAGCGGGATTGAGATTCTCGCCGAGTGGCGCAATAAACGCGTCAGCCACCTGCGGTGGGGCAGCCCCTCGGTTAAGTTGGCTCAGAAGTGTCAGGACAAGCCTGTCTTCCCCCATGGCAAAGCCGATGCCCGGCGCCTTTGGCCCTCCGATGGCCTCGCTGAGACCGTCGTAGCGCCCTCCGCCCAGCAGCGCATTCTGCGCGCCCAGGCCGCCGTGGGTGAATTCGAAGGTGGTGCGCGTGTAGTAGTCCAAGCCGCGCACCAACCGGTGATTGCGAGTGTAGGGCACGCCCGCCGCGTGAAGAGCCGCCAACACCGCGGCGAAGTGCGCCTTCGAAGCTTCGTCGAGCGAATCGGCGATGACCGGCAGTTTCTCGATGATCGGCTGGTCCGCGGGAACCTTGCAGTCCAGCACGCGCAACGGATTTGTCACGGCGCGCCGCTGGCAATCCGCACACATCTGCCCAACCACGGGCTCGAGTGCAGCGCGCAGAGTGTCGTTATAGCGGGCGCGGTCGGCTGCAGACCCCACAGAATTCAGTTCCAGCGTCCAGCCTGTAATTCCAAGCTCGTCGAGCAGGGTCGCCAGCATCTCCAGCACTTCGGCGTCGCGCACCGGACTCTCACTGCCTGCCGAAGGAGGGCCCAGCACCTCCGCGCCGATCTGCGAAAACTGCCGGTAGCGTCCCTTTTGCGGCCGCTCACGCCGAAACTGCGGGCCAATGTAGTAAAGCTTTTGCAACTGGCCGGTCTCGCCTAGCTGGTGCTCGATGTACGCGCGCACTACGCCGGCCGTGTTCTCCGGTCGAAGGGTAAGCATCTGTGTCTTCTCTGACTGCGCCCGAGCGCGATCCTCCCAGGTGTACATCTCCTTCGAGACGATGTCGGTTTCCTCGCCCACGCCGCGGGCAAACAGCGCCGTGTCCTCGAAAATGGGGGTGCGAATTTCGCCAAAGTTGTAGCGGGCAAAAACGGCGCGCGCCGTCGCCTCAATGCGGTTCCAGAGGGCGGTTTCCGGCGGCAAAAGGTCGCGCGTGCCGCGCACGGCTTTCAGTGTGGCCATAACTTATCTAGTTTAAATGGGCTGCTGGGCGGGGTCGACGAATGTGCGTGACCCTGCCCGAAACCTACACTCCCAAAATCGAGTGCGCTAACTTCACCCACCACGTGGAACTGCTCATCCATGTGTAGGTGACGACGGCTTGGACTGTGAACAATCCAGGCAGCGCGTTGATATAGACCCTATGCACGCGCCTGTTTACCAGAACATCGCGCAGGACGCCGAGGAGAATCACTCCATCCAGGCACGGGAAAAAGAGACCATGAAGGTAGAGATAGTCGAAGCGGCCAAAGGCTGCGTCGAGCAGTCCGCACGTGGCGATGAAGAGTAGCCGGCGGTGCAGTTCAGGTTTCCTGCGCCACAGAATCGCCAGCGAGAAGAAGATCCCAAACGCCAGCATGTCAAAGAACGGGACGATCAGAAAGGCATCTGCTCCCGGGATATGTTCCGCCGTGGTATCAAAGCGCCCCATCACGATGGAAGTGGTAATGCCGAGGGGCACCATCACCGCACCCAGCGCGGCGCCGAACCAGCCGAAGAAGCGATGCCACTTCACGTTGTGCGTCCGCACGAGCGCCGACTGGAAGATGAAGAAACCGACCCAGCTGGTGAATGCAGCAGCATGGAACCAGAGAATCAGAGGCCGCGGAATCGATGGATGGAGCAGGTTGGCATCGATGGTAAGGCGGAAGCCCGACACCACGATCCCCGCAATCAGCAGCGACATGGCGAAGTAGAAATATTTGTCGATGAGACCTTTAGGGCCTGTGATGGCGATCGGTCTCCCGGAGGCGACGCTTTGGGAAATTGAGCTCATGGTTTGACCTCGGTCGTTCGCGACAAAGGGAAAGCTTGAGGGTGGGGCGCAGGGGAAACTGCCAAAGTCTAGCACGGCAGTTTCTTGCATTCAACGGAAATAGCGAGCGGGAAACGAAGGTTCAGCGTGGAGGCAGCGGATAGGCCATCAGCAGGTCCATTTGGGGTTGACAAGCATAACTGAACGGTCCAGTATCATTTCTCTGGAGGCCGCAATGATTCGAGTGCAGAATCTGGTGAAGACATTCGGCACATTCACCGCTGTCGACGAAGTTTCGTTCGAGGTGGCGGAGGGCGAGATCTTCGCCTTCCTTGGACCCAATGGGGCGGGCAAGACGACCACTATCAAGATGCTGACGACTCTGCTGCATCCCACCAGCGGATCGATCGAACTCGACGGGCTCAATCCCGCGACCAACCAGAATGAGGCGCGACGCCGCTTCGGCATCGTATTTCAGGATCCCAGCCTGGACGGCGACCTGACTGCATGGGAAAACATGGAGATCCACGGCGTTCTCTACCATGTCCCCCACAAAGTGAGGCACCAGCGGATTGAAGCACTAATGAAGCAGTTCGAGCTATGGGATCGGCGCAAGGACCAGGTAAAGAAATTCTCCGGCGGCATGAAGCGGAGGCTTGAAATTGCGCGCGGGTTTCTGCATACGCCCAAGATTCTATTTCTCGATGAACCGACACTCGGACTTGATCCGCAGAGCCGCAACCAGCTTTGGACGCACGTAAAGAAAGTGAATGAGGCAGAGAAGACCACGGTCTTTCTAACCACGCACTACATGGACGAGGCGGATCGCGTCGCACACCGAGTTGGCGTGATTGATCATGGGAAACTGGTTGCCGTGGGAACGCCCGCCGAGCTTAAGGAAAAAACGAAGACAGAAAGCCTGGAAGAAGCATTTCTGGCGCTGACCGGCTCGAGTATTCGCGACGAGAGCGCCGGCTCGGCAGACCAGATGCGTCAGTTTGCAAAGATGTGGAGCGGAGGCAAGCGATGAGCGTGATTTATATCTTGTGGCTGAGAGAAATGAAGCGCTATCTGCGCTCGCGCGTGCAGATCGTGGCTAGCTTGGGGCAGCCGATCCTGTATCTGATCGTGCTCGGGTTTGGGCTCGGGCCAGTGTTTCAACGTGCGGGTAATGGCAACTATCTGCAGTTCGTATCGCCCGGCGTGATCGGAATGACCGTGCTGTTCTCCTCGATCTTCTCCGGACTCGGCCTGCTCTGGGACCGCCAGTTCGGCTTCCTGAAAGAAACCCTGGTCGCCCCCGTTCCCCGCTTGCAGATCATGATTGGTCGCACCCTTGGTGGCGCGACAGTGGCTGTGGTGCAAGGGCTGCTGGTGACGATCGTCTGCGTCATTGCAGGGTTCCGGCCGGTTCATCTGGCTACGGTTCCTCTGGCTCTGGGCTTCATGCTGCTGATTGCCACAGTCTTTGCCGGCCTGGGCGTGGCAGTGGGTTCCAGCCTGCAGGACATGCAGGGATTCCAGCTCATCATGAACTTTCTGGTGATGCCCCTCTTCTTTCTCTCTGGCGCACTTTTTCCGCTGGATGGATTGCCGAAGGCCCTCACAGCCGCAACCATGGTGGACCCTCTTTCCTACGGCGTCGACGGCATGCGAGCGATTCTGCTTGGACGGGCGCATTACGGCGCCATTATCGACTTCGAGGTAATGGTTGTGATCGCAGCAGCCTTCATCCTGCTCGGTGCGTACCGTTTCTCAAAGATAGAGATCTAGACGATGACCCGACCACGCAGCAAGGAAGCTCATGAACGTGTGTTGCACGCCGCACTCAAGCTGTTCGGCGAGCGGGGCATTGACGCCACCAGCATGGACGCAATTGCTCATACCTCCGGCGTGAGCAAGGCGACAATGTACAACCACTGGACGAGCAAGGAAGTCCTGCTGATGGACGTGATGCTGATGGTGAACGGTCTGGATCGCGATCCCGAGGACGTTGACTCTGGAGACCTGTGCCTTGACCTGGCGACCGTGCTTAGCCGCAGGCCGCCAGATCAGTTCGATTCCGCGCGGGAGCGGATGATGCCAACGATGATTGCGTACTCGGCGGTGCATCACGAGTTTGGCGAGGCATGGAGGCATCGTGTAATGGAGCCGACGCGCACCTGCCTGCGTCGCATTCTGCGGCGCGGCATCAACCGTGGCCTGCTCCCGGCGACACTCGACGCGGAGGCCGGCATTGTGCTTCTGCTGGGCCCTATGATCTATGGCCACGTCTTCCATCGAGAGGTGGCAAAGCGGCCATTCGATTTTGGGAAGCTGGCAGCGGAGTCCTTCTGGCGCGCGTATCGAGTGGAAGGTGAAAGCGGAAGAAAGATTGGTCGATCGAAACGCGCTCATGCGGAGCCACGCTAAGGCTGCATCTTTGCGTCGAACCACGTATCCTATCTGCCATGGAATACCGTTTACTCGGAGGCTCAGGCCTCAAGGTTTCAGCGCTGGCCTATGGAACTGCCACCTTCGGCGGTACTACGGGCTTCTTCAAGGCAATCGGCACAACCGAAGTTGATGAGGCACGACGTCTGGTGGATCTCTGCCTCGACGCGGGCGTGAACCTGTTAGACACCGCCAACGGCTATGCGGAGGGGCGATCGGAAGAGGTCCTCGGCCAGGCGCTCAAAGGCAAGCGCGACAAGGTGCTCATCTCCACCAAGTCCGGATTTCCCACCGGCGAGGGACCGAACGATGAGGGGTCGTCGCGCTCCCATCTGCGCCAAGCGCTCGAAGGCAGCCTGCGCCGCCTGGGCACGGACTACATCGACATCCACCATCTGCACGGCTTTGACGCGCTCACCCCGGTTGAAGAGGTGCAGCAGACGCTGAATAGTTTTGTGAGTGAAGGCAAGGTACGTTACATCGCCTGCTCCAACTTTTCCGGCTGGCACCTGATGAAGTCGCTGGCCGTGGCCGATCGCTACGGCTGGACCCGCTTTGTGGCCCACCAGGCCTATTACTCGCTCGTCGGCCGTGAGTTTGAGTGGGAGCTTATGCCTCTCGGCATCGATCAACAGGTTGGCACGCTGGTGTGGAGTCCGCTGGGCTGGGGACGGCTGACGGGAAAACTGCGCCGCGGCCAGCCGATGCCCAAAAGCAGCCGCCTGCACGAGACAGCGGACCTGGGACCGCAGCCGAGCGATGAGTTCCTCTACACGGTGGTCGACGCGCTCGACAAGGTTGCTGCGGAGACCGGCAAGACCGTTCCCCAGGTCGCCCTGAACTGGCTCCTGCAAAGGCCGACGATTTCATCGGTGATCGTTGGAGCTCGCAATGAAGAGCAACTGCGGCAGAATCTGGGAGCCGCCGGTTGGAATCTGACCAAGGAGCAGGTGGCGGCGCTCGACAAAGCCAGCGAACAACCTGCCGCCTATCCTTACTGGCACCAGCGTAAGTTCTTTTCAGGCAGAAATCCCTTGCCGGTGTAAGAGATTCATGAATCGTCGGATACCCGGCGCCTCTTGTTCCTCAATACTCCTCGTCCCCGCGCGCGACGAACCTGTGCCGATGGCGAAAAATGTAACGGCCAACGAGCCATCCGGCAGCAGATCCGACCAGCACGTCTGACGGGAAGTGCTGCTGGCCCAGAATGCGCGTAACGCTCACGCCGGCCGCCGCGGAATAAATGAACAACTGCGACCAGCGGGAGGGGTACTCTCCAGCGAGCACGGCCGCGGCCGACCAGGCAACAACGTTGTGCGATGACGGGAACGAAGAGTCAATTCCCGCGTCCGACTCAAAGAAATGCCCTCTGGCGCCGTCCTGGTTGGGCCGCTCGCGCCAGAAAATCAGCTTCATTCCCTGTTCCACGACCACGCTGTCAAGCATGGCTTCGCCGGTCAGGATGCCGGCCTCTGTTGCATGCGGATCCTGCTTGAAATGGCCCAGCCCATACAGTGCCACCGGCGTCGCAATAAAACCGCCGATCAGCATGTTCGATGCATCCGTGCTGTGCTGGTTCAGGCCTGCATTGATCGGCACCGCTTGCGTCATGGCGCGCGTGTCTGTTGCCATGGCCGCTCCGGTCGCAACGGCGAGCGGCAGAAGAAACTTCATGTCATCGCCGCTGATGCGGAACGGGCTGCTCCAGATGCCGCCCTGATCGTGCAGCAGATGCAGCGGCGTGTTGCGGAGTGTTACTGCGTCCGAGCCGTCGGTCCGGCCGCTCCGGATCTGACTGGTCTCAGAGGCCTGCGGCTGCGGAGCGTCGGGAACTTGCGCTGCGTCGCTGTCTTTCGCCGCTGCCTGCGCCTCGGCTGCGGCGCAGAGCGTAAACATTACAACGAATGCGAGCGCACCCCGCAAGCTGGACCGCTTGCGTTGGAAAAGCCTGAGTGCGAGGATCGCCAGCTTGCTTGAAATGGCCCACTCCAGAACTTGGATTTTGACTTAGAACATGAATAATTCTATGCGAGTGCACTCCGTGCGGCTGTCATCTGGCCGTCATCTCGTCAGCCTTGCGGTTCCTGCAGGTAGATCTCAACGTAGTCAAGGTAGTTCTTCGCGTATTCGCGAATCAGTTCGTAGTCCTTGTCGGTAATGTCGCGGCGCATTTTGGCGGGAACGCCAGCCCAGAGAGTGCGCGGCGGAACAATCGTGCCCTCGGCAACAACCGATCCCGCGGCAATGATGGAACCTGCGCCGATGCGGGAGTTGTTCAGCACGCGGGCGCCCATGCCGATGACCACCATGTCTTCCACGGTACAGCCATGGACGGTGGCGTTGTGTCCAATCGTCACCCAGTCACCGACGATCACGGGATAAAGGTTGCGCTGACCATGCAGAACCGCGCAGTCCTGCACATTGGAGCAGGCGCCCAGGCGGATCGAGTTGACGTCGCCTCGCAGAACGGCATTCATCCACACCGAGGAGCGATCACCGACGATCACGTCCCCGATCAATTGGGCAGAGACGTCAATGTAACAACTTGGGGGAAACTGGGGCCGGTGTCCCTGGTAGGTGCGAATCATGACAGTGAAACCTCCGCTGTGGGCGCGGAACTCCCA
This sequence comes from uncultured Acidobacteriaceae bacterium, assembly GCA_963765025.1. Classification (GTDB taxonomy): domain Bacteria; phylum Acidobacteriota; class Terriglobia; order Terriglobales; family Acidobacteriaceae; genus Telmatobacter. The sequence continues at coordinate 6,149 of CAVXVM010000059.1, read as the reverse complement.
CATAATGAGTCTAATAGAGGAACAGGCCCATTCGCGAAAAAGCTTGTCGATCGACCGGCCTGCCCGCTCCAGCGCACAGATTTCCCGAAATTGTCTGCAATACGAAACCGAATGGACCCTCCAACTGGCGCCATCCAGGGCGGACCCGTAGCCTAAATTCCCTATTTCGAGTATCCTAGAAGAGCCACATGGCGGGTTTGGAGGTGGGATTTTTTGGCAGAAGTTCGTGTTCAGGAAGGCGAACCCCTCGAGAACGCGCTTCGCCGGTTCAAGCGTAAGGTGCAGCAGGAAGACATCATCAAGGAAGTCAAGCGTCACTCCTACTACCTCAAGCCCGGTGAGAAGCGTCGCGTCAAGGCAGCTTTGGCGCGCAAGCGGAATCGCAAGAAGGCTCGTAAAGAGCAGGATTAAGTTTTTAACCAATTGCGGCACGGATAGTCCCGGCGGCTCCCGCCTCAACAAGGCAGGAGCCAACGAGAAGTTCAAACATTTCCGGGATTCCTGCCGCGATTACATCTTTTGTTGAGTCACTTAGTTTTCTCAGAATGCATTCATGACCTACAGTTCTGGCGACTGATCGGCTAGACATTTCATCGCCGCTCCTTTTTAGCGCGGCCCGGGCCCTTGTTGTGTATCACGAACGGATACAGGGAACCGGGACCGGCACGTCTCTTTTGAGCCATGTCCGATTTCGGCGCAAGTCCCTGTTCCAGGGAAGCCGGCCATGGAATTCACTGATCGTATTCTGAAGTGCATTGACTGCGGCTCCGAGTTTGTATTTACAGCGGGTGAGCAGGTCTTTTTCAACGACAAACAGTTCAAGAACGACCCCAAGCGCTGCAAGCAGTGCAAGGCGAAGCGCGTCCGTGGCAACCAGAAGGTCCGCCCGGAGACGCGCACCACCTGCTCTGAGTGCAGTGCTGAGACAACGGTTCCGTTCAAGCCCACGCAGGGCAGGCCCGTGCTCTGTCGAACCTGCTTCCAGAAGCATGGAAAGCTGATCGGTGCTCCAGAGCCGGGCGATTAGAGCGACTCAAACGGGCCAACTGGGCTTTATTTCAGCCCCATGCTGAACAGCAGGTCGCCCCTGAATCCCGAGGGGAACCCAGCCTGCCGAACTAGTGTGGTCAGTTGCGCCCAATGTCGTTGGCTGTGGAAGAGCGCATGCGCAGCGATTTTGCGCCGCGAAACGGACCGTGCCTCCACCGGGACCCAGTCAAACTCAAGCACATAAGGCTTGGTCCAGTCCTCCTCAGCAGCAGCCAGCAAGTTCCTGTAAACCGTCATGGCCCGCGTGTGCAGAGCGAACAGCGCATCCAGCGGCCCTTCCGGCAACTCCTCCTTGGTTATGACGGGCAGACCTGCCAGGCGCTGGGTCCAGCGTAGTTCCGCGGTCCAGATATGCCGCACAAACTCCTGCACGTTTTTGGCAGGGCCAATGTCGCAGGGCAAGGCGAGCAGGTTCGGGTTGGCTTCCAGTTGGGCTTTCCAGTAGCGGGCGGCTTCATCGTTCCAGGCCAGCAGTTCCTCAAGTGCGATTCCAACACTCATAGCTTCTCCTGTCCCATGGCCTCTCTTGTCGAGAATCAGTTCTTCAGCTTCAGGGCGCGGTGGCCAATGTCTCGCCGGTAGTACATTCCTTCAAAATGAATCTCGGCCATGGCCTGATACGCGCGCGCCAATGCCTCTTTCAGCGAGTCACCTGCCGCCGTTATTCCCAGCACGCGCCCCCCGGCTGTGTGCAGCTTGCCCCCCACCAGCGTCGTGCCCGAATGGAATACCTGCACGCCGGGCACTTGCGCCGCCGTCCCTAGGCCGAGGATCGGCAAGCCAGTCGAGTAGCTCCCCGGATAGCCACCCGAACTCGCGATCACGCATGCTGAAGCGCCGTGATTCCAGCTGAGCTGGGTCTGGGCCAGCCGGCCGTCGATTGCGGCTTCAAGAGCATCCACCAGGTCGCTGTTCAGCCGCACCAGGAGGGCCTGCGTTTCGGGATCGCCAAACCGTGCGTTGAACTCCAGCACCTGCGGCCCCCGCGCGGTCATCATCAATCCGATGTAGAGCACGCCGGCAAACGGAGTCCCTTCCTCCGCCATGCCTTGAATCGTTGGCTCGGCAATATGCTTCAGGATCCATTCCGTCATGCCGGGTTCCAGCAGCTCGTCGGTCGAGTAAACGCCCATCCCCCCGGTGTTCGGGCCGGTGTCGCCCTCGCCGACGCGCTTGTGATCCTGGGCAGGAACCAGCGGCACCACGCTCGTTCCGTCGCTCAGGCAAAGGAAGCTCACCTCATCGCCCTCGAGGAACTCTTCGATCACAACCTGTTCCGCCGCCTCACCTAGAAGCTCGCCTGAGAATAGCCCCTGGGCAGCCTCTTGAGCGGTATGCCGCGAGCTGCAGATGATCACTCCCTTGCCCGCGGCCAGGCCATCGGCCTTCACGACAATCGGCGCGTGAAAATAGTCGATTGCCTTTTCCACCTCGGCAGCGCTTGAGCAAACGGCAAAATTGCCCGTGGGGATTTTGTGGCGCTGCAGAAATTGTTTTGCAAATCCCTTGCTGGTCTCAAGCATAGCGGCGGCGCGCGTGGGGCCGAAGACTCGCAGACCCCGCTCCTCGAGCGCGTCCACAATTCCCAGTGAGAGCGGCAGCTCCGGTCCAACAATGGTCAGGCCGGGCTGCTCCGCCTCAGCCAGCCGCACCGTGGCCTCCACATCTTTCAGGTTTGCGGGCACGCATCTTGCAACCTGCGCGATGCCGCCATTTCCGGGCGCGCAAACCACCTCAGTTACGCGCTCACTCCGCTTTACCGCCCATGCAAGCGCATGTTCGCGGCCTCCGGAACCAAGGATCAAGACTTTCATGAAGAATGCCCCTTCCAAACGGGCTTGACTCATGCCCAAAAGTTAATGGTCGGCAATGCGGGGGGTGCAAGTCAAACGGTCGCGTAAATAGGGCAATCCGCGCTTCCCCCAAATCCAATCTGCCCTCCCCTATACTTGTGCGTGGTGGACCCGCGCCTGGCGGTTCACCGTGAATCCAGCGAGACCCAGCATGGTTGAAACCCGCATCAAGCCGTATAACGAACAGGTTGCTGAACAGGAACGGCGAGCACAGCAGCAGCGGACTTATCGTCGAAATCAGGTTCTTGGACTTATCCTCGTGGCCGCCGTGATTCTCGCATGGGCTCTGCACCACACAAATCCGTCGTGGATCTTTCCGATCGGCTGGTGGCGCCCGTGAGTCCTTCGCGGACGGCGAAAGGCGGCTTCACCGCGCAGGACCATACAACGGCGCCTTTGGCTGTAATCCTGCTCGGCCCAACGGGCAGCGGTAAAACTGCGCTCTCGCTTGCGCTCGGCGAGCAATTCGCTGGTGAAATTGTCAGTTGCGACTCCGTGGCTGTCTATCGCGGCATGGATCTGGGCTCAGCCAAACCCACAGCGGAAGACCGTTCGCGCTTGCCCCATCACCTTATCGACATCGCCGATCCCGACCAGCCGTTCACCGCCGGAGACTACAGCCGCCTCGCGCGTACGGTCCTGCGCGAAATCATTGCGCGTGACCACCTACCCATCGTCACTGGCGGAACGGGCCTTTATCTGCGCGCTCTCACAGATGGCCTCTTTGCCGGGCCTCAGCGCCAACTAAAACTGCGTCAGCGCCTGGAAGCGGCTAAGCAGCGTCACGGCGAGGGCTGGCTCCATCGCCTCCTCACCAAGCTGGACCCGGTCTCGGCAGCACGCATCCACGCCAACGACTCACCCAAGCTAATTCGCGCCATCGAAGTCTGCCTTGCAGGCCGCAAGCCCATGTCGCAGGTCCTCGCGCGCGACCCGCTCACAGGCTTTCGGCTCCTGCGCATCGGGCTAAATCCACCTCGGCAGGATCTCTATGGCCGCCTCAACCGCCGCTGCGCCCGGATGTTTGCCGCAGGCCTTGTCGAAGAAACTCGCGGATTGTTTGAGCGTTTCGGCGCGGTAAAGGCACTCGACTCACTCGGCTACCGGCAAGCAATGGCCGTTCTGTCTGCAGGTTCCAGCATGGAAGACGCGATCAAAGCCGCGCAGCAAGGCCACCGCAACTACGCCAAGCGCCAGCTCACCTGGTTTCGCCGCGAGCCCCACGTCCACTGGGTTACCGCCTTCGGCAACGACCCCGACGCCATGCAAGCCGCCGCCGCCTTGATTGAAGCCGCCCTCTAGGCCCGATTCCCGCCTGAGGTCTTTCGTCGCCGCCAACCAAGCCGCGCAGCCAACACCCATCCTTTAAACTGGAGCTTGCATCACGGCGCGTGCACTTTCTGTGTGCACCCCGGAACGGAGTAACCCTTGCCCGAAACAAAGACAGCCACCACCCCCGCCACCAATTTGGACACCATCTACGACGTAGCCATCATCGGCGGCGGCCCGGCCGGCTACACAGCAGCCATTCGCGGAGCGGAGTACGGGCTGAAAGTTGCGCTCATTGACAATTCTCCAAAACTCGGTGGCACCTGCCTCCACGTCGGCTGCATCCCCACCAAGGCGCTGCTCTTCAACGCCGAGCTCTGGGATCACCTGAAGAGCGCAGCGGAGTTCGGCATCGCCGGCATCGGCACGCCGCAGCTCGACTGGGCCGCCGTGCTCAACCGCAAAAACTCCATCATCAACAAGCACGTCAAGGGCCTCGAGTTCCTGATGAAAAAGAACAAGATCACGGTCATCGCTGGCTACGGCAAACTGACCGGTTCCGCCAAAGCCGGCGTGCACACCGTCGACGTCGCCGCGGCAAGCGGACAGGTGAGTCAGGTCAAGGCGAAAAACGTCATCGTCGCCAGCGGCTCTGCGGCTAAAATGCTGCCCGGCCTCAAACCCGACTCCACCATTCTCACCAACATCGAAATTCTTTCCCTCGACCGTGTGCCCAAGTCACTCATCGTCATCGGCGCGGGTGCGGTGGGCGTCGAGTTCAGCTCCATCTTCCGCAGCTTCGGCACCGAGGTTACGATTCTCGAATTCCTACCGCGGATTGTTCCCGTCGAGGACGAGGAGATTTCGAAAGAGCTCACGCGCCTCTTCAAGAAGCGCGGCATCTACGTCAACACCGGCGCCAAGGTTGAGAAAGTCTATCCCACAGGGGGAGTGGGCGCCAGGCCCAGGGGTTGGTCGTCGTCTGCGGCACTCCCGCTGCCCGCCGATAGTCCGGCGCCCCATAAAAATGCCGCAGCCATCAACCCCACAAAGACCTTCTGAGCAACTTGCATAACCGCATCTCCTGAATTGAGCGCCCCATTACTATAGGCCGGGCAGCGCCCCTCGTGCGCATCCGTTCCGGGGGACTGCCCATCGCGCCACTTGGGTATCATGAAATGAAATCTTTGGCAAGCGTCCGCAGGGCATGCGGGATTTTACGGGGCGGTGGGGGCGTAATAACCCGGCCGCGCGTAGATGGTGTATTTGGGTGCGCGGGTTTCGCCGTGCTCGCCCAAGCGCACTTCGATGCTGCGGTAGGTTCCGTCTGCCCGCTTATTGGTGGGGGAATACCCAATCGTATAGCCCTGCTTGAGCCATTTGATGATGGTCTCCATCGCGGAGGTCACCGAGATGCCGTCGTGGGTGTCGATTAATTCGCCGCCGGTTTGCCGGCAGATCTTCTCCACGTCGTGAGCCCGCGATTCCGGGTGGGTCAGATAGAACATCTTCGAGTGGGGGAGAAAGCCCACCTTGACGCTATAAATGGGCGTTCCCGATTGCTGGGCGGCGTGCACCACCTCGGCCACATCGCGCGTCTGCTCATCGGAAGGCTCATTGTCGGAGACCAGAATGACGGCGCGGCGGCGGTAGGGAGCGGCGCGTCCCAGGTAGAGGGCCGCGTCGTACAATCCATCGTTGAGGGCGGTGCCGCCATAGGGGCTGATTCCAGGGAGACCGTTATTCCATTTGGGAATAACGACCGGGTTTTGTGGGGGAGGATTTGCCTACAGTTTGTAGTCGCGGATGGTTTCCGGTGCTCCTGCGCCACCCCTATATAAGGATGCTTCCACGGCTGGACGGACCAAGACGTAGCAGGTGAAACTGGTTCCGTCTGTCAACTCAATCTGGACGCGCGACCCGTCGCCGGTGTCCCGGTGAATCCTGAGCAATTGAATTGTCTTTCCTGCCACTTCC
>CAVXVM010000058.1:0-20899 GCA_963765025.1 uncultured Acidobacteriaceae bacterium | reverse complement strand
CTTCAAATTTACTGCCGTCGATATTGCGAAAGAGCTGGAGAGGCTCGCGGTATTTGACTTCGGTTTCCAACTTATCCATCAGCGAAGAAAAATTCCCGTTGGCGATCAGGATATCGGGCCAGCCGCTGTTATCAAAGTCGCCGAAGCCCACGCCCCACTTCACCGGTGCAAGCGTCGGTTGCACCAGCCCGGTTTCGGCGGCGACATCGGTAAAAACGATGTCGTCGTTGCGATACAGGCTCACCGGCTGGCGACTATACCGGGTTGTTAACAGGTCGAGCCGGCCATCGCGATTGAAATCGCCGAAGTCGGCGGCCATGTTGCCATAGATCTCCCCGTGCGCTCCGGTGGCGGTGCCGGAGAGGATTCCATTCTCTGTAAAAGTGCCGTCACTGTTGTTGTGATAGAGGTAATTGGCGCCGCCATCGTTGGTGACATAAAGATCGGGCCAGCCGTCGTTATCGTAATCTCCCCACACCACCCCCATGCCATGCAGCTTGCGAGGGTTGCTCACCGCAGCCTTTTCCGATACATCTTCGAATGTTCCATCGCCGCGATTGCGGAAGAGAAAGTCGCTTTCGCCTTCCATTTCGTCGGGCATCTGCAGGATGACCGACCGGTAACCCTGCACATGAGGATCGGCAGGAGGAAGGTGATGAAGGTCCGTTTCCACGTAGCGGGCAACAAACAGGTCGAGGTGGCCGTCGCGGTCATAATCGGCCCAGGCAGCTCCGGTGCTGAAGCCGCCCGCCTTGATGCCTGCCCGTTGAGTTACATCCTCAAACTTGCATCCCCCCAGGTTGTGGTACAGCACGTTGTGTCCATAGCCTGTCACGTAGAGGTCCGGCAGGCCGTCGTTGTCATAGTCGCCGACTGCGATCCCCATTCCCCATCCGCGTGTGGTCAGTCCCGAAGCCTCGGTGGTATCGGTGAAATGGAGATTGCCCCCACTTCCATCCTGGTGGTACAGCGTGATCATCGCGTCGTCGCCTGCCAAAAAGCGGTCGATCGTGGAATCGTTCACAACCGCAATGTCAAGCCGTCCGTCGTTGTCGCAATCGAAGAGTGCGATTCCGCCCCCTCCCATTGTCTCCACGATGTATCGCCGCTCGGCGATTGAGTGGGGAACCGTGGTCAATCCAGCTTGAACGCCCACCTCGCGAAAGCTCAACGGTGCCGCAGAAGCAACTGGCGATGCTGCGGCCGAGGACGCCTGCCCAGTCGGAGGCTGTGCCGCAGTCGTCGAGTGCGGAGCAACTTGAGCCGAAAGCAGGGGCGGGAGAACCGACGCGATCAAGCATACGAGCCTCCTCATGCGATCCAGGTTGATTTTCGCTTGGTGTATCACAGTGCAATTGTAAGTAAGCTTTGAACGCCTCGTCATGTTTTCGTACAAGAGATCGGAAGCAGCCTGATCTGTCTTTCGGCCGCGTCCATTCATCTTCAGATTGCGGCGTGGGGAGCTACCTTCTCCAGCTTTGATTCTTTGATCCTGCTTCGTGAGCTGCCGTTGCTGGGAATCACGACCACGAGTCAATCGCCTACTCGATCGCGGCCTCATGTAACAAGTACTTCGTCGTGAGTACGCCGCCTGTTTTCAACAACGTACAGGACTTCCAAGGTCCGTACAAGATTGAACTTCACCGCAGCACACTCTCGATGGAGGATTCCTGTTGGTTCATTTTTGGTGGATTCGTGCTGCACGAAGAGCGGTAGCCAGGAGCAGTAAATCGGGAATCGTTATCAGCCGTGCATTCGAAGGGCTTTAGTAGCGCACCAGGCAAATTTATTCCATTCAACCGTCGAAGCGCTGCGGAGAGAAATGCGCCTCTGCCCATTGCAGCTTGGCGAGAAATGATCGGAGACCGTGTTCTTCTTGCCAGTTCAAAATCATAGATTCATCCAGAAAGCCTCGAAACGTGTTCGTATGAACCTGTTCGCATACAAATTGCTGTTCATTCCACTTGTCGCGATTATTTTTTCAATAGACTCCTGCGGTGGAGGCAGCAACAGCGCCGGAAGCGGATCTGCAAGTTCTCCCACGACACCTACGGTTACCGTCACACCGGCAGCTTCCGGCATCAATTCGGCGCAGACTCTTGCCGTCACCGTTTCCGTCTCTGGCTCCAGCAGCGCGCCGACCGGGTCGGTGATCCTCTCCAGCGGCAGCTACGCATCGTCCGCTACCTCGCTCAGCTCCGGTTCGGCCACGATCACGATTCCGGCGGGCTCGCTGGCTGCAGGCTCCGTCACGTTGACAGCCAGGTACACTCCCGACAGCGCAAGTTCCGCGGTCTACTTGAGCGCCAGCGGAACGGCCACAGTCACCGTCACGCAGACGCCGACCGCGCCCACGGTGACCGTCACACCTGAAGAAACCACGCATCCATACGCGGAAAATCTGATCGTAACCGCCACGGTGAAGGGCGCCAGCGCGACGCCCACCGGCAGCGTGACACTCTCAAGCGGAAGCTTTATCTCCGCAGCCGTGACACTGAACTCAGGCGCCGCGACTTTCTACGTGCAGCCAGGCTCTCTGGCAATAGGTGCCGATACGCTTGCCGTCGCCTACACACCCGATGCCAAGAGTTCGTCCACCTATACCACTTCCACGGGCACGGCTGGTATGACCATCGCTTCGCCCGGCAGCACCAACGTTACTGTCAATATCAACACCCTGGCCAATCGTCACCAGATCAGTCAGTACATCTATGGGATCAATACGCTGAACACGAGCGACATCACCAACCTTTCGCCGGCGTTTGTCCGCTTCGGAGGCAATGAGGCTTCGAATTACAACTGGAAGCTCTTCACTTACAACGCAGGCGGCGATTGGTTCTTCGAGGACTTCAATCTCGGAAATTCAAACGGCGCCCCCGTCGACTCAGTAGCGATGACGCAGTACGCAGTGAATGCCGGCAGTCAGATGCTCACCACCATGCCGATGCTCGGTTGGGTCGCCAGGGAATCAGAAAACGGCTCGAACCACAACTGGAGCTTCTCCGTTGCAACCTACGGGGCGCAGTGCAAGACCGACCCCAGCAATCCAGACGCGGGCAACGGCCAGAAACCGGACTGCCAGACGCCCGTGACCACCAATGCGTCAACGACTGCTTACTATCCGCTGGTCGACAGCGCCGGCGATTGCACCACCGGCAACTGCCTGTACCGCAACGAGTGGGCCGCGGCGCTCGCCACAGCTTTTGGTAACGGCGCCTGCAGTGTTCCCTATGCGCAGATCACCGGTTGCCACTTCTACGACATGGACAACGAGCCCGAGATTTGGGATGGTTCGCATGCCGACGTGCATCCCAATCATCCCGGCTACACCGAGTTGTCGAATCTCTTTGAGACGGAAGGCGCAGCGCTGAAAACCTGGGACCCGAGTGCAGTTCGTTTCGGCCCTATCACCTGCTGCTGGAATTTCCTTTGGACCGCAGGTCCCACGGGAGACGACAAAAACGCTCACGCCGGCATCGACTACGCGCCCTGGTGGCTCAATCAGATTTATTGGCTCGACCAGATCAACGGCGCACGCACCCTCGATGTCTTTGATGTCCATTCCTATGTTGGCGACAACGTAGACACCACAGGCTTCACCAACGCGCAACTTCGCGCAGCCACCGGCAAGGTCTATCGCACCTATTGGGACCCGCTGTATGAAAACTCGGGATACGAAGCGGATTGGATCACCACAACTCAGCCCAATCGCGGCGTCACCTTCCTCATCCCGCGTCTCAAGGCACTGGTAAACGCCATCTATCCAGGCACGCCGCTCTCCTTCTCTGAGTGGGAGTCGACCCTGGTACCGCAAGGCGAGTGGGACTTCGCCACGGCACTCTCTGACGCGGATGCCTTTGGTGTGATGGGCCGCGAGGGACTGAGCTTCTCCACGCGCTGGGGCGGACCATCGGCAACCGACGGCACCACCAATCAGCCCCACCCCAACTACCAGTCTTTCAAGCTCTACACGAATTACGACGGTGCCAGGCACGGCTTCGGCACACTCTCGGTTTCTGATCAGAGCTCTGCCAATCCTGACCTGTTCGCCAGCTATGCAGCGCTCGACGCCACCGGCACGACGATGACGATCATGGTCCTCAACAAGGACCCGAGCAACACGGCGAACGTCACCTTTAGCCTGAACGGCTTCAACGCTTCCACTTACTCGGCGTACACGGTGGGATCAACCAGCCCCGGCGCGATTACCACCGCGGCCTCGACCGCCTGGAGCCCGACGCAGAGCTTTGCGCCCTACACCATCACACTCCTGGTCGTCAGTGGAACGCAGCCCTCCAAGCCCGCCGACGAGTGGTATTTGAATCCCGACGATGTGATGATTCCGGCCTCGGGCACCGGGATATTGAATCCCAGGATCATCAGCGGCACGACCCCCGTTACTCTGACTTCGGCAGTCTTCGATGCATTTGAGGGCGCGACGGCATGCGCTGGTTCGCTCACGCTGACCAACCCGGCCATCACCCCCGCCACGCCGGCAACTATCACCGTCAATCCCGCCAGCACCACCGGCTTCTGCCACTACACCGTGACTGGCAACGACGGCACAACCACGCAGACCGAGGGCGGCTGGATCGTCGTCGGAAAATCCGCCGCGTCACTCACCCTCCAGTCGGGCAACAACCAATCGGGCAGCGCTGGAGCGGCCCTTGCGCAGCCGCTTACCGTGAACTTGTCCTCTGTCCCGTCCGGCTTCACTGCAGGGGCCGCGAACATTCTCTTCACCACTTCGGCAGGCACGCTTTCCACCGGCTCCAACAACGGGACCAGCGTGATTGCACAAACCAACGCATCGGGGATCGCTTCCGTCACTTTGATGCTGCCTTCGTCGGCGCAAGCTGTCACGGTTACCGCGCAGGACCAGTTTGCGCTCGGCGGAGCTTCGGTGACCTTCACTGAAACCGCTAACTAAAAGGAAAGACACATGGAGCAGTCGGATCGTTGCAAGGGAAGTGCTCTATCTATGCCCGGCTCTGTTTTACAACGGCTTTTAACCTTCGTCCTATGCATCTCTGCTGTATCTGCGGTGCTGGCCGCGCAGTCAAGCCCGCTTCCAGCTCGCCACATGGTCGTCGATATCGACCACACTTCTGGCTCAATCGATCGATTCTATGACTTATCGGTCGGGTCCGATTATCCCGGAACGCTGATTCGTGACGACAGCCAGGCGCAACTCAAGGTGGCCGTCGACGAGCTTGGCTTTCGATATATAAGGTTCCACGCGATTTTTCACGATGTTCTGGGAACGGTGCGGGTCGAGAACGGCAAGACCGTCTACAAATGGTCAAAAATCGATCAACTCTATGACGACTTATTGGCCAGGCGTATCAAGCCGTTTGTTGAGCTCGGCTTCACGCCGGAAGCGCTTGCCACCTCGCAGAACAGCATCTTCTATTGGAAGGGAAATACCTCACACCCCGATCCGGCAGGTTGGCACAACCTGGTGGCCGCCTTTATTCGCCACATCCAGGATCGCTATGGAAGAGACGAAGTGCGCACCTGGTACTTTGAGGTGTGGAACGAGCCGAACCTCTCGGGGTTTTGGGAGGGCGCTGATCAGAAAGCGTATTTCGAACTCTACGATCTGACCGCGAAGACGATCAAATCAATTGATCCGGAATTACGAGTCGGAGGTCCCGCCACAGCCGGAGCTGCCTGGGTTCCAGAATTCCTTGCCCACGTAAAGCAGAGCGGGGCCGGTGTCGATTTCGTATCGACGCATACCTATGGAGTCCAGGGAGGATTCCTCGACGAGCAGGGGAACAGCGATACCAAACTTGATCCTTCTCCGGATGCAATCGTCGGAGATGTCAAGCGGGTGCGCGAGCAGATCTCCGCATCAGCTTTTCCTCAACTGCCTCTCTACTTCACGGAATGGAGCACAAGCTACACGCCGCGCGATTCTGTGCATGACTCCTATATCAGCGCCGCCTACATCCTCAACAAGCTCAAAGCTTGTGAGGGACTGGTGCAGGGAATGAGTTACTGGACTTATACCGACCTATTCGAGGAGCCTGGTCCTCCGACAGCACCGTTTCAAGGTGGTTTTGGGCTTTTGAACCCGCAAGGCATCCGCAAGCCGGCATACTTCGCTTATAAGTACCTTCATGCACTTCAGGGCGACAGTCTCCCTACGACCGATCCGCAGGCAATGCTGGCCGCAAAGGATGGTAACTTAACTGCGGTCATCTGGGACTTCGAGAATCCGGATCAAAAGGTGAGCAATCGATCCTTTTATACCAAACTGATTCCCGCGCACGCAGCCGCGCCCGTGCAGTTCGAAGTAACGCACCTCGTGCCGAATGCCACTTACCACCTTCTGTTGCATCGCACCGGGTATCATGCGAATGACGCCGATTCCTCCTACATCGAGATGGGCTCCCCCAAAGAACTGAGCGCTCCACAAATCGCTCACCTGAACGAGCTCACGCGCGATCTTCCTGAAACGGACAAAGTTCTGCAAAGCGGGCCTAAGGGCACGGTGGAGTTTACAATTCCGATGAACAGCAATGACATCGTGCTTGTGAAGTTAACGAGCATTGAGAAGTGCAATTGAAAGATCGAGCAGCAAGTCCGTTGCGTGCCTAAGAGCCTATGAGCAAAGCAACCCATCCACCGAGTCACAGGAAATGTTGGCGTATGTCATTTAGAAAAATCGCACTGCATCTCATCTTCGTAGCCAGCCTTGTTTCTGCGTCTGGAGCACAGGATTCTTCGGCGCATCCAAACTGGCCCGGCCCCGGGCAACTTTTTGTCGGGACTTGTTATCAACCCATCGATCGCACACCGGAACAGATCGATAGCGATATTGACATCATGAAGCATGCCGGATTCAATGTCGTGCGCATTGGAGATCTTTCCTGGGATTCGTTCGAGCCCTCCCAGGGCAAGTTCAATTTTGCGTGGTGGGACAAGGTCGTCTCCAGGATGCATGAGAACGGGATCAGAGTGATTCTGGATATTCCTGGTTCGCCGGCGCCGATTTGGCTGCATCGCGCGTATCCGGGCGTCGATATTGTCTCCCAGAATGGCACGCGCCTCCCTCCCGCGGAGCGCTATATGGATGACATAAGCGATCCCGATTACACACGCGAAGTGAAGATCCTCGCCGAAGCGATGACAAAGCATTTCGCCCATAATCCCGCAATCATAGCCATTGGCTACAACAATGAAATTGGCAACGGCTACATGTCGTACTCGGTGGCCGACAAAGAGCGATTCATCGCCTGGCTCAAGAAGAAGTACGGAACAATCGATGAACTCAACAAGGCCTGGGCCACTCAGCGGTGGTCGCGCAGGTTGAACAGCTTTGAAGATGTCGACTTACCGCTCGCAGACGGTCCGGGACCCTCCGAGCGCCATCTGGACCTCCATCGCTACTGGTCCGATGTTACTGTGGCCCTGCTTGAGGACCTCGATGCGATCCGCGGCCGCAATATGCCGGACATACCATCGATATCTAATCTCTGGGACAACGCGTCAAGGCGCGGGTTTGATTATCTCAGTACGTATAAGTCGTACGTCTCTTTCCCCGCGGAAGGATTTTATCCCGGCGATCCAGTCGGCGGTGTCTATCAAGTGCTTCTAACCAGGGGAGAACTCGCACAGCCAATCTGGTTCAACGAGTTCACCGCTGGCGGCGGAGGTTGGTATGGCGAACCAGGCCGGAGCCGCATGTACTCTCAGCTCGCGCTCATGATCGGTGCGCAAGGAGTTCTTGCATGGACGTTCAATAGCCACCAGGGGGGAGAGGAGCAGGCGTTCTTCGGATTACTCGACCATGACAACACTCCCTCGTGGAAAGTAGGTGAGTTCGCGCACATTGCTTCGGACTATAAGCTATTGTCGAAGTTTGGATTTCCGCGCTACATCCATCCGCAAGTTGCGATTGCGTATTCGTTCGACTCCTTCATCGATTCGACCTCTCCCTCCGCTACGACACGTCAATACTTCAAGACGCCCTATAACCAGCAGGTGCAGGGCGCCTTTGAACCGTTCTTTCGCGATAACATCGACACAGCCATCATTAACATAGGCCATGACAGTCTGGCGTCGTACAAACTCGTCGTTGTGCCTGCCGACTATGTGATGGACGCTCCGAGCGCGAAGGCTATTCGCGACTATGTCAGCACCGGCGGCACGGTCCTGATGACCGCATACTCGGCGAAGGTGGATGAACACGGTCTGTGGTTCGATACACCCCTGCCAGGAAGACTAAGTGACGTCTTCGGTTTGCGCACGGCCCCGTTCTATGAGCCCGATGTCTTTCCGGAATTTGAGATAGATGGAAAGAAAGTGCAGGCAAGTATCAAGTATTACGAGGTGTTGGAGCCCAGGACAGCGAGTACGCTAGCAAGTTTTTCAAACATCGCCGGCAATCCGCCCGCGGTAACGGTGAACAAGTTTGGTAAGGGCCAGGCAATTTACCTTGCCGCGCCCGCACAATCGTCGTTCATTGGGCCAATTGTCCACACACTTTATGGATCGCTCGGAATTCAGCCGGGGCCGGCAACCCCGGAGGGAGTCTACGCAAGGGTGGTGAATGGCCGCACGTTATACGTAAATACAACAACGGAAGAAAAAGCTATCGCAGTCGGTATGAATGCGCATGGAGTTCTTTCAAACAAGACATACCAGGGCGAAATGAAGCTCGGGCCATATCAGGCGGACCTCGTGGAATAGAGTTGCCGCAATTTCCAGAAAATGTGCTTTTTCAGTCGTCGAGTTATCGGAGTAAGTCATGAAGCAATGGGTAAACAGAAAACCAGTTCTTTTCTTCCTTCTTGTTTTTGCAGTCTTCGCATGGCAAGCAGGCGCGCAAACAGATGATCCTTTCCGCAATCCAAAGTTGAGCGATGATGCTCGCATTGCTGATTTATTGGGACGTCTTACCTTGCAGGAAAAAGTCGATCTCATGGGCGGACATCCCAAAGTCCCGCGCCTTCATCTAATCCTTTCCGATGAGGCAGAAGGTTTGCACGGGCTCGCATTAGGTGGTCCGGGCGGGTGGGGGCCACGCGGCCACCAACCGTTACCTACGACGACTTTTCCCCAGGAAAAGGGCCTGGGTGAGACCTGGGACCCAACGCTGATGAAAAAGATCGGCGCGCTTGAGGGAGAAGAGGCGCGCTATTACTACCAGAACCCAGTCACCGACTTCGGTGGAATCGTGGTGCGCGCCCCGAACACTGACTTGAGCCGCGACCCGCGTTGGGGACGCACGGAAGAATCGATGGGCGAGGATCCGTACCTTGTTGGCACCATGACGGTGTCCTTCATCCATGGATTACAGGGGCCCGATCCACTCCATTGGCAAGCGGCCTCTCTAATGAAGCACTTTCTCGCGAATGAGAACGAGAAGGACCGCGCCTCTTCTTCCTCCGATTTCGACGAGCGCCTTTTCCGCGAATATTATTCCGTTCCATTCCGCATGGGTTTCGAGCAAGGCGGTTCGCGAGCCGTGATGGCTTCCTATAACTCATGGAACGGCACTCCCATGATGATTAATCCTGTCCTCAAGGATGTTGTGATCAAAGAATGGGGCAACGACGGCATCATCTGTACCGACGGCGGCGCGCTGGGCTTGCTGATCACGGCTCACAAGAGCTTCCCCGACAAAGAACAGGGTTCCGCTGCCGCCGTCAAGGCTGGCATCAATCGATTCCTTGACGAATTCCAGCCGGAGTTGGCCAAAGCTCTAAAAGATGGCCTGCTGACCGAAGCGGACATGGATGCCTCTTTGAAGAACATGCTGAAGGTTCATCTGCGTCTCGGCGAGTTGGATCCGCCGGGAGTCGATCCTTACGCGAAGATCGGCCGCGAGTCGAACGGTAATTTGCCACCCTGGGATCGTGCTGAAAGCAGGGAACTGGTGCGTGAGGTAACAGATGAGTCGATCGTTCTGCTCAAGAACGAGAATCATGCGCTTCCGCTGGATCGCACCAAGCTGAAGACCATTGCAGTGATCGGTCCGTGGACAGATGAGGTGCAGCTTGATTGGTACAGCGGAACGCCTCCGTACAGCGTAAGCATCGTGCAGGGCATCAAGGAGGCAGCTCCCGGTGCATCTGTGCTCTATAGTGATGGCTCCAATGTCGCAGAAGCGCAGTCCCTGGCGCGCAAGGCGGATGTCGCTATCGTAGTTGTCGGCAATCATCCCACGTGCAATGCCGGATGGGGCCACTGCGAGCCACCCTCAAACGGCAAGGAAGATATTGATCGTAAAACCATCGTGCTTGAGCAGGAAGAGCTGGCGAAGCAGGTCTTTGCCGCTAACCCGCACACGATTGAGGTGCTGCGCTCCAGCTTTCCCTATGCCATTGTCTGGAGCCAGCAGACGCTACCTGCGATCTTGCATATAACCCATAACAGTGAAGAAGAAGGTCACGGGCTAGCTGACGTGCTCTTCGGCAATTACTCACCGGCCGGCCGCTTGAACCAGACATGGCCCACGGGCGACGCGCAGTTACTGCCCATGATGGACTACAACATCCGGCACGGCCGCACTTACATGTACTCGAAAGAGAAACCGCTTTATCCGTTCGGTTACGGGCTGAGTTACACCACGTTCACTTATGAAGCCCTGAACCTTGGCGCGCCCAGCGTGAAGGCCGACGGCGACGTTCAGGTAACAGTGAAAGTTAAGAATACGGGCAAGCACGCAAGCGACGAAGTTGTTCAGTTGTATGTTCAGCATCTCGGCTCCGCTGTCGAACGGCCGCAACTCGAACTCAAGGGGTTTGAGCGTGTCCGTATCGAGCCGGGTGCCGAGAAAAACGTTGTGCTCGATCTCAAACCCCGCGATCTTGCCTATTGGGATCCAGCAGCGCACGTGTGGCGCGTCGAGAAGGAGCCGATACGCATTCTAGCCGGCGGATCGAGCGCGGAGTTACCAGTCAATGCGATTCTTCAAATCGAGACAACTGGCGAGTACAAGCCATAGTGCTATGCGATCCGGTTCAGAGCATTCTCTTGGCCCTCGGAACAAACGCGATACAACGCAGGCTCAGGGATTCCACGGCGCGAAAACGATGCAATCATTTCGTAGACGTGTTTCAATGAATCTCTGAAAGGTGGTAACGCAGCCGTGAATCGCAGATCTTTTCTCAGAGGCGGACTCTCCATCTTCGCGCTGACCCGCATGGCGCATGCGTTGGATAACTCGCAGTTCTTCCAGGGGGAGGTTCCGCGGGGACCCTTCCTGCCGTTTTGGGAGTCGCTGAAGTCCTATCACTGCCCGGATTGGTTTCGAGATGCGAAATTCGGCATCTGGGCGCATTGGAGCCCGCAGTGTGTCCCCGAGCAGGGCGACTGGTACGCGCGGAATATGTACATACAAGGCACGCGTCAATATGACTATCACGTCAAGCAATACGGCCATCCGTCTCAATTCGGATACAAGGATATTTGCCATCTATGGAAGGCCGAGCGCTGGGACCCCGATGCGCTGGTCAAGCTCTACAAGCGTGCCGGAGCAGAGTATCTCGTTTCTCTGGCGACTCATCACGATAACTTCGATTGCTGGAATTCCAAGCACCAGATTTGGAATGCGGTGAACGTTGGCCCGAAACGCGATATCGTTGGCACCTGGGCAACGACGGCGCGCGCAAACGGACTGCGCTTCGGAGTCAGCTATCACGGAACCCCGCACCGCACCTGGGATGAGTTCCTCCCCGTCCGCTACAAGAGCGATACCACCGGGCCGCTGGCTGGAGTTCCCTACGACGGAATGCAAACCATCGCCGACGGCCAGGGCAAGTGGTGGCAGGGCCTGGATCCGCAATTGCTCAACGGCAAACCGCACAAGAAAAACACGCCGTGTCCGGAATTCGTTCAGCAGTTTCTGCTCCGCGTACAGGATGTGATCGATAAGTACGATCCCGACATCCTCAACTTCGACGACGGCACAAAATTTACCTTTGACGATGGAGGAACCGGCGCTCCCGACTTGAAGGTTTGGTTAGGCATTCCGGATCTCGCACCACAGATCATGGCTTATTACTACAACAGGAACATCCAGACCCACTCCGGGCATCTGGAAGGCGTGGTCGATCTGAAAGAGGTGCAAGAGCCGATCTGGGGCACGCTGACCCGTGACCTCGAGGGAGGCCTCACAGACACTCTGCAACAGAATCCGTGGCAGACCGAGGCGTGCATCGGGGAGTGGCACTATAAGCGTTCGCTCTTCGAGAGCCATAGTTACCAGAAGGCATCGCTGATGATCCCTCTGTTCGTCGATATTGTCAGCAAGAACGGGAATCTGCTTTTAAGTATCCCCCTGCCCGGCTACGGAGAACCCGACAGCGATGAGCTTGCTTTTCTTGATGAGCTTGCACAGTGGCAGCAGGTCAATAGTGAGGGAATAAAAGGAACGCGTCCCTGGAAGATCTTCGGAGAAGGACCGTCGACCGAGATCACGAACGTCCCCGCCTATCAATTTTCAAAATACAAGTTCGATCACACGGACATACGCTTCACAACGAAGGGGGATGTTCTGTACGCGTTCGCTCTTGGCTGGCCTTCTGACAACCAGGTGTTGATCAAGTCGCTCGCAAGCACTTCACCATACTACGAGCGGCAGATTCGCAAGATCGAATTGCTTGGGGCAAAGAGCGCGATCAGTTGGACGAGGGGGGCAGATGGACTTAGGATCCGGGTCCCGCAAGATCCGCCTTGCCATTACGCCTATTGCTTCAGAATCTCTCCGGAATGACGATGGCCGTGGCTGCGTGTCGTGGTTCGTGCCTGAACTCGGACATTTTGCATCATGCTCAGTACCGAAAGCAATCGACGTCCAGGTTGCGGGTCCGTCCCTGAAACCTTCCGCCCCCATGCAGCGGTTGTAAAATGAAACTGCAAATCAAGTGGAAGATCCGGCTTCAGCGGTGCAGGGGCAGTTACAGGTGCTGACATGGAGAAAAAACATGAGTGGGTTTTCGAGGATGGAGATTTGAGCTTCCCCGCAAACGGCTCACGCAAACTACGATCTTCATCTGCAACCGGAAACCGCCCTTATTTTCCTGGCGCTCTCTTACTCGTCGCGGCGCTGTGCAGCGTGTCAATTCCGGTGGCGGCCGCGCAGAACTCCTCTCCGCAAAGCTCCGTCGAGGTTACGATCCAGGGCAGAGTCCTCAACTCGGCCGGGAAGCCGGTTGACGACGCATCGGTGCGGCTTGAGCGCGAGGATGTTCCAGTCCGCAAGGAGACGAAAACAAATGCTGCGGGCGTCTTTGTTCTTTCCGCACCTGGGACCGGCAAGTATTTGCTAAGCGCAGAAAAATCGGGACTGAGCAGCCGTGCCACTCCCTTGGTTGTATCGTCCCTGGGAGAACAGAAGCAGATAGACCTGGTTCTCGAAGATTCGCCCGTGGTTCATGCGGATTCCAAAGCTTCCGCACCGCCTTCAACCCAGGCAATGGAATTCGCCGACAAGCCGGATTTCACAGTCGCGGGGGTGATGGATTGGACTGCCGCGGGAGGCCACGGATCGGACACCAGCCTGCGAACCAGCGAAGCTCTCACGCGCGAGACGCTCACGCTCAAAGCGAACGGTCCAGGTCACGATGCCGGCGACGTCACCCACACCGCCAGCGGAGCAGACGAATCTGAAGGCAAGCTGCGCGCAGCGCTTGGCAGCGCTCCCGGCAGCTTCGAAGCAAACCGTCAGCTCGGTGATTTTTATCTCCACGCCGGCAGATACAGCGAGTCGGTTCCCCTGCTTCAGACTGCATACCAGATCGATCCCGCCAATCGTGACAACGAATACCGACTGGCGCTCGCTCTGAAAGGAGCCGGTAATGTATCGCAGGCCCGCGAACACCTTGGCAAGTTGCTCGCCCACGGCGAAAGCGCTGACCTGCATCGGCTGGCAGCCGAGCTTGACGAATCGGCGGGCGATCCCCTTTCCGCCGTGCACGAATATGAGCAAGCCGTTCGCCTGGATCCGAGCGAAGAAAACTACTTTGCGTGGGGCTCTGAGTTATTGCTTCACCGGGCCATACTGCAAGCGCAGGAGGTCTTTCAGGACGGGGCAAAAGCATATCCAAAATCGGTGCGAATGCTGACTGCTCTCGGTACCGCGCAGTTTGCAAGCGCCCACTACGAGGAGGCGGCGCAAAGCCTATGCGATGCCTCCGATCTCAGTCCGGCCAACCCCGAGCCCTACCTCTTCATGGGCAACATTGAGGTGGTGGCGCCCAACCCACTGGGATGTGTTGAGCAGAGGTTGGCGCGGTTCGCCGATCGCGAACCCGGTAGCTCTCTCGCGAATTACTATTACGCGATGGCTCTCTGGAAAGAGCAAGCGCAGCCGGCGGACCCGCAAGTTGTGGACCATGTGGAGAGACTGCTCAACAAGGCTGTGACGATCGATGCCAAATGCGGTGAAGCCTACCTGCAACTTGGGATTCTCTACTACTCCCGACGAAACTTTCAGAAGGCGATTGACTCTTACACAAAGGCAATCGCAGCCAAGCCAGAGCTAGTGGATGCTCATTATCGGCTGGCGGTGGCCTACGATCGGATCGGCGAGACGGCAGAGGCCAGCAAGGAGTTTCAGCTGCATGATGCGTTGAAGAAGCAACAGGCGGCTGAAGTCGAACGCAAGCGGCGCGAGGTCAAGCAGTTTCTAGTGGGCGGGCAGCCGACTTATCCGGCCGCGCATTGAAAAGGAAAGCATTCGATCTCTTGCCGCAATCTCCCGATCCCGATTTCGGATCCGAACACAAGCTACGCCCGTGAAGGTTTGAAGGTTGCCACGATCCCATGCTCTTCGCGAATGGTGAGAATCTGATTCGCTTTGACATGCTCGAATCGTTCAATCTTCTGCGTGGTCGGCCATTTCACTTCGATCAAATCCACAGTATCGAGCTTGCCTAGGCCGAAGTGAAGGCGCAGGTCGCTCTGCGACATCACGCTCGTGCCGCTGTGCACCTCGTCCATCTGGATATGTTTGCCGGTGGTGACACGCACCCGCGCTCCAATTGCGGTGCGATTGCACCTTGTACCCACCAGCTTGATCTTGATCCAGTTCTGCTTGTTGCCCCCGACATTGCGAAGCAGCGAAGGCAGATCGTTCATATTCAAGATGAGCACATCCATGCAGCCATCGTTGTCATAGTCTCCAAAAGCCGCGCCGCGGCTGGAAAACCGCTCGCTGATTCCGGGCCCCATCAGTGCCGAAACGTCCTGGAAATGGCCGTTGCCGAGATTCCGGTACACGAGCCGCGGATTCTTGAACGCTTCTCCGAACTTGTAGTTGTCGACCTCCGGGTAGACGTGCCCGTTGACCTGAACAATGTCTGCCCAGCCGTCGTTGTCGTAATCGATAAAGCCGCAGCCCCAGGCTACATAATTGTTGTTGATCCCGACGCCGGAGCTGAACGACAGATCACTGAAGGTACCGTCTCCGTTGTTGTGGTAGAGATCGCAGGTGTCATCGGCAAAGTTGGTCTTGAAGATGTCGAACCAGCCGTCGCAGTCGTAGTCGGCCACGGCGAGTCCCATTCCGGCCTGTTCGTGACCGTCCTCGTTGTAAGCGCAACCGGCCATTACCGCGAGATCGGTGAACGTGCCGTCGTGATTGTTGTGGAACAGGATGCTTGGTTCCGAGTCCACCGCGACATAAATATCGGGCCACCCGTCGTTGTCGAAATCGTAAGAGATCGCACTAATGGAATAGCGCGGCCCCGGCTTGAGAATGCCCGCCTTCTCTGAAACGTCTGTAAATGTGCCGTCGCCGTTGTTGTGGTAGAGCGCGTTGGTGTCCCCTGGAAGTCCGCGCGGGCCGCACATGGTAGGGACGCCCTTCCACTGGCAGAAACTCATGTCATTGGCAGATGGAACCTTGTCCGGATCCAGCTTGATGAAATTGCACACGAATAGGTCGAGGTGGCCGTCCCGGTCATAATCGAGGAAATTACAGCCGGTGGCCCAGCGGCCTTTTTCCTGCGCAAGGCCGGACTTATGCGTCACATCGGTGAAGGTGCCATTTCCGTTGTTATGGAAGAGAATGTTATGGCCCCAGAAGCAGCAAAACAGGTCGTCCCATCCATCGTTATCGTAGTCGCCGACGCAGACGCCCGTCTGCCAGCCGGTGCGCCCCAGGCCTGACTTATGCGTCACATCGGTAAAGGTGCCGTCGCGGTTGTTTTTGTACAGGTGAGAGATCGGCTCCTGGCCCGCCGGCCAATGCGCATCGAGGCGATTCCCATTGGTCAGATAGATGTCCAGCCATCCATCATTGTCGTAGTCAAAAAAAGCCAGTCCGCTTCCCTTGGTTTCAATGATGAGCCGTTTTTGGGTGATGCCGCCCCAGACATTCGGAATGTTCAGTCCGGCCTTTTGAGCTACGTCAACAAACTGAACCGGAGACGACGCGGCCTCCGCTGCCGCCACCTCAGCGGCCAGCGGATTCTTCCACTTCCAAAGTGGAGTGGCAAGAGCATCTGTGAGTGTGCTGCCGAGCACGTAGAGAGATGATCCGAGGAAGCGGCGTCGCGGAAAGATCATGGATGGCAATGATTATAACAACCCAATGGATTAGAGATGCGAGTGCCGAAGCTGCAGGCGCTGCTTGACGCGCTCATCAAGCCCGTCACCGCAGCATTTGCAGGGCCTGCGTCGCGGCCGGATTTTTTGGTTGCAGTTGCAGCAGCTCCTGCAACACTTCCCTGGCTTTATCCGTCTCGCCGCGCATCACGAAGAGACGAGCTAGATTGAGATAGGACTGATCGTAGTTCGGGGCAACGCGAATGCCTGTCCTGAATTTCTCCTCAGCCTTGGAGTAATCCTGTCCCCGCACGAAAAGAACGCCCAGATTGTTCAAAGCTTCGGGATAAGCCGGCCGCAGGTCAATCGCCTTGTTCAAATAGTCCGCCGCGAGCTGCACCTGGTCCTGCTGCGCAAAAAGCATGCCAAGACTGTAGTTGACTTCAGGATCGTCGGGCTGAATCTCAAGCGCCTGACGGAGGCTTTGCTCCGCGTTGGGAAAATCCCGCTGCCGCCGGTAGACGTTGCCCAGATTCAGGAGCGCAATGGCATACCTGGGCCGTAGCAAAAGCGACTGCTTGAAATCCTGAATCGCATCGTCCGCATCTCCTTTCTGCGCGGCCATCATGCCAAGATTGTTCCAGGCCTCAGGGTAGTTGGGTCGCAGCTTCAAAGCCTGTTCAAGGTAAGTGCGCGCAGCGGAAAAGTCATTTCTCCGCAGGCTGAGCGTACCCAGGTTGTAGTAGGCGTCGGGATTGTCCGGCTTGGCGGCGACGACCTCAAGAAAAGACTCCTCGGCCTGCTGCAGATAGCCGTGCTGGAACAGTACCACTCCATAAGTAAATTCGTTGCGCAGGAACGCGCCCTGGTAGAGATCTCCTTTGAACGGGATCGCTTTTCGTATGCGATCGGCTAAAGTAGCCGGCGCCGATCCCACATCCTCGATCAGACGGCTGGGATCGATCGGCCCCTGGTACACCTTGACGATCATGCCCTCCGCGTCCAGCAGAAAAGAGGTGGGTAGTCCGAGGTCCCTGCGGCGGTCGAAGAGGTGACGATAGATGATGTTATAAATTCCGGCCGTATCTTCACTGGCAAAAAGGACCGGAAAGGGCAGCGCCTGCTGGGTGGCGAACGTCCGCGCCGCTTGCGCATCAGCCGCCTCGTTGACGTTGATCGCCAGGATTTGCAACGGCCTTGCGGCCAGCGCGGCACTGTGCCGATGGAGAAGCCGCAACTGCTCCAGGGAAAGCGGTGCGGTTGTTGCCCAGAAGTTGAGGAGCAGAAAGCTCCCGCGCATCGACTGGAGCTCGTGAATGTTTCCGGCAAGATCGGGCAAGGAAAATTTGGGCGCCCTCAAGGGATCAATGAGCCACGTTTCAACTTTGGACGGGAGGGGTTCCAATGCCACCGGCGGTCCTGCCTGCGCGTAGGCGGAGGCGGCAAAGGGCTTGGCAGCGAATACAGCCGAGCCTTCCTCGATCTCGATGCGATGGTTGACCGGCAGACCTTCAAATTGTTGGGCGAGCCCATTCGGCCAGCGGATCGTGGCACGCACTGGTCCGCTAGTTTCTCCCACGCCAAAAAACAACTCCTTGGAGTGCTGGGCCAAGAATCCTGATCCTGCCTGAAGATACTTTGTCTGGCGCAGGGTGCCCGCTTCGACCGTGATTGCAGCTCCGACGGCGTCGCGATTGCTGGCGTGGCCTCGCAGACGGAACGCGATGGAACCGCCGATGTCTTTCATCGCATTGTGCAATATCCGCAACTGGGGAGCGTTGCGATTCTTGAGGATCACCTCCAGCCGTCCATCGTGATCGAGGTCGGCGAGTCCAAAGCTGCGGCTGTCCTCTAGAAAGTCGAGACCCACAGGGCCTGAAACCTCACTGAACGTGCCGTCGCGGTTGTTGGCGAACATCACATTTCTTGCGTAGCCGTGCCAGGTCGAGTCCGATCGAACCAGTTCGTTGATGGCGTTCCACCCATGCTCGTAGGCGGGCGCGCCGGTAGCGTCTTCTGACGATTTGGCTACCACCTGCCGCCAGAAAAAACTTGCCAGGTCAGTCCGATCCAGTCCGGAAAGGTATCCGTTGGCGACATACAGGTCGGAGAAGCCGTCATGATCGAAATCCCAGAAATCAGAAGACCACGACCAGCGGCCCATTTCAACGTTGGCCTGATGACCGACGTTTTGAAATGTTCCGTCTCCCTGATTTCGATAGAGCGCATTGCCGCGTGCGTGCCGCTGGTAGAGTTCGCGAATGTTCGGCGGCGCGTTTTCGTGAAACTGCTTTTGCCCTGAAACCCTCTGACCCGCGGCCTCCCACATGCTGGGGACGTAAACATCCTGGTGGCCGTCGTTGTCGTAATCGCACCACGCGCAGCTCATGCCCGCGCCCACGCCTTCCACATTGGCCTGGTGTGAGACAACCGTGAACGTCCCATTGCCGTTGTTGCGATAAAGCTGGGAACTGCCGAAATCGTTGACCACAAAAAGGTCTTGCAATCCGTTGCCGTTCGAGTCGCCCCAGGTGCATGAAAAACTGTAGCGGTCGTTATCCGCATTCAACCCGGCCTCTTCGGTCCGCTCCTCAAAAACTCCGTTGCCTTCATTGTGGAAGAGGCAATTCGGCGGGCCATTGCGGGCGTCGTAGTAGGGAATTGGATAGTGGTACTGGTCGAGGCCCAGGTAGTACATGTACATACAGAAGTAAATGTCGAGGCGGCCGTCGCGATCGTAGTCGGCCACGGCGGCGTGCGTGAACGTTCCCTGTGGAGGACGGGCAAACTTGAAGGCGTCCGGCTTCATTGAAAATGTTCCGTTGCCTTGATTAAGAAAGAGCAAGGGGCCTGTGCCGCAAACGACAAGCAGGTCCTGAAGTCCCGAATTCCGAAAGTCGACGAACAGCGCACAGGCGGTATTGTCGAGCACGCCCACTCCGGCCTTTTCCGTTACGTCTTCAAAGGTCCCGTCGCCTTTGTTGCGGTAAAGCCGATTGGGCAATCCCGCGGGTTGGCACAGATAAAAATCGTCGAAGCCGTCGTTGTCGAAGTCGCCCACCGCAACGCCGTTGTTGGAGTAAACGTCCACGCCGACCGCGCCGTCAAGGATCGTGCGCCAATAGTCGGCGCCGTGAAGCAACTGCTTGTTGTACGATTCGGTCGCTCCGAGAGCCTGATGCGTGACGTCAATAAACATTGGCCCGCGCGCAACGCTCAGCGTCTCCTCGCCGGCTTCCCATCGCTGCGCAAGCCACCCTGCTGTTTCGTCGCGAGACCACTCGGTGCGCCACGATCCGACGCGCTCCTCCCGTCTTTGATCGTTGCGGGTGGCCACGATGTCATAGCGGATTTCCAGACGAACCGACAGCGGAGCCTCGGCAACTTCCTCGATGCCATAGATCTCGAACTCCGCCGTCTCGACCCGCGACACCTGCCCAAGCCAGCCTTCGAGTTCACGAAGAAATCGCTCCCGTCCAGGAACGGGCGGCGCTGCAAACTGCCTTCGCACCACATCCACTCCGTATCCGGAACGGAGCGGGATCTCCTTGGTCGGAGTCAGCGGCGAAGCAGCGATCGAGGGATGCAGCGACTTGGACAGGGATGAAATTCCGCGCGTCGATGCCTTGAGACTCTGGCTCCATTGATTGAGGAGTGTCTCAATTTCAAATGCATATTTTTCCGTGATGTACTCGTCCGAGCCCGGCGCGACAAGGCGGAGAACATCCGCCAGAGGAGATTTGATCGGATAGTGAGGTATCAGGCGAACGTCGGAGAAAGAGAATGCAGCGTTCCGATCGGGGATCGCTTCAGTCTGGTCGAACAGCAGCGCGGATCCATGGAAGGGGGACGGGCGCAGCAGCAAGGGTGCAACGCTCAGGCCCTTGAGCAATTGCCGCCTTGATAGTCCTGGAGGTCCGGGTTTGAAAGGCGTCATGCTGGAAGGTTCCGTGTTGCAGCTGAGGTGCCCGCAGAATAGCAGCAGGGCCGGATCGAGACCAAGCCCTGCGATTTGAGCGCGCATGTTGTTACAAGGCGCTCAAATTGCGGCGCCCCTGAATTCACTGCCGCAATTGATCCTTTCCTCAAGAAAAAGCCGCCCTTCGCGGTGTTGCGTGCAGAAGTGAATCGAGAACCGCTCTATGCCATCCAAGCGCTGAGCGCGCTGCCAAGCCGGTCAAGCGGTACCGGTTCGGTTTCCTTCCACAGCGCAAACTCCGGCGGAGCGACCACATACGCCTGAGACAGGCTCTCGGCCACGCACACGCAAACCGTGGAGTGCTGGTATTCCTGGTATCGATAGGCAGCCAGCCACACGTAGAGCGCCAGTATTTGCGCGTCGAGGGCGCTGCCCGGCAGGTCGTCGACGGCGGGAAGCGGATTACGGCGATCA
>CAVXVM010000057.1:0-6291 GCA_963765025.1 uncultured Acidobacteriaceae bacterium | reverse complement strand
CCCTATGATCCGACCACGCTGGCAACAGGGGTTCTGATTCTGCTCGCGGTAGCGCTGGCAGCAAGTTGGATCCCAGCGCGGCGGGCGGCGGGGGTGCAGCCGATGGAAGCACTGCGGCACGAGTGAGAAAGCGAGGACCTTCGAGCGAAGTCCGGTTCATTATCGCTGGGCAGATGCTACTGCACGGGCGGCCGTGTGGGAGATCCGAAACTTCATAGCTTCTCAGGTCGGTTCACAGGATCGCCTCAAACCCCTTGCGCCGAATCACATTGAGCAGCGCCAGAGCCGGCCCTTTCGGCTCCTTGGTTCCCCGTTCCAACTGTGAGATGTACCCCACGCTCAAATTAAGAGACCGAGCGAACGCGGCTTGGCTCAAATTGGCCTTCTCGCGCATCTTGCGAATTTCCTTGCTGCTGATCGGGCCTGGCCGTCGGAAACGCATTGCGCCCAGGTGCCGGATCGTAATCTTGCGGTACTCGGCATCGTCCATCATGCCCAGGCGGTGCATATCCCTCGGCAGTCTCGAGCATGCTTCGACGATACCGGCTGTTCTTCTTAGTCATCTTTAACCTCCTGTATTGAGTGGTCCTCGATGGCCCTCGCGATCTCGGCCGCATCTGCGGCGAGCCAATTTGCCGCGAGCTCGCGTGAGTGGCAAGTGATTCGTCAGGTTCGATGTTCTCCCGTGCGCTCTTCGCAAATCCATAAAGAAACACCGCCCTACCCCGGACCCTCCGATAGGCAACAATCACGCGATACCCACCCGAGCGTCCCTGACCCCGCCGTGCGACGCGCTGCTTGATGAGCCCGCTGCCTAAATCCGCATCGATCAAGCCTCGGCCTGCCCGCTCGATTGCCTCAAGCAAACTTTTGTCCGCGATCCCTTCGTTTCGGGCAAACCGAGCGAACCACCTCGTCTTGAACACTTGCATGGGCCGACCTAACACTATGAACTATAGCACATAGTCCTAATCGACACCCCCGGACACTCCGCTCACGTCGCGTTTGTGGCGCCAACTCGCCGCTAAGCTGGTAGGCGCCAACTCGAAGAGCACGTCCGCTCATCAAGCACCGTGCAAAAAGAGCAGCGAAGGCCGCCCAAAGACATCCAGGCATCACGCAGCCAAACGATTTTCTGAGAAAGTTTGCGGCTTACTTAAATCACCACGGGCAGCGCCGGCATGGAGCCTTGCCCCCGGGCTTCTTCTACGACTACGTCGAGTAACTCGAGGACCTGGGCGACGGTCATGGTGTAGATCTCGCGCTGCGCGTCGTAGCCTTCTTCGATCAGCTGCTTGAGGTAGCGGCCCGCGATTTGGGCGGCCAGCTGGTCGGTGATCACCTTGCCGGAGCGCTTCTTTTGCTCAACCCAGGCGGTGCAGGGCAGGGCGATCCACATGGGGCGCTCATTCACGTCGAATCGTATATCGACCGCGTCGGCGTGACGGGTGGCGATGGCCACCATGGTGCCCTTCCAGAGGCAGTGCAAATCCTCGCCGCTCCAGCGATCGGTTACGTGGAAATCTTCGTACATACAACTAGCCTATCGTCCCGATGGGAGAAGGGCAAGCGGCTGGATCACAGTACAGGGAACAGGGAACAGAGAACGGGGAACAGCGCCCTTCGACTGGCCTGAAGTGAGCCAAGCTTTCTCCACAGCTATTCCCGGAATGCGGCTTGCCGATGAAACGGGCAGGGGAACGCCGATCATGCAAATTACTGTCACCGTCTCTGATGAAGTTGTCCGCGAAGCCGGGGCTCGCGGTCTGCCCGTGATCGATTTTATTGAGTCATTGATCGACAGCGGGATACGCACAGCCAAGGGCCGTCCAACGGTGGACGATGCCATTGAACGGATACGCGCCATTCGAACGGTGTCGCGTGGGCCGTCGCGCTAGCCGAATCTTAAGCTTACAGGCCGCTTTCGCTGAGTGGACGCTGCTCTCCGCACGCTGTTAGACTAGTAAGGTTGCAGTCGTAGTGCTCCTACCCGTTCGGACCCGTCTGCAAGTCTATTGACGAAGGACTAGAGAAGGCTCAGTGGATACACAAACGCGTCACGCATTAAAGACAGACAGCTTTGCCCAGGCCACCGCCAGCAGTTTCAGCTGGTTGAGCGGTCACCGTTCCGGCGTATTGCGCTGGGTGATCGGTGGGGCAGTGGTTCTTGTGCTGGCAATCGGCACGCTCATCTTCTGGAACCTGAAATCGGCCGCAGCAGACACAGCGCTGGGTGCAGCGATGGATACGTACAGCGCACCTTTGACCCAGCCGGGCCTTCCTGTGGGCAATGGCGTTTATGCCACGGCCGCCGATCGCTCCAAAGCCGCCAACCAGCAGTTCACCGCGGTTGCCAACCAATACGGCTGGCTGCCGCAGGGCGCCAAGGCGCACTACTTTACCGGGATCACCGACGAAGAGCTTGGACAGAACGCCTCAGCCGAGACTGAACTGAAGGCCGCATCCGGAGCCTGGAATCGCAATCTCTCGAATCTTGCCAAACTGGCTTTGGCGGGCCTGTATCACCAGACAGCGCGCGACTCGCAGGCGATCGACATCTACAACGCCCTCGCAGCCAAGCCGTCAGAGACGGTATCAACCGCAGTGGCGCAACTGGACCTGGCTGACCTGTATGCAGCTGAAGGCAAGCAGGACCAGGCTCGGGCACTGTGGGCCAAGGTAAAAGACGCTGACAAGGATGGAGCCGCAGCCTCCATCGCAACACAAAAGCTGGCCGCCAAGTAAAACCAGCGGCTGAACGGCACGGGCGACTCGCGGAACCGACGGTTTCGCGAGTTTCTGCTTTTGTGCATCCTTCACGAAAGCAGACAACGCGATGAGCATTTATCGCGCCGCCTGCGTCTGGTGACATATGAGCACCAGCCAGGCAATTTACGCAGGTTGGATGGAGATCCAGAATATCGCGGTGGACGATCTGGCTCGCACGCAGGCGGAAGAGGCTCAAGTTGCGGCACTGGTAACCCAGTACGCCGGAGCTCTCTATCGCGTGGCTTACTCTGTGCTGCGCAATGCAGCGGATGCCGAAGATGCGGTACAAGAGGCGTTTATGCGTGTGCTGCGGCATCGCCACACCCTGGATGAGGTGCGCGACCACCGCGTCTGGCTGATTCGCATTGTGTGGAATATTGTGCTGGATCGCAAGCGCCGTGCGAAAACCCGTCCGGAGACAGATGACGTGGCAGAACTGGCGCGGGTGCTGCCCTCTGGCGGCCTGTCGGCCGAGGAGATCGCCTCCGCCGCGCAGCATCATGCCAAGGTGCTCGGCTGCGTTGAAAAGCTACCGGCCAAGGAGCGGCAGGTCCTCATGCTCTCAGCGTTTGAGGAGCTCTCCAGCGTGGAGATCGCCGAAGTCCTGGGCATTACTGAATCCAGCGTGCGCTCACGGCTGTTTCGCGCGCGCAACCTGATGGCTGAGCTGCTCAACCATTCTAGGAGCCCCCGATGAACCCTCACCCTCAGAACATTCCGGCCCTGGCGTCGAACCCCGGATCGGCATCTTCCGGTTCTACCTCCGAATCTGCCTCAAGCTCAGCGGAGCAGACTTTGCGCCTGCTCGCGCAGCTCCCATTTCCAGAGGGCCTTGAAGATCGCGTGATCGCTGGTCTCCGTTCTGCTCCGCGCAGGGGCCGCATTCTCTATTGGCCGAGGACGTTGGGCGGTTCTGGCGGCGCATGGATGCGTGGTGCGGCAGCGGCGGCGATTGTGTTTGTGGTAGCGGGCGGAGGATGGGGGATCTACACGCGCGTGCAGCCTGCGCAGCCAGCCCGGGTTCTCGTGATGCCTCGGGCCGGCGCGGCCAGAGGGTTTTCCAGCGCGGGTGAAATGCGGACTCCGGAGACGCTGCAAGGCCCGGTTGTGGCTCGGCCTGTTACGGACAAGCCGATTGAGCCGAAGACGGTAAAGAAAACACCGGCACGGGTGGTGCATCTGCCACTTCGCGCGTTGCAGTCAGATGCCAACGGTGCGGTTGCCGGCCAGCCGAGTGCGACAGCGGCAAAGTAGGCTGCTGCGGGCCAGACGCAGAGTCGTAACCCGAGCTGGATCCGGGTAAAGCCGAACTTGGTTCCTAGGCTTTCTTCACGACGGCTCGAATCACCATTCCCAGCAAGGCGAGCACCACGGCGCCCCAGAACGCCGGTGCGAAGCCGCGGACCAAGAATCCCGGCACCACCGCGGATGCCAGCATAATCATGATTCCGTTGATCACCAGGAGAAAGATGCCAAGGGTGAGGATGCTCAAAGGGAATGTGATGATTTTGAGGACGAAGCCGACAGTGGCGTTCAGCAGCCCGATGACGAGCGCTGCGATGAGCGCAGGCAAGAGCCCGGCCACATGAAAGCCGGGGACGATCCGGGAGACAATCAGCAGAGCGATCGCGGTCAGAATCCATTGAAGTAACAGTGCCATGGTCCACTCCTTTTGATCGGCCTCGCGGGCCGGCTGCGGTTGAAGCTCCAGAACTGGTTGCATAAATCGTGTTTTGAAAGGGCGCGGCCGGGGTACCCTCTGGGTCGCTGCGCCACCCGACGACCTAAACGAGGCGGGGCTTTAGCCCCTGAGGGACGTTCTGCAGTGGATGGACGTCATTTATGCAACCAGCTCCAGTATAGGATGCGCTTATAGCTCAACGATATAGCATCGGAAGAGAGAAGATGCAGTCGATTTTTTCCAGGTGCCTCGGGACCTTCCCCGACAAAGCAAGGTCAAACAAGCGTAGCAAGGAAGTTGGGGCTGCACCGCGATCTGCGGCCAACGGTCAAGACGGTCGCAAAGGAACAGGACTCATGCATTCTGGACGCGTCACGACTATTGACGGGAATTCTGTTGCCGCTGGTGCTCGCTTCCGCAGCCTCATGCCAGCAGAAGACGAATGCGCCGCTGCCGGACATTCGCCAATTGATGAGCGAGGTGCAGGCTCATCAGAAACAGCTTGAACAGGTACGGGAAAACTATACGTATAGCTCCCTGCAGACCACGCAGGACGTAGACCAGAACGGCACAGTGACCAAGACCGAGAGTGAAGAGGGCGAGGACTTCTTCGTCAACGGGCACGTGATTGAGCGAAGAGTGAAGAAGAACGGCCGGCCGCTCGAGGTTCACGATGAGCAGAAAGAAACGGAGCGCGTGACAAAGCTCGTGGAGAAGGCGCAGAACACGCCGCCGGACCAGCCGCTGGAAGGGCCAGTGGTGAGCATAAGCCATGTGCTCGAGATCATGGACGTGCGCAATCCACGGCGTGAGCAGTTTCACGGGCGCTCCACTATTGTTTTTGATTTCATCGGGCGCAAAGACGCCAAGACGCATGGGATCGTGGAGGACGCGTCAAAGAAGCTGCAGGGCACCATCTGGATCGATGAGCTTGACCGGCAAGTGGCGCACATGGAAGTGAGCTTCGATGACAATTTCAAAGTGGCAGGCGGGCTGTTCGCGAGCATTCAGAAGGGATCGCATTTTCGCTTTGATCAGGCGTCCGTGAACGATGGCCTTTGGCTGCCGACCGGCGCCGAAGCCACCGTCCAGGCGCGCATTCTCTTGGTGAAGAATCTTCGCCAGCACTTTGTCGAGCGGGATTACGATTACAAGCGCTTCAGCGTGGAAACGCAGCAAGCGAAAGATGCGCATGTGAGTCCGCATAAGCCGTGAAGCCCAAGTCTGCGTTGGCTGAAGCACGTTCGGGCTCCCATAAATTAAAGTGGAACCATGTTCACCCGGCGGCTCTCCATTGAACGGATCGATCTCGAGGGTGCCTGCCATACCTGCCCCGTGCACTGGATCGACAACTTCGCAATGCGCAACTTTACCAACGATGCAGTCTTCGACGAAACGCTTCCGGCGGGGGACGGCGTGCTGGAAGCGGGCCATCGCGTGCCGCTGGAGCGATTGAAGCCGGCGATGGAAGACTGGTTTCGCCGCAAGGGCTATCTGAAGGCTGGCGAGGGGCTGAAAATCGTCGAGCTCTAAGCAGACCTCAGGCGGCCACTGCGTGCGCCGCGGGGCTCGCGGTCCAGAGCGCACATTCTGCCTGACGACGGGCTTTGAGCCCTGCATTCTCCTGGCCGCCAGCCAGGTCCCAGCGAAGCAGTTGCTCCACAGCATCCTCATAGCGCCCGCCGTTGAGCACTTTGAGCAATGTGGAGGATGCGAGCCGTCCGCCGCCCAGGTTGAAGCAAAAATCGACCAGTGCATCGAATTGGCCCTGCGTGAGGGTGACCTTGACGAGCCGCACAACGTCCTGTTCTGCCACGCGCAGATCGGAGGCGAGAAGGTCA
>CAVXVM010000056.1:0-10315 GCA_963765025.1 uncultured Acidobacteriaceae bacterium | reverse complement strand
CCACCGTCATTCCCTCCTTGAGCTTGTCGGCGCCGTCGACGACAACGCGCTCGCCCAGGGCCAGCCCGGAAAGGACGGACACCCGCTCTCCCTCCGAGGGCCCGAGGGTCACGGTCCTGGCCGTGACCGTGTTGTCGGGCTTGACGACGTAGACGAAGGTGCCCGGCTGGCCGCGTTCGATCGCGGACGTCGGACACCCGTCGCTCCCTTTTTCACGTCCCAGAGCAGCATCCGGACGTTCACGAACTGGTTGGGGGACCAGGCTTTCGTCGCCGTTCGGGAACAGCGCCCGGAGCTTGAAGGTCCCCGTCGTCGTGTCGACCTGGTTGTCGATCGTGGCGAGGGTTCCCGATGCGAGCTTGGTCGCGTTGGTGCGATCATAGACGTCGACGGGAATCGCCGCTCCGGAGCGCCGGCGCCCAACGACCGCGGGAATATTGTCCTCGGGAAGCGTGAAGATGACGGTGATCGGCTTGACCTGGGTCAAGACGACCAGGCCGTTGGGCTCGCTGGTCGGCGTCACATCGTTGCCCGGATCGACCTTCCGGAGCCCGACTCGCCCGTTGAAGGGCGCTGTGATATGACAGTACGCAAGATTGAGCTTGGCACTGTCGACGGCGCCCTGGTCGGATTGCACGAGGCCCTGGTCCTGGATCACCAACGTGCGCTGGGTGTCGACCTGCTGTTGGGCGATGATCTTGCTGGGACAGTTTCTCGTAGCGCGCCAGGTCGATCTGGGCCTGCTTGAGTAGCGCCTGCGCCTGGATCAACTGGCCCTGCGCCTGCTCCAGCGCGACCTCATACGGACGGGGATCGACGACGGTGAGCAAATCGCCCTTCGAGACCATCTGGCCTTCCTTGAATGCGACTTGCACCAGGACCCCGGAGATCTGCGTCTGCACGGCGGCGCTGGCGAGCGGAGTGACCGTGCCCAGGCCGTCCAGATAGATAGCGATGTCGCCGGACTCCGCTGCCCTCGCGATGACCGGGAGAGGCCCGCTTGCCGCGAAACCGAACCTCCCGCGTCCCGCGCCGCCACCCGGGGTACCCTGCGGGCTTTGCCTGTGGTTCATGCACCAGAGGATTCCCACGAGGATGACCGCGATCGCGGCGACCACGAGCACGGTGGCGGGCCGCCGCTTCCGGCGCGGCACCGGGACGTGAAGCTTGGGCAGGGGGTCGTGCTCCAGCGCGGAAGGACCCGGTGAACGCTCGTTTTCAATCAGTGGAACTCTCATCGGCTGGGTGTCTTGGAAGGTTATGGATGAAACGGACAATGCGCCGCTCCGGGCGCTCCGTTCAGCCAGATAGACGCTGATTAGCGAAAAAGATCGCACGAATTCAAGGCGGGGGCTGAATCGCACCGCCGTCGTAGGCGCTGGTGTCGCCACGGTGAAGCTGGTGAAGCCCGGAATCGACGGGATGGTGGGGGCGTTGGTCAGAGCAGTGTTTTTTTTTGTGTACACCTAGACGTTCGTCCCGATATTACTATCTGCCGCTTCACCGTGCTCTTGATCGGCAGTCCCGTCTCTTCTGACGAGAACTTGATCAGCTCGTCCACCAGCGAAAAAAGCTGCTTTGCCTGTTCGGGAGTGATTTTGGTCGACGACTTCCCGCTATCCTGCTTCGCGCTCATGCTCGCAAAACTTGTCTCCGGGCTCGGAGAAACGGTTTCAAGGACCACCGGAACCGCCTGCTGCGCTACGGCCGTCGTCGCCGCCAGGCAGATTGCGGCCACAACTCCCCGTCTGTGATTGAGCCAATGGGGTTTGGCTCCCCTCGCCGCACGCCGCATTGCCCTCAGCTCGTCCAATTCGTCTCCCTTTACACGTCATCCCACTCTAGAGCCAGTTTTACCAGCATTCCCTGTTCAAAAACACAACTTCTTCCCGGTTTCCGCTCAAACCGCGCTTTACCCTTCCAAGGCTATAATCAGGATGCGGTCCGGCCCCGGAAATCACCGGGAAAACTGTGCCGAACAGCGGAGAAGTACTTCCCATGACTGACAGCGGTCTTTCCGTAACGATACAGCCTACAGCGCTTGCCGCCATGCTGGAATCGTCACGCACTCCTCACCAACTGGTTGCTTGTCACGGCGTGCTCACGCCACAGGTATTGGACGCACCCGAAAGCGAAATAGCCGCCTTGGTTCAAGGAGCCGCACTCCACGATCTGGGCTGGATGCGCCGCGTAGCCGTTCGTGGTGAGGACCGATTCCGCTGGCTCAGCGGCATGGTCACCAACACCGTCAACGACCTATTCCCCAACAGCGGCGCATGGAACCTGGTGTTGAACGCCCAGGGACGCATTCAGGGCGACCTAACCGTCTGGCGCGGTAGTGAGGAAGCTTCGCCGGTGCGGCGCGCCCCCGTCGCTGCCGGTCAGGCAAAACCCGATCCCATGCTGGGTACGCCCTTCGCCGGGGAATCCAGCCTTGAACTCGAGATTGCCTCCGATCAGTTCGAAAAGCTGATGGCCCACTTCGAACACTTCATCATCATGGACGACGTCGAGTTGATCCCTCTCGACGGCGAACAGGTTGGAGAGCCGGGCTCGCTCACCGCCATCGGCCTCACAGGCCCTCGCGCCGACGACGTGCTTGGGCGCATGGGCCTGCCGCTGTTTCCCCACCCCATGATGGCCAAAGATGTGGAGTGGAACGGTATCGAACTCAGAATTTTCCGTGCCTATGGCGTCATCGCGCCGCACTACGAGCTTTGGGTTCCGTCGGTGCGCCTCGCCGCCTTTTGGAGAGCCTTGCGAACCGCTGGAGCAACCCAGGTTGGCGGCGACTCGCTTGAGATATTTCGCATCGCTGAAGGAATTCCCTCCTACGGTATCGACATCGTCGAGCGCGATCTGCCCCAGGAAACCGCGCAGATGCGCGCGCTGCACTTCGCCAAAGGCTGCTACCTTGGCCAGGAGATTGTGGAGCGCATTCGTTCGCGCGGCAACGTCCATCGTCACCTGCGGCCGCTTGAGCTCACCGGGCCGGTGCCCGCCTCGGGAACGGAGTTGTTTCTTCCCGGCGGCGCTCCCGCCGGCCACATCACCAGTGCTGCAGCGTTGCCCCTGGCGAACGCATCCCGGGTCTTCGCGCTCGCTGTTGTGCGCGCTGAGGCCGAGGCGCAGAACCAGCCCATTAACTACACCGACGGTCGAGCCCCCGGTACAGCCCGCATTCTGGCTGAACCACCAACCTTTTAGGACGAGCCTTCGAGCAAGTCCCAGGACAAAACGAATCGTTGAAATGAGTCACCAATCCCAACCCCCTGCGTGACTGATTGGAATCGACAAGCCATGAGCGATACACCGAAGTTTGAAGTCATTGACCGCCGCAAGATGAAGGCGGAAGAAGAGCAATCGCACCAGTCTGACGCGCCGGCTACTGCTGAAGTGCCCACCCCGGCCGCCGAGCCGGGTGGTGGCCCGAGGCTGGTGGTCAATGAGTCCTCCAGGCGCGAAGCCGAACCGCCGCAGGCCGCCCCGCCAGCCACCGAAGAGCTGGAACTGCCTCCACAGCCCACTGCCGATGAGACCCGCGAGCAGAAGTTTGCCTACGATGCCTCCGCGCAGCGGCTTGAAGATCTCGTCCGCGCGCAAAATCCCGCCGCTGGACCGCAGCCGCCCGTCAACTTTGACAACCTCGTGCAGCAGCTCTACGTCTCTGCCATGATCCAGATGGGCGCCGGGACCCAGGAAGGCCAGCGGCCCCGCGTCGATATTCTCGGCGCGCGCACCACCATCGACCTCATCGCCATTCTGGCCGAGAAGACCAGGGGCAATCTGACCCCGGCAGAAGACCGCACCCTCCAGACCGTGCTCTTTGAGGCGCGCATGGCCTTCCTCGAGCTCACCAGCATGATCAACACCCAGGCCATGCAACAGCCCGTCCCACCACCGCCGGGCAAAAAATGAAAAAGCGACAGAAAAAAGAGACAGCCCGCAGCTGCAAGCTAGGAGCTAAGAGCTAGCAGCTAGAAGCTGTAAGCCGAAGGCTTACCTATGGATGGCCTGCTGACATTTCTGGGCACGGGAACTTCAATGGGAGTTCCAACGCTGGGATGCGCGTGCCCCGTTTGCACCTCCGATGACCCCCGCGACCGCCGCCTGCGCCCTTCCGCGTTGTTGCGCTGGAACGAGCCCGGCATCGGCGCCCCTCATCGCGTCGTCGTCATTGACACCGGCCCCGACTTCCGCGAGCAGGCCCTCCGCTCCGGCCTGAACCGCGTTGACGCCGTGTTCTACACACACTGCCACGCCGACCACATCCTCGGCATGGACGATCTCCGCCCCCTTAGCTTCACCATGTTCAAGGAGGGTGGCCCCATCCCTCTCTACGCAACTGAAGAAACTGCGGAAACCCTGCGGCGCACATTCGACTACACCTTCGCGCCCGATGCCACCTATATGAACCGCGCCCGCGTCGAGCTCAACCTGCTCGGTGACCACACCCAGGTTCATGGTGTCGACTTTGTGCGCGTTCCGCTCTTCCACGGCGATATGGCGATCTCCGGATTCCGCTTCGGCAATGCCGCTTATCTCACGGACGTCAGCGCCATTCCCGAGTCCAGCTTCAGTCTGCTTCAAGGTCTCGAGCACCTGGTCCTCTCCGCCTTGCGCCACAAGCCCCATCCCAGTCACGCCACGGTGGAACAGGCATTGGCATGGTCGCGGCGCACCGGCGCGCGCCACACCTGGCTCACCCACATCGCCCATGAGCTCGGCCACGAACAGACCAACCGCACCTTGCCTGACGGTGTAAAGCTCGCCTACGATGGCCTCACCCTTCCCGTGTCCCTGGCCCCCGTGAATATATGACCGAGAAATCCCTCAGCCTGCTGGCCGAAGTCCCCGATATTCCAGTCTTCCGCTCTGCTGCGGAGATTCCCTCCGGCTTTGGCCCAACCGTCGCATCGGTCGGCAACTTTGACGGCGTGCATTGCGGTCACCGCGAAATCCTCTCCGCCGTAGTCGCCGAAGCGCGCCAGACCGGGGCGCGCGCCGTCGCCATCACCTTCGATCCCCACCCCGAGCAGTTTCTGCGTCCCCTTGAGGCGCCGCGCCTGCTCACGCCCATCGCCGAGCGTCTTCGTCTGCTCGCCGGCGCCGGCGTTGACGCGGTCGTACTCCTGCCCTTCGATGCGGCCCTCGCCAATCTCCCCGCCGCCGAGTTCGTGCGCCAGATGCTGGCCGCAAAGCTGGGCGTTCGCGCCTTGCACGAGGGCAGCAACTTTCGCTTTGGGCGCGGCGCTGAAGCCGGCATCCGCGAGCTTGAAGCCCTCGGCGCGG
The DNA here is from genome assembly GCA_963765025.1 of uncultured Acidobacteriaceae bacterium. Lineage (GTDB taxonomy): Bacteria > Acidobacteriota > Terriglobia > Terriglobales > Acidobacteriaceae > Telmatobacter. The sequence continues at coordinate 5,023 of CAVXVM010000056.1, read as the reverse complement.
AACTCGGTTTTGCCGTTCGCATTCACGAGGCCGTACACACGCACGGCCTTGAAGTCTCCAGTTCCGCCATCCGCGCCCTGGTTGCCGCGGGAGACGTGCGCCGCACCCGGTGGATGCTGGGCCGCCCGTTTTCCGTTGTCTCCACGCAGGCCCGCGGCCGCGGCATCGGCACACGTCTGCTCGTGCCCACCGTCAACCTCGCGCCCTATCCCGATCTGCTTCCCGGCTTCGGCGTCTACGTCACCCGCCTCAGGGTCGCTCTGCCTGCGGGTGTGCGCGTCTTTCAGTCCGTCACCAACATCGGCAACCGGCCTACATTCGGCGAGGCATCCTTCGCCGTCGAGTCCCACATCCTCGACTTCGGGCCCATCGACCTCACCGAGAACACGCCCATCGAACTCGAATTCCTTCTCCGCCTGCGCGGAGAAATAACCTGGCCCTCGCCCGAAGCGCTCAAAGCGCAAATCTTCAAGGACGTTGCGCGGGCAAAAGAATTTTTCAGGCTAATGGGAAGAATCTAGGCTTCACAGCAGAAAGATCGCAGTAGCTTTTCAAAGCTAGAAGCTAGAAGCTAGAAGCTAGAAGCTAGAAGCCAGAAGCCAGAAACTAGAAGCTAGCAGCCAGAAGCTAGCAGCTAGCAGCTAGCAGCTGCTCTTCAGCTCTTCCGCCGCAGCGCTAGCTCCACCACCCGCATCATCTCGGCTTCCGGCGCCGGCTTGCCCGTCCATATCTCAAACTGCCGCGCACCCTGCTGCACAAACATCTCCATCCCGCTGATGACGGCCAGCCCGCGCGAGTGCGCCAGCCTCAACAACGGCGTGTCCAGCGGGTTGTACACCATGTCGAACACCAGCGATGCGTTCAGCTCGTTTTCCTTGATCGGCATGGCTTGCTTGATCCCCGCCATTCCGCACGGCGTCGTGTTGATGAGCGCGTCAAACTTGTTTTTCGCCAGCTGATCCTGCTTCAAGCTCTTCGCATGTGCCTTCCGCGCCAGCGCCACGGCCTTCTCGTGCGTCCGATTGATCACGAACACCTCTGCGCCCTGCTCCACCAGCCCGAACACCGCCGCTCGCGCCGCTCCTCCAGCTCCCAGCACCGCGATCCGCGCGCCCTTCAGCCGCATCCGCTTTTCAAGCGGCCTCACCACGCCGGCCACGTCCGTGTTGAATCCGTAAATCTTTCCATCCGCGCCGGTGCGCAGCGTGTTGCACGCCCCAATCTTCGCCGTCAGCGGATCCATATTCGCCAGGTGCGGCAGCACCTCCTGCTTCAACGGCATGGTCACGGCCACGCCGCCCAGCGGCAGTTCCCGCACCAGCGTCAACAGATCGTCCAGCGTCTTTGTCTTCAGGGGAAGCATCACCGCGTTCACGCTCTCGCGCTTGAACGCCATGTTGTGCATCAGCGGCGAAAGCGAGTGCCCGATCGGGTTGCCAGCCACGCCAAAAATCCGCGTCGCCTGGTCCAGTTGGTCCAGCCGGTACAGGTCCACCATTGTCCGTGCCGTCACCTGTCCCGGAGCGGTCTCCGCACCATCGTCAGGCGAGGCAAACGTGAACGCCCCTCCGGCCCGCGGTCCCAGCACCCGGCTCACCAGACCCTCTTCGCCCATGGCAATGCCCACCACGTGCGACGCAAGCGACCGGTCCTCGATCAGTTTCAGCACCGCCAGGTTGTCGGTCAGCGTCCGCGCCGTCGAAACCACCTTCACAAAGTCCGGCTCAAACGCCTCAATCCGCTTTGCCGCCTGTTCCAGGCCCTTGGTCCGCGAGAAATCGTGGTAGCTCACCAGTAACGCCGTTCCCACCGCCCGCAATCCGGCCTTGAACCGCGCCAGTTGAGCCGCCTTGGCTTCTTCGGCCGACTCCACTTCAAGGTCCACCAGCGCGCAGCCCGCTTCGGCCGCCTTTGTCAGCATCTCCAGTTCGGCCGTCAGCGATCCCGTAAATTTCCCGCCAAACTCTTTCCTCCGGCAGGTGCCGATAGCCGTCACATCCCGGTGCGCGGCCAAAAACTCCTTCAGTGCCGGCAGTGCTGCCGCCGGTTTCGCCAGCGAGTCCAGCCGGAACTCCACAAACCGGGTCTCCGGCGCAGCCGCCTGCGCCAGCCTGAAAAGTTCCTCCGGCGTCCCCCCCTGGATGGCCACACACAGCTTCCCTAGCCGCATCCGGGGAACCGCCGGCGCGGGAGCCGATTCAACCGTGTGTGCTGCAACTCGGGCCATGGCCGTCAATTGACGCATCTTAAGCGGGAATCGTCCCCGATGCAACTGTTGATTGCAACCCTGGAGTTTGTTGAATATTCGTCGCTTCTTTCCGCCTCGCCAGCCTGCAGCACCCGGCCCCGCTGTGGCAACCTAGAGACAAGAGGATTTTCCCCGACATGGCCGCTCAGAACCCGTCCGCACCCACCCCAATCGACTCCATTCACGCCTGGGAAGCAGGCGGAGCAGCCTCCGCTGAAGCCCTTTCCGCCTGGGTCTCCGCTCGCCTCGCCGCCCACGAAGCCGCCCTTGCCGCCCTCTTGGCCGTTTCGGGTCCCCGCACCCCTGAAAACTCCCTCAGCCTTTACGACCAGGCCATTGAGCATCTCAGCCTGGCCGGCGCACAGGCCGGCGTTCTAAACTCCGTCGCAGCAGATAATGCGGTCCGCGACCAGGCCCAGCAGGAAGCCCAGCGCGTCTCCATGGCGGGAAGCGCCTTGAGCCTCAACCGCGAGGTTTATGAGGCACTTGCAGCCATTGACCTCACCGGCGCATCGCCCGCCACCCTCCACTACGTTGAGCGCACCCTCCTTAGCTACCGCCTGGCCGGCGTCGACAAGGATCAGGCCACCCGCGACCACATCCAGTCCCTCCACGAGAAATCCACCCGCCTTTCCCTCGAATTCAGCCGCAACATCCAGGAAGGCGGCAAAACCATCCAGGCCACCGTGGAGGAGCTCGCCGGTCTGCCCCCGGACTACATTGCCCGCCACGAGCCCGACGCCGAGGGCCGCGTCACCCTCACCACTGACCCGCACGAGATGCAGCCGGTCATGACCTTCGCGTCCAATCCCGAGCTCCGCCGCCGCATGTTCCTCGCCTACAACACCCGCGCCTATCCAAAAAATCAGCAGATCCTCCTTGACCTGCTCGCCACGCGCCAGGAGATCGCTACCGTCCTCGGCTTCCGCAGCTGGGCCGATCTGGCCACCGCCGACCAGATGATGGGCTCGGCCGCCAATGTCCGCACCTTCCTCACCAAGCTCAACCAGGCCAGCACCGAGGGCGCCCGCCGCGAGCTCGAGCTCATCCTCGACTTCACCCGCAAGCGCCAGCCCGCCGCCGTGCCCCCCGTCGCTGCGTCTATCGACATCACCAGCCGCGGCTATTGGTACGAGCAGTTCCGCCGCTCCGCCTTCGACTTTGACTCCCAGTCCGTCCGCCCCTACTTCCCCTACGCCCAGGTCCAGGCTGGCGTCCTCCAAACCGCCGCCCGCCTCTTTAAAGTAGAGTTTCGTCCTTCCAGCGCGCCCGCCTGGCACCCTGCCGTATCCGTATTTGAGGTCTTCGACGGCGGCAAGCCCGTCGGACGTTTCTATCTCGACATGCATCCGCGCGACGGCAAGGACAAATGGTTCTCCGCCGCGCCCATCGTCACTGGCGTCCGCGGCCGCGCCATGCCTGAAGCCGCGCTCATCTGCAACTTCCCCGCAGGCGATGCCACCGATCCCGGCCTGCTCCAGTACTCCGACGTCGTCACCTTCTTTCATGAATTCGGCCATCTCATGCACGCCATCCTCGGCGGTCAAACCGAGTGGGCCGGCCTCTCCGGATTCGCCACCGAAGGCGACTTCATTGAAGTGCCCTCGCAGATGCTTGAAGAGTTCTTCCGCGACGAAAAACTTCTGCAGACTTTCGCACGGCACTATCAAACCGGCGAAGTCCTCCCCGCGGAAACCATCAAGAAAATGAAGCTCGCCGGAGCCTTTGGCCGCGCAGATTGGGTCCGTTCTCAGCTCTACTACACAACGCTCTCACTCGATCTCCACGACCAGGACCCCGCCGAGCTCGACCTCGACGAAATCACAAAGCGCCTTTACCAGAGCCTGCAGCCGTGGACGTGGATGGAAGGCAATCGCATGTACGCGAGCTTCGGCCACCTCACCGGCTACTCGTCCAACTACTACACGTACGCGTTCGACAAGGTCATTGCCCTCGACTTCTTCGCGCAATTCGATCCCGGCGACCTGCTCGGCTGCGATGCCGGCGCGCGCTATCGCAAAGCCGTCCTCGAACAGGGCGGATCCAAGCCCGGCCGCCAGATGGTCCGTGACTTCCTCGGCCGCGACGAAGAGTTCTCGGCCTTCTCCAACTGGCTCAACGAAGAGTTCGAAGGCGAACTCCTGGCTGCAAGTTCTAGCCACTGATTGTCGTGCTATACTTGTATAGCAGAATTAAGGAGGTCCGATATGCTCGCAATCCGCCTACCGGAGGATATCGAAAAGCGCCTGGACGCTCTGGCCAAAGCCACTGGCCGGACCAAGACCTTCTACGCCCGCGAAGCCATCCTTGAACACCTGGAAGACCTCGAGGACATCTATCTCGCCGAACAGGAACTGGCTGACATTCACGCAGGCCGCGTCAAGACGGTTCCTCTTGAGGAAGTGATGAAGGAATATGGCCTGGTCGATTCCGCAGGGAATCTGGTTGAATTGTCACCGAACGCGCCGTAACAGCTGAGCACCTCCCATGACCCCATCCGACTTTCGCCGCATAGCTCTTTCGCTTGAAGGCGCAGAAGAAAGCTCGCACATGGGCGCAGCCGACTTCCGCGTCGGCGGCCGCATCTTCGCTACGCTCGCCCATCTAAAGCAAGGCTACGGAAACCTCATACTCACGCCGGAGCAGCAGGCAGCTTTCATCGCCGATGCGCCCGATGTCTTCCTGCCCGTCAACGGTGGGTGGGGCCGGAATGGCGCAACGCACATCCGGCTTGCTGCTGCGAACGACGACATACTTGCCGGCGCATTGCACACA
>CAVXVM010000055.1:0-10757 GCA_963765025.1 uncultured Acidobacteriaceae bacterium | reverse complement strand
CGACCAGGCGCAGATTCCCACCGAGGGGCTTGCGCGCACCGTGGCCGATTACATTGCCGGAATGACGGACACGTTCATCGAGCAGCTTTGGGCGCGCTGCGGCGGGGAGTAAACAAGACGCTTGCAATCTTTCAACTCGACCGCTGAACGCTGCGGCCTGATCACGCCGCCTTCGCCAGCCAGTTATAGAGCCAGCCAAACACCGCCCCGCCAATCACCCCATCCGCAGCCGCATAGAGCGTCCCAATCAACACCTGCACCATGCTGTGATTTGCATGGTAGCCAGGATAGATTGAGGCCATCAGCTCAAGGAAGTTCTGCCCATAGTTCGTACATTCAAAGTTCACGAGCAGGACCGCCAGAACCGCGCCGCCCCAGAAAATGGCGCCGCCCAGAGCCAGAGCTTTGATATTCAGTTTCATCCCTCGCACCTCGGACTCGAATTCTAGTCCGAGGCGCCAGGAACCGCTGTGACGGGATCACGTGGGTTATTCCATTATTTTGCGGGCAGGAATTCGATACGCGCCAGATCTTCGACGGCCTTGAAATCGTAGTCGGCGGTCACGAGGATGTTGGTACGCGATTGCATTGCCAAATCGACTGCAAAAGCATCCGCATAAGCAATCTTCTTGTCCACGCGAAGATCACCAGCACGTACAGCATCCTCCGCCCTCACTGGAACAATCTCCGCTTCGCTTGGAAGCAGCTCGCTGAGGATGCGACTCTCGTGCGATGCGCCCATTCGCTTGCGCAGGTTCGAGGCAACCTCGCCCCATTGCACCGCCGAGACGCATACATCTGCCCGGCCAGCCACACATTCGGCGAGAATCTCCTCCATTCGAGCGGATCCCGCTTCGTTGTCGATGTATCGAATGAGAGAAGAGGAATCCAGCACGTACTTGATCATCGATGGCCTCAATAGCCGTCCTTGGCCAACTCCCGCTCCCGCTCAAGCCGCCGATCTTCGAGCAGTAAATCCGAGCCCGGAGGAAATCCCGCCGTGCACCCCCGCATCGCTTTGATCTTGCGCAGCTTCAAAGCCAGCGTTTCCGGCTCGAGCACAACTCGCGTGCCGTCAAGACGAACGGCAATCCGTGTCCCCGGCTCGATTCCGAGTTCCTCCCGAATCGCCGCAGGAATCACCATCTGACCTTTGCTGCTCACGGTGATATAGATCTGCTCCATGGCTTACATTCTACCATAGGTAAGACGTTCATGAAATGTAAGAATTGTGCCAGAGGTAAGCCTATCGGCGCTCGTCTTACTTTTCTCGGCACGTCCTACTGCACGGTCCCCTGCGGCCGTAAACGTCTCAAATCCAACGCGCATTCCACCGCATTCAACGCATTCAGCCGCAGATTGTCGGCCGCGGCCCAAAGCCACAAACGCGCCGTCTCGCTCGAATTCCGCGCCAACGGCTCTGGCCTCATCCGCACCAGAACATCGTTTTGCCCGGTTGCAGCAAGGTTTGACGGCGAGTCCGTGTCTTCGAGAACCAGGTCAATGTGTTCGCCGCTCAAGGCGTCTTCGAGTGCGGCAATTTCAACCGGCCGCTCGAGTTCAACGGCGATCGAGAAGGTGGTCCCGTGAAAGACCGGGGCATGGAGGACATGCAAAGCCAGGGCCGGCCAGCGTCCGGCCGACAGGAGTTCGTAGTGCCGCCTGATCCGGGACTCCACCGCGCTCAAACTGATGGTTGAGTTCTCGCCCATCGCTCCCAGCAGGTTGTAGGCAACCTGGGCGTCGTAAACAGCCCGTGGCAGGCTTTGAAAGCTGAGCAAATTCACGGTCTGCTGGTGCAGCTCATCCATGGCTTTGCGGCCAAAATCGCTGGCCGGCTCCAGCACCGTGGCCACCACTGACCGCACTTGCGCAGCAAGCTGTATGCGTTCAAGCAATAGCCCGAGCGCGATGGCGGCTGCATGTGCAGGAACCACCGCCGGAGTAAACAGATCCACGGTCGTCGACTCCGAACCCAGCCAGGGAGCGCGAACCAGAACTCCGGCCTCCTGGTCGAGCGCGCCGCTCATATCCAGCACCGTCGATCCAGCCCGTAGCGCCTCGCGCCAGTGCTTGCGGGTCATGGTCTCATTGCCACAAAGAAAGGTAAAGTCCACGCGCTCGAAGGCATCGGGGCCTATGGTCTGGATAAAGGTGACCTCATCGCCCACCTGCTCCAACTGGCCTCCTGCTTCATCTTCATCGAGCAGCACAAACGTTGCCGCGGCCAGGGGCGACTCTGAGATCACGTCCTTCAACTCCCGGCCCAAAAGGGATGAGGCACCGGCAATAGCAATCTTGTACACAGGCATCCTTCGACTTACAGATATCGCAGCGAGTCTCTCTTCTCAGCATCTTCTTCCGTGGGGACGGCTTGGTTTGCCAAAGGCCTTCTGCGCCGGCGCGACCATGAGTAGGCCGCCCGCGCCCAGATGCCCGAGAACGTGTAGATGATCGCAATCATAAACAGCACCACGTTCGAGTAGCGCACCGAAAGGTAGATAAAGATGGCCACCAGCACCAGCATCTGGAAGGGATGACTCTTGGAGAAGTTGATCTCCTTGCCCGACCAGAACCGCCATGTGCTCACCATCAGGAACCCCGCCAGCGCGACCAGGCACAGCCAGGGAATCGAGATCCACCACCATTCAACCGGAATGCCGTAGCAGAGATGGATGGTGGAGGCCAGGAGCCCGGCAGCCGCGGGAATGGGCATGCCCACAAAGTACTTTCGCCCCGGCCGCCCCGGATTTCGAGGCTCGGGATCGTGCGAGATATTGAATCGGGCCAGGCGCGAAGCGCCACTCAACAGAAATAGAAAACATGTGAACGCTCCGGCCTGCAACAGGTGGAACCGCAACTGTGCATTGATCGACTCCGGCAGAAAATGAAATCCCCAAACGAAGGCCAGGATGCTGGGCGCAACGCCGAAGGTAATCACATCAGCCAGCGAATCCAGCTCCCGGCCAAAATCGCTGCAGGTATTGGTCAGGCGCGCAATGCGTCCGTCAAGAGCGTCAAATGGGATGGCAAACAGGATGGCGATGGCTGCCAGATCGAGATGCGACTGCGCATTGCCGGTAGCGGCCTCGATCGACTGCGTAATCGAGAAGAACCCGGCCCCGATGTTGACTGAAGTGAACAGCGAAGGCAACAGGAACATGCCGCGTTGCAGGCGGGCGCGCCTGGCTTGCTCACGGGCCGGATCGTGCAATGTCTGGTGAAGATTCAACGGCCCTCTCCCCCGGGCATAGCCGCCAGCACGCTCGCGCCGCCCTTCACCCGCTCACGCACCTTTACGCAGAATTCGGCCTCCGCTGGGAGAATCACGTCCACGCGCGATCCAAACTTGATCAGGCCCATCCGCTGGCCACGCTCCAGAGTGTCGCCTTCGTTCACATTACATACGATGCGCCGCGCAATCAGCCCGGCAATCTGCTTGAAGGTTACTTCGATACCGTCTCCGCGCACGGTTACGGCATTCTGCTCGTTCTGCTCGGCAGAGGCGGGATTCATGGCGTTCAGATACAGGCCCTTTTGATAGTGCACACGTCGAACGACGCCGCCGATGGGCGTGCGGTTCACATGCACGTCAAAAACGCTGAGGAAGATGCTGATGCGCTTTCGTTTGCCTTCAGGAGTGTTGATTTCGACGGTTTCTGTGACCAGGCCGTCTCCCGGGGAGACGATAAGACCCTCGCCGGAGGGGATGACCCTCTGGGGATCACGGAAAAACCACAAAAAGAAGAGCGAGAGAAGGACGGGAATGATGCCCCAAACCCAGGCGCCGGTAAACCAGACCAGCACAACCGCCACCACCAAAAGGCTCAAACCGTAGATGTAACCGTCACGAACCATAGTCCTGAACGATTATACGGTTATCTGCCGCAGAGAGAGCGGCGAGCGTTCAGTAGGGGCTGATTTCGCGGTGAGACAGGGGGCGCACTCAACCCACAGCCTCACTCTCAGGGCCCATCGCTGCCAAATTGCCGGCAAAAGCCAGCTGCCTTCGGTGTTAAGCTACCGCCGGCGCGCGCCGCTCAAGCGCGAAGATCAGGTCTTTCGCGTGGAGCTTGAGCTTCTTGAGGCGAACTTCTTCGAGTTGTTCATCCTCGCTAAGATAGGGCTTTTGAAGCAATTCTTCCAACCGCTGAGCGTAGCGACGGTGTTCTGCATGCAGGCGATCAATCTCCCCGCTCAGCGTCGGATCCTGTACTTCGTCCATCAAGCACCTCCGATTGTTTCCGATTGTTAAAGAACACTTACATATATCGCCGTAACCACGCAAGTCGCAAGCAAGAAAATCAACGAAAGTAACCTGACCCTGTGAATTTCGGACCGAAAAAGCACCAAGCGTGACGGTAATCACAATTGTGCGTCCTGTTTAGAGGCAGTTGGCAGCAGAGATGAGGTTTTTGACGGCTTGATTCGGTTTCCAGTGGGTATTTCACCCCATCGCCAGACTCATCAGCACCGCATCTTCTTCCGGCTCTGCGTAGTAGCGTTTGCGCCTGCCAGCCTCATGCCAGCCCATCCGCCGGTAGAACCCCAGCGCCCTCTGGTTCGAGGCGCGAACTTCCAGCAGGGCCTCGCTCACCGCCGCTGCACTCAGCTCCTCCGCCATCGCAGTCATAAGTTTCCTGCCGATCCCGCGCCGCTGCTCCGCCGCTGCGATCACAATCGTCTCCAACTCCGCCTGCGGCGGCACCAGGCTCGCAATCGCAAATCCCACCACCCGGCCGCTTTTCGCCTCTCCCTCAGCGGCAGTCGAGCGCTCGGCCTCGACGAAATCCGGCGCCTTCCAATCCAGCAGCAAGGGCGCGTGCCCTTCGCCGGAGTCCTCGGCCACCAACGCAATTCTGCGCGGCATCGCGTCCGTCTTAAGCGCGGATAGATAAGCTGCCTTGGTCCACTTGGGCGCCTGCTTGCGACTCCAGGCGATCATGAAGACCCGGTCGACGTCGGAAACGTTCATGCGCCGAACTCGAATCTCAAGCGCGCCGGCATTCATGCCCGTGACCGTCCCGCCGCGGCCGCATCGCCCCCGCGCACAGGTCCAAAAATCTCTGCATCCGAGCGGCGCAGATAATGCCCATCGAGCAGAGCGAGGTCAACTGCGCCGCCAGCCACCAGGCGCGCCTCGCCAATCCGCAGCGTATCGGCAGCCGTCGGAGCCGCTATTCTTACCAATTGCGTGTCCGGCCAGGCGTTGGCCAACAGCGCCGCCGCTGCTTCGTCGCAAACGGCGACGCGCAGCGGCACTCGATCGATGGAGGCGAGTTCCCGAACTCCGGCAAGCAACTCGCGTGGGGCTTGTCCCGGCTCTTCTGTCCGAAGAAAAATCTCGCCACGGTGGGCGTCCAGGGCGCACGAGGGAACCCCGGACTTGCGCGACAGGACCAGCAGCCTCGAAATGGCAACGACAGGAATCTGCGTCGGCTCGGCCAGTCCCTTGACGGCGCTCAGGCCCACGCGCACGCCGGTAAAACTGCCGGGGCCATTCACCACGACAATGCCGCCGAGATCTTTCAGCGTGATCTGATTCAGTTCGAGCAATTCGGCGACAGCGGAAACCAGCGTGGCGGAATAGGTGCGTCCTTCCAGCTCCTTTTGGCCGAGGGGATCGAGGTCGCGCCCTGCGAGCCGGCCCAGGGCAACCGAGCCGGTGGGACCGCAGGTGTCGATTGCGAGAATCGGACCGAAAAACGCGCCAGCTTCAGCCATTGGACACCGCTAAACAGCCTTGAGCGCCTGTTCCAGGTCGGCAATCAGGTCTTCTTTGTCCTCAATGCCAATCGAGAGCCGGATGCGCCCTTCGGTAATCCCCATCGAATCGCGGAACTCCTGGCTCACCGACCCATGCGTTGTCGTCGCCGAGTGCGAGGCCAGCGACTCCACGCCGCCCAGCGACTCCGCATTCAGGAATATCTTGATAGCCGCGAGGAACCGCCCCGCTTCTTCCCGCGACTTGAGCTCGAAGCTCATCATCGAGCCAAAGCCTTTTTGCTGCTTGACCGCAAGATCGTATTGCGGATGGCTCTTGAGCCCCGGGTAGGCCAGCTTGCTGACTTTGGGATGCGTCGACAGGTATTCTGCGACCGCGCGCCCGTTCTCTTCGTGCTGCTTAACGCGCAGCGGCAGCGTCTTGATGCCGCGCAACACCAGGAAGCACTCAAACGGAGACATCACGCCACCCGCGGCCTTCTGCACCAGCAGGAACCGCTCCTTGTGCTCTGGCTTTGAGCCGATCAGCGCTCCGCCCAGGCCATCGGAGTGGCCATTCAAATACTTCGTCGTTGAGTGCATCACGATATCTGCGCCCAGCGCCAGCGGACTCTGCAGCGCCGGCGACAGAAAGGTGTTGTCGACGCTTACTTCCGCTCCGCCCGCATGGGCAATTTTGGCCACGCCGGCAATGTCAGTAAGCACCATGAGCGGATTGCTTGGTGTCTCAATGTGGACCAGCTTCGTGTTCGACTTCATCGCCGCGGCCACAGCGTTCAGGTCGCTGGTGTCAACGTATTCGATCTCGATGCCGTAGCCGCTCACGACTTTCTCGAAGAGCCGGACCGTGCCCGCATACACGTCGCGCGAGCAGATCACATGGTCGCCGCACTTCAACATCGCCACCAGCGCCGAAATCGCCGCCATGCCGGTGGTGAATGCATGTCCGCTGGTGCCGCCTTCGAGAGCCGCAAGCGCAAACTCAAGCGCGTCGCGCGTCGGGTTTCCGGCACGCGAGTAGTCCCAGCCCCGGTCGGTTCCAATGCCGGTCAGCTCAAAGGTGGAGGAGAGATACAAAGGCACATTCACTGCGCCCGTCTGCTTATCGGGCGGTTGCCCGGCATGGACGGCAAGGGTCGAGTATTTGTAGTCAGACATATTGGGGATCTTTCGATTGCTCCTGTCTAAATAGCTTATCGTGCCGGAGGCGTGGGCGTAGCACATGTCGAACCGGCGCCGAACATTTGAAAGCCAGATTCAGCGCGTCTTGGACGATGACCTCGCCGCCACAACGTGGGCAACCACGCGAAACACGATGGGCCGCAGCAGGTAAAGAAGAACGGCAAGGTACATCACTTCCATCCCCTCGCCGAATGCCCACATTCCAGATGACGCGTCTCGCACAGCGTTGATCTGCTCCACCGAGACTCCAGTGGTGAAGGCTTCGTACCTGACCATGAGCGTGCTCATGAGGATCATGGCCTGCCAGGCAAGCTCCCAGATGATCAAGAAGCTCAAGACTTCGTAGCCCGCCCGCACGGGCGTGTTCATCTTGCGCAGGAACCGCGTATAACTGTCCGGCTCCGTCGCTGTCCGGTCGTTCAGCGAAGCCAGCACCACAAAGCCCAGCGGCCCCAATGCCGCAAAAAGCACCCATACAAGCGATCGCTTCTTGGAGCGGACCACCAAAAAGCACACAAGCACCCACAGCACGACCACGCCCGCCATAGATCCAAACATGAACGTGTCTTTGAGCAGGCTGAGCAGGTGGTAATTGCGCACGTAGTCCGGATGACCAGCCGCCCATTCCGGATTAATGAAGCTGAACCCGATGCCCCCGAGCACGGTGACCAGGGGAATCAGCAGGAACAGAATCAGAGCTACGCCCGATTGCTTCTTGATCATTTCGCTATCCGGGAGTTTCAGTAATCCAACTTTACACTCACCCTCGGCCAATCCTCTCGACAATTTTCGCGCGTCTGTAACGACGGGCGGCATTTCCTTCTACCAACAAAAGCAAACCCATGTATACTCGCGCATCAGGGCTCCCCAAACTCAATCTGGGCTCAGCTCTTTCTTTGAAGCCGTCGATGCCGGACCCCTTTTCGCCGGCGGCCTTCAGCAAGATAACGTTCGGCTGAAATTCCGGACCTTCAAATGCCGGGATGCAATTGCCCGGCTTGTACCACGGAGGGAATTCATGACATCGCATCTCAGGAAAGTTGTGTGCAGCTCGATCCTCGCACTGGGCGTTGCGGCTGGGCTCGGAGCGTCGGCGTCCGCGCAACAGGGAACCATCCAGAGCGTTACGTTCTATACCGTAAAGCCTGACCGCGTCGGAGATTTTCAGGCTGAAATCAAGGAGTTCAACGCCATTTATGCAAAGGGCGGGTCAACCAACTACTCGTCCATGTGGGTTTCGCTTACCGGCCCCCGCGAGTACGTGCGCGCCCAGTACTACAACAAGTGGGCCGATCTTGACGCCGGACCGGACCCCAAAATGAAGGATCAGGCCGCTGACCTTGCGCGCATCAGCCTCCGCATTATTGACTGCACGGAGAGCTCGCGCCGGATCATTGCGGAGGTTCAGCCGGATCTCAGTATTGCGGCCACTGAAATGCCGAAGATGATCCGCGTGCTCACCACCGACGTTCGTCCGGACAAATACAACGACTATCTCGCCCTGGTGAAGAGCGACATTCTGCCCGCGGCACAAAAAGGCGGAGCCAAAATGTACGAGTTCTCTGAGATGCGTTACGGCGCGCCCAATACCGAGGTCACGTCCATCGTGGCCATGGACAGTTGGGGAGATCTCGACGGAGGCCTTGCCATTCAGAAGGTGCTCGGCAAAGACGGCTACCAGGCTCTGCTTCAGAAGGTCAGGCCGTTGGTAGTCCAGGCCGTGGTCAACGAGTACCGCTTCCAGCCCGACATCAGCTATCTTCCCCCAGCCCCGACAAAATAAGCACAAAGGGAGGCGGGCCAAAACCCGCCTCCTCAAGTTTCATCGTGCGCGAACTGGAGCCGGAAGACTCTCAGTCTCGGCAGTCGCTCCAATCGTGCCGCTCCCTATTCCCTAGCCCCCGGTTTTCACCTTCTTCACCTTTGGAGCCACTGGGAAGTATCCAGTCCTGGTGCGCACGGTCAGCTTGTCCATGCCCTTGGCCGTCGCTATGACCTGCACGCGGCGGAAGCCCGGCTCCGTGGTCGGCTTGGTGGAGTGATAGCCGAGCGTGTACTGGCTGCGGATATCACGCGCCACCTCGGCTGCAATCTGGTCCACGTCTTCCATCGACTTCGGGAAGAACGCCAGCCCGCCGGTCTCGCCCGACAGCATTTCCAGCGCGCGTCGCGCGTGGCGCACCTCGGCGCGGCTCATCTCGTCGCCGAACAGCAGGCCGATGGAGTAGATGACCGGCCCTGACAGCTCCTGCACGCGGCGAATGGTCTGCTCCAGGTCCAGCGTGGACGCGTTGTCTTCGCCATCGGTAATCAGAACCAGGACCTGCTTGGGCCGCTTGGCATCGGCTACCAGCTTGTCGGCCGAGGCCACCACTGCGTCGTACAGCGCCGTGCCGCCACGCGAATCGATGTGCGAAAGCCCGTCGCGCAGTTTGTTCTCGTCCGCGGTAAAGTCCTGGTCGATGAACGCCTCGTCTGAGAAGTTGACCACGAAGGCTTCGTCGTTCGGGTTCGAGGCTTCAATCAGGTCGAGCGAGCTCTTGTTCACAGACGGGCGCTTCTTGTACATCGACCCGGAGTTGTCGATCACCAGCGCAATTGAAACGGGAAGGTCGGAGTGCTGAAAGCTGAGGAGGCTCTGTTTGACGCCGTCTTCGAGGACTTCGAAGTTTTCCCTTTTGAGGTCCGTTACCAGCTTGTTGCCTTCCAGCACCGTGCAATTCAACACCACTTCTTCAACGTCGGTGCGGATAACGTATCCACCGCCTTCCTTCGTCAACGGGCCGGCTCCAGTGGACGGTGCCTCAAGATCGGGAGAGCGGACGGGATCGCGGTCTTCGCCAATTGACGGGGACTGCGCCGGCTGGGAGCCGGAGGAGGGTGCTGTTGATTTTTGTTGCGCGGGGAGCATAAGCGCCGCAGCAACCAGGAAGGACGCATAGGGTGTATCGGCATATACGGGTGCGCAGCGACGGACGCCATTTTTTCTCAGTTCGAGAAATGAGGAGCGACGCATACCCGGGGCCCCCACGGACGGGCCTTTGTCCGTGGGGTGGATACCGGGTGTCTGCTAGCGACGATTGACGACGAAATGAGGAAAAATGGCCCCGTCCCGAAGGGTTGCGGAGAAAATCCGGCCATACTTCATTCTCGCCCTTGACGGTGGACCCGCCACAGCCGGCGGGCTCGGCTTCGTCTGGCCGGATTTTCTCTGGCAACGCTGCACGCCTGTATATGTCGATACACCCTAGAACCGCGTTATTGCAAAGGCGCATAGTAGCCCGTACGAGCATAAACCGTCAGTGGTGGCAGCCCTGGTGGAGGATTTACCTTCACCTTCACTTTACGCCACTTGCCGTCCCTGGTCAGATCGCCGGGCCGGTAGCCGATCACGTACTGATTCCTCAGCTCGGTGGAAATCTTCTCGGCAATGTCGCCCATTTCGTCGATATCGTCCACGCGGAACAGCCGCCCGCCGGTCACTTCGCTCACGTCGTCCAGTAGTTGGGGCCCGGTGCGCTCCTCGGGTGTGGGAGCGTAGGGGTCGAAGATGCCGATCGAATAAATTTCCACGTCGGCCTCGCGCACCTGCGCCCGAACTTCCCCCTCGGTGTAGCGCGAGCGGTTGTCACCACCGTCTGAGACCACCAGCAGCGCCTTGCGCTCGTGGCGTGCGTCCTTCATCTTTGCCACGCCGTAATAGATCGCGTCCAGCAGCGCCGTCCTATGCCCCGCCCGCACCGTCGCCAGCCGCGCCTGGATATCTTCCATCGAATTCGTAAAATCCTCAATCAGCTCCGGCCGGTCGTTGAAGCCTATGACGAAAAACTCGTCCTGCGGGTTGGCGGTCT
>CAVXVM010000054.1:0-8930 GCA_963765025.1 uncultured Acidobacteriaceae bacterium | reverse complement strand
TTCCCCTGACTTACTGGTTCCGTTGCGTATTGCTCTTAACCGCGAACAAGCCGCTTCTGGCCGCCGCCTTCTTCGGTTTGGCCGTTATGGTCGGCCTTTACGGCCTGGTGAACGCGCGTTTCATTCGCATCCGGCGCATCCCCGTCCAACTGCGCGGCCTGCCTGAATCCTGGCGCGGCCGCACCGCCCTGGTCGTGAGTGATATGCACCTGGGCCACATCAATGGCCGCAGCTTCTGCCGGCGCATCGCATCGCAGGCTGCCCGCCTGAACCCGGAGATCATCTTCTTTCCCGGCAACCTCTTCGACGGCGCTATGGCAGACGCGACGGCCCTGGCGGAGCCCTTACGTGCGCTGGCTCCGCCCTTCGGCAGCTACTTCTCGACCGGCAACCATGATGAGTTTGGCAACGCCGCCGATTACGGCGAGATACCTCACTCGCGTAGGTATCCGCGTTCTGGCCATCGCTCGGTCGATGGCCTCGACATTGTGGGCGTCTCCGATGGGACTCAAGTTACCCCATCCGGCTGCGCGCCACGCTGGATAGCCCGCCTTCGCCCGTGCAACTCGGCAATACCGACGACCTTCCCCTCGACGGCCGCCTGGTCTTCTTTCTCAAGTCCACTGTGCCCGCCAGGTTTCCCCGCAACGAGAAGGTGGAACTGGCCGCGGTCGACGGCAGCTTTGACACCGAGCTTTCGCTGGCCGACGGCAGCCTGATGCTCGAGGACGCCAAAACAGCGATGGGCAATATTGAACCGCTCAATCGCCTCGGAGCTTCAGCCTTTGGACCCATCCATGTGCGCGCTCTTTCCGCTGAGGGAGCCGCCGGTGACTGGCTTCCTTTGGGAACGCTGGTCCGCCTGCCCGGCTTCAAGGACCTGCGCTGCCCCCACGCCGTTGCCAAGCCCTGCGTGCTCACCGGGACCAATCTCTTCCTGGCTGCGTCAATTGCTGCCACGCCGGACTTCGACAATCCCACCGATGTGCCGCCGGAGTTCCCGGGAACGCAGTTGACCGTTCCACATCCCGCCAACGGAACGCTCTACCTCAGGCTGCGCGACGATCCCGCAACTGTGCAGACGCTCAATCTTCCCGTAACGTTGGTGGCGCCGGCAGCCTCAGAGTCGGCCGCTACCCGGAACAGGCCTCAGACAGCCCAGCCTGCCGAGTCTTCTGCGCCCGATTCTGGCGCTCCGGCCTCAGCAGCTCCGGCAACCACGCCCGATGAAGCGCACCCTGAATTGGGGCCAGCCGACCTCTCCGCAGTGCCGCAAACGGACTCCACGCCGAAAAAGTAGACTGCAGACAGGCGCAACAACCCTGTCCGCGCGCAGTCAGCGCCCTCGTCTGAGTTTGTCCACTTCAGATTCCTGCGTGTGCCGATGTGTTTTCCCACGAAAGCACTGCCCGCGGCTTGAACTCACCCTAGTTGAAATATGCCCGGTTCTTTTCGGCAAACTCCGCTTTGTCGGCGGGCAGTTCGTCGAGGGCAAAGATCGCATTCTGCGCACAGACTGAGGCGCAATTGCCGCAATCGATGCACTCATCCGGGTTGATGTACACCTGCGACACGGTGCCGGCGGCCGCATCGGCAGCCATCGGCGCAATGGCCGCGGTGGAGCACTCTGCTACACAGACAAAGTCCTTGGTACAGGCGTCAGTAACTACGTAAGCCATTAAGAAATCGCTCCTTGCCCGCTGCGCAAGGCTTAGGCCTACGCGTTGCGGCTCTTGATTTGAGGCTATCGGGACGGGTCCCGCCCACACCGTGACCGGAGTCACGCACGTCGCCCCGTTAGCAGCTCTCAAACTCGAAATGGCCTGTTGTTCCGGCGCAATTCCCAATCGGGAAACTCCGCCCGTCAAACTACTTGAACGCTCGTAAGAGGGCATTCCCGGACATTCATTCAGAAGACCCGCACACGCAACCCGGCGCTGATCACAATGGATGACATGGCCCCATACGTAAACTGCGGCCAGCACTGGTACTCCACATCCGCCGCCCGCACGTAGAGCCTCCGCCTCACCATCAAGTCGACTCCGCCGCCCGCCGTCACCACAAGGAACCTGCCCCGCGCCAGGTCATACGGAAAGTTGAAGTCGCCAAACCCGACCATGCCCTTGCCATAGGCCTGCAGATTGCCGAAGCTGTGGTGATAGCGCGGACCCACCGAGTAGGTCTCCGTGTGCACATTCGCTCGCTGGTTCAGCTCCACCCAGCGGCCCTCAAGTTCCACACCTAGAGGGCTCTGCGCATCCAGATCCACAAATCCCGTCACACCTCCCATGGTGCGCACGCCGTATTGCAGGTAGGTCCCCGAGCCCGTCATTCCCGCTGACACGCGCAGTCGGCCCGCATCTCCGTCAGGAACCGCCTGGCCGTGCGCTCCGGCAACCAGGCAAAGGCTCAATGCCAGCGTCACAGCCGCATTCGACCTCTCCCTTTGCCATCTCGTCATTTTTTTGCTCTAGTTCGTGATGATCAACGTCACGTTCTGGAAATGAACCATGTTGGTGGTGGTCCCCGTCGCCGTTACCTGGATCACGTACGTGCCTGGCGTCGCGCTGCCCATGCTCATCCCGCTGCAGCCGGCCATCAGAAGGGTTGCCGCTGAGAGCAACATCGCCAGCAACACATTCCAGACTCCCGCGTGCCCCCTGCGAAATCTCCACAAGATTCCTCCGAACAGCAGGCTGAACGAAACCAGAGCCCCGGCCAGCGATCTCCCACGGCCGAGGCTCTGTCTGTTCATGGCCGATGGGCCTCCGCTCAGCGGGTCGTTGGTGTCAATCGTCAATTGATCCGAGGCGGTCCCGCTGGCGGCCAGCGTGACGCTGAGCGGCGAAAAGTGACAAGTGATCCCCGCCGGCAGCGACCCGCAGCCCAAACCAATGGAGTCGGCAAATCCGGCGCTCGACGTCAGCGTCACGGTCACCGTAGCATTCTGTGTTGTCTTCAGCGTGATCGTCGGCTCCAGCGAGACGCTGAAGCTCCCCGCCGTGCCCGCAATCTCGACCGCTTGCGACGTGGACGGGCTGTCAATCGTGTCGCCTCCATAAACCGCGACTACGGAGTAATTGCCGTTGGGCAACGTCGGCGTGAAACTCGCCATGCCACCAGCATCGAGCGTCGCCGTCCCCAGCGCAGTGCCCCCACTGGTGAACGTGACCGTACCCGCCGGCGCAGGTCCTGACGCAGCAACAACCGTTGCCACCAGCACCGCCTGCGGACTCGCGCCTGTCGTCTTCGAAGTCGTCAGCTGGGTCGTTGTGGCAATGGGAGACACCGTTTGGCTGATCGGCGAGGAACTGCTCCCTTCGTTGGCCGTGTCGCCGCCATAACTTGCGGTCATCGTGTGCGCTCCAACGGTCAGCGCAGAAGTAGTGAACCTGGCCGCCGCCGGACTGCCCGCCAGAGCCCCCGTTCCGATCGTTACGCTACCATCGAGAAAATTTACCGTCCCGCTCGCTGCTGTGTTTCCGCTCGCGGTAATCGTTGCGGTAAACGTCACCGGGCTTAAGTACGTGGAAGGATTCCCAGACGAGATGAGCGCAATAGTCGTCGCCGTCTGCACAGTCTGGTCGAGAACCTGCGACGTGCTGCCCTGGATGTCTTTTGCTGCGTCTCCTCCGTATGTCGCCGTGATCGGGTGAGCGCCTCCACTCAGTTTCGTCGTGTAGGCTGCCGTCGCGTTCCCATTCAGCGCGGCGTTGGTCAGAATCGTGGCGCCGTCGATGAACGTGATGCTTCCGTCCGGCGTTACGCCTCCGCCTCCCAGGGCCGACGTTGTCGCTGTCAGCGTGACGCTCTGGCCTGGCAAGGTTGGGTTCGCGCTTGAGGCCAAGCTTGTTGAAGTGCCCTCAAGCACGTCTTGCATCAGCGGTGGCCTGGCCTGTCCCACCCCGTTCGGGTCCGTCGAGCTCGAGCTCGTGTGGCCCGGATCTCCGCTGTAAGATGCGGTGATCGGGTGTTTTCCCACCGCCAGCACGAACGTTGGACTCACCGCCGTAGCGGTGGTTGCCGGAGCGCCCAGCGCCACGCCGGACGCGAGCGCAGTTGATCCGTCAAGGAAAGTCACCGTTCCCGTAAGGTTGCCTGCACTCGCTCCTGTGGTGACCGTCGCCGTCAAGGCCACGCCCTGGCCAAAGCCCGATGGGTTCAGGCTCGACGCCACCGTTGTGGTTGTCGAGTTGACGGCGGTTGCATCGCCCACCATTTCAATCGCAAGCGGCGAGTTCACCGTATCGCCCGCATTGCCGACGTTGATGATGCCTGCCACGGGATTACCCGCCACCATAGGCGAAAACACCGCCCCTGCCGCGCAATCGCCGGCTACCCCAAGCGGTGGATTGCCGATCGTGCAGGTGGTCGTCGCCGCATCCAGCGCCGCGTTCGCTCCCGGGCTCATCACGGTTATATCCAGCGCTGCATTCCCGTCGTTCTCAATCGTCTGGCTCATCGCCGCGGACTTGTCGAACTGCCGCACCGGCATCGCGAAGCCCAGCGCGGCCACATTTCCCTCGACCTCCCTCACCAGCATGTTCAGCGTGTCGGCGACAAACAGATTGCCCTTCCCATCCAGCACCAGCCCGGTCGGCCCGTAAAACGTCGCGGCGTTCACCATACCGCCCTGGTAAAGATTGCCAACGCCCGCCCCGATTGCTGTCGAGATACCCAGGCTCGCCGCTTTCACCTTGCGAATTGCATTGTTCTGTTTGTCGGCGATCAACACATTCCCGGCCGCGTCGACCACCACGCCCGAGGGCCCCCACAATCCCGCCTGGCTGGCTGGCCCGCCGTCACCCGAGTACGCCTGTATGCCCGTTCCTGCCAGCGTCGTGATTGTGCTCGTCGCCGTGATCGCACCGCCAACGGCCGCGACCTCGCGCACACGATTGTTCCCCATGTCCGGGATGTACATGTTTCCGGCGGCATCGAAGGCAACCGCGTGAGGATAATTCAACTCCGCGCCTGTCGCCAGCCCTCCATCGCCGGAGTAGCCTCCGTCCCCATTCATGTTGGTAAAGCCGTTCCCCGCCACCGTTGAAATGGTTCTGGTCGAGCTGCTTACCATCCTGATCCGGTGATTCCCCGTATCGGCGATATAGAGATTTCCCCCAGCGTCAAGAGTCACGCCCTGCGGCAGTCTCAACTGCGCCGCCGTCGCCAGCCCCCCGTCCCCTGAATAGCCGCCGCTGCTCCCGCCGACCACCGTCGAAATCTCCCCGCTCGCCGAGGCAATCATCCTGATCGCATTGTTGCCCGTGTCGGCAACGTACAAATTCCCCGCGCCATCCACGGCCACACCCGTGGGGTTGTTCATAGTGGCTGCTGAAGCTGGGCCCTGGTCGCCGCTATCCTGAGGCGCACCATTGCCGGCGACTGTCGCGATCACGCCGGCCGCTGAACAAGCCGTGCCCTTGATCGTGGCGCTCGCCTTGCCGGCGCAAACCATGCGGATCCGGTTGTGTGCGCTGTCGGCGATGTACAGGTTCCCTGCGCCGTCCACCGCAACACCTGCCGGCAGGTAGAGTTCGGCACTTGTCGCGGCATTCCCATCCCCAACCGAGCCCAGGTAAGTGCCGTTTCCGGCCACCGTAAGCTCGTTGCCCGGAACCAGAACCCCAAGGCTCCCCGTTCCCACACCCCCCAGGTAAGTAACGCCCAGAACGCGCCCAGCGGCGTCCTCTAGTTCCACGGCGCCCATGCGCACTCCGGGGGCCGACGGAGTAAACGCAACGTACTCCGTACAGGTTTGTCCCTGGGCGTTGAATGTCGCTGTCCCGCAGGTCGAAGCGCCAGCGCCCTGAGCAAAATCCATCCCCGCCGCGCCCATCGTCAGCACTTCCACGCTGCTCACGGTGCCCGTCGCTGTAGCCGTCACCGTCACGCCACGGGCCGCGGAGGCGATGTCTACGGCCTGGCTCCCAAACTGCGCATGTGCGGCTACGGCGATCCAGAGCAGTCCAGCCGCCCCCTGCGGCCAGCCTCTGCACCCAAGCCATTGCGCAACCTGCGAATGGACAGCGGCTCTGTCCACGCCCCCGTGATCGTTCCCGATCTCCACAACTCAGGCTAGCCAGAAGCGCACCACGAGAGCCCAATTCGAGAGTGGGAATTTTCGACCGAATCCTGTTCCGGGAATCTGCTTAGATTGTGGGAAAAATTTACGGCAGCACGTACGCGGGATTAATGGCCGCATGCATCGCCGCGGCAAAGCTCTCCCACGTGCAACGCTCGTCAGTTCCGCTGCATCCCGGCACAAAGATCGGCGCGGCTGCCGGCGGATTGGCCTTGGTCAGCGGTTGCAAGTGGCGCATCTGCTCAAGTGTTTGCGCCGTGTACTCCATGCGCACAAACGGCTTGCCGCCATCGGCCGGACGCCACACTTCAAACAGCAGCGCCCCGCCCGGAGGCGTGTCGTCCGCGCGACCGTCAATGATCCAGTTGATGCCCAGCGAACCGGCCGCGGCAGCAATGTTCGAATCGTGGCCCGCGATGATAAGCATCCGGTCGCCCGGCTTCTGGAGCGCCCCGGCCACCGGCTTCCCCGTTACGTTCTGCTCCAGGCTCTTCTCAATCTTGTCCAGCATGTTTGCGGCGTTCATGCGTGCCACCGGCCGCGTCCGGTAGTTGTAATCCCAGCCCGCCGAACAGATTTGCATCAGCGCGCGCAGGGCCGCCCCGTCCACGCAGCCCCAACCCACATCGGCATCAGGCATGCCCGTGGTGTATTCGAGCAGAAAATTCTCTGCAAACGTCGCAGCGCTCGTCACCGGCCCGCTATAAGCCGACGAATAGGCGGTGCTTCCGCCAAATTTGGCAGGAACATCGAAGATCGAGGTGCGTTTCGATGCCAGCGGGTCCACATGTCCGCATCCGGCCAGCACGCGATCCATCGCTGCCAACTGCGGATGGAGGGCTCTAGTCAGCGAGTTCGGATCGCCGCCAATTCGCCCCGCTATCGCTGCAGCAGCCAGCGCCTCGTCTCCGGGATGCGGCCCGCCCACCATACGAAACAGCGGATCTACGGTCCCTTCCTTCTGCGCGTGAACGTCAACCGTGCATCCAGGGAACATGCCTTCGGCCAGAGCCTTCCCAGTTTCGATGGTGCGCTCATCTGTGTCGGCAATGATCGTCACATGAGGGGCATCGTCGCAACCTGTGGCAGCGAACAGTCCCTGCCTCGCAAAGTTCGCGCGATCCCATATCCCAAAAAGCTTGATCGCCTGGTAGCCATGCGGCGTCAGGTAGCTCGGTGGCACATCCCACTTGGGCCAGGGTGCGGCTGCGAACTTGTCAATCGAACTGCCCTGCGTAATCGGCGAGCGAGTGCCGTGCCGGCTCAACACCACAACAAACTGCAGAGTCGCATTTGACAGGGTCACATTTGAGTTGCCGTCCTGGGCGGCGCTTTCGGCCGCAGCCCGGCCTCTTGCATCCGCCGTGGCGTTCTGCCCGCTAGCGGTAGCGCTTACGGTCAAAAGTCCGGCAATGCTGACAAACAGCCGCAACGCGGCACGGATGTTCATTCGAATTCCTCGTCTTCTTCTTGGGGTCAAGCGGATGAATGCAGATGGTGCGCCCGAGTGTTGCCAGTTTGAACTTGCTGGCCAAAATCTTACGTCAGGCAAGTCCATTGTACGCTGAATGTCGTTCAATTCTCAATTACTTAGATGCGGAGAATCGAATCCCATTTCTTCCAGTCGTAGAAGACCCCGCAACCGCCATCGATGGTGTTTCAGCCAACAAAGACGCGCGCTCTCTACCCCAGAACATATTAGAACTTATGGCACCAGACCGTAAGACCGTCATGTAAGAGTACAGTGTACGCAGACAACTCAAGAGGATAGATTGAGTGTATTTTGTACGACGTTAGGATCATTGAGCTTTACAGAGTACAATCGCTTTCCGAATTGCCCTTTCAAAAGCGTCGGCGTGTTGTTGGTCCGTGAACAGCATAAACGCAACTTTGCTTTGCCCCAACGTCAACCCCATTTGCCTATCAGTGACCACTTGACCTTTGAGCGCATCCATCTTTTCAGGGTCGATGGTTTGCACCAACATATAGGTGTTGAGGCCATTTGTAGAGAACATCACCATCGGCGTATCCGCGATTGGGCGTGTGCCCTTCTGACGTTTAGCGAGGTATCCCAGACTGAAGATCGCCTGATTCTTTACGTTGTCTTCGTCGAGTTCGGACAAGTCGAAGTCGATTTGAAGAGTGTCAATCTTGAGAACCATCCAAGTCAGCTCGCCGTTCGCATCGGTGCCACTAGGGATTGCGAAGTTACCCCACGGGCCGCTTAAATGTATTTCAGCTTGATGACAGGTGGGTGCGGACACGGTTCCGTATGGCACCAGCGACTGTCCCATTTGGAATATGTAGGATTCGACCTTCTGCCCCCGCGCAGGTAGTGCAGAAATCAGTGCAGCAAGTACCGCGACTTTCTTCATCTTTTTTTGTATGTCCATAGAGAACTATTCCGCTCCTTTCCGCCATAAGAATTCAATTTGATCCTCTGTGGTCTTGGGTCCATTTTTGGTTGCAAATGCGCTAACCCAATCAATGCTTTTTGGGATATCACTCGTCAAGGTTTGGAAGGTTTCTCTCACGCAGTTCAATCGCGTGGCGCACTGCCCCGAACAATTCGCTCGTTTAACCTCTTGATGTCTAGCTCGATCAGATTTACATCCGCTCGGAGTACATCTGACTTCTCAGGAGGGGCTGTGCTGAGTTCCTTAAGTTTTGCGTTAAGCCTTTCACGTGCCTGCACGAGTTCACTTTCATAATCGGTCATTGTGTACTCCTGTTTTTTGACAGTAGCAGTGTCTGGTATGCCAGACACAGATGCGACCAGCATAGGACCACTATGGGGACGTGTCCAGCCAAAATCATGCATTACTGGTTACTATCGGTAGGCGAG
>CAVXVM010000053.1:0-5423 GCA_963765025.1 uncultured Acidobacteriaceae bacterium | reverse complement strand
TTCGTACTCTGAGAAGGGCAAAGGGTTGGACTCAAACCGATATGGCTGTTTGCTTGGATATGAACCGAGGGCACATCTCAGATATTGAGCGTGGCAAGCGGGAAGCTGGATTGATAACGCTTCAGATCATAACCGGAGGCCAATCGAGAAGCGAAACAGGAAAAACATACGACTACTACAACTGCTACAAGTGCCGCGCTGTTAAATCGCTATCGGCACAGAAAGCGGCTGGTGAATTTGTGGAGTTGCTTATGCGCCTCCAACCAACCCCGCTGTTGATGTCTGAATTCCCGGCGATTCTCAAGGAGGAATGGATAAAAAGGACTGGTGACAGCGCCGCAATGGTACGCAGGTTGAAAGCCGACCTAAACGAGAGAATAAGCTCTCAAGGAAAGTTGCTTCTGAAATATATAGACGGTGACAAAAACATCGCGCCTTATTTTGAACAGATGAACCGCCAATTTGAGGAACAGATTGCCGACCTTAAGGCGCAAATTGCGGAATTGGAAATGGCAAAGGCCACAGTCTCGGAACTCTTGGAGTTCTCTAAATCCCTGTTAGTTGACATCGCAACGGCTTGGGAACGGGCCGACGTGGACCAAAAGCAAAGAGTTCAAAATGTCCTATTCGCCAAGGGGTTAAAGTATGACCCCGGAAAAGGGATTTTGAACTCCGATAAAGACAGCCTTTTCAATCAACTTGAAGGGTTTGTGAGCGGAAAAATGTTTATGGTGCGCCCGGAGAGATTCGAACTCCCGACCTAACGCTCCGGAGGCGTTCGCTCTATCCAGCTGAGCTACGGGCGCGCTCTATAAGCATACCGCATTTGGGTATTCCGGGCTCCCAGGCCTGCGAGCAGCGTTCTATTCCTTTGCCTCAGTCCCTGGTCCCTTAGTCCCTTAGTCCCTCGTTCTTTTGTCCCCTGCTTTTCCGCAGCTCTTCCATCACCGACTGGATCAACTGCTTGGCTCCCTCCATGCCCGCCAGCACTGCCTGCAGATCCAGTGCCGGCTTGGATGGGTTGCGGCTCGAGGCGCAATACACGCCGTGTTGCCCCACCATGATCAGCGAGTCGGTCAGCAGGTCAAGCGCCACCGCCAGCCGGCCCCGCTCCACGCCCATCATGAATTCGTGCCGTTCCAGCTCCGTCCGCTTCTCGTTGAAGATGTCCATCTCTCCAGCCTAAACGAAGCACCGGAACGGCTGTTGGTCGAGACGTCAAACACTCAGATGGCGCATGTACTCGGCATCCAACCGGAGCTCTTCAATCGGCTCCATCTCGAACTGCTCCTGCTCCACAAAGTAGTACTTCAGCCCCGTGGCTGCGCGCATAATCGGCGCGTAATCTATCTTGCCTTTACCCAGCACCGTCATCGTCTCTTTGCCATCGGCGCCGGGAATCATGTCCTTCACATGCATCAGCGGAAACCGTTTCGGCATCTTCCTCAGGTAGTCCACAGGATTGTGTCCTGAAGCGAACACCCATCCAGCGTCCATCTCGAAGACCACCACCTTCGGATCGGTAAGCCGCAGCAGTTCGTCGTACACCAGTGTGCCGTCGATCACGGCAAACTCCGGCGTGTGGTTGTGCACGCCAAACGTCATCCCCGCGCCCTTCACCTTCTCGCCAATCCGGTTGAACTCGCCGGCAATCCAGTGCCAGTCGTCCAGCGACGGCGGTCCCTTCTTCGCCGGGTCGCGATGCATCCCGCCCGACGACGAACAGACGATGTATTCAAGCCCCAGCGTCTGCCCGTATTCGATCCACTTGTCCAGCTCAGTCTCCAGGACGTTCAATGCATGGTGCGTGCTCACGCAGCGCAGCCCCGCATTGTCCATCGCCTTGCGGAAATCCTTCGCCGTGCGGTCGTAGTAGCCCGCCGCCTCCACCACCGTGTAGCCATCCGCATGCACCTTGGCCAGCGTCCCTGCAAAATCGGTGGGCAGCTGGTCGCGCACCGAATAAAGCTGCAGCCCCAGCGGCTTCTTCATCGGTTTGGCCGCCAACCGCGCGGCGCCGGTCATTGCCACGGCCGCAGCAGCGCCCGTGGTCTTCAGGAATGTTCTGCGTGAAGTATGACTCATCTGCTTCATCTCCCTTTTGAAGGTTTCTACGCCTTGATCGTCTTCGTCTCGGCGTCCCACTTGACTACGCCGCCATGGAAGAACGACTGGTTGGCCATATGGCAGCCAATGGCCGCGTTGTGTCCGAACAGCTCGTCTTCCACCACGTGCTCCCGGGTCACAATCGCGTTGAAAAAGTTACCCAGGTGCACGGCGGTATCGTCATAGCCCTGCGGCAGCGTGAAGCTCTCCCCATCGCCCAGCGCCGGAAGCGTCTCCGGGTGCGCAGCCTTCCATTCTTCCTGCCCCTTCGCACGCTGCGCTTCCGTCATTCCGCCCCAGCCGTAGCTTTCAAACTTGGGCCGCACATCCTGCGGCGTAAACGTCACCGTTTTGCCTGTCAGCACCAGTGTGCCTGTCGATCCGTAGATCTTGATCCCTTCGTCGCCGTCGCTGTTCGCCTGGTTGCAGTGCAGGTGCAGGTGGATGTTGCCGGTCTCCGTCGGAAAGTCGTACACCGTCTTCAGCAGGTCAGGGAACTCGCGGCCGTCCTTGTAGTGGTAAATTCCGCCGGTGGAGTAAGCGCGGCTGGCTGGCGTGTGGATCCCGGTAATCACCTGGATCCCGCTCAGCAGATGCACAAACAAATCCCCGCCCAGTCCCGATCCAAAATCCCTGAAGCAGCGCCAGCGGAAAAACCTCTTCGTGTCGAATGGCTGCTCCGGTGCGTCCACCAGGAACCCCTTCCAATCAATCGTTTCCGGGCTCGCGTCAGGCGGAATCGGGTAAACCCACGCGCCTCCCGGTGAGTTCCGGTTCCATTGCGCATCAATCTCGTGCACATCGCCCAGTCGGCCCGAAGCGTAAATCTCTCTGGCCTTCGCGTACAGGACCGAGCTCACCCGCTGGCTCCCCACCTGAAAAATGCGCTTGTGGGCCGCAACGCCCTCCACCATCGCGAAGCCGTCTTCCACGCTGTGCGACATGGGCTTCTCACAGTACACGTCCTTGCCCGCCGCAACCGCATCGAGAGTAATCCGCCGGTGATGATGGTCAGAAGTCGCAATTAAAATCGCTTCCACGTCTTTGCGATCCAGTAGCCTGCGGTAGTCGCCCGTAGTGTCAAAGTCAGCTCCGTAGGCCTCTTTCCCGGCCAGCAGGCGTGTCGAATACAAATCCGCCGACCCCACGCAAACCCCCGTCGGCACCTTGCGCGCTGAGCGCAGCAGATCGCAGCCGCGAATCCCCGTGCCCACAATCGCAAATCGAATCTTGCGGCCGTCCGCAGCGGCCTGCGCCCCCAATTCCGGCGGTTCCAGCAAAGTGGACTTCACTGCCGCGCCGGCAACCGCCGCGCCTGCTCCCAAGCGCACAAAATCCCGCCTCGACATCCATGGTGTTTTCATAGCCGCTCCGTCGTGCGAACGCAATTCTCGCTTGTCGCACGATGCTATGTCCAATGCGCACCGACCCGCTCGGATTTCGCGCTCATCGTCACCCCTGTTCAACGCCCTGCCGCCCAATCATGACAAAATGGACCTGACCCGTCATGACTGAAGAAAACATCGCTGTATCCGTGCCCACCCAGGAAGTCGCACCTGAGGCCGCTCCAGAGCCGGTCCCCGAACCCCCTGCACAAGAAACCGTTGCCCAAACAGTGCCCGAGCCGCCACCCACGCCCGTCGTCGCGCCGCCAGAGGAAGAGCCCACCGAATCCTTCGCGGATGCCCTCCGCGACTTCGAGCGCAGCCATTCGCATAAGCCTGCGTCCGGCGCAAAGCAGTTGGAAGGCACCGTCGTCTCCCTCTCTGCCGACCAGGTCTTCCTCGACATCGGCTACAAAACCGAGGGCGTGCTGCCCCGCTCTGCCTTTGCCAACAACGCTGAGGGCGTCAAGCCCGGCGACACCTTCCCCGTCTCCGTTACTGGCCGCAATGAAGAGCATTACTACGAGCTCTCTCGCTTCAAGGTCGCGCAACCTCGCGACTGGACGGCCCTCGAAGAGGCTTTCAACCAGAAGCTTGCCGTCGTCGGCACCGTCACCGCCGTCATCAAGGGCGGTCTCTCGGTCGATGTGGGCGTGCGCGCCTTCATGCCCGCCAGCCGCAGTGGAACCAAAGACGCAGTCGAGCTCGAAAAGCTTGTCGGCACTGAGATCACCTGCCGCATCACCAAGCTCGACACCACCGATGAAGACGTCGTTGTCGACCGCCGCGTCGTCCTTGAAGAACAGGCTCGCGCCGCCAGTGCATCGCGTCACGCAGCCATGACTGTCGGTGACGTTCTTCCCGGCACCGTCCGCACGCTCATGCCCTACGGAGCCTTCGTCGATCTAGGCGGTGTTGACGGCCTGCTCCATATCAGCGACATCTCCCACACCCGCGTTGCCAAGCCTGAAGACGTGCTCTCTGTCGGTCAGGAGCTCCAGGTTCGCATTCTCAAAATCGATCCTGATACCAAAAAAATCTCCCTCGGCCTCAAGCAGCTCCAGGCTGAGCCCTGGGCCACCGCGCCTGACCGCCTGCAAGCTGGACAGCGCGTCTCCGGCACCGTCACCCGCCTCATGGACTTCGGCGCGTTTGTCGAGATCGAGCCCGGCGTCGAAGGTCTCATTCACATCTCCGAAATGTCGTGGGGCAAAAAGATCCGCCACCCCAGCGATGTCCTCAAGCAGGGCGACCGCGTCGATGCCGTCATCCTGTCCATCAAGCCTGAAGAGCGCCGCATCGCGCTCGGCCTCAAGCAAACCCTCGCCGATCCCTGGGTCGATGCCCAGCGCACCTTCGCTGTCGGCTCTCAGGTGGAGGGCCCGGTCACCAAGATCATGAACTTCGGCGCCTTCGTTCAAATCGCCGAAGGTGTCGAAGGCCTCGTCCACATCAGCGAAATCGTCGCAGACCGCCGCCTTAACCATCCGTCCGATGCCTTGCGCGTCGGACAGGTCGTCCAGGCGCAAGTGCTGGCCATCGATTCAGAAAAACGCCAGATCAAGCTCTCAATGAAGCAGCTCATCCCCTACCGACATCGATGAGTTCATCGCCGAACACAAAGTAGGCGACGAAGTTTCCGGCCGCGTCGTTGAACTGTCAGGGAAAAAGATTGTCGTCGAGTTGGGCGAAGGCATCAGCGCAACCTGCAATGCACCGCTGCTCCCGTCGCCGCAACCCGCCACTCCAGCAGCCGCCACACCCGGAACCCCCGACCTCTCAGCGCTCTCCTCCATGCTGAAGGACCGCTGGAAAGGGAACACGGCTGCCGCCTCAGCCGAACCCGAACCCCTGGCAGAGGGCCAGATCCGCCGCTTCAAAATCAAAAAGCTCGATGCGGAAGCAAAGAAAATCGAAGTGGAGCTGGCTTAG
>CAVXVM010000052.1:0-28024 GCA_963765025.1 uncultured Acidobacteriaceae bacterium | reverse complement strand
TATGTGCCTGTTCCTCGACTCAGCGTATTGCTGCCGTTTGCGTGGAACCCCACCTGAGCGGAAGCGTGGCGGGTGAGCTGCTCGGCAAGATTGTCCCTCCGGGTTCGAAAGTGGCTGTCGTGGCCGGGACGCTCATGGCTGAAGATCACAAGAGGAAGGCCGAGGGGTTTTCCGAGACCTTCCCCAAGCACTGCATGGGCGGGGAAACCGCAGCCGTCATTGAAGGCCACGAAGACGAAGAAGAGACCTTTCGAAAGACTCTGGACCTGATGCGCAGCGTTCCCGATCTCGCCGGAATTTATGTCAACACCGTCAATTGCCTTCCGGTCTGCCGGGCGCTCAGAGCGGGAGACCTCGAAGGACAAGTGAAACTCATTACAAGCGATCTCTTCCTGGATATGTGCCCATATTTCGAAAAGGGCACAATCTCCGCGTCCATCTACCATCAGCCCTATCGACAGGGGCAAATCGTGGTCCGCCTATTGGCCGATCATCTGATCTCCGGTGTGAAGTTTCCATCGATCGTCAGTCTTAGTCCGGCCGTGGTGATGCTGTCGAACTTGCGCCTCTTCAGGGAGACCCGCCCTAAAGAGGCGTCCACTGAAGATCTGAGTGGCGCTGAGCTGGTACGCACGTTCGATCTGAGCATCCTTGATTGAACTTTTCCTAGCGGATTGAGCTTTGCCTGGCGCGAGCAATCGAATATCCGGTTTCTGATCCTGGAACTGCCGTTCGCAGCTCTCGCGCCCAAAACCCAGGCGTCCGTACCCTCTGAACCATCTCTCCATCCGGAATTTCCAACAAAGGCCTCAAAAAACTCTTGACATCTGGATCGCGAACGGCGATATTTACCTTCATCGTGAAGACCGTGCACGTGCACGGTATGAGCCGTGCACATGCACGTGTCTCAGATCGGGGCTGGAACGTTCAACTGCGACCGCGACGGGACCGGCAAAATCCCCCGCCCAATCCCTGAGAGCACGGCCTGCGGATGTGCGTCGTCTTTGCGGAGCGGATCTCGAAAAAATCGATGTCTTTGCAGGGTAGTTTCTCGCAGTTTCTGGATTCGGGGAACGCGGGTAGGAGCCGGAGAGGAGAGCATGATGGTGAATCTGAGCTACGTGGGTCGAAGGTCAATAGCTGTTGGGACACTGCTTGTTTTGGTCGCGCTACTAGTGCCTGCAAGGATGGCATCCCAGGTTGACATGGGTGCAATCTCTGGCGTGGTCCGCGATCCAAGCGGCGCCGCAATTCCCCATGCCAAATTGCTGCTGGTCAACGAGGCTACCGGCATCACCATGGCAACCGCGTCGGGATCGGAGGGGCAGTATACTTTCTCGCCGGTAAAAATTGGGCGGTACACCGTCTCTGCATCGGCGGCTGGCTTCAAATCGGTTCGGCAGAACAATGTCAGCGTTGACGTGCAACAGAACGTCGCCGTGGACATCCAACTTGCCCTCGGAGAATCGACCGAAACCGTGGTGGTCAACGAGGCTCCGCCTCTGCTGCAGACCCAGGATGCGTCGGTGGGGCAAGTCGTTGAGGAGCAGACGATCGAAAACCTGCCGTTGAACGGGCGGAATTTTACCTTTCTCGCGCAACTCTCGGCCGGTGTCACTCAAGGCCAGCAGGACTCGCGCGGGTTGGGCTCCAGCGGCAGCTTCGCGGCCAACGGGCTGCGTCCCGCTCAGAACAACTATCTCCTCGATGGCATTGATAACAACGCCAACCTGGTTGACTTCCTCAACGGCTCGGCCTATTCGGTCAAACCACCAGTGGATGCGATACAGGAGTTCAAGGTCGAGACCAACAATTACAGCGCGGAGTCTGGCCGGTCGGCCGGCGCGGTGCTGAATGCCACACTCAAGTCCGGGACCAACTCCTTCCACGGCGCGGCGTGGGAGTTCATCCGCAACGACAAACTGGACGCGGCGAATTACTTTGAGGTTGCGAAGGGCAAATTCCGCCAGAACCAGTTCGGAGCCACGCTGGGCGGCCCCATTCGCCATGACAAGACGTTCTTCTTCATGGATTACGAAGGCACGCGCATTCGCCAGGCCTATCCCTATATAAGCACGGTGCCCACCGCCCTGGAGCGCAGCAGCGGGTACACCAACCTCTCCGACTTGCTTACTCAAGGCCCGTCACCGGCAAGCTGCTTGCAATCGCCCGGCCAGGCCGGTTGCGTTCAAGACATTCTGGGCCGCGGCTATACGCTCGGCCAGGTCCTGGACCCCTCCACAACCCGACCCATCTCCTGCGGAGTGCTGGACCCGGTATCGGGAATTGTTGCGGCCTGTACAAACGGCGCCACGCCGGGCACACAGATCGGATTTGCACGCGAGCCGTTTGCCGGCAATACACTTCCCACCGGTCGGCTCGATTCGAATGCGATCAAGCTTCTGAATCTGTACCCATCGCCGAGCAACTCAGGCTTGTTCAATAACTACGCGTCGGACCCGGTGGTTAGCAACGACACCGATCAATTCGACGTACGCGTCGATCAAAACTTTAGCTCCAAAGACAACGCCTTCGGGCGCGTTAGTTACGTAAACAATCCGGTCTTCATCCCAGGGCCGTTCGGCGGAATCGCCGATGGCGGCGCGTTCTTTGCCGGAATTCAGAACGCGATCTCATGGAATTCAGCGCTGAGCGAAACACACCAAATCTCTGAGACGATGGTCAATGAGTTCCGCCTGGGATACAACAATTTAAGCGCCTCGCGCACTCAGCCCAATGCAAGCATGTCGGGGATTCCCGCGCAGTTCGGAATCCAGGGGGTTACGCAGGGGAACTCGAACGGCGGCCTGGGCACCATCTTTCTCACCGGCCTGAACCAGCTTGGCAGCAACGATTAC
The DNA here is from genome assembly GCA_963765025.1 of uncultured Acidobacteriaceae bacterium. Taxonomy (GTDB): domain Bacteria; phylum Acidobacteriota; class Terriglobia; order Terriglobales; family Acidobacteriaceae; genus Telmatobacter. Next base: position 25,166 of record CAVXVM010000052.1, on the reverse strand, counting down.
CTGCCCTCCATCGAACTCAGCACCACTTCGCAAATCACAGATAACCTGACGAAAGTCCTCGGGCGCCATACGCTCAAAACCGGATTCGAATGGCAGCGGCTGGGATTCGCCATTCTGCAGCCGATAGCCTCCAGAGGCAATTGGTCGTTCAGCGGTGACTACACTGAGGTCCCGACCACAACCGGAGGCAATACCGGCCTTGCGCAAATGCTTTTGTCGCCTATCCCAGGGACGGTCGCGGGCGCAGCCGATTATGTGGGCGGTGCCGATAATGTCGGCGCCTCCAATATCGCCAACACGTCGATGAAGCATCTGTACTACGCCGGCTATTTCCAGGACGACTACAAGCCGACCAAAAAGCTTACCCTGAACCTGGGCGTGCGCTACGAATACTTCGGCCAGTTGCTTGAGAACCGCGGAAATCAATCGAACTTCATCCTTACGGGGAAAAACGGGCACTCGACCTTCCTCTTGACTCAGAAACGCTGCAACACGCCATTTTCCGCGGACTTCAAGGCGGCTGAGGTGACGGACGGAATCGACACAGTCTGCTCCAGCCAGCCCGGTCTTGGCGTGTCACAGAAAGCCAATTTCTCGCCACGCTTCGGATTTGCCTACGAACTTACGCACAAGTTAGTCGCGCGCGGCGGATACGGGATGTTCTACGGCGGGTTTGAAAACTCCGTCGTGGAAACCTACATTGACTTTCCTTTCCAATTCGACTTGTCGTATCCCTACCTCGTGCCCAATCAGGCGATAACATTCGCCAACGGCTCCATTGGCACGCTGGAAACCGGCATCACCGGCATTCCCCTCACTCCGGCTGCGGTTGAACCCGGAGGAGTGTCCTTTACTGGTGAGGACTACAACATGCCGACGCCCTACACGCAGGGATATAACCTGACCTTGCAGTACGCGCTTACCAGCAAAGACACCGTACAGGCAAGCTATGTCGGAAACACGGTTCATCATCTGGGGTCCTACGTCAACCCGCAAACCCCTCATGAGATGCTGCCGCCGGGACTCAATGTCACCAACTACATTCCGTATCCCGATTTCACTCCCTGGATCACCTACACCAAATTTTCAGCCAACAGCCACTACAGCTCTCTGCAGGTCAACTATGAGCGCAGAGTCACCAGCGGCTTGAATGTCCTGGCCAACTTCACCTGGGCCAGTTGTTTGACCAATGCGGTGGATGTTTTGAATCAAACATCTTTGACAGGCTACCGCGCTCCATTCTTGCCGGGCTTTGGGATGGGCAAAGACTTCGGACGCTGCGATTTCGACATTAACAAGGTCGTCCATTTCAGCGGAATCTACGAACTGCCCTTCGGGCATGACCGTCACTTCCTGCATACCGGCAAGGTGGTCGACGCCATCCTGGGCGGTTGGGACACCAACTGGATTTATACTTTGCAGGACGGCCAGCCAGGCACTGTTGGTTGCTCTATTCCCACGACAACCGGCTTCGGCTGCAATGCCTTGAAGATTCCAAGTGTCGGTCTGTATAGCGGAGCGCACACCCCGAGTCATTGGATGAACGCTGCCGCCTTCACCACGCCGCCCGTGGCGACACAGATTGGACAAACGGACTTCAGCCCGCTGGGCGGCGGGCCCAGCCAGTACCGCGGTCCGGGCTTCAATCATCTGGACTTCTCCCTCTTCAAGCAGGTCCAGTTGACCGAGCGTTTGCGGTTTGAATTCCGCTCGGAATTCTTCAACCTGGCCAATCATCCTAACTTCTCCATTCCGGGATTCTCCGAAAATGGATTTCCAGCCTCCCCCGGCGCACTCAATTACAACAACCCCGCCGGCTTCGGCACGATCACCTCGACGCGCGATGGGCAAAACGACCAACGCGAAATTCAATTCGCAGCAAAACTGTATTACTGAGGCCGCCCGGAAGGGCGCTCGGGCAGGCACAGATGAGACCTCAACGCGGCGTCGATTGATCAAGGGGAGAACTTATGGTCCGTGCTATTTCTGTGTTCACGCTGTGCCTGCTCGCCTTTCAAGTATTTGCCTTGGCTCAAGATCCAGGGAAAGTTGAGTTGTGGCAGAACTGGGCTTTGTCTTCGGCGAAAGACGTACAAGCGGATGGCGCCGCAGTTTCCCAACTGGGCTACCAACCGCAGGGGTGGCATCCGATTCACCGCATGCCTGCCACCGTCCTCGAGATCCTGGAGGAAGACGGCGTCTATCCCGATTTGTATTTCGGCAAGAACTTGCTGGACGAAGTTCCCCAGGACCTGTACAAGCAGGACTGGTGGTACCGGACCGTGTTCACCGCGCCCGCGGGATTTTCAAACTACACACTTGAATTTCCGGGAATCAACTATCGCGCGGAGATCTGGATCAACGGCCAAAAGGTGGCCGATAACAAGCAGATCGTCGGGATGTATGTTGCTCACCAGCTCAACGTCACCAGGTGGATTCATCCCGGCTCGTCGAATGTGCTGGCCGTTAAGGTGACTCCCGAGCAGTTGATTCAGGACGTGGACGGCGTGGAGCTGGCCGACAGCTGGTTCGACTGGCTCAACTGGAAGTATCTCGGGTACCAGGGCAAATTCACAAAGACTCCGCAGTTCGGGGCTTCCTTCGTGCCCGATCGCAACGCCGGCATTTGGAAGCCGGTCTATTTAAGAACAACGGGCCCGGTCGCGGTTGAAAACCCGGTGGTGAACACCGACCTTTCCATGCCGCAGGCCACTGCCCGTCTTAAGTTATACGCCAATCTGAACAACTTCTCTGACAAACCGATCAGCGGCACTCTCAAGGGAACCATTTCGCGCCTGGGCAAGCAAACCATTGACCTCGAACAGGCCGTGACGCTCTCGCCGGGCGAGACCCGCGAAGTTACGTTTGCTCCCGATGATTATCCAGGCCTGGTCGTCAAGAATCCTGATTTATGGTGGCCGTATACGATGGGCAACCCATCGCTCTACGACCTGCGCCTGGAGTTTGTGGCGGACCAGAAATCGTCTGATCAGGCTCACATTCGCTTTGGAATTCGGAGTGTGACCCAGCATCGCGATCAAGACCAGCAGTTCCAGGACAAGGGCAAGGGCGGCAACTTCTATCTACAGGTCAATGGCCGGGACTTTCTTGTCCGCGGAGCCGATTACACGCCGGACCTGCTTTATAAGTACGACCCTGACCGCGAGGCCGCGATCCTGCGGTATGTGAAGGATCTTGGATTGAACATGCTGCGCTCGGAGTCGAAAATCTCCAGCGAGCATCTGGCCGAACTTGCCGACGAGCAGGGAATTCCGCTGGTCTTTGGCTGGATGTGCTGCAACCAATGGGAGAAGTGGAACCAGTGGAACGAGGAGGACCATCGCGTAGCGCCGGAGAGCGTCCGCTCGCAGATTCTCATGCTTCGCTCTCATGCTTCGTCGTTCATCTGGGCGAACGGAAGCGATGGCCTTCCGCCTTTGCCCATTCGCACCGAATACCGTAAAGTCATCTCGGAGCTGCACTGGCAGAACGCGGTTGTCGATACCGTGTCTTCGTTTGCAAAGGACGACAAAGGCGAACGCATCTGGGACGGCATTATTATGGAGGGTCCCTATACTTGGCGGCCGCCCAACTACTGGTTCGCCGGCACCTACGTTACGACGCGCGGATCTGCCGCCGAGCAGGGCGACAACGAGCACATTCCAACGCTGGAGAGTTTGAAGAAATTCATTCCCGCCGACAAGCTCTGGCCGATCAACGACACCTGGTACCTGCATGCTGGAGCGATCACGGATGCAAACACCCTGGGAAGTGTCCAGCGGGCAGTCGATCATCGTTATGGCCCATCGGATAACGTGGAGGAGTTTGTCCGCAAGGCTCAACTGGCCCACTATGAAAACACACGCGCGCAATTTGAAGACTTTGCGGCAAACGGCTGGGCCAACCACAAGATGACGATGTACTGGATGCTCAACAGCCACTGGCCCTCGTTCTACGGGAACATCATCGACTACTATTTGAGTCCGGGCGGCACCTACTACGGCGCAAAGAAAGGCCTGCGCCCGCTTTCGGTGGTCTTCGATGCGTACGCGATCGGCGATCACAGCCAGGCCAAAATCATCGTCTTCAACCAGACTCCCAACGACGCACAGGGACTGACTGCGCGCGTCAGGGTCTACGACCTGGGCGGTAAGTTGATTGACGACCACTCGATCGAGGGAGTCAAGGTTGCAACCAACGGCGCAATCCAGGTGCTCACATTGCCCCGGTATCCACAGGCATCCCCGGTCTTCTTTGTGCGCTGCCAGTTATTCGACAACATGGGCCGCCAGCTGGTAGACAACGTCTACTGGCAATCGCAGAAAGACGATGACCTGGGCGGTCCGCAGAACGACGACGCCCTGATCTTGAAGCAGGACAAATGGGCCGACATGACAGCGCTGAACACCATGCCCAAGGTCGAGCTCGAAGTCAGCGCCGAAGAAACCGTCGTCTACGGTGACAGGGTGAACATCATCCGCCTTCATAACCCCTCAAGTCACATCGCGTTCTTCGAGCGGGCGAGCATCTGTTCTGCCCGCGATGGAAACGAGATCCTTCCGGTGGAGTACGACGACAACTATGTCACGGTTTTCCCCGGTGAAACAGTTGAGATCCACGGAGCCGTGTCGATCATGACCGATCCTCATTGGGTCAAGCTCGAGGGATTCAATACGCCCGCGATTTCAGTCAAGATCGAATAGGCTCGCGGGTAATTGGCCGGGCGCAACGGGATCGTGTTTTCAAAGGAAAGGTTCAATCGTTGTGACTTTAAAGTCCGTATCAAACACGCGTTTCAACTCGCCGGCTTTCATCGATGTTAGAGAATTGCATCGCTGGTGCGCGATTCCTGCGCGGGAATTGCCTGGACATCCTGGGCTGCGCGTGCCTTATCGGCAGGTGGCGAATTCCATCGAGATGGGCGAGCTGATGGCCAGAGAGTTGATTCAAACCATCGAGGAAAACAACCAGCAAGGCCGCCCTACGCGCGCCATCATCCCGTGTGGACCGACCTGCTGGTACGAACCATTTCGTGCCCTGGTGAATGCAGGTAGCGTTTCACTGAAGACCCTGCGCGTGTTCCACATGGACGAGTGTCTTGATTGGGAAGGGAAGCCGCTTCCCGCGGGGCATCCCTACAACTTCAGAACCTTCATGGAGCGGCACTTTTACGGAGGAATTCGTCCGGAGCTAGCGGTGCCCGTGGAGCTGCGCCATTGGTTGTTGCCCGCGACGATGGAAGCGGTTCGGGCCGCGATCGACGAGGCGCCGATCGACATCACGGTTGGTGGGTGGGGGCAGGATGGACACGTTGCCTACAATCAGGCTCGGCGACATCCCTTTCACCATGTGACGCTGGATCAGATCGCGAACTCTTCCATCAGGATTCAGGAAAACAATATTGATACGATCGTGGCGCTGGCGCAGCGGACATTTGGCGCAGCCTACCAGTTTGTTCCGCCCATGTCGATTACATTAGGAATGCGCGAGTGCCTTTCCGCCAAAAAGGTGCGCGTCTATAGCGATACTGGCGCATGGAAGCAAACGGCGTTGCGGGTAGCTCTGTTCAGCGAGCCGACGCCGGAGTATCCGATGACGCTGCTCCAGACCCACCCCGATGCGATCGTAACGGCGACGCTGGAAACCTCTATTCATCCTATTAGCGAAAATCCAGATTGGGAGTTGTTCTGAGATTATGCTAGCTCTGCGCGCAAATGAGGAACGTGGCTTTACGTGCGCTATAGGTATTGGTGGCATCGGCGCGGGCATCATGTTCTCGCTTCATGGCAACCACGATTTGGGCCGCAACGAAAGCCGGTTGGGCGAGCTGCTTGACTCGCGGGACTACTGCAAACTTCACATTCTCGAGCACTATATTGCACGGATTATGGGCTCCGGAAAAGCCCCGGGCGGCTTTCGCGTATTCCCAATCGGAGTTGTTGGCAACGATGAGACTGGAACCAGAATCCTGCGCGAAATGAGCGCCGCCGGACTCGATATGCAGTTCATGCGGAGCGACCCGTCGTTCAAGACACTCTTCAGTGTGTGTTTCATTTACCCGGATGGCTCAGGAGGAAACTTCACCAGCAGTAACTCGGCAGCAGGCTCGTTGAACGCCGATGATCTTCGGTCGGCATCACGCTGCATGGCCGCCGCAGGGTCGCGCGCCGTGGCAATCTGCGTCCCCGAGGTACCATTGGAGCTTAGGCGGGAGTTTCTCGAACTTGCAACCCACTGTGGCAATTACAGGGCGTGTTCCTTCGCGCTCGGAGAAATTGAGGAAGCGCGGAACATGGGGCTGATTGCTCTCACCGACCTGCTTGCATTGAATCAGGAAGAGGCCTCAGCGCTGCTTGGCAGTGGCTCGGGTCATCTTCTCAATGAAGAGCTGCTGGCGGAATATGCAGCCACATACACAGCCACCCACCCGGCTTTGCGCCTGGTTGTCAGCTTCGGGTCAAAAGGAGCATATGGTTTTGAAGGCGGCCGAATGCAGTATTCCCCGGCGCCAGTGCTTCAATCCAGGTCCACGGCCGGCGCCGGAGATGCACTTCTTGCCGGTGTTGTGTGCGCATTGGCCGCCGGCATTCCATTCATCATGCCGGGCGATGCGGGCAGAACGTTCGCAGGTAGAGTGCTGCGGACGGCGCTGGATTTCGGCGTCCTGATTTCCAGTTTCACTGTTACTTCAGTCCATTCGATTCATCCCGACACGGAAATGAAGAATCTGCTTTCCTTCGCTGAACAACAGGGCGCGTCCATCTCGGAATCGATTCGGTCGGCATGCTACGAGAGTGAATAGACATCGTCAGACGCTGGCTCAATTCGGATGGTATCTGAATCGAGCAAGCCGCTGACTGAATTGCCGAGTGTGGGACAAGAACACGTTATCAAATAGGCCGCGAAGCAAAACGGCGGAACGAACCGGGCATTTGAGTTTGGAGCATTCAGTACTGCGATATTTCAAAAGCTAAAGACACCTCGCCCCAAAAGCAGCGAAGAACCAAGTGACCGCAATCGAGAAAGGTGCACACCAGATCATGCCCGCATCTCCATCTGAAACCACCGGCACGCCAAGGCTCCGGCGTGCGTTGGGTTTATGGGACCTGGTTCTTTATGGGCTCATTGTGATTCAGCCGACTGCGCCGATGCCCGTGTATGGGGTCATGAGCGTGCGCTCTCACGGATACGCATTGATCACCGTGCTGCTCGCAATGGTCGCCATGATGTTTACCGCTTTTAGTTACGGGAAAATGGCTTCCGCCTATCCCAGCGCCGGCTCCGCGTTCACCTATGTGGGCCGCGAAATCCATCCTGCACTGGGTTATGTAACCGGGTGGAGCATGGCGATGGACTATATGCTCAACCCCCTCATCTGCACAATTCTCTGCGGAAAATTCGCGATGAATTTCTTCCCGGGGATTCCGTACGTAGTGTGGGTGGTAGCCTTCGCCGTGGCGTTCACGCTCTTGAACCTGCAGGGCATCGAGACTTCGGCGCGTATCAACACCAGTCTTGTTGCGGTCATGGCCGTGGTTATTCTTCTGTTTCTGGCCGCGGCGGCTCACTACGTATACGCGACGCCTCACGCCGGAATCGCGTACTTCACCCGCCCCTTCTTTGACCCCAAAACTTTTTCTCTCCGATCGGTGCTGGGGGGCACTTCGCTGGCGGTGCTCACCTATATCGGGTTCGACGGCATCTCGACCCTCTCTGAAGAAGCAAAGAATCCGCGCCGCAATATCATGCTTGCCACCGTGCTGGTTTGCCTGCTCACTGGGCTGCTGGCCTCGGTCGAGGTCTATGCGGCACAGCTCGTCTGGCCCGGCGTTCAGAACTTTCCTGATGTGGACACCGCGTTTGTTTATGTCGCTGGTCGCGCCGGCGGGCCGTGGCTCTTTGCGGTCATCAACGTGACGCTGCTGGTGGCAACGTTTGGTTCCGCGCTGGGTGCGCAGTTGGGTGCGGCGCGCCTGCTCTACGGCATGGGCCGAAGCGGTGCGCTGCCCATCGGCTTCTTCGGGGCCATCGAGCCGAAGAGAAGAATTCCGCGAAACAATGTCTTGCTCATTGGCGCGGTGGCGCTCATCGGTGCATTGGCCTTGAGTTTTGAGCGTGGCGTGGAATTGCTCAATTTGGCGCGCTGCTCGCTTTCATGGGTGTCAATTTATCCGCGTTGGTGCGGTTCTACTTTCGCGACCCGCACAAGCGTTGGCTAAACTTCGTGTCCCCTTCACTGGGGTTCTTGATTTGCTTGCTGCTGTGGATGAGCTTGAGTTGGCGGGCTAAGCTGCTTGGCATTGGTTGGACGATCGTTGGATTGGCGTACGGAGCCTATAACACCCGGGGATTCAGGCGGGACCTGTTGGACTTCGAAAACCCGGAGGGAGAATAACCAAGGCCGTTTCACCGCGGCCAATGAATAGGGTGCGTCGCAACCATAAGGCCAGAACGTTATCGACGCGATTGAAAAGGAGCAGGCGAAGCTACTGGACAGAAACCAAATCGAGAGTCCATGCCGCCTCATTCCGGGAGGGTTGAACACATGCAGAAACTGGACAGTATGAGCACCGTGACTGGCGAAGAAGTTGAATACCAATCGTGGAAGAAGGCTTTCCTGATTTGCAATGACACGGTGCAACTGATCGTCTTGGCCGAAGTGGGGCCCCGGATTCTCTTCTTTGGTTTTCGGGGAGATGAAAACGAGTTTCACGATGCTGCCGAAGCGCCTGGTGATCGCGCCGATCGGGAATTCAAAGTCTACGGTGGACACCGGCTGTGGGTATCTCCCGAAGTTGCGCGGACGTATTATCCCGACAACTTCCCCGTTTCAATGCGGAAGCAGGGCAGTGCTTTTGTTTTTACCGCGCCTCCCGAATCCGCACCTCCCGGAACGAATCTGCAGAAAGAGCTTGAGATCGAGCTGGCGGAAACGGGAACGGATGTTACCGTTACGCATCGCATACGCAATCTTGGACAGGTACCCACCGAGATGGCTCCATGGGCGCTCTCCGTGATGGCTGGCGGCGGGAAGGCCATCCTCCCGTTCCCCCCGAAGGCGCCGTTTTCGCCCAGCAGGTTGTTGCCCGAAGGTGTCTTCACCATGTGGAGTTATACAGACCTGGCAGATCCTCGATGGAGAATTGGAACCAGGTACCTCCAACTCCGCCAGACGAAGAATTCCGCGAGCAGATTCAAGGAACAGATGGGGGGCATCTTCAACCCCTCAGGATGGGGCGCGTACTTCAGGAGCGGACATCTATTCGTGAAGAGGGCCGACGTTGAAGTTGGCGCAAAGTATCCCGATTCCGGCTGCAATTTCGAGGTCTTTACGGACGAGCACTCGCTCGAACTCGAAACTCTGGGGCCGCTTCGGAATCTGGAGCCGGGAGAGACCGCGGAACACATCGAGCGCTGGTGGCTGTTCAAGGACATCGAGGCCGGTGAATCGGAAAGCTGGATTGACAACGAGATTCTTGTTAGGATCCAGGCGATTCTCTAATCGCAAATTACGCACTGGTCGATGATGCCCGGTCACCCGGCAGGCCAAATTAATCAAAGCCTGTCTGGAACCAATGCCCGCGAGCGACCTGTGTGTTCGTACGGAAATGGTGGACCTTTGATAATCGAGGAGTACTCCCGGCACGACTGCGGCCACGAAGGGAATGACCTCGGTCGGGCGGAGATTGTTAGGCGGGAAACCATGCGCGCGGTAGCTGACGGCGAGAGCATTTGAGATAAAGGCGCTTGGGCCGCGCTTGGTTCGCATTGTGAGGAAGACCTCAATTGCCTTCTCAAAACTCGGCTCCGAGAAATTACTGAAGCCGGTAAGGGCTTGGGCGCCAGAGAAATCGATTCTGCAAAGCCGGGGATTTGAAGACAATGGATTGCGTAGAGAAAGATGGGCGCCCGAACTCGATGGACCGGTTAGAACTGAGCCAATTGGAGAGTAAGTATCCAGGCCAGAAAGGAACCCGAATCCCTGTATCAGGGAAATGCATTTCCCTGATACGGGGTGATATTTCCCTGTTCCGTTAAAAGCCGTGAGAATTCCCCGTATTTTTCCCCGTGAGTAGGGAATTCGGTCCGGAGAATGGTTAGCTCCAGACTCTATCCTCCGCCATAGAGTTATTCAATCCAATCAAATCTCGTTTGTTTCACTTGAAATGATCCGAAGGCTTCGCGAGTTGTCGCATGAGTCGAGGAAGCACCGGCTCAATGCGGCTGTCCCAGGCTCTCAGTTTGCATGGCCGCAACTGATTGATCCGATCCTCCGAATGCATCCGTCAAGGAAATGACCTTGAGTTGTGTCTTCAATTCATTCAGAGACGCTGAACTCGTGGCCGTAATCTCCCTCGTCTCGCCCGGCATCAGGTCGAAGTAATTGTCAGTTACCTTCACGTCCAGGTCGCCGAACGAGAGATAGACGCTTCGCGCCAGAACGGGCGATGTAACTCGGATCTTGAAACTTCCATTCTCACCAGTGCTTTCAACTTTGAGCGTGGCGGGCTTTAAATGGATTTCTTTCACCGGCGCCAAATAAGTCAGGTTGCGCGAAATCTCTGCTCCACCCTGCGTCAGCTCGGCCACCACAAATACATGCGAGGTGTCATTCGCGCCAGCGTCAGCAAGTTTCTTCAGAGGCCAGTCGAGGTAAACCTTGCTCGCAAGCGGCGCAACGTCCACGTCGTGCTTCTCCTCCAACAATACCTTGCCATCAAAATCCATCAACCGCACGCGCAGATTAGCCTTTTTCGCGTCCACTGCATCGGAGACGACGTAGACCTTCACCGAGCCGTCCTCAACATGCGGAGAGACGAGAATCGGCGCATAGAACCGTCGCGCGTAGTATTGCAGCGCCTTCCATCGGCCGTAGTAGTCGATGCTCGACCAGGATGCAACTGGCCAGCAGTCGTTCAACTGCCAGAAGATCGAGCCCATCGTTTCAGGGCGGCTCCGCCTGAAGTGCTCCGCGCCAATCTTGATTCCCTCGGCCTGCAAAACCTGGCTCACATAGAGAAAGCTGGCAAAGTCCTTTGGCTCTGGGTAGTCCCTTGTGAGGTAATCGTGGATGAGCGAGTTACCCTCGTTGTTCTTCTGATGTGCAAGCATCACCGGCGTGAAGATTCCGGTACGATCCTCCGGCAAAGTGAAGGCTTCCACCGTTCTCATCTCAGGAAACGACTGGAATCCATATTCAGTTACGAACCGCCAATGATGTTTCTCGTAGTCGCTGAAGGGCGCTCTCCCATGCCAGATGGTCCAGTCGTGGGTATCACCGCTCTGGAAGTGCTCGCTCAGCGGTTCATAGTCCGCGCTTGGAGAACTTGGCCAATACGGCGTTTCCGCGTCAAGGCGAGCCACCACCCTTGGCAAAATGCCGCTAAACTCCGTCAGGTAGTCCTGCCACATCTGGGCTTTTACATCTGCCGGCAGTTTGTCGCGCGGAGCCCAGTTGAGACCAAGTTCGGTTTCGTTGTTGCCGCTCCATACAACGATGCTCGGATGGTTGCGCAGCCGTTGTACCTGGTCTTCGGCCTCGGCTTCTATATTCTGCTTGAAGGCGTATGTGCCTGGCTGCCACTCGTTGCCGAACATAAAATCCTGCCAGACCATGATCCCCAACTCGTCGCAGATGGAGTAGAACTCGTCGCTCTCATAGTAGCCGCCACCCCAATGACGAATCATGTTCATATTGGCGTCGCGCGCCGACTCGAGAATGCGGCGATAGTCGGCCGTAGTCACACGGTTTGGAAAGCTGTCGAAGGGGATCACGTCGGCGCCCTTGGCGAACACAGGAATCCCGTTCACCACCAACTCAAACGAGCGGCCCCACTTGTCCAGTTCGCGACGCAGAACAATTGAGCGCAAACCAACCTTCACATAGCGTTGTTCAACGACCGAACCCACACCGCCGATCTGCGCGGTGAACTTGTAGAGCGGCTGCTCGCCGTAACCGGCGGGATACCACAGCTTGGGGTGGCGAATCTCCAGGGGGAAAGCGATCACATTGATTCCTGAATGCAGGTTCACGTCTTCCATCGCCCTTGCATGCGTGGCAGCGTCGTCATACAGGACGCTCACCCTGGCGGTCCCTGCGCTCGCAGCCATCACTTCTACTTCGGCGCTCAGGTGTGCCACATCCGTGCTTACATCACGCTGGCGGACCGTGAAATCCGCAATTCGGACATTGTCCCAGGCCTCCAGGCGCACTGGCTTCCAAATGCCGCTGGTCACAAACTTGGGACCCCAATCCCAGCCGTACTCATAGGCCGCCTTGCGGACGTAGGTCTTGTCCTGGGTCAATGACTTCAGGCGAAACGGATCGCTTGAGGCCGCGGCTTCCGCGGCCTTGATTGGCGAGGGAAACACCACGCGCAGCAAATTGCTGCCCACGTGCAGATGGCTCTTCACAGGCACGCGCCACACGCGGAACATGTTGTTGGCGCTCAGTACCTGGTCGCCATTCACATAAACCTGCGAGGCCGTATCCAATCCGTCGAAAACCAGGTCCACGTTGGAGCGTGCGAGCATGTCCGCTGTAACGGCAAGGTTGAGCCGGTATTCCCAGCTCTCATTTTCAATCCACTGCAGCTTGGCTTCGTTGTCACGGAAGAAGGGGTCGGGAATCTTCTTGTTCGCCAGCAAATCGAGATGAACGTCGCCGGGCACTTTGGCCGGCAACCAGCCGCTCTCGTTTTCCTGTGAACCTTGCGCAACTTGCCGGAACTCCCAGCCATGATCCAACTCTATCGCCGCATTCTCTTTGAGCTTCGCCTGTGCCTGTGCTGCTCTGCTTCCCACGCCAACCGTCAATCCAATCGCGGCACAGCAAGCCAAACCGAAAATAATTGCCTTGTGCATTGCACTTCCTCCGGCGCTTTCCCCGAGGCTTTATCAGCAGTCGGGGAAAGAAATTCAGCAACGACCAACAACGGTGATAACCATAGCAGATTGGCAAATGGGCACGTTTCGCAGCAGAGTGCCCAAATGCCAATGATGTCGCCTGCACGTCCCGGAACGTTGGAAGCAGCCTGCGGAGCGGCTTGACAGATTCAATCAAGCTGATTGAGACTCGGCGTACGATTTGCTCAAGAACCGCGTCCTCGATGCCGACAGCTGGCTCAACGACTACCAGAACGCCGCCTTCGGACCCACCTCAACAACCAAGCCCCTCGACACCCAGAACGACTTTGGCGCAAGCGTTGGAGGGCCGATTCGCATTCCCTGGCTTTACAACGGCAACGACAAGAGCTTCTTCTTCTTCAACTACGAGGGCTTCAGGCAAACCAACGGGGGCACCTCGCTGCTGTCTGCCCCCACGCAAGCCATGCTCGGTGGCGACTTCTCGTCCCTTCTAACCCCCACGACGATCGGCGGCCAGGTCTACCAGGCACACATCATTTACGATTACACGACCTGCACTGGCGTCAACCAGGGACAGCCCTGACAGGCTTACCCACGGAACAAAATCACCGAGGCCGCGGATCCGGTGTTTACCGCCGCCTCCAAGGTCATGCCATCCTCCACCGCCACCAGCCCGTACTTCAACATTACTGACGTCAGTTCCAACCGCGAGCAGGCTGACGAGTGGTCCGTCCGCATCGATCAGAACATCAACGCGCGCAACAAAATCACGGGCAGCTACTTCAACGGCAACATGCCTTACGTCAGCACCCAAAGCCTCGGGTCGCTCTACACCGGCGGCAACACGCAGGGCAACAAATATTTGCGTCTGGGCTATGACATCATCCTCAAGCCCACCATGCTCAACCACTTCAATGCCGGCTTCACTCGCCGCCATCGGGTCGAGGGCTCGGGCGATGGCGGATATGGTGGTAACTGGGCAACCAAGTTCGGCCTCAAAGGCGTGGGCGACGCGGTCTTTCCCAGATTCCAATACAACTATCCGGCCAATGGCATCAACACTCCCAGCGATGGCGCAAGCGCCTTCGACGACAACGTCTTTCAATATGACGACGCACTCTCATGGCAGAAGGGCCGTCACAGCTTCAGGTTTGGCGGTGAATTTCGCGCCGCGCAGTTCAACCTGAATATTCTCACCGGCAGTGCCGGCCAGTTCAACTTCACCCAGAGCCCCACCAGCACTCCGGCTGACAACCAGTCCGGCTTTGGCTTCGCCAGCTTCTATCTTGGCGCAGCTTCCAACGCATACATTGACATTCCCCAGATCAACGGATGGCGCGCCAAGTACGTTGCCTTCTTTGGCGCCGACGACTGGAAGGTTTCGAGCAAGCTCACCGTCAACCTTGGCTTGCGTTATGACATGCCAATCCCGGTGACCGAAGCGCAGAACCGTATGTCCTACGTTAACCCGACACTGGCAAACCCTGGAGCGGGCGGCCTTCCCGGCGCGTATGTTTACGAAGGCAGCGGTACGGGACGACTCGGCGGCAGCTCACCGCAGTCAATCTACGGCAAGGCCTTCGGTCCTCGCCTGGGCGTCGCCCATGTTGGCCTGGCACAAACGCATGCGCGCCAGGCGAACGACACTCAGGCCCTTCAGATCCTTGCAGCAGCGCGTGCTAAGAGACCCGGCCATTACCTGCTCGAGTATTACTTCGGCCTTCTCGCCAGCCGCCTGGGCCGCGACCAGGAGGCAGTTGATGCATTAAAGCAGGCTGCGCAATTGGAGCCCAACTCTCCCGATCCTTCTTTTGAACTCGGCAAGGTCTATGCGTCGAAGGAGGATTGGCCAGAAGCTCGATTGGCGTTTGAACATGTTGTCGAATTGAATCCTCAATTTGTAGCGGGTCATTATCAATTGCGCCGGGCTTATGAGCATCTCGGGCTCCGGGACAAAGCCGCACAAGAAGCGCAAAAATCTCAAGCGCTCATGAGCAAGCAACGGGAAGACTCCCTGCGCAAGCAACGAGAGCAAGGGATGAGTTTCCAACCCCACGCCTCAGCTGAGACTTCGCATCAGCCGTAATCTTGACGACCAATCAAAGGATGAAGAAGCTCAAGCTGCGTTTTTGTAGACAAGAAACTCGTCGACGAGGACGGACACGAGCACTGCCGTGGGAACCGAAACCATTGCGCCCGGAATTCCCGCGAGCGCGGAGCCGAGCAGCAGCGATATGAGGATGGCAAGTCCGGGCAGATTCACGCTGCTCTTCATGATGCGAGGCGTCAGGTAGGAATTCTCCACCTGCAGATAGATGAAGTAGAAGATCGCGATACCCAGTACTCTTCCCCAGGAATCAATGGCAGCCACGAGCAAGGCGAGGCCGATGGTGAAGGCTGCACCGATGACGGGAATGATGTTCAAGGCTCCGGCCATAACGCCCAGCGCATACGCATAGCGAACATGCAACGCGAGAAAGACGATGGTGCTGCTGATGCCGAGAACGAGCATGAGGCTCGCCTGGCCGAGCAACCATTTGCCCATGCGGAGCTCCGCGCGCCGAAGAGCCTGATCGAGCCGGTCGCGGCTTGCGGGCGGAAAAAAAGAAAGAAACCAGCCATAGGCCTGATCGCCTTCAAGAATGAAGTACACCGTAAGGATGAATCCCATGATGACGTTGAAAAGGATTCCGACCCAATTCTTGATGGACGCGAGCAAGTAGCTGGCTGCATTACTGGCCAGGTCCTGCACCTTGCCGCTGATCGCGGTATCGTTCAACCGTTCAAGAAAGGGAATGCGCTTGAGCTTATCCAGAATTCCCGGCAAGCGTGCCGGCGCTTCCTGACCGAATGTTTGCAGATCGCGGATGACTGGCGGCAAGGCAAGGTAGCCAAACATGATGACCGCACCAGCGAGTAACAGGAGAAGAACGAGGATTGCTGTGCCTTTGAATGGTCTCCAGTTGCGAATGTGGATTCTCGAGGTAGATCGCACCAGCGGAGTGAGCACCACGGCAAAGAGCGCACTCACATAAAGCAACATCAGAACATCGCGGACGAACCACGCGAGATAGCAAGCAAGGGCCAGAGCAAACGCAAAGACGATGTCGTTGCGAAAGTTGCGCGGATTGGTTGAGGAAGGTGTCATACGATTTTCCGCGACCTATGAAAAATGCGGCGTCGCTCGCATTTGGTTTCGTGTTCGGGCCGAAAGTGGTTTGCTCTGGGCTGCATTCACCGCCAGATACTCCTGGCGGATTTCCTTCGTCACAAAATTCTATTCGTAGCCGATTGCCTCAATCACCGGGGTCTTCATGGCGTGGCGCGCGGGAATCCAGCCGGCCAGCAAGGCTACGGCAACCACGGCCGGGAACGACTCCAGGATGAGAAGCCAGGGAAAGTAAAAGGGCACATCGTAGCCGGCCAGGACGGTGGACACTGTGCGCGAGAGAAACTGGATGTTGAACAAAGCGCCGACCACGCCCACAATCACGCCGACGACGGAGATGGAAAACGCCTCAAGCAGCACCATCTTTCGAATCTGCGCCTGGTAACCGCCGATGGCGCGAATAATACCAAACTCACGCCGCCGCTCAGCCACCGAGATGATCAGCGTATTGGCAATGCCCACCACGGCAACAATCACGGCGACCACAAGCTGCATGTAATTCAGCAGAAAAAATTTGTCTACGAGCGATCCGATCCAGTCTCTGAATTCGACGTTGGTGTAGACGATGGCGTGCTCAGATCCCGCGGTCAATTGCTCAATCTTGCGCTTCACCGCGATTGGATCCTGAGCGGGTTTGAGGGTGACGTCGATAAAATCCACGGCGTCGTCTTTCCAGTAACGCTTGTAGAGCGACCGATCGATGAAGATTGTGCCTTTATCCGACCGGTAATCCTCAATCAAGCCAAGGATGGGCAGATCGAGCGGGCCAGTGGGCGTATCGATATGCACCGCGTCGCCCACCTTGTTGCCCCAGCGGGTTGCAAAGTTCCTTGAGACAAGCACGCCCTTGCCCTGGGGCAGCAGGTCGACCTGCGTTTTGTGGTTGCCGCCGATCACGGCACTGGAGGAGCGCGCAAGGAACCCTGCCATGTCAGCTCCGCTCAAGGCAGAAGTGTCTCCGCGATAAGGAATAACGGTGAAGCGAACGTTTTCGATGCGCGCCACTTCAGGCAGCGCCGCAATGCGATTTCCCAGGTCCTCGCTGAAGTGATAGGAAGTGGACCGCAGCAATGTCGAGGTCGCGACAAAAAGATCGGCATTCAACATCTGGTCGGTCCAGCGCGCGATCATGTGCTTGTAGCTCTGAATATAGGCCGCGGTTGAGTAGACGAACATGAGGCCCACCATCAAAGCGCCGACCGTGGCAGCGCTGCGGCGCGGGGATTGGATCATGGCATCGACCGCCAGGGCGCCTTCAGAACCGCCCACGCGGTCCATTGCAGGCCTGAGTGCGCGCGCTGCCCAATGGACGAGCAACGGCAGCAGCATGGTCAGGCCGATTAGCTGCAGGGCGGCATAGGAGAATTGAAAATCCATGCCCACGCCCAAAGGCGAGTACTGAATGAGGAGGATGCTGATGCCAAGCAGCGCGGCGCCGAGAAAAGCCCGGCCCCATCCGAGCGCAGACTCCTTTTGGCGCGATTCAATATTGTGCAGGGCAAGAATGGGGTCGAGGTACGAAGCGGCGCGGGCCGGCATCCATGCGCCTCCGAGCGAGGCGGCAATCCCCAGGCCGACTGACGTAAGAACCATTCCCCAATGGATTTTGGGAGCCACGGCAATTGAAACGATGCCGTAGACTGACGCCGCGATGGATCCCATCATCTTGTTGGCGACGGCCGCTATATAAAAACCGGCAATGATGCCGACGATGGAGCCAACCACGCCCATGCAGAGAGCTTCTCCAAGGAACATGGCATTGATATTGCTTCGCTCGACGCCGATCGCGCGCAGGATGCCGATCTCTTTCCAGCGCTGGTTCACGGCAATTGTGAACGAGTTGAAGATGATGTAAACGCCCACCAGCAGGGCAATGAAGCTGGTGATCATCATGCCCAGGCGCATGGCGGTGACGGCGTTTTCCAGCGCCTCGCCTTTCATCTCAGGCCGGATGACATCGATTCCCGCGGGCAACTGCGCGCGCAACCGCCGCTGCACTTCATCAACAGGAACGGCCGGGGCATTCATCAGATCGATGCGATCGAAGTTGTGGCCGCGATTGAAGACAACCTGCGCGGAGTAGATGTCCATGACGGCGATGTTGCCGCCAAACACCTCGCCAACGCCGGTGGGCTGAAAGATGCCTTCAACCACGAAGTCTGTTTTGCCGTTCGGGGTGAAGATGGGCAGATGGCTGCCGATTTGCAATCCGTGGCGATCCGCGAAGGCGCGCGAAAGCAGAATGGCGTGGGGCTCGGCGAGGTACGTGAGCGGGTCGGCAACCTGGGTCGCCGACTTGTCAAAATCATACTGGCGCAACTGCTGATCGCCGGTGGTATCGACGCCGAGAATGAGAATGTTTCCCTCGTCCTGAAGGGCAGTGTGGACGATGACTTCGATGACGGGCTCGGCCAGTTGTACGCCGGGAGTTGCGCGCACCACGTCGAGGGTCTGCTCGGGGAAGCCAGCTTCGCCTGCAGTCACTTCGAGCGTGGACTTGCCGGCGAGGCGCTCGACGGCGAGGGTGAGAGACTCAAGCAGCGCGGAGTTTGCGGTGCGGATGGCGAAAAAGACGGCAACGCCGAGTGCGATGCCCAGGGTCGTCATCGCGACCCGCAGACGATGCGTGCGCCACTGGCGCGAGGCGATCTGCCAGAGCGCTGGAATCATCATTTCACTCTGGCGGCGGCGCTGCCGGAGAGCACGTCCTGCACGATCTGGCCATCGTGAAGGGTAATGATCCGATTGCAATAGCTGGCCGCTTCGGCGTTATGGGTGACCATCAGCAGGGTGCTCTGGTACTCCTGCTGCAGATCGTCAAGAAGTGTGAGGATTTCATCGCCGGTGGCCGAGTCAAGATTGCCGGTTGGCTCATCGCCGAGCAGCAGCGGGGGACGAAAGATGATGGCCCGCGCAATGGCCACGCGCTGCCGCTCGCCGCCCGAGAGTTCGTCGGGCCGATGGGTGATTCTGCCGTTGAGGCCCACATGGCCAAGGATGGATTTCGCAGTACCTTCCGCCTCTTTTTTCGAGAGTCCCTGCAGGCGCAGCGGCAGGGCCACGTTCTCCAGCGCCGAAAGGGTGGACAGAAGATTGAAGGTCTGAAAGATCATTCCGATTTTTTCGCGGCGCAAGCGGGTGCGCGCGTCGTCGGTCAGTCCCGAGAGCTCAACGCCATCCACTTTCACTGAACCGGTGGTCGGCTCATCGAGCCCGCAAATCAGATTGAGGAGCGTGGATTTGCCGGAGCCCGAAGGGCCCATGACGGCCACTCTCTCGGCACGTCCCACATGCAAATTGATGTCCTTCAGAGCCCGCACAGCCCGGTCGGCCCCGTAGCTCCTGGTGACGTTGGTCAGTTCAAT
Organism: uncultured Acidobacteriaceae bacterium; assembly: GCA_963765025.1. Classification (GTDB taxonomy): domain Bacteria; phylum Acidobacteriota; class Terriglobia; order Terriglobales; family Acidobacteriaceae; genus Telmatobacter. The sequence continues at coordinate 5,765 of CAVXVM010000052.1, read as the reverse complement.
CATGAAGGAATCCTGCCTTTGCAGGCTTGCACAATGGAGACTACCAAATAAGTCCCGCACTTGTTGCTCAAAACTGCTCTAAAGTTTGCGCCCCTGACCATGTGGTTGGGATACCTAAGGATAGCAGTCACACGCCAGAGGTGCGGCTCGAAATCCCGCCGGTATATATGGATACACCCTGGGACCAAGGCTCAGACCCGTTGAGCGATTGGGGCACGGTATGGGGGGATTAAGGCCGTTTGAGAGGACTGGGATCTGCGAGGTTCTTCCGGTCGAGCTTGCCGGCTCAGGCCAGCACGGCGTCGAGTTGGCTCAGCAACTGTTCGATGCGCTCGTGTCCAAGTTCGCTGGCGTTTTGAACACGTGAATTTCCTGTTCCAGCGCTTCAATGCGGGGCAACTGGAAGTTCAGTTCCGCTTCCGCATGCAAGGCGCGTTTTTCGGCGGTCGCGCGGTCGTTCCGCTCCTGTTTTAGAAGCTCCACGGCGCGAATGACACGATCCTCAAGGGCTGCAAACTCGTCGGAATCGACAGCCAAAGCCTCGGGCTCAAAGAAGAACTGAGTTCTGCCCGCCTGCTGTTCGTGCCGCTCCATTTCCGCCATTTGCAACTGCGCAAAGATCAAGGACATGGGTCAATCCCCCCTGGTGAAGGTCAGGCCCCGAAGCACTCGGGAAATTCTGAAGACTGTACCCACTATGGTGCGCGGCGAAGATTACCGTCAATGACCGTTGTCCGGCTTGGGGTGACACGAAAGTTGTAGCGGCGAAGCGGCCGCAGGCAGACCCCGGAGGCACCCGCATCCGTGAGATGCGCAGGGCCGGATCACGTCGACTTGAGACAGAGAATTTAAGCGCTCAGAACCAGTACTTTACCTTCTCCCAATTTGCGGCAAAAGGCTGTTTCCGGTGGCGCAGCCAGAAGTAGTGTTCATGAAGCCGGTCCATGGCCCAGGCAGGGTCAAAGGCGCCCAGGTCGATCACTTCAGCGTAGTCATTGGTGAATTCGTCGCGATTGTTGCCGAGGGTCAGCACGGAGTCGCCGGTATAGCCGTTCCATCCCCACAAATAGAAATTCTGATGCCCGCCGATGGCCGCCGGGAGACCATATTGTGGGCCGAGGATGTCGACCGCGCCGGCTTCTCCGTAGTCATGGCAGAAGATGGCCGTTTCGCTGCGGATGTCGGGCGGCAGAGCGTTGTAACGGGCGGCAAATCCCTGCACCATCTCCGGCCATCCGAAGCGATCGGAGAGCACTTCAGGCAGGGGACTGGTGTACTTCTCCATCCGCACCGAGTCAGGGGAAAAGATGCCGGTGAGTGCGTTGTACCGGTCGGGCGGCAGGATGGTGAGCGTGATCGGCGCAGTGAAGAAGACCATGGAGAGCGCCAGGATGACCGTATAAGTAGTTACCCAGCGAGGACGCTTGACGATGTCGGCAAAGGCGACGGCTCCGGCCGCGAACAGAACCGGGTAAATGGGAGCCAGGTAGTAGTACTTCGCCTCCATCCCAATCATCATGCCAAGGAAGATGAGGTAAAGAAAGGCAACGAAGCGCCAGTTCCGCGCCTTGGGGGAGAAAGCAAACCAGATCACTCCGCCAATCCACAACGGACAAGTCGAATAGAGCAGCACCTTGACCTGGTTGTAGAGGAAAAGCAGAACGGAGATCCTGACGTTCTTGTCAGATTGCTGGACCCTATGAAGAAACTGGTATGTGGGGAAATGGTTGGTCCACTGCCACAGCAGATTTGGCATGGCAAGGAGGATGATGATGCCCACGCCGGCAAGACAGAAGCCGGAAAAAAGGATGCGGCGCTGCGGGCTGATCAGAAGCGCGATGAGAAGAGCGATAAGAAAAAAGGCAGTGGAGTGCTTGTTCTCAATACCCAATCCGGCCAGCAGACCAAAGAGCAACCATGCATGGGGCTTTGCAGAGCCCTCGGCCAGGCGCAGAACGATGAAAAGCGAGCCCATCCAGAAGCAGGGCTCGAAGGCATTCATCGAAAGGAAATTCGTGACCCCCAGGAAAAGGGGAGTGGCCATGAAGGCGGTCATGGCCAGCATCTGGGCGTTCCTTTTACCGCCAAGCTGCCAGGTCAGCAGACCCGTGAGGCCGATGGTGACGCTACCGGCCAAAAAGCTGAAGATGCGAACACCAGTGGGCGAGACGCCAAACAGAATCTCGGCGAGACGCGCCTGAAGGGCAACCAGCGGGGGATGGTCGACGTAGCCCCAGGCTAGATGATGACCGCAGACGAGGTAGTAGAACTCGTCGCGGTAGAAGCCGTAGCCCAGATGGGAGCCCCAGAGTGAAGCAAAAAAATGGATAAGAAAGTTAACTGCGCCAAAGGCGCTGGCAAGCACAAAAGCTGAGCGCAAGGACGTTCTGTCAGCCGCGTGCGCATATACTTCGTTCAATGAATGATCCTCCTGAGCCAAGTGCGTTTTTTCCCAGGACTTGGCGCTTGGTTGGCGCAGGATTGTGCCTGCAGGGAAGGGTCATCTTGCCCTTCTTCTGCCAGGGACTTGCTGTTCATCGCCTGCAATTTTGTCTTGTCCCACTTCCTAGCCTATCGGTTGGCGGGCCTCTCTGCAAAGCCAGGTCCGCGGTCATGGCCGGTGGCGGCCAGTTCCCGCGCCAGACGGCGCGGCAATTGCGCGTCCACGAGGAATTTCATGCCGCCACCGGTTCGATGCTTTTGATGCGGCTCAAGCGCGCGGCGTAGGCGATGGCGGCGCGCAAATCAGCCGCTTCGAGGTCGGGATAGTCCGCCAGGATTTGCGGCTCCGTCATGTCGCCGCTCAACAATTCCAGCAGCCATTCCACCGGATAGCGCAGGCCGCGGATGCACGGCTTGCCGTGGCAGATGTTCGGATCCATTGTGATGCGCGCGAGCAATTGTGTGTTCGACATGATGAAAAGATTACACCAGCCGTTTCCCGCCGCAAGTGGGCGTTTTGGTTTGGACGTGCTGCGTCACCGCGTGGCCATTACCTACGAAGCCGAGGCCGAGGAAAAAACCAGCGAAACGGTCATCCAGAAAATCTTTGATGAACTGCCCGTGCCGTGAGGCGAAGGCAGAAAATAGGAACGGTTGCGAAAAATCTAAAACCGGCTAAAGTTTTGCCATGAAAGCGCTGGCCGCCAAAGAAGAACAGTTTCTCACTGACGCCAAAGGCAAACGCACGGGCGTGGTGCTTGATTTGCAGACCTATGAGCATCTTCGTGAAGCCGAGGAGGAATTGGCCGATATCCAGGCTTACGACGCGCCCATGACCGCGCGCATTCGGAAATCGCCGCCGGCCAGTTTTCGACCCTGGCTTCGTATCGCGCAGGATCGCGGACGCAAGGCGAAATGAAATTTCAAATCATCCTGCCCAAGTCGGTTCAGAAAGGTCTGGATCGTCTGCCGGATGACATTGCCGAATCGGATTTTGGCGCGGCTGGCCGGATTGGAAACAAACCCGCGTCCGCCGGACGTGAAGAAACTCAAAGGCCGCGATGCTTGGCGGATTCGCGTGGGCGATTACCGGGTGATTTACGAAATCCACGATCGAGCTTTGCAAATCATCGTCATCATCGTCATTACCTGACCGCCGGGAAATCTACCGCTGAAAACAATTCAGACCGCGAACCGGTTTCCCAAAGCCCGTAGGGCTGGCATATTTGTAGAAATCCCAGACCACCAAATTTTTCAAGCTCCGTTCAGGAGCGGCATCTTCTGGAACCGCGGATGATGCCGCCCCGACGGGGCTGAATATGTTTGTGGATGGGTGGCTACAAATATGTCGCGCCGACGGCGCTAAAACGAAGCCGGAGGCCGGGGAAAACCAGCCTTCAGACGGGTCCACTCCTTGAAATACGCCTGATCTTTGCCGTCAGAAGCGACGGTGGCATCGTGGGACTAGGCTGCCAGTCGCACACGCCGCCGGACAATGCACCAGACGCGGCCGCGACACTCCGGCCAGGCCAGGATAGATCGCAATCAGATCCGTATTGCCACGGCCGCCGTGCAGGACCACCGTGCCGGGACGTGAGCCGGTTGGCGGCTCGGGACTGCGAACGGGTTTTTGCACTCTCTCACGGCCCCCGCCCGGCGATCCCCGGCAGCCGTCCGCCGCTGGGGTAGATCGCAGGACGAGACCAGATCGACCTTGCCGTCGGCTGGGGCGAGGATGTGCGAAGTGACGGTGCGATCGCCGTTGCTCTTGGTGAAGACATAGGCCCGCTGCCGGCCGATCGCCGCGCAGTATTACCCTGTAAGAGGAGCGCGGTATGCGGCTCGACGGCCAGTCCAATTATGTTGCGTCCGGCGGCAGGCCAGCTCAACCGCCGATTCAGGGCTGCCGTGTCTTTCAACAGGCCCGTAAACCGTTCCAGGCGTCCGCCGCGAGCGTCGAACATCTCGTCCACGATCGCGCCGTTGAAGAGCGTGACCCCGTATCGCACCACGGCTTCCGCCGGACCGTCTTCCTGGCCGGAGTCGCCCATGATCATGATCTCCGGCAGCGCCGCCATGCCTCCGCCGAGTCCCCGACCACTCCGCCCCGAGCTACCACGTCGCGCAGGGCCTTCTGAAACAAGCTCGTCTGCTGCGGATAATGGGGGGCAAAACGCCAGTCCAGCTTGCCTTGGTAAGCCGCCGGAATCCAAACGCCCGTAGCCGATTGAGCGCGGCGACGAAATCCGCATTGTTGGCGTCCTGTTGATTATCGGTCGCCAGAAAGCGGAACGCCGCGATGCGGCCCTTGGCCTTCAGTTCCGGCCAGGAAGCGAATCTGTTTTTCACGCGGGCCTCGAACGTGCTTTGCGTTTCAGGAAAGCCAACGCCGTCCTTTTCTGCCCCGGACGTAGGTCCCCGAGGGAATCAGCACGATCCTCGGCCTTCTTACCTCCCGCCAGGGCGATAAACTTCTCTAAGATTTCATCGCTGAACCGGCCCCCGCCGTGCAGCACAACGGTTCCCGGCCTGCCGGGATCATGAGGAGTCGGGAGGTTCAAGGGATTGCAGTTGGCGGACGCCGGCGAAACACAACCGCAGGTCAACGCAAGCCCCAAGAGCCCGATCAGTATGATCTCGCGTGCTTGGCGATGTTCGCCGGCGGCGAATCGTGACATGCCTGAGGTCATTGCCGCTACTCCTCTGAAGCTTGAAGTGAAAATGGCGGGAACCGCGAGCCCGACAGGCGGCAGGACCCAGATGCCCATATTATGGGGCCCGCTCTAAGCCACTGTCAACCAACCAATGGCTCTAAGCTTGAACACCTTAGCAACCGCAAGTGCTGAACACCATATTTTTTGCGTGGAAGACGTGCTTTCTCTAGCCGAGGCGGCAACAACCGCCGCTTGTTGTAACTGCCTTAAAGCACGGTAGTTACGACACTTACGCTATTTTACTTTAGGCAGGAAAGAGAAGCAATAGGCAGGCTTTGGAAGTCTTTGCGTGCATGAAGCGTGCATAACGGGGTGGTTGTCTCGTGCCTCACTGGGGCGCGGTTCCATGCGTGTTCGGGCCACAGTCCACAGCCGCCGAGCGTCGTTCTCGGCGGGCAAGCGAATGAACCTCAAAACAGGTCGTTCCACAGGTTTTTGGTCGAATCCTTGCCCGGATGAAGCGCGGCGGTTCCGCGTGGCGCTGGCGGACTTCGACGAGTTCTTCCAGACGCTTTTCGGCTTTCAGGCGGTTCAGGCCGGAGAACAGTTTGGCATGGGCGAGGTCGTACCAGTACCTTGCACGCAGCAGCAACACATCGCGTTCCTCGC
>CAVXVM010000051.1:0-33783 GCA_963765025.1 uncultured Acidobacteriaceae bacterium | reverse complement strand
TCGTTTTGCGAAGCAGTGAAAAGTGAGAAGGAAAAAATCGCGTTAAGCCATCTCGGGAGTCTCTTTCCGGCTGCCAGCTTCGCTGCTAAGCCGACCGTGGTGATCAAGGGCGTCACTGATGCGGATCTGCTTATCTGTGAATGCGCATCCGGATTCGTGCTCGTGATCCAGCACAAGTGGCTGATCGCGCCGGAAACTGTATCGGAGTCGAGTTCCAACGATGAACAGTTGCGGGAAGGCGCAAGACAGGCAGTCGCGGCAAGAAACAGGTTCCGCGAGGACCATGCTCTTCTGCGAAAGGCCCTGGAACTTGCGGCTGATCAACCGATCGACAGGGTGGAGGCCGTAGTCATTTGCCGGGGTGCCGAACAAACGGGCTTCCTGGAAAAGCTAGCTGTGCCATTGGTGCTGGAGCGCGCCTTTGAAGAACTGTGGAAGCAATCCTCCCATTCTCTAGCAATGCTTTGGGGAAAGCTTTCTTCTCGCCCGGATCATGAGCGAGCCGCAGATCGCTACGGAGACACGACTGCAACGCTCACGGTCGGTGGCCTTGAATTCTCCTTTCCCGCGCTCTCACTGGAAGTGCGACTGTGACGCAATCGGAGTAAACGATCTTGTGGGCATTCGAACAAGGGTGGCGAACAGCGCTCTCAACTTGGGAAAACTCGGCGTGCCATCTCGTATCGGAGATCCGGACTACTGATCCGGCATCAGCCGGCCAAGCCGTTGGAATGGGAGTTTTGCTATTTCGTGCGCTGGCTGGTGTGCGGGGCAACAGACGCGGCTCGCCTGGAGAGCACTCAAGGTGAATTCCTTGCTTGTTCGTACCGCACCAGGCTGTTTCGATTCCTGATTAACTTATTCCGGTTGGGTCCTGAGGCAAACAAGATTTCGAGGATCGCACGCCCATGACCTCCCTGTACACCGCGTCAGCCTGGGAGGTAAGTTTGTCGATCAGATTGTTGGAAAGATTTGTAAGCCTCCGAATGGAGACTGCATCCTTTTGCAGATCGACCTTCACGTATGGGGGTGCCTCTCGTGAAGCGCCGGTTTCCTGAGTCATAAACTGCTCGATTAGCGCAGTCAGCCTTGTGGCCAGAATTTGTTTTCGCTTCGGCTTCCATCCTGGTGTCGCGTTCCCATAGGAGTAAAACATGGCACTCCTCGTCTGCCTAGATGATGCCCCTCGACTCTTCACCAGGTTTATCGGAAGAGTCTAGCTTTTACTTAAGCCGGAATGCTTGCAAATCATCGTGCTCTTCAAAAGGTGCAGGAACAGCAACTCTCAACTCAGGGAATCGAACCCGATGTGCGGATCTGGCACAAGCTAGCCACAGGCAAACGGCATTGCGATCGCCATGCGTCGTGCGTCGGCGATGCGCAAGAGCCGTTCAGGAAGATCGAAACCCGTTCAGCATCTGGCAGTTGCTCTATGCGCGAGAGTACTGGTGCCAGTTTTAGGACGTAATCGAGCGGTAAACCTGGCCGCCGATTGTTGTCGATCTAGTGATGCCAAAAAGGGGAGCCCTGGCACAATCCTGGCACGTTTTTGGCACAATTTTGGCACGAACGATTTCAATATCTCACAAATAGCTGATTTTAAATATGTTTACTTATGGTGCCGGGAGGGGGGGTCGAACCCCCATGACCGCAAGGGTCGGCGGATTTTGAGTCCGCTGCGTCTGCCAGTTCCGCCATCCCGGCTCGGGGTGGGATCCTGCTCTGAAAAGTATTACATAGGGTTACGCGGCTGCGCCACCTCGCCCGGCCAGCTCCGCCAGCTCTTCGACTGCTAACGCACACAATAAGCCGCCAGCCTGAGGGGATGCGCAACGCATGCGAAAACAGGCGATGAGCACCGGCTTTCCACACCCAGAACCGAGTTTCCGCATGTCGATGCCATGCGACAATAGAGGCAACCGTGATGACAACTGCCCCTTCTGCAGTCGTTCCCGAGCCAGCCAAAGTGACCCCGCAGATGCTTGCCCAGCACAGCATTACTGCGGAGGAGTACGACCGCATTCTTGCGGCCCTTGGCCGGGTGCCCTCGTTGACCGAACTTGGCATTTACTCCGTGATGTGGAGCGAGCATTGCTCGTACAAGTCCAGCCGCGTTCACCTCAAACGGCTGCCCACCAAGAGCGATCTTGTGGTGCAGGGGCCGGGCGAAAACGCGGGCATTATTGATGTTGGCGACGGCTGGGCCTGCGCCTTCAAGATCGAGTCGCACAACCACCCCAGCTATATTGAGCCGTTCCAGGGCGCGGCGACGGGCGTGGGCGGCATTTTGCGCGACATCTTTACCATGGGCGCGCGGCCACTGGCCGTGATGGATTCGCTGCGCTTCGGTACGCTTGAGCCGGGCAGCGCGGAGCCGGATCTGGTGGCCCGCAATCACGCGGTTGTCGAAGGCGTGGTGAGCGGCATTGCCGGCTATGGCAATTGCTTTGGCGTTCCCAACCTGGGCGGCGAAACCAAGTTCGAAGCCTGCTACAGCGGCAACCCGCTGGTAAACGCCTTCGCCCTGGGCATGGTCAAGAAGGACGAAATCTTCTACGGCAAGGCGAGCGGCACCGGCAACCCTGTCATATATGTAGGAGCAAAGACGGGCCGCGACGGCATCCACGGCGCCACCATGGCCAGCGAAGAGTTCCACGAGGGTACCGAGGCCAAGCGGCCCAACGTCCAGGTGGGCGACCCCTTCATGGAAAAGCTGCTAATGGAAGCCTGCCTTGAAGCCATGCAAACGGGCGCCATCGTCGGCATCCAGGATATGGGCGCGGCGGGGCTCACCTGCTCCACCTGCGAGATGGGCGCGCGCGGCGGTGTCGGCCTCGACGTCGAACTCGATCTTGTGCCGCAACGCGAAACCGGCATGAGCTCGTACGAGATCATGCTGTCAGAGAGCCAGGAGCGCATGCTGCTGGTGGCCGAAAAAGGCCGCGAAAACGAAGTCCTTCGCGTCTTTGAGAAGTGGGGCCTCGACGGAGTTATCGTGGGCACCGTGAAGCCTGAGCCACGGCTGCGCATCCGCCATCACGGCGTGCTGGTGGCCGACATTCCCAACCAGTCGCTCACCGATGACGCGCCGCTCTATCATCGCCCTGTCGGTGTGTGGAACACGCCTGCTCCATCTCTACCGTCTGACGCGAACCAGGCCGAGCTCAGCGAGGATCGCGACTTTACCGCCGACCTGATCAAGCTGCTTTCAAGCGCGAATGTCTGCTCCAAGCGCTGGGTCTATGAGCAGTACGACTCGATGGTGCAGACCAATACCGTGATCGGCCCCGGCGGCGAGGGCGGCGTGATGCGCATCAAAGCCACTGGAAGCAAAGACGAACAAGGGGTGCGTCACGAGCGCGGGCTTTCCATGGCGCTCGATGGCAACGGCCGCTGGGCGTATCTGAATCCCAAGCTTGGCGCCATGCATGCCGTGGCTGAAGCCGCGCGCAAGGTGGCAATGACTGGCGCAACTCCGGTGGCGGCGACCAACTGCCTCAACTTCGGCAATCCTGAGAAGCCTGAGATCATGGCGCAGCTTTCGTCGGCGATCGACGGCATTGCCGAGGCATGCACTGCGCTATCAACGCCCATCACCGGCGGCAATGTCTCGCTCTACAACGAAACGCGCGGAGTCGGCATTTATCCCACGCCGGTTCTTGGCATCGTGGGCATTCTTGACGATGTCACCATGGCGGTTCCTGCGCATTTCAAAAAAGGCGGCGACGCGATTGTGCTGCTGTGGCCGATACCTAGAGGCAGCGAGCCGGATCCCAATTTGAAAGTGCCGTTTCCGGGCGCGCAGGTGGAGAGCAGCGCAGATCCGTACAGTCCGCTGCTGGGCTCGCCCACGGCGCTTCATCCCGAGGCGGTGGAAGACGACGTTGCCGTGGCGGAGGAGCTCATTACATTTGGTTCATCGGAGTATGCGAGCGTGGTGCTCGGCGGACTATGGGGCCAGCCGCCACCGCTCGATCTTGATGCCGAGGCCGATCTGCACACGCTGCTTGCGGTGCTCGCCGAGCGCCAGTTGATTCACTCGGCGCGCGACGTCTCTGACGGCGGCATCGCTGTTTCGCTGGCGCAGGCGGCCTTTCCGCTGGAGATTGGCGCAACCGTCGAGCAGGATCAATCGCTGATGGCGCATCCGCTTTTCGGGCTCTTCGCCGAGCCGGCGTCCACGGTGCTGGTGACTAGCGAAGCCAACCAGGTTGAAGCCATTGAAGAGCTGGCCGACACGTATGGCTACTTTGCCGCGCGCATCGGCACCACAGGCGGAAGCAAACTTGAAATCAGCGTCTACCGCCAGCCCATGATCTCTGCATCTCTTGCTTCACTCCGCAAGCCCTGGGCCTCCGCCTTGGAAGCCACACTCCACGGCGAGGTAATGGCATGAGTCAGCTCCTTTTTCAGGGAGTCGAAGGCGAAAACGACGAAACAAATTCCATCGGGGGTGCCCCCGGTCTCGCTTCTGAGACCGGGGACTCAGCGAAGTCCTTCCCTGAATCAGACAAACTCCATGAAGAGTGCGGTGTGGTTGCCGTCCATGGGCATCCGCATGCCGCGCGCCAGGCCTATCTTGCGCTCTACGCATTGCAGCATCGCGGGCAGGAGTCGGCAGGCATTGCCACCGCAGACGGGCAGCACCTGGCCAACATCAAGGGCATGGGCCTGGTGAGCGAGATCTTTACCGACGATGTGCTCGACAAGCTGCCCGGCCCCATGGCCATTGGACACACGCGCTACTCCACCACCGGCGATTCGGCGCTGTTGAACGCGCAGCCCATCCGCGTGGACTCCACCAAAGGCCTCATCGCGATTGCGCACAACGGCAACCTGGTCAACCTGGGCAATCTGCGCATGGCGCTCGAACGCGACGGCGCCTACTTTCAAACCACGAGCGATTCTGAAATCATTGTCCAGCTCATCGCGCACTCCACCGCTTCAACGCTTGTGGATGCGATTGCCGATTCGCTGGCCAAGGTGGACGGCGCGTTTTCAATCGTGATGATGACCCGCGACCGCATCTTTGCGGCCCGCGATCCACGCGGTTTCCGTCCGCTCTCAATGGGGCGGATGAAGAACGCTGACGGCACACAGACAATCATTTTTGCTTCGGAGACGTGCGCATTCGACCTGCTCCGCGCCGAATACCTGCGCGATGTGCTGCCCGGTGAACTGGTGATGGTGACGGAAGACGGCGTGACCAGCCGCCAGTATTCCACGGGCGTCAAGCAGACCAGTTGCGTCTTTGAGCATGTGTACTTTGCTCGGCCTGACAGCCGCATCTTCGGCCGCTGGGTGCAGGAAAGCCGCGACCAGATGGGCCGGCAGCTTGCGCGCGAATCCGGCGTGCCTGCCGACGTGGTGGTTCCCGTGCCCGACTCCGGCGTGACCGCGGCCCTCGGCTACGCTGAAGAGGCCGGCATACCTTTTCGCATGGGATTGATCCGCAACCATTATGTAGGCCGCACGTTTATTGAGCCCGAGCAGCGCGTGCGCGATTTCGGCGTGCGCCTCAAGCTGAACCCGGTGCACAATCTGCTGGACGGTAAGCGCGTCATCCTGATCGACGACTCCATCATTCGCGGCACGACGAGCAGAAAGATCGTGCGCATGGTGCGGGGCGCGGGCGCAAAGGAAGTGCATCTGCGCATCAGCTGCCCGCCGACCATCTCGCCCTGTTTTTACGGAGTGGATACGCCGAGCAAGAGTGAGTTGATCGCCGCCAACAAATCCATTGAAGAGATTCGCCACTTTATTGAAGCAGATTCGCTGGCCTATCTCTCTCTGGATGGGCTGTTGAAGTCAGTCCAGGACGAGAAAAGAACCGGCTACTGCACGGCCTGCTACACCGGCAACTATCCCACGCAGTGGGTTGACGTAGATGACGTCTTGCCGGCGGCCGCGGCAATTTAACCGTCCGGCTGACGGACCGCATGAGTTTGGAACACTACCAGAGAGGCGCAACGGGAGCCTCTTGATACACCGGAGCAGGCGCGCCTCGATTGGATGTCTTAATCGCCGCAAGGTACGGCTTCACAGCAGGATCGTAAACAATTGTGATAGCGCCGGCACTTCCAGGGCATCCGTCGCTTCCCGACATGCCGTCGTTTCCACCCGAACCGCCCATGCCCCCGTTGACCGCGCGGGCATCCGATCCGCCCGATCCGCCGTCGCCGCCGTTGCCGCCTTTTCCGCCGCTGCCGCCGCTGCCTCCTGCCCCCCTCCATTGGCCATGATAGTGAGCGAACCGCCCTGCGGGGCAACCAGAAAATGCCGGTCTTTTCGGCCCGGCGCACTGACAACAGCCTGCAACAGAGGCTGAGCGCCCGACCGCAACGCGATCATGACTCTTACGGGAGGCGCATTGCCGCCGGAGCCGCCATTGCCGCCATGACCGCCGTCGGTGCCGTCACTGCCGTTGCCTCCATCTCCTCCAGCGGAACTATTGTCTGGATCGCACGATCCCATCGAGCCAGTCGACCCCGACATGCCGTCGCTCCCGTTCGTTCCATTCGATCCTGACGATCCATTGGCGCCGTTGAAATTGGCTACGAACGGAAAGTCGTAGCGCACCGGAACTGTCAGCGATGCGTGCAAATCCGGGTGGCTCGGAACTGAAATCTCCACCTGCCCGGTCTTACCGTCACTTTTGCGCGGGTCGTGCGCCAGGCTGAGCACACCTTTTTTGTTCACCGTCACCACGCTTGGCGTCACCGTCAGGTCGGCCCACAGAATTTTGCCTTTGCCTTTTCCCTCGGTCACCCAGACCTTGCCGCTCGGATCGGTGAACGTCACGATCAGGGGCGAGGTCTGCCCGGGTACAATCGCCGGTCCCTTCGGCAGGCTCGCCTCGATCGTTGTCACGGGCAGCTTGTCGAGATGCACTCTCATCCCTAACGTCACCCTGATCGCGGTGCATCCTGTCATTCCCATTACGGCTGTGAATCCGAATGCCCCGATGCTCACACCCCGCCATAACCACGCTCTTTGTCCGTTCATTGGTTCTCTCCGTTCGCGCACAGGATGCTACCAGCCCTTTTCAAGCAAGGGGATCACTTGTGACTGCGGTTCATGCGTAATACGCAGACCATCGCAAGCTCGGCCCTGCCGGTTCTTCTCATACCTTGAAGCGATGTCTATTCTTTACGACGCCGAGATTCGCATTTAGTTGCGGCATGCGCAAGGATTTCCTGCCTGAAGCTCGACCTCGCCCGCGATCTTCTCCCCACCGGACGTGAACAAATAGGTTGAGCCAGGTTGCCAATCCTTTCCGCTTCTTCTGTGGAGAGGGTGGGGCGCTAAGGAGCGTTGCGCCTCGTTCGTCGGACGGCAGAATCACCCTTGACAAAAGGTGTCCAATGGAGTACAAGTAGACAGTGCAGACGGTCGTCGAGATGCCGGGCTATGTCAAGGTAGCCGAGGCCATCTTCAGCGAAGCAGAGCGCGAGCGAATTGTCTCCATGGTGGCGGCAGACCCAGAGTGCGGCGAGGTGATGCAGGGAACAGGCGGATTTCGTAAAGTGCGAGTCGGACGAAGCGGAATGGGAAAACGCGGCGGCGGGCGAGTGGTTTATATCTTGCGCGGCGATGCCTTTCCAATCTTTCTCGTCACCGCCTACGCGAAGAACGAAAAGGAAAACCTGACGAAGAAAGAGCGCAACGATCTCGCCAGCCGCGCCGATGAAATCTCTGCGAGATACAGGAGGTAAGCGGTGACCAAGATGTTTAACACCCTGATGACCGGACTCGACGAAGTGGAGGCCTTCCTGGCCGGGGAGACCGCCGGTTACAAAGTCAATCTGCCCGCTAAAGTCGACGTGAAGGGCATACGTAAACGTCTGAAAATGACCCAGGCCCGCTTTTCAGACACATTCGGCTTCTCGCTCGACGCGGTCAAGCATTGGGAAGGCGGACGCCGTACCCCCGAATCATCGGCCAGAGCCTTTCTGACAGTGATCGCAAAGAACCCAACGGCCGTTGTCGCAGCTCTGCATTCAATCCCGCAGGCCGCGCGCAATTCTGCCGGCCGTTCCAGATCTCGTTCCTGACCAGTTCGCCCTGTACTTGGGCGTTTTCACCACGTCGAACCTGCACGGCCTGCTACACCGGCAACTATCCCACGCAGTGGGTTGACGTGGATGAGATTCTTTCAGCCGGTGTGAGCTCCTTAGCCTGTCCGCAGCAAGAAAGTAACCTCGCCTGCTCACTCGATCGTCCCTCGTCGCAGCGTTCAGCAGGAACTCTTGGTTTCAACGCTGATCGCGCGCAGATCCCTTGTACCAACATTCTCGAGGGTATGCGGTGCGAGCGACTCTGTCCACACAGCGCTTCCAACGGTGGGTGCAAATCCAGCCGAGCGGCTGTCCACAACCACATCTCCCTCGCCGTTGCGGCGCACGAAATCGCTCCAGCTCAGGATGTAGAGCGTGGCCGGCCAGCGATGCGTGTGGAGTGGAACGGTCTCGCCCGGTGCGACAGTGGTGTCGAGCACGCGAACCTTGTCGTTTTCGAACAGAAGAACGTGATGCTTTGGCGCAGCGACCAAAGCATCAAGCTCCTCTGCATATTCCTGTTCGCCTGCGTATTTATGTTCGTTTGACCCGGCCTGCATTCAGCCTCCGTGCCAGGGCTGCAAGCGCCGTCGCTGCTCGGCAGGCGCCTACTTGATACCGATCACCATCGAATCCGGCCCGAGCAGATGTTCGACGCGCGTCTCCTTGAAGCCCGCTTCCTTCATCCAGCCGATGCAGTCCGCTCCCGTGTAATCGAATCCGCCCGGCGTTTCAATCAGCATGTTCAGGCTCATCAACAGGCCAAAAGCGTTCTTTGCCCGGTCGTCGTCGATGATCGCTTCGTAGACCAGCAACGCCCCGCCCTTGGGCAACGCCGCATAGGCCTTGGCGATCAGCATCCGCTTCTCTTCAAGATTCCAGTCATGCAGGATGTGGCCCATCATGATCACCTCAGCCGAGGGAATCGCATCGGTGAAGAAGCTGCCAGGCTGAAACTTTACCCGCGACGACAATCCATGATGCTCGACGTATTCCTCGAAGATCGGACCGACTTCCGGAAGATCGAATCCTGTGCCTATGAGGTGCGTGTTCTTCAGCGTCACCTGGACCAGCAGGTCGCCCTGCGCCGGGCCTAGATCGGTGACGGTCTTGAACTGCGCCCACGGGAACTTGGCGGCGATGGCCATGTTGGCGCCCCGGCTCACGCCGGTCATGGCGCCCAGGAAGTTCTTCAGCCTCGCCGGATCGGCGTACAGTGCGGCGAAGGTCTCTGTCGCGTTTGGTCCCGCCTCGCCCTGCGGCTGCCCCGTGCGCAGAGCCTTGGTCAGATGCCCCCAATGCATGTAGAGCCGGCGATTCGCCATCTCCAGCATTCCGCCAACATAAGATGGCTTGTTCTTGTCGAGGAACAGATCTGTCTCAGGCGCATTGGAGTAGATGCCGTCCTTGCGTTCCAGAAAGCCAAGCGCTACCAGCGCGTCGAAAAAATCGCGTGACGAACGCGGATGCAGGCCCAGCCGGCCGGTCAGCGTCGACAGGTCTTCAGGATGCTTTGCCAACTCGGTAAAGACTTCCATCTCCACTGCGCTCAGCAGTGCTTTTGAGGCCCAGAAGCCCAGGCCGATTTGCAGAATGTTAGCCGGTGACGGTGCAGACGTACTCATAGCGATCTCCTCGTACTGTGTGAATTGTTGTTAGGGCCGGGGAAGGCGCCCTTTTGAGCGACAGAAGGGGAAAGTCACTCGCCGGGCGGATGGCCGCATCCCATGCGGCTCACAGCAGTGTACGCGAGATAGGGAGTGGGAGGCGAAGGAAATCTTGGGTAGCGGGAAGGAGGCTCCGGGTCTCAGAACTGAGGCCCGGAGTTGGATCACTGCGGCAGGCCCGCAAGTCGGCCTAAATGACTTTAGTCGCCGTCATGTCAGTACCCCAGCTGCCGTCTTCAGTACCGATCGCGAGACTGATTCCGTCTGCTGCCACTTTGCCTTTGCCAACGATCTTGTAGGTTGTTCCCGCGTAGTCGGAGTTGAACCAGAACGTAATCGTGTCGCCGTCCACTTTGCCATCGTGAATTTCGGTGGGCGTGGTCGCCAGCCCCTCGATGGTGCCGGTGACAACGCCTTCCTTCGCTGCGAGGTGAAACACCAGCGGAACACTCGTACCCTGGAAGTCGAATGCGGCCTTCCAGTTTCCGGTGACGTCAGCGGCGGCCAGTGCAGCCACCGGCGCAGTTGCCGGAGTGCCTGCTGGAGTGGCTGGCGTAGCCGCTGGACCCACTGCGGGAGCTGCCTCGCCGTTCTTCGCCACCAAATCCGCGCCCCAGCTGCCGTCTTCGGTGCCGAAGCTGAAGTCAATCTCGCCGTCGCCAAGCTTGCCTTTGAAGACAATCTTGTAGGTGGTTCCCTCGTAATCGGTATTTATCCAGAAGGTGACCGTATCGCCGTCCGCCTTGCCTTCGTGAATCTCGGTTGGCGTCACTGGCAGCCCCTCAATTGTTCCCGTGACAACGCCGGCCGCGGAGCTCAGATGAAAGACAAGAGGCACGCTGGTGCCTTGAAAATCGAAGGCGCCTTTCCAGGTCCCGGTTGCGTCCTTTGCATTCGCATTCGGCAGCAAGACCAGAAAAGCAATGAGTGCGGCAAAACGCAGTGCATACTTCATGTCATTTCCTCCTCAAAAAGGCTGAGTCTATCACAACCGCAGCGAAGCCAGCCCGCTACATGAGGATCGAATCCGCAGGCTAAGGCCCTGACTTTTGTGCTGCCTGCACCTGACGGTCACGCTCCGCCTGTGATAGCATCCGCTTTCTGGCAAAGAACGCCCGGCAGATTCACCAAACATTCATCTGCCCCGCGCCGGCCCGAGAGCCTCTTCAATGGACGAGGTAGACGGAAGACCCGGAGCTGCGGCCCGCCAATTCGGCCGCCTGGACGCCTCCCACGACGTCCCCCCGTTGTCCCTGTCCCTCCCGCCAACTCCCTCCAATCTAAGCAATACCCGCAGAACTCAAGGAGAACACCATGAAAACGTACCAGGGAAGTGAGATCCGTAACGTAGCTGTAGTAGGGCATGCGCACAGCGGCAAAACCACCTTAGTTGCCGCACTGCTGCATGCCGCCAAGATGACCCCAACCCAGGGCCGCGTTGCCGACGGCTCAGCCGTAACCGCCTACGACGAAGAAGAAGTAGCCCGCGGCGTAACCATGCAGAACGCCGTTGCCTTTGCCGAATGGCAGGGCGTCAAAATCAATCTCGTCGATACTCCCGGATTTCACATGTTCACCCACGAGGCCCGCGCCGCGTTGCTGCCGGTTGAAGCGGCCGTCGTGCTGGTGAACGCGCAAAACGGCGTTGAAGCCGTCACCGAGCGGGTGTGGAGATATGCCGAAGAAGCCAACATCCCCCGCATCGTCCTCGTCAACCAGATGGACCACCCCAAGGCGGGTGGCGGAGGAGGGCTGAGCGCCCTTATTGACGATCTGCACGAGCGGTGGGGCCGCAACTGTGTTCCCGTCCAGTTGCCCATCTCTGACGCGCAGGGTTTCCACGGCGTGGTCGACCTGGTCACCATGGAGGCCTACACCTATACGCCCGGCGGCGATGGCCACGGCAAAGTTTCAAAGGAGATTCCCGCCAATCTCGCCGCCGACGCCAAGACTCTGCATGAAGCGCTCGTAGAGCTGGTGGCCGAAGGCAAAGACGAGTTGATGGAAGAGTACTTTGAGAAAGGCACCATCCCTGAAGAACACCTGATCAGCGCGCTGCACGAAGCCATCCGCGAAGACCGCATCTTCCCGGTGCTGTTTTCAAGCGGCCAGTCCAACATGGCGCTCGATCACCTGCTCGACTTCATCAAGGTCTACTGCCCGTCACCGCTTGAGCGCCCGCCGTATGAAGGCACCGTCCCCGGAGCCGAGGACACCATCACGCGCAAGGTAGTCGATAGCGAACCGGCAGGCCTGGTGGTCTTCAAGACCATGACCGATCCCTTCGCGGGCCGCATCACGTTCTTCAAGGTGATCAGCGGCATCGTCAAAAACGACGCCACCCTGCAGAACTACACCCGCCGCACTGAGGAGCGCTTCTCCCACCTCGCCGTCATGCAGGGCCGCAAGGCCGTCGAAGTCCCCGAGCTGCACGCGGGCGACCTGGGCGCAGTGGCCAAGCTCCGCGAAACCCTTACCGGCGACACGCTTGGCGCCAAGGGCGCAGACTTCCAGATCGCCATCCCGACGCCGCCCGAGCCGGCTATGACCTACGCCATCGAGCCCAAGAGCCGCGCCGACGAGGACAAGCTGGGACCCGCCATCCACAAGCTCATGGAAGAGGATCTGCTCATCCGCTTCTTCCGCGATCCGCAGACCAACGAGTTCCTCATCGCCGGCGCGGGCCAGCCGCACATTGAAGCCATCGTCAGCCGCCTCAAGAAGCGCTACCACGCCGAAGTCACTCTCAAGTCGCCCAAGGTGCCGTACCTTGAGACCATCCGCATCAAGGGCGAGGCCCACGGCCGCCACAAAAAGCAGTCCGGCGGTCACGGCCAATTCGGCGACTGCAAAATCCGCATGGAGCCCATGCCTCGCGGCGCCGGCTTCGAATTTGCCTCCGAGGTTTTCGGCGGCGCCATTCCGCGCAACTTCATTCCGGCAATCGAAAAGGGCGTCGTTGAGGCTGCGGTACGCGGCTATCTCGCCGGCTATCCGGTGGTGGACTTCAAGGTCATCGTCTACGACGGAAGCTACCACGACGTCGACTCCAACGAAATGTCCTTCAAGACCGCAGGCCGCATCGCCTTCAAGAAGGCCATGGAAGTCTGCAAACCCTCCCTGCTCGAGCCCATTATGAAAGTAGAAATCGAAGCCCCCGACGAGTTCGCCGGAACCCTGATGGGCGACTTGAACAGCCGTCGTGGCCGTGTAGGCGGCATGGAATCGAAGGGCCGCACCACAGTCATCAACGCCCAGGTCCCCATGGCGGAGATGCTGACCTACGGCACGCTGTTAACGTCCATGACGCAAGGCAAAGGCACCTACCGCATGGAAATGGATCACTACGACTTCGTTCCGCAGTTAGTAGCTGACAAAATCCTGGCCAACGCCAAGCGGCCGGTGGAGGAAGAGGAAGAATAAGCAGACAGAGAGAGTACAAGAAGGACGCCAACCATTTAATGGTGTCATCCTGAGCGCAGCGTAGCGGAGTCGAAGGACCTGCGGTTGCTTATCGGATATCTGCTTATCCAGTCAAACTGGGTGCCCCACCTTCGCCGATGCGCGCACTTTGCGCATCGGTTAAGGTGGGATACTTTTATCTGCAGCTTTTTTGAAAATTGTCCGGAAGGAATCATCGGGTCATGGCTTCATTTTATCGATCGGATGTCGCCGAGTTTCTTACCACCTCCGATGAACAAATCCTTGCGCGCCTCTCTCTAGCCTATGCGAATCGTGGGTTCACCAAGCAATTCACCGATCAAACGCTTACATGGGAACGCGACCTAAGATCACTC
Source organism: uncultured Acidobacteriaceae bacterium (assembly GCA_963765025.1). Taxonomy (GTDB): domain Bacteria; phylum Acidobacteriota; class Terriglobia; order Terriglobales; family Acidobacteriaceae; genus Telmatobacter. The sequence goes on along the minus strand of CAVXVM010000051.1, from coordinate 20,262 downwards.
CGCTTATCTCTGCAGGAATGCGCAAAGGCAATTTCTGCAGCTACGAGTTGGGGATTACTTCTTGAATTCTCGATACCCCGCAAGGAATTGAGGATCGACTGTGTCCTGCTAATCAATGGCGAGATTGTCCTTCTTGAAGCGAAAACCCGGGGCGCATTCCTGCAGGCTCGAAAGCAACTCGAAGAGTATTCGCTGCTCTTGCACTACTTCCACAAAGCTTCCGCCGAAAGCCGAATTGTACCGATCGTTGTTTCTCCTGAATCAGGAGAGACAGACCTGGACGCATTGAATCAACGCGAAATGTTTCCTCAACTCGCTACCTATTGGGTGAATAAGGTCATCACTTCATCCTGGGAAAATCTAGCCTCTGTCCTGGGCAATATCGCGAAGAGAGAGTCTGGCCGAATTGACATCCAGTCTTGGGACGACAGTCCTTATTACCCTGTTCCAAGCATCATTGAAGCAGCAATCGCGTTGAAGAGCGGACTATCAATTCGTGAAATTGCGCACTCAGAAGCTTCAGAACACGAAATCGGAGTCGTACGGCAGACGGTCCAGAGCTACGTCGACAAAGCACGTACTGACGGCCAGCATGTCATTTGCTTCCTCACGGGCGTGCCTGGTTCGGGAAAGACTCTGGTCGGGCTAAGTTTGGCGCACTCTCACGAAAACCAGGCTAACGCAATCCACTTTATGAGCGGCAATGGCCCTTTGGTCAAAGTGTTACAACATTTATTCACCCAAGAAAGCCGGAAGCGCGGCGCCAACGCAACAAATGCACGAATTGAAGCTAGAACTCTTCTAGAGAACGTCCACGTGTTCGCGCGATACCACATGGACGATAACCTTAGGAATCCGTCAAACCACGCAATCATCTTCGACGAGGCCCAGCGCGCCTGGAATCGCGCTCAAAACAAGAAGAAATTCAATCGCGATTACTCAGAGCCTGAGATGCTTCTTGGGATCATGGAGCGGCATCAGGACTGGGCAGCTGTAGTGGCACTCGTTGGTGGCGGACAAGAGATCAATGACGGCGAAGCAGGATTAGAGGAGTGGGGGAAGGCCCTCGCACAGAGTTCCAAGCAATGGGTCATTTATGCCTCTCCTGAAGTGTTGGAGGGCGGGCCCTCCACGGCCGGGCATCGACTCTTTGATGACTCGAATCGAAGCATTGACATTTGCACCAATCCCGAGCTTCATCTGCGCACCTCCAATCGCAGCTTGCGCGCCGAAAAACTTGCCACGTGGGTCAATCATGTCTTGGATGGAAATGCAACTGAGGCGGCTGCACTGCACATTGCGGATCGGTTTCCAATCCTTCTCTCGCGAAATCTCAGCGAAACGCGTGCAAGACTACGCGAACAGGGCATTGGGAAAACTCGATATGGATTGGTGGGGTCGTCCGCGGCCGCACGGCTGAGAGCGGAAGGACTGGAGCCCAATTCCACGTTCCACGCTGACTACCCATGGGAACAGTGGTACTTGGCTGGCGAAACTGACCTTCGTTCAAGCTTCCAGTGCGAGGTCTTTGCTACCGAGTTCGAGATTCAAGGTTTAGAACTCGATTGGATCGGACTCTGTTGGGGCGGCGACTGTGTCTGGAATCCTTCGCAAGGCTGGCAATTGCGAAAGCTGTTGTCAGGCCCCAACAATCGATGGGTATCAATCAAGAATCCCGAAAAGAGAGATTTTCGAAGGAACGCTTATCGCGTTCTTCTAACGCGGGCGCGTCAGGGATTGGTCATTTTTGTTCCAAAAGGTGATGAAGCAGATTCGACAAACCGGCCAGAAGAATTCAAAGCTACCGCCGCCTTCCTACTTAAATGCGGTGTAACGCCTATGTGAAAGAACTGAGCTCTGGAGGCCGGAATGGTGCCGGGTGCCATAGGTCCCACCTTTGCGTCCCCGGGCACAGTAACTCAACTAACCGGCGCCTCCTCCACCGCCTCTGACTGCCGGGCAATCACCATCAGGTGAGACGGAGTCCAGATATAAGTGTAGAAATAACCCGTTAATTACATGCAAAAACGCGCTAAAAACCGCCGAAAATGCGCATTTTGCACTTCAAGAGTCGTGTGGTCCACCACACTTGACCCCAAGACCGTCGTGCTGGTCCAGGCCATTTCGCTGCCCCTCGTCCGCGCTCGGCAAATCTGGATTCCCCGCAGGACTTGTTGTAAGTAAGCCCAATCGATCCGTACTCGCCCGTACTGAAAGAGCGTGGGTCGGGAGACCCACGCTACAGCCGGCCGGGAGGCCAGCGCTACAGCGTGCTTGCCATTGCGCTACGGGACTTTGCCGTTGGGCGATGCAAGCTGCATTCGATATCCGGGAATTCGGAGTACAATCGCGCCCATGGCGCAAAAAGACGATACCGCGCGCCTCCACGGCGCCGTGCCGCCCCGTTACGGCGAAGTCCACATTCGCAATCGCGGCCGCCTTCCTCACTGGGAGAAAGAAGAAGGCCTTTACTTCATCACCCTTCATCTCGCCGATTCGTTACCCAAGTCCGTGCTTGCCAAAATTACCGAGCGCCGCCGCATCCTCGAAGCCGCAGAACACAACAAGGCCAAACTGCCTCCCGAGCAAAAAACAGAGCTAGCCGCATACAGTCATGCGCGCATGGAAGAGTACTTTGACCGTGGCGCTGGCTCTTGCCCGTTCCTCGACCATCGCATCGCCGGCACGATGGCCGCGGCCTTGCGCTTCTGGGAGGGAAAGCGCTACCGGCTTCTCGCCTGGTGCGTCATGCCCAATCACGTTCACATGGTGGTGCGGCTCTTTCCCGGCCAGGAGCTTGCGAGGGTCGTCAAAGCGTGGAAGAACTTCTCGGCCAAAGCCGCCAACCTCACACTCGGGCGAACGGGCCGGTTCTGGCAGCGGGAATACTACGACCACCTGATTCGCAATGGAGAGGAACTCAGCCGCGCTATCCGGTACGTTGTCGAGAACCCCGCCAATGCGGGATTGAAGAACTGGACTTGGGTGTGGAGCGCGGACGAGGACGTCCGCGCTACAGCCGGCCAGTAGGCCAGCGCTACAACTCGGTAGCCTCCTTGGGACGCCCTTATTGTCGCCCATGCCCGCCGCCAATGCTGGCATCGTCGTGGAGAAGCGCGTATGGACTACCAGGATTGCCACTGAGCGGAGAGGAGAACGGCCATGCCGATGACGATGTATAACCCCGCCCATCCGGGCGAAATTCTCCGCGAGTATCTCGGCGATGTTCAAGTGACAGTCGCCGCCAAGCGTCTGCGCGTAGCGCGTTCAACTCTCTCGCGGCTGCTCAACGGCCGCGCGTCGTTCACCGCGCCCATGGCCCTCAGACTTGCCGACGCCTTCGGAACCGAGCCCGGCATGTGGCTCGACCTGCAACAGCAGTACGACCTGTGGCACGCGGCCAGACGTAAACGGCCCAAGGTGGAGAAGTTTTCCCGGGCGGCATGAGCTCAAGGAGACACCCGAAACCGAGTCCCGCCCGAATCCAAGTGTCCACTTAAACGTAGACAAGAACCTGCCTAAAACGCGCTAAAACGAGGCCAAATGCGTCCAAAATTGACCAAAAGTGCACCTTAAGCGCATCATCTGTCGTCAAGCGCGCGTCATTTCCCCGGAAAACCATCGTACTGGTCCTGGCCATTTTCACAACCCCTCACGCGCCCATGCCGAAACATAGCCTCCTGGCTGCTGTTTTGAGCGCAAATCAGCAGCCCACAGCCGCTGGAAAACTCTGTGCGCGCAAAATGCGCATCCAGAAATTCAACTCCGAGCCGCTCGGCCGCAAACGTGAAGAGGGGATGCTGAATCAGCATCCCCTCGAGCCTCCCCACACATTCGCGATCAAGAAATTCAAAATTTGTCCCGGTACCGTGAGAGCCCGTCTGGCAGGCCTAGGCTGCGCTGCCTTCGATGCTTTCCACGTGGATCAGCATGGCCTGCTCGTCAAGCTGGCCTGTGACCTTGACTGGCTTCCCTTCGTACGGCTTGGCGCTCTCGGTATTGTCCAGCTTGTACACCTGGCCCGAGGATTCGCGAAGGACGTAGGCTGCGCCGGACTTGACCACTGTCCCGGTAAAGGTCTTGGACTGGGCCTTGCCCTCTGATGGATCGGGTTGCGCCTGCTGTGGTGGCTGGTCCGGTTGCGCTTGTTGCGGGGGAGCCTGCTGCTGCGGCTGTTCCTGCGCATGGGCTGGTTTGACAAATGGACTTCCCCAGACCAGCGCACAGCCGAACACAAACGCACTGAGGGAAAGACCGAAAGAAAGATCGCGCTTGATCGATTGCATGGGTACTACCTCCAGGGGGATTGGATTGTTCGTGCGCAGGAGAGCGAGCAATCCGAGGTCCATTCCGAGGACCGCTGAAGGCAAAAGACCTACCGGAAGAGGCAGGTAAAAACTTCGTGCCGGGAATAAGGAAAAAACTACGCGACCATGCAAAAAGTCGCCAGCACAGTGGGCTATTGCAGCCCGGCCTTTATTTGTGAATCGCTTATTAATCCGCCGTTGGGCGCAACCGCTTGGCCAGCGCCCACTTCAGCTCGTCAATTCCCTGCCCTGTGACCGCTGAAATGGCGTGGAACTCCAGCTTGCGGCGCTTCACGTGCGCTGCAAGTTTCTTGAGCTTTTCAGGATTGGCTGCGTCTATCTTGGTGGCGACGACAATCATCGGCTTGTCGGCCAGGGGATGGTCCACCGCAACGGGACCGTCCTCGTCGGCAAACGGATCAGCCTCTCGTGTGACGGGGCTGCCGGTAAAGCTCGCCAGCTCCTTGTTGATGACCTTGAAGTCTTCAACGGGATCGGGCCGCCCAGACGCGTCAGACACGTCGACGAGGTGGACCAGGAGGCGTGTGCGCTCAATGTGGCGCAGGAACTGGACGCCGAGGCCGGAACCGAGGTGCGCACCCTCAATGAGTCCGGGCATGTCGGCCACCACAAACGATTCAAGGTCAGGCTCCTCCCCCACCGTCACCACGCCCAGGTTGGGCTCGAGGGTGGTAAAGGGATAGTCCGCAATCTTCGGCCGTGCCGCGGAGATGCGCGAGATCAACGTGGACTTGCCCGCGTTGGGGTAACCGACAAGGCCGACGTCGGCAAGTAGCTTTAACTCGAGTCGATAGTGGCGCTCTTCGCCAGCGCGGCCCAGTTCATGCTCGCGCGGAGCCTGGTGGGTGCTTGTGGCAAAGTGCTGGTTGCCGCGGCCGCCGCGGCCGCCCTTGGCGATCACCAGCGTTTCGTCCGGTTCCTTGAAGTCGTGCACCAGCTCGCCGGTCTCCATGTCGAAGAGCGACGTGCCGACGGGCACCTGAAGCGTGATGGAGCGGCCATCGAGTCCGGTGCAGTTTGAGCCCATGCCGTGCTCGCCGCGCTGCGCCTTGTGCTCAGGGTTATAGCGGAAGTGAATCAGCGTGTTGTGGCGATTGGATGACTCCATCACCACGTCGCCGCCGCGCCCGCCATCGCCACCCGAGGGTCCGCCCCGGGGCACAAACTTCTCGCGCCGGAAGGCCATACAGCCGTTGCCGCCGTCGCCGGCCTTCACTCGAATTTTTGCTTCATCAATAAACATAGGAAAAGCAGGGGTCAGAGATCAGGGGTCAGGGATCAGTAAGCAAATCCCCTGACGGCCACAGATCATTTATGCCGTCTTACCAGTTTATCGGATGAGGCCGCTTCGACCGGTTTTGAGCAGAACGGGGCGAGCGGCTCGCTAGCGCGATTGGACCGCGATTGGCAGCGAGCTTCCTCCGAATGCAACCGGATCAAGGCATTCTTGTGTGATGCGCGTTACGTTTTACCCGCACCAAATCAGCATAGAATCCGTTGCAACTCCACTTGGGTGATCTCTAACGGTCTGCAACCGCGCTCCTTCGAGCGCCTACTGACCCACCCAATCCTAGTTCGCCGCCAGAGCGAGCAGGCGTGGTGTTTTGTGGGCGTGCTCCCATGATCTGCCGCGGGCAGGTGTCCGAATGGCAGAAAGAAAGCAGAACTTGGCGCGGCCGACAGCGGCCGTTCTCGACCTGATGTTGATGGGCGCTCTTCTAGGCGCTTTGACTGGCTTTGGTGCTCATGCTGCGGCGCAAACTGCGGCGAGTGCGCACGAGGGCGTTGTGCGTGCTGCGTTGGCAACCTCCAACAAGTCGAACGCAACCGAGCCCGATCCAAGCCAGAACAATTCCGCGCAAGCTGGCGGAAATCAGCAGAGCCCGGTCCAGGCCGCGGTAGCATCGCCCGATCCCGCTGCCGATGCCGTGACAACGACGGTCACAGCCAGCGAGGTGCAAGCCCTGCCCGCAAGCGGGCGACGCTGGGAAGAGTTTGTGCTGGACACGCCGGCGGCAACTGCTGCGACGGGCTCCTCTGAGGTGTCGCTGCGAGGCTCAGGCCGGCAGCCAGCCGATATAACCGTCGACGGCGCGAGTATTCACCTGGCGTACGGCAGCGGCGCCAGCTCTTCACCGGGAGCGAGCGGCCAGCCAACCTCGGCGGCAGGGCTGAGCGAGCCAAACGGGATGGGGCAGGCCTGGGCAGGCGGCCGCAGTTTTTCCCTTGCCGAGTCTGCCATCCGCCAAGTGCAGACCGTTGCCGGAAACGCTGACGCCGCGGGCGCCGGGGCCGCAGGCGGGCGCATGAACCTCGAGAGCCGGGGTGGAAGCAACGGTCTCCACGGCCAGGCCTTCTTGTTTGACCGCCAGAACACGTGGGGAGCAAGCAATCCATTTACGCAGTGGGTGCAGCAGACGGCCGCGGCCACCTCCACCGCCGTTCCCGTCTTCACGCCGGAGGCCTATACCCCTCCCGATCACGAGAGCAGCTGGGGCTTCGGCGTAGGCAGGCACATCCGCCGCGACAAGCTTTTCTGGTTTGCCGCGCTCGACAGCTACCACCGCAACGATCCGGGGGTGTCGATGGTGAAACATCCCTACCTGGAGACGACGAGCAACTGCGGAACCCCTCCATGTCCCACAACAACAACCGGATTCTTTGCCCAGCCCACCAACGACCAGGTCCAGCTGCTGGGCGCGCAGCTGGGCACCAACAACAACGCCGCGCTTGCCACCTACTCGCAGATGCTGGTCACGCTCGATGGGCTGCTCGGCCCCGCTCCGCGCACGGCAGCGCAATGGGTTGGTTTTGCCCGCATCGATTGGCAGGCCGCGGAACGCCACCATTTCACGATGGAAGGCATTGGCGCAGACTGGGACTCGCCCGGCGGCGGACTCACCCGCGTCTCGGAAGTCTACGGCAGCCATAGTCTTGGATCGAGCCAGGCCAGCGAAGAGCTGCTGCTGGCGCGCTGGGAAGCATTCCTCACGCCGAACCTGCTCGTCGTCACGCAGGCCTCGGCCGGGCGCACTATTCAGAGCGCACACGCTGAAACTCCATCCACCTATGAGCAGACGCTCAATCAGAACGTGTGGGGCCAGTTGCCGCAAATAGTGGTTGACTCGCGCTACGGCTTCACCATGGGCAATCCCTCACGCTTCGGCGCCGGCAGCTATCCTGATGAACATCTTTACGGCGTGCAGGAGTCGGTCGATTGGGTCCACGGAAAAGTGCTGGTAAAAGCCGGGCTCAACTTTGGGAGGAACACCGATGCAACAGGCCTGCTCCGCAACCAGACCGGCACGTACTACTACTCCAGCGTCGCCAACTTCATCTCCGATGCAAGCGTCTTCGGAAAGTTCGGGTTGACCGACTCGCTGGACAAGTTCAACCAGCACAACTGCGACGAAACCGGCAAGGTGTGGCGCGACTCGGGAGGCAACGTGCGCGGCCTGGGCTACTTGCCCTGCTACAGCTACTACTCGCAGACCATGGGCCCGTCGAATTGGACTTTGACCACCAATGACTGGGCAGGGTTTGCGACCGCCCAGTGGCAGCCGACCAAAATCATGGTCTTCTCCGCCGGGCTCCGCTGGGAAAGCGAACTGCTGCCGCCGCCGCTCACGGCACTGGCAAACTCCGACCTTCCGCTCACCAGCAAGATGCCCGCGCTGGGCAACAGCTGGGGTCCGCGCGTGAGCCTGGCCATTGGCAACTCCGGCAGCAGAAAGCTAGGCTGGCCGGTGCTGCGTCTGGGTTACGGCATGTACTTTGGCCGCACTGAGAATTCGACGCTGGAAACAGCGCTCACACAAACCGGCTCGACCAAAGGCGACCTGAACTTTTTCATGCGGCCGACCGACAATCTGAATGCCGGTGGAGCGCCGCCGTTCCCCTATGTGTTTGCAGGCGAACCGCTGAGCCTGGTCAAGCCGGGCGCCGTTGAGTTTGCGCCCAACTTCCACAATCCCGAGGTGCACCAGGCCCTCGGCTCGCTTGAAGAAGATTTGCCGGGCCACATCCAGTTGACCGCGGCCGCGCTTGTCAGCCTGGGCCGCCGCCTGCCCATCTCCATCGATACCAATTTCGACCCGAGCGTTAATCCGGGCACCATTACCTACAGCGTGGTGGACGGCACCGGCAAAGGCCCCATCAAGGCCTCGCAAATCACCGTTCCGTTTTACGCCAGTTGGCCCTCGGCCAAGTCAAGCACCGGAATCGCGGGCCGCCTGAATCCGAATTACCAGCAGATCACCGAAATCATGAGCCGCGCCAACTCAACGTATGAGGCAGCCCTCATCCGGCTCACGCGCTACGGACGCCACGGCGTGAGCCTGCATGCCCACTATACCTACGGGCACGCCATGGACTGGAATCCGAACGAAAGCACCCGCGTGACCGGCAGCGACGTGCTCGACCCCGCCGACTTCAGCCGCGAATACGGAACCAGCAACCTCGACGTCAGGCATTCCGCGGCGGCCATGGTCGTGTTTGAAGCTCCATGGAAGCTGCACAAAACGGCCGGCGTGATCGGCAATGGCTGGATGCTCTCCGGCATTGGCCGGTTTCGCAGCGGCATGCCTTACACCATGCGCACGACGGGCTCACTGCCCAAGGAATTTAATCAGTTCTCAGGAGCCGCGATCGTCGGCCTGGGCATGGGCATGAATGGCTCCGGCGGCGACAACCGCGTCTACGGCGCAGGCAGCGACAAAGTGGTCTACAACATCGGCCGCAACACTTATCGTTACCCCTCGGCGTGGAAGGCCGACATGCGCCTTGGCAAGGGATTCAACCTGGGCGAGTCGCGCAAGCTGGAGTTGATGGCCGAATCCTTCAATCTCTTCAACCACCAGAACGTAACCGAGCTCGAAACCACCGGCTACTATATCGAGCCGGGGAGCGCTACGGGGGCCTTCCCCACGCTCAACTTTCTCACCGGCCTCAAGGCCAACACCACGGCATTCGGCCAGCCACTCAACGTCAACGCCACCAACTTTTATCGCGAGCGCCAGATGCAGTTCGGGATGCGTTTCAGATTCTGAGAGCGAACTTCAAGCACTGCCGAGAGCACCATTCGCTCCCCAACGCAGGCGGTCGCTATAATCAGCGACGGCAATCGACCGCACGCTTCGTGCGCCTTGGATAGAATGCATGTGCCCTCCCTATACACGACCGGAGAATTAAATGTTCACTAGAAAATTCAGCCTCAAGTCAGGACGGGCGCTCAGCCTCCCGGTGCTGGCTTTCATCGGCCTGTTTGCCTTGCTCTCACATGCTTCCGCCGCCTTCGCTCAAAATGAACACGTAAAGCTGGCCCCTCCGGGAGATCACCTCGACGCGCCCGGCCCGCTGGCGACCGGTCTTTCGCCCAAGCTCACCAGGCCCGAGCTGGCCAAGGCCATGAAGCTGGTGGCTGACTGGCAACTGGGCCGACTGCCCGCCGAAGCCCAGTACGACTGGACCTGGGCCGCGCTGTATGCCGGCTTCATGAGTGTTCCCGATGCGGTAGCCGGCGATAAATACAAGCAGGCGATGATGGACATTTCCGGCAAGCTCCAGTGGTCGCCCGGACCGCGCGTGGAACACGCCGACGACCAGGCCGTGGGCCAGATGTTCATGGAGCAGTACTTCCTGCACAAAGACAAAAAGATGATGGAGCCGATGCGCGCTCGCCTCGACGCAGAGATTGCCACGCCCGACGATCCGGCCAAGCCGCTCTGGTGGTGGTGCGATGCGCTGTTCATGGCGCCACCCGTCTACGCTGACATGGCCAAGGCCACCGGCGACAAGAAGTATCTCGACTTTATGGATCGCGAATGGGCCATCACGACCAGCCTGCTCTATGACAAAGACAAGCACCTCTACTCGCGCGATGCCAGCTACCTGAACAAGCACGAAAAGAATGGCGAGAAGTTGTTCTGGTCGCGCGGCAACGGCTGGGTGATGGGCGGCATCGTCCGCGTGCTCAAGGAGCTGCCGAAGAACTCTCCGCTGCGCCCGAGGTATGAAGCAGAGCTCAAGGAGATGGCCGCCGAAGCAATCTCTATCCGCCGCGACGACGGTCTCTGGAGCGCAGGCCTGCTCGACAAGGACTCCTACCCTTTGCCTGAAGTCTCCGGCAGCGCCTTCATCACCTTTGCGCTGGCTTGGGGCGTGAACGAAAAAATCCTCGACAAGAAAACCTACTGGCCCGCGGTCGAAAAAGCCTGGGGCAGCATGTTGACCCATGTGTATGCGGACGGCCGGCTCGGCTCCATTCAACCCGTCGGCGGATCGCCCGGCCCCTACATGGAAACGTCGAGCTACAACTACGGCGTGGGCGCATGGCTGCTGGCCGGTTCTGAAATCTACCGCACCGCAAGGTAGCTCAACACACAAATCCAGCGCCCCGGCGAAGCTCGTTCCCCTTCGCCGAGGCGCATTGCTAGTGCGCTGCGGTTGCGTGCGGCGCGGCCACCACATGCTTTTCTTCAGGCCTTATGGGATCTGATGCGCCCTTCAGCATGTCGGGATCCATCTCCGCAATGTCTACGCGGTAGCTCACGCTCTTTGCCGTTGGAAAATTCGCGGGAACTTTCTGGGTGACCACGCCAGTGGCCACCCACTCCGTGCCGCGCTGGAAAGTGGTAGTAAAGCCCACACAACTGAGCGCATACACATCGTGGCCCATCACGGTGTGAAAGATGCGGCCCTTGCCGTAATGCACAACCATGAGCATGGGCTCTTCGTGGCCGGTGCCCTTGTTCTGCAAATCGGAGTGCGCGGTGGCCAGCACCGTCATGTTCTTGCCGGGGCCGCGCAGCTTGCCGTAAAGTTCATCCGCGGTATGCATCCACACCGGCGGCAATCCCTTCATAATGGGATGCTCGGCCGCGCGTGTCGTCACTTGGTAGGGGAGCCGGTTGCCGTGCATGCCCGCCGTTCCCGGCGTTGGATCGGACACCAGTTTGCCGTCCTGGAAATACCAGTAGGGCCCGGCTTTCTCATCGCGGCCGCGCCAGCCACCGATGCCGGCCATCTCATTAAACGCCGGCCAGTTGGGAAAGGCATTGTCGGTGGCATGCACAATCACCAGGCCGCCGCCGTCGCTCACGTATTTCTCAAAACGCGCGCGCATCTCCGCCGGCCAATCGGGCGCATCGTAGTTCATCACGACGGCTTTGTAATGGCCCAGGTTCGGTTCGAAGCCGCTGAAGTCCTGGTCGGATGTGGGAGCCGTGACCACCGTGACCTCAAACAGGCCGGTATCTTCAAGCTCCTTGCGCAGCACCGGCGTGGTCAGCCTCCAGTTGTGGTAGGCTCCCCCGCTCTGCCCGTCGAGAATCATCACCTTGATGGGGGCGCCGTGGCTCATGGACCTGCCCGTGCCGTGGCCCGCTGTCGGCATTGCGGGTTTGCCCGCGCCCTGCCCCTGCACTGTAAGCGCGCACACGATGCCAACCAGCAAAACTGCAAACGATCTCGGCTTCATTTGTTTCCCTCACTACCCTTGCCGCATCATCGGTTCATCCCCGTTAGAGCGGCGTGGTTTTTCTCGAAGAGAAGCATACTCCATCCGGCGCGTGGAGCGTGTTTACGAAATCTGCCTCGGAAACCACTCCGCAGTGAGCGCGCTGACCCTCAACGCCGGTTCAGGAATCGGATGCGACTCCCATACTTTTAATTCGTTGCCTGCACGCCGCTCCGCCATCACCGCAATCCGGTGCCCGGCATGATCGAACAGGCAAAATTGCCATCGCTCCGCCCGGTCGTTCAGGCTTTCATCCACTTTGAGCCGCACTCGCTCCGCGCCGCCAAACATAAACGAGAATTTATGCAACGGAATCGCCAGACCCATGCCGCGCGCCTTGATGTACGACTCCTTCAGCGTCCACAACGACACGGCTCGATCGAGTTTTTCCGCGCCGTGCAACGACTCCAACTGGGCCCGCTCTGTCGCCGAAAAGACCTCGGGAGCAACCCTCAGAATCTGCTCCGCACGACTCAATGGCTCCACGTCGACGCCCACTTCGGCTCCGCTGGCAACCAGGCACACCACCATGCCGAGAGCATTTGACATGTTGAAGCTGATGTCAGATCCGGAGGCAAGCGCCGGATCGATCGACGGTTTGCCGTGCGCGTTCAGAACGTAGCGCCACGCCTCCGGCGGCAGCGGATGGGCATGCGACAATGCGGTCCGCGCCAGTGCGCGGGTAGCGATCGACTCGCGGCGATTACGATCAAACTTGAATCTTGCGGCGCGCGCCAATTCTTCCTCGCTCAACAGCGCCCTGCACGCATCCGCGACGCCCTCGTCCAACAGATCGTCAGGGTAGGCAAGCCAGAGATTGAGCGGTCCCGTATCCATTCCTTTATTCCGGCGGCGGATAGAACGGCAGCTTGTCGTTCTTGGCGTTGGCGCGGCGTACCGTGGCGTCTTCAAGCAGCAGCGCGGGCGCCATCACCGTCACCGGCACATCGGCATAGAAGTTGTCCACAAAAAGCTCCTTGCCCGCGGCTGCCACGCTTGAGCGCAGCGCGCGCTGATCGATGTCGTCGAGCACCGCGCCACGCACCAGCTCGCGTTTGCCGGCGCTTCCATCCGCGCTCATGCGGTAGAGCAGCCGGGGCGTCATTTCGCCGCCCAGCGTTTCAACAAAGTAGACACTCTTCAGCCCGCGATCCCTGGCCAGCGCCAGTAGCTTGCTGTTCAGCTCATCGTCAGTCAGGCCATCGCGTGCCGTCACCTTCAACACGCCGATTGACGGCCGTGGCCCACCGGTGATGCCGGCCCGTCCGTGTCCGTTTGAGGCAGGAAAGTCACGCACCGGCTCGCGGCCCAGAAGATAATTTTCGAGCCGTCCCGCCGTCACCAGGTTGACGGCCTGCGCCGGTACGCCCTCGTCATCCACGTCGTACGCACCCACAAGCCCTTTGCCGTTGTAGCTCTTCACGAGCGGATCGTCCACCACATCCATGTTCTCCGGCATCACTTGCGCGTGAAAGCTCGAAGCAAAAGCTCCGTTGGTGCGCGCCTCCGTGCCCAGCCTTGGCCGTGTGGCCGTTACGCCGCCCGCGAGCAATGTGCGCATGGTGTCAGAGCTTGCGTCGGCACTCAGCAGCAGCGGGCCGTGATATTCCTCATCCACCAGAGGCGCTTTGCGCAACTCTGCCAGCGAAGCAATCAACGTCTGTGCGTGCTTCTCAAAAACATCCTGCGCGTCGAGATCCTTCAGCGAAGTGCCAGTTGAAGCATAAGAGCGATCGAGCCGCATTCCATCCTGCGCCTGTGTGCCCACGCCAAAGGACTGCTGATAGATCCCGGCCGATTTGCGAACAATGGTTCCTTCGCTCGTGACGAGCCAGGTGGTGGTTGCGTGGGCCTGGAACTGCGCATTCGAATACTGCACGTTGCCTTCGCCCGCGCTGGCTTCAGGATCACTCTGGTAGAGCCCGCTGACGCGCGCCGTTCGCCGCGTCCATGCATCCTCATCCACGGTGAGCGTGAGCGGCGCGGCAAGCGAGATGAGCGGCTGCTCGTGACTGAAGTCGTCGGCCTGCGGCGGCGTCTGAACTTGCTTGAGCGCTGCCTGCTTCTGCGCGTAGGCAGCGAGCGCACTCTTGTACGCCTGGTCGGTGGCCGTCCATAGCGCCGACCGCAGCGCAATGGGATCGTTGTCAAGCGACGCAAGTTCCAACGCTCCATCGCCGCGCCCGCCGGAGCTGTCGGTCTTGTAGTCGCCCACACGCACCGTCACCCGCGCAATGCGCTGATGAGCGCGCTGGGAGCCCTCGCTGGCGCCAAACTCCGCCCGCGTCGAGAACTCGTCAACATCCTCAATCCGGTACTGAATGAAGAACGGCTTGGCAAAGCCAGGCAGTTGCAGATGGCTCATGCTGCGATCCATCTCCACGAGCATGGCCTTCAGCACCGGATCCTTTTCAGCATCGGCGCGGGTAGGCTGCGCGTGCATAGCGGGCGCGCACAGGCAAGCCGCAAAAAATCCGAGGCAGGTAACCATGACAGCAGAACGGATTGGGATCACTGCGCCTCCTTTGCTCCTTCAAGATGAATAACCCAGGTCATTTAGGTAGAAGCATGAAACGAACTTCAACATTAACCCGGACTGGTACAGGCTTTCCGTTAAGCATTGCCGGTTTGAATCTCCACTTCCTAACAGATTCGAGCGCCTTTTCGTCTAAGCCCATGCCCAACGCACGAACCACGTGCACATTCTCCGGTTTCCCCTCTGTATCGACAACCACAGAAACCAAACATATGCCTTGGTAGTTAGCCCGACGCGCTTCCTCAGAGAAATTTGCTTCCACGCGCTTCAAGGGAACAGGCGCCGAGACCCCACCGCCTACCCGGTACAAGCCTTCTTCAGGACTGGCCGGCTTCGAGGCGCCTTCGTCCCCGTTGCTATTTTGGCTTTGCGCAGCGGCCGCAGTCGCGTCTGCACTCGGAATGGGGAGTATCGGGGGCCGCGCCGTTCCCTGCGGCTGCCGTTGCGTCTCCATCTCGCTCACCAGCATGGCCGGAGCCACCGCACTCACGGGAACCGTGCCCGACTCCGCGCCACACTCGCCGTTGAACACTTCGCTCTTGTCGCCGGTGGCAACAATCCGCTTCATAGCGGCCAGCGGCGTCCCCACAATGCTCACCCCGCGGACCAACTCATCCGGACGGCCATCCACATACACGCGCCACACCACCAGCGGAATCACCTGAAAGGCCTGCGGCGAACTGCGCGTGGTTACCGCGAATCCCGACGAAATGTCTTCAAAATAGAGTCCGTACGGCTTGCCCTGCTTCTTCGCTTCGTCAATCAACTGCTTGCGCAGTTCGGCTTCCGGCACGCTGTTGGTCGAAGTCACGATCAGGTTGCCCTGCCGCCCGGTGGGCACGTGGCCTGTCTCCGCGCGACCGTGGCCGTTGGACGAACTGAAACTCGCAATCGGCAGGCGCGACATGAGAAATGTTTTCAGCACTCCGTCTGAGATCAGATCGACGCGCCGCGCCTTCTCGCCCTCGTCGTCGTAGGAGTAGCTGCCGCTCAGCCACGTGCCGTCAAATTTGGTGAGCGTTGGATCGTCGGCAACGGAGAGAAATGTCGGCAGCACCGGCTTGCCCACATCCTTGGTAAACGTCTGCCCCTCCTCATCGCCGCGCTGGCGCTGGCCCTCAAGCCTGTGGCCCAGCACTTCGTGGAAGAAAACCGCCGAAGCTCGGCCTGACAGAATTGCCGGTCCATCGAATGGCTCGGTCACGGGCGCCTTGCGCAGCGCCTCAAGGCTCTTGCCCAGCGCGCGCATCGCCGCTTCCAGCTCCGCCTGTGCCGGCAGCCCATCCACGGTTTCGGCCTCAAACGTCTGCTCGCGGAACAGATCCATGCCGTCGTCAGCACGCGTCACAGCGATGGCCACAATGCGCGCCTGCGTGTGCGGCGTTACCAGGCGGGAACCCTCGCTCGACGCAAAATAATCCGTCTCGTTCTGCGCCGTCATCAGCACCACGTTCTGGTAAACGTCAGGGAACTCGCGGAACACCTTCGAGAGCGCGCGCACCCTCTGCTCCCATGCGGCCCGGTCCACCATCACCTCCGCGGCAGGCTTGCCGATAAAGGTTTGCGGCGCCTCTTTGCTGAAGTCGGGCGAGGTGTCTTCTTCCTTGGCGCGCACCTCGGCTTCAGTCTTCACGCGCAGGTAGTTGTCGAGTGCCGCGCCGTATCCGGTGTTGGTGGCCAGCCAGAGCGATCGCCCCAGCGCCGCGCGGTCGTCGGCGAGCGGCAATTGCAGGCTGTTCACGGCGGAGCTGCGATGGTCGCCATGCGTGTTGTCGAGCGCCGGCGATCCCAGCCGCACCTGCACGTCGGCCACGCGCACGTGGTTTGACGAGCTGTCAGCAAGCGCGCCAAATTGCGCGCGGATCGACACGCTGGTTGCATCGCTCACCGAGTAGCTCAAAAAGTAGGGCGGCAACTGTTTGTCTCCACCCTGTTTGCCCAGCAGGCTGAAAGCCCGGTTGAGCTCGGTCGTCATGGCGTCCAGCAGCACCGGAGTACCCGCCTGTGCCGGAGCTGCGACTGGAACGGCAAAAACTGCTGCGATGGCTGTGTAGGCTGCGAGCCGGAGGGAGAACCTTCCTCGTACGGCTGAAGATTTAGATAGCGAAAGTCGGGCGGAATCCTGTAAAAGCATCTGTATCTCGATTGTCTCAAAGTCTGGCCATCCAGGGGTGATCTGATGACTTTTGTGCGCTGTTTCTTCCTCACGCTCTGCCTTGGTGCAACTCTGTCCTTCGTTGCCCCGAACATCGCACCGGCCCGCCACGTGCACGCCCAGCAAACGGCGGCCCAGGCGGCTCCCGCGCCCGACAACACCCCGCAGGCCTACAAGCTGACGCCTGAAAAGCAGGCCAAGGCCATCGCCATCAATCGCATTCGCAACATCATGGACATCGTGGGCGGGCTCTGGGGCCTGGCCGTCCTTTGGCTGCTGCTCTCAACCCGCGCCGCCGCGGGCCTTGAAGACTGGGCAAAGCGCATCTCCGCCCGCCGCTGGATTCAAGGGCTGATCTTTTTCTCGATCTTCCTCGTGATCACCTCCGTCGCCACCATGCCGCTCGACTGGTTCTCGCAATGGAAAGAGAAAAGCTACAACGTCAGCGTGCAGGGCTGGGGAAGCTGGTTGGGCGACGAAGGCAAGGGCCTCCTGCTCACCATGGTCATCGGCTCCCTCGTCATGCTCCTCTTCAACTGGATCGTGCGCCGCTGGCCACGCCGCTACTGGTTCGGCATCTGGCTCGTCACGCTTCCCCTTCTTGTCTTCAGCATCTTCATCTCGCCGTACCTGGCGCCCATCTTCAACAAATTCGAGCCGCTCTCAAAGAATCACGCGCCGCTGGTGGCCAAGCTGGAAACGGTCGTAGCTCGCACCGGCATCGGCATTCCACCCGAGCGCATGTTCCTGATGAAGGCCAGCGAAAAAAACAACGGCCTCAATGCCTACGTCACGGGCCTCGGTTCCACCAAGCGCTACGTCATGTGGGACACCACCACCGACCGGCTTCCTGACGACGAGATTCTTTTCGTCTTTGGCCACGAGAGCGGACACTACGTCCTGCACCACATTCCCAAGCTCATCGCCGGCACGTGGACCGCGCTGTTCTTCATCTTCCTGGCCTGCGCGGGGTTTGCCGCCTGGCTCGCGCGCCGATTCGGCCGCCGTTGGGGACTGGGTGCGCCGGGCGACGAAGCGCCGCTCGCCAGCCGCGCCGGCTTCATCGTGCTCCTGTTCACCATCTCCGTCGCCAGTTTTGTGCTGGAGCCGGTCAACAACGCCTTCAGCCGCCACTTCGAGCACCAGGCCGATGTCTATGGTCAGGAAGCGATTCACGGCCTCGTCCCCGACCCGCAGAAGACCGCCGTCTCCGCCTTCAATCACCTTGGCGAGTCCTGGCTTGAAGACCCCGACCCAAGCCCCTTCATCGAGTTCTGGGAGTATAGCCACCCCTCGGTCAAAAACCGCGCCAACTTTGCCGAGCACTACGATCCCTGGGCCAATGGCGGCCACGGAGAGTTTTTCGACAAATGAAACAGGGACTAGAAACGTAGGGACCAGTTTTTCTAGTCTCTGGTCCCAAGCCCCTCAGGCCCTCGATGCCCAGTTTTCCTAGTCCCTGGTCCCTACGTCCCTAGTCCCTGCCATTTACACTAGAGCTTCACTGCTTTCTTTCTTCAAGGAGCGGACCTACCATGGCTTACCCCGCAAACTATCGATATACCCGCGAACATGAATGGATTGAGCTCGATGGCTCCATCGGCGCCATCGGCATCACCGACTACGCGCAAAACTCCCTCGGCGACATCGTTTACGTGGACGCGCCCAAGGTGGGCGACACGGTTACGGCCAATGCCACCTTCGGTTCGGTTGAGAGCGTCAAGGCCGTCAGCGATCTCTACTCGCCCGTCAGCGGCACCGTGACCGCGGTCAACGAGGAGCTGAAGACCGCCCCCGACAAGATCAACGAGAATCCGCACGGCACATGGATTATCAAGGTCGAGCTCTCGAATCCCGCGGAGTTCAACACCCTGCTCGACTCCGCTGCCTACGAAGCGTTCGTCTCTGAAGAAACGGCGAGCTAGTTGATGGGTTGTTATGTGATTGGGTTGTTAGGCGGCCCAGTACTAAACGATTCGATGTCTGGTTGACTCACGTTACTGGCCGCTAGCAGAAGGGTTCGAATGGCAGGCTCGTTCAAGGAGCTTTTGGTCTGGCAAAGGGCGACCGAGTTGGCTATCTCGGTCTACCGCCTTACATCCCTGTTCCCCGATGCGGAACGATTTGGTCTTACGAATCAGATGCGTCGGGCTGCCGTTTCTGTCTCAAGTAACATCGCCGAGGGCGCGGGACGTGCAACGTCAGGTGAATTCTTGCAGTTCCTGGGCATTGCGCGGCTCGAATTTTGAGCTCGAATCACAGTTTGTTATTGCCAGAGGTCTCAACTTCGGGAAAGTACCTGAGCTTGAACAAGCCGAGAAGTTATGCGATGAAGTAGGCCGTCTTCTAAGCCTCCTCAGCAAGTCCCTCCGGACAAAGGCCGCGGAAAGCAAACGGCCAAGATAATCCGGCAACGACCTAAGAACCTAATAACCTAACAACCCGAGAGAAACATGCGCTATCTTCCCAAATCGCCCGACGAACGCAAACAGATGCTCGCTGAAATCGGCGCTCGCTCCATCGACGACCTCTTCGCCGTCATCCCCGCCGAGTACCGCATCACCCGCGACCTCGACGTGCCGCGCCAGCAGGCCGAGAGCGAAATTGTAGAGTACTTTCGCGCCGCCGCCGACAAGAACGCCACCGGCTACGCCAGTTTCCTGGGCGCGGGCGCCTATCGCCACTATCGCCCCGTCATTATTGACTCGCTCGTGCAGCGCGGCGAATTTCTCACCAGCTACACGCCCTACCAGGCGGAGATTACCCAAGGCACATTGCAGGCCATCTTCGAATTCCAGACCATGATCGCCGAGCTCACCGGCATGGACGTCGCCAACGCCAGCATGTACGACGGGTCAACCGGCGCGGCGGAAGCGGTGATGATGGCTGTCCGAGTCACCGGCCGCCACAAGGCCGTTGTGGCCGCAACCGTTCATCCCGAATATCGCGAAGTGCTTGCCACCTACGCCAAACACCAGGGCCTGCCTTCAACGCTCGTCACGTACAACAAGGAAACCGGCCGCATCGATCTTGACGCGCTTGAAGCCGCCGTCACCAACGAGACCGCGGCGGTTCTCGTGCAGAGCCCGAACTTCTTCGGCATCATTGAAGACATTCCCGCGATTGCGGCCATCGCTCATGCCAAAGGCGCCCTGCTCATCGTCTCCATTGCCGAAGCTGTTTCGCTCGGCGTGGTGCGCCCGCCGGTCGAGGCAGACATCGTCAGCATGGAAGCGCAATCGTTCGGCGTGGCGCTCAGCTATGGCGGCCCCTTCTGCGGCGTCATCGCAGCCAAGGAACAGTATGTTCGCCAGATGCCCGGACGCCTCGTAGGCCAAACAGTGGACGGCAATGGGAACCGTGGATTCGTTCTCACGCTCTGCCACGCGCGAGCAGCACATCCGCCGTGAAAAGGCCACATCGAACATCTGCACCAACCAGGCGCTGGTCGCGCTCATGGCCACCATCTTCCTCGCGGTCTACGGCAAGGAAGGCATCCGCGAGCTGGCCGAGCACAACCTTGCGAAAGCGGATTACGCGGCCAGAACGCTCGCTGCGCAACCCGGCGCCAAGCTCCTCTTCAAAGGTGCGCCGCGCTTTCACGAGTTCGTCTTGCAAACCGATGAAGCCCCGGCAGCCTGGTCCAAGCGCCTGCTCGACGAAAAGATCGTCGGCGGTGTGGAGCTCGGCCGCTGGTATCCGGAACTCGGCAACGCAACACTGTCGT
>CAVXVM010000050.1:0-14948 GCA_963765025.1 uncultured Acidobacteriaceae bacterium | reverse complement strand
GCCCGGCGGCGGTCCTCCGGGCCCGTGTTCCTTGGGAATCACGAATTCTTCCGGATCAAGATGGCCGCGATGGCAGGTGCCGCAGGTCAACGGCGGCGCCGGGGAATCCATCTTGTCCATTTCCACAACCTTGGCAATGTAGTTCTTTTTCATGTCCTCGGTCATGGTGTACATGATGCGGGCCATCTGCTTCTCGGGTTTTGAATCGTCGTCAAACTTCAGGCGTGGGCGGCCATTTGGCCCCACGTTCTTGGGATCGGCGGTATGGCACGTATCGCAATGCACGCCCAGCGAACCGGCCCAACCCTCCATGGTCTCGTGAACCTGTTGTCCTGTGAAATCCTTTGGCAACACCTTCAGGTTGGTTGGCGCGGGATAGCTTCTTGGCATTCCTCCGCCGCCTCCGGGCGGGGGGCCTTGCGGAGCCTGCGCGATGGTGGCAACAGCGAATAATGCCGCAGTGAGCAATGCGACAGCGGCGGCCGGCTGGGACAGGGAAGTAATTTTCAAGTGAATTTTCCTCGCGGGCAGAATCGTTCTACCCGATGGAAGGAATTCTAACCAAGAAAGATGCGCTTGCCTACTGGAGGCTTATTCAAGTATTTCGGCCCCGAGACGCAGTTGTTGTCTGGCAGGGCAAAACGAAGAGGCCAATCCACGGCATGGCGAATGCCGATCCGGGGAGTCACGAGGACTTCGTCCACCGGAAATCGGTCGTCGCGCAGCTGCAGGGGCGATTCCGGATCGAGCAGATCAAGGCTATCGTGCGCGGCTCGCGTAAGCCCCAGCGCCTGGCAAAGGCGGCTGGGTCCTGAGGTAAGTTCTTCGGGTCGCGCGGCTGTTGAAAGGCCTCGATTGAACGCCAACTGGTCGAGGTTGGTTGTTGGCTCGAGGGCGCGCAGCAAGATGCATCCGGCTTGTCCTTCGACTTCGCACGTGACGTTCATGCAAAAGTAGCGGCCGTAGATCGCGTAGACATAAGCGTGTGCGGCCGCGCCAAACAAGATTCGATTTCGTGGCGTGGGGCCGCGAAAAGAGTGGGCCGCGGGGTCAGGCGTTTTGTGGTGAGGGCCCAGGTAGGCCTCCACCTCGACAATTCGTCCTGCCAAAATGCCGGTTGGAGTGCGATGGGCGAGAATCTTTCCGAGCAATCGAGGAGCTACCCAGTCGGGCGGCAGCTCGAAAAACGCACGAGGCATGGCGCGGCCTGGCATGCGGTCCCTTACCCCAGGAGGGCTTTTCGGCCGATCCAATGTTGAGCCTGCAAGGATCCGGCCAGTTGCGGCCCTCTTTTGTTTTATTTGCGAGTCTTTTTCCATTCCTCGATCAGTGCAAGCACTTCTTCCGCGTGGCCTTGCGGCGTAACCTTGGGATAGATGTGCAACAGGGTACGGTCGGGACCAATGACGAAGGTGGTGCGCTCAATGCCCATTACTTTCTTGCCATACATGTTCTTTTCCTTAAGCACGCCAAACTGATTGCAGACTTTCTCGTCTACATCTGCAAGGAGTGTGTAAGGCAAGTCGAACTTGGCGCGGAATTTTGCCTGATCCCGGGGCGTATCGCGGGAGATGCCCAACACGACCGCGCCGGCGGCCTGGAGTTTCTTGAAGGTATCGCGGAAGCCGCAGGCCTCAATGGTGCAGCCAGGAGTGTCTGCCCTGGGGTAAAAGAAGAGGATGACGGGCTTACCGGCGTAGTCTGACAGGCTGACGGTTTTGTCTTCATCGGTTTGCAGGGTAAAGTCGGCAACCTTCTTGTTGAGTTCCATGGGGAATGTCCTCGTGGGTTGGTAAGTTGAGTGGAAGGCCAATTTTGGCCATCAGGTTCTGATTATTTACGAGGTGGGGGTCAAGTGTCATTTCCGGGGAAGAGAGTTTTGCACAAGCGGCTGATTCTCAAGTGGGGAACGGTTCTGGCTTTGGCCGAACTGCTTGGGACGTTCACCGTTGCCGCGCAGTACCCGGTGCAGTCTTCCAAGTCGAACCAGAACACTCCTGAAGTGCGGTCCGTCGGTGTGTTGGAGTGGACGGGCGACCAGGACCATCCCAAGGCCAGCCGTCTCATTCCAGTAAGTGTCTACGACGGGGCAGAATTGCAGGACGGCGGCATTTACCTGGCCCGGCCGGCGCCCCTTGCACTGAGCAGTGAAGTGGAATACGAGCTGAAGGACAACGGCAAGACGGTGGGATTCTTCGACATCGATAATGCCGGGCAGGTGCAAGGGTCCTGGATTGGCTTCGGCCGGTGGAAGCCTTTGCCCAAGCCGAAACCGGTGGCACACACAACGCCGTCTGCCTCCAAGGAAGTTTGGGCCGACGACGCGCAAAGCGACCGCCCGGTTTTGCATCGCAAGCATAACTCCAGTGATACATCGGGGTCAGACAGCGGCAATAGCGGATCTTCAGGATCGGCGCCCGATCCGGACCGGCCTACACTTCACAAAAAAGACTCAGGCGACAACGGCAGTGATTCAGGCACGGCGACGGGAGACTCCAGTACCCCCGCGGACCCGGACCGCCCCACGCTGCACAAGAAAGATTCAAGCGACAGCACAAGCGATTCGAGCACAAACTCCGGGACCGCGCCCGATCCAGACCGCCCTACGCTGCACAAGAAAGCCTCTGACGACGATTCTGCCAGTTCGACCGATCCCGATCGGCCAAAATTGAAGAAAAAGAGCCAGTCGATAGAGGATGTGGCCTACGTGGACTCTGTCAAGACGCTGAGCGATCCTGACCGGCCAACGCTGAAGCGGGGCAAGTCTGCAGAGAGTGGCCCAGGTATTGGGCCCACACTGGTGGGGCTGCCCCCTGACATGCGCCAGGTTGTCGCCGTATCCGACGCGAAGAGCCGTCCGGAGCATTTGTGGAGCTATAGCTGGGCCAGTCCAGACGATGAAGCCAAAATGAAGGCCAGCATGGAGGATCTGGCGCGAAAAGCGCTTGGTCTTGCTCCACCTGCGCCTGCGCCCGCGCCAGTTCACAAAACGACGACCACTTCCGCGAAGAAGAAGTCCAATCCCGCTCCTCCTCTGGCTCCGGCGCCGTTGCTGGACGAGCAGTTCAGGGTCTTCGAACTGGCCTATGGCTCAGGAGCGACCATGGTGCTTTCGGCGCATACGGACGGCACCGGCGCCAAGGAGAAGTTTGTGACGCTGGTGGCACAACCGGATCTATATGGGAACGTGCTGGTGCTGGTGAAGAATGTGACCGATGCGGCACACCTGGACGACAAGCCGCGCATGCGCCTCGTTGATGCAGTAGATGCGATGGCCGACAACCGCGGCGAATTGCTGTTTGAACTCCGGGGCGAAACCCAGCGCCAATTTGCGCTTTACCGCGTTTTGCGCGGGCAGGCCGACAGACTTTTTGCCACAGGTCCGGGGGGAATTGAGACTGCCCCCATCTCAAATGAGTGAACAGGCGCCCCCCAACATCAGCCGCAAAGGGATAGCAATCAACGAAATCGCCTGTGCAGGTCATCCGCGCCAGAGACCTGGAAAGTTAACAAAAGGCTCTACATCTTTCGTTATCGGGCCTGCAGGTTCATGTGCAGTTTTGATCACTCCCTCCTACATCTCCTCCTATACAATTGAGCTGAGAGGTGTAAGTCTACCCTCCGCGAGGTTCTTCCCTAAACATGGCAACAGTAACAGCCGTTTCTTCCCACGAAGCCCTAACTGTCACAACAAGCGAATCAATTCAAACGGATTCCGGCACCCCAGCCGCAGTTGCGGCCCACGCTGTTCCTGCGCGGCAGGAGATCAAAATGGGCAGGGCAGCAACCGTGGGTGAGGGCATCAACTGGACCACGCTATCGTTCATGATCCTGTTTCATGCTGGCGCGCTGGCTGCATTATTCCTGTTCAGCTGGCAACGCTTTGCGGTGATGGCCGTGCTCTACGTGCTGGCCATCAACGTTGGCATCGGCATGTGCTATCACCGCCTGCTCACGCATCGCGGATATCACACGCCAAAGTGGGTCGAATACATCATGTCGGTCTTCGCGACAATGTCGCTTGAGGGAGGGCCGATCTTCTGGGTCTCGACACATCGCGTTCATCACCAGTTGAGCGATCAGGAAGGCGACCCGCACACTCCGCGTGAAGGCGGCTGGTGGGCGCATGCCGGATGGGTTCTTTTTGGCGCCGCTCTGCATGCACAGACCGAGACTTTGTACCGTTACTCGCCTGACCTCCGGCGTGACCGTTTCCACGTTTGGCTCAGCGAGTATCACTGGGTTCCCATCACTGCAAGCGCTGTGCTGCTGTTCGCCGGCGGATGGATCTGGGGCGGACTGTTGAATGGCATTGCCATGGTGTTGTGGGGCGTTCTGCTGCGGGTAACGCTGGGCCTGCACGCTACCTGGCTTGTGAATTCGGCAACGCATCTATGGGGCAGCCGCCGCTTTGAAACGCGCGACGATTCGCGCAATAGCTGGTGGGTTGCGCTGTTGACTGGTGGCGAGGGCTGGCACAACAACCACCATGCTCATCCGGTTTCGGCACGCCACGGCCTGGCGTGGTACGAGATCGACCCTAACTTCTGGGGTATCTGGCTGCTCTCGAAAGTTGGCTTGGCAAAAAAGATTCAGGTTGCCAAATTCGATCGCGAAAATCCTAAGCCCGCTGGTCTGTAGATTGTTCGCAAGAAGCGAAAATGCGGCCTGTCCCTCTGGGGCAGGCCGCATTTCTTTTGCACATGGCTTTGGATGGATTGTTACTTGCGCAGTTTTGCTCTCAGCCAGAGAGTTCCAAAAGTCGGCAGCGCAATAAGAAGAACGAGAACTCCGGCAGGAAGCCCGATATAGAGGTAGGTATCGGCGAAGTCGATTTTGTGAGCGCTTGCAGCATTCCAAATAAGAAATCCGAAGATGGCAATGCATGTGGTGGCGAAAAAAGTGAAAAACGCGGCCGCAAACGACAGCAACAGGCTGGTGAACAGGCCAAATCCTTCGATTGGGAAGCCTAGTACCTTTGCGCCGCCAGGGCGCGGGGGTTGGATGGATTGCGTCATTTTCGCGGCCTCCTTCGACTAGAATAAAGCTTCATGGCCAGCACTGCACAAATCGAACTGTGGCACGCAGAGAAGGTCGCGACCCAAGTGACCGTACTTGAGGCGGCAAACGGGATTCACTATGGAGCGTGGGGCGAGACGCGCATCTCCGACTCCGACCTGGAGCAACTGGTCGGCGCCGTGCCCGCAACGATGTCAGCCGCTCTTCAGAAACGCGCTTATTACTTTGTGCCATTGGCACTTGCCGATACCGGCGACATCATGATTGCACCGGCTTATACGGTGGACCTGGGCGATCGAGCCATCTGCCATCGCAATGCAGTTTTTGGCACCACCGAGGCGGTATTTCTTTCCACGCGACTGGTGGAAGATCGATTCGGAATGGCCTTTGAGTTCTTCATCAACGTGGCGCACAACTTTGTTGAGGCAGCGGGTGTGCCGGAGAGTTTTTCAACGCTCGTCTGGTCGCAGGCGGAGGCACAGGTCCGTGGCGAGACCAGCCAGGATGCGTGGGAGACACGGCGTCGTGCGCTGGACATTGTGGCCGGCCAAAAGGGTATTGACGAGCGCGCCCGCAACACCTTTTTCGAGTCAACTTTTTCCGATGCGCTGGCCGTGTACATGTTGTCGCTGGCTGTTGACTTCGACTATCACGATCTTCGCGAGCGCGAGTACCCGCTGCTGTCCGCACCATCGCTGGCAGAGCGCCTGCGCCACGTTGCCGGCCTTTTCCCCACGAATGCCGGTTACGATTTCCAGATTCTTTACCGCCGCAAAGGCTAGTAGTTCCGCCGCGTTCAGCTTGCGTAGAGATTCGTATTGATGAATCTGTTGAGGAGTTTTCCCTTCGGGTCGTAATGACTCATGAGCTTTCGGAAATCGGGCAGCCGGGCGTAGCAGGGATCCAATTGAGCCTCATCCAGCGTGAACAACTTGCCCCAATGCGGACGCGGAGCGAAGGGCTTGAGTGCGGCTTCGATCAGCGGCAACACCTGTTTGACTTCAGGCCACTCCGGCTTCCACGTGAAGTGAATGGCAAGTGATTTGCGCCGATAAGCCATGCTCATCCAGAGCTCGTCTGCCGCGATGGTGCGGAGTTCGGTGACGAAGAGGTGCGGGGAAATTTTTTCGCGCAATTTTTCTACGGCGAGGACGGCTTCGAAGCCGCGATCGTAGGGGACGAAGAATTCAGATTGCAGTTCCTGGCCGCTGGAGGGGGTTTGACCGATGCGGAAGTGGGGCAGGCGATCGTACCAGGGACCGGGAATCCCCTCTTGTTCAGTGCAGCTTACTGCGGGGTGGTCGGCCAGCGGGTGAAGTTTTTGTGTTGCGAGTTTTGCGCCGAAGAGCTCCGGCTGCCACTGATTGCTGTCGCCCTCAGTGAGGCGGCGTTTGACCCAAACTTGGGTGGCGCGATGCTGCTCCCAGTCAGTGAAGACGCTGACGCTGTAGCCGCTTGAAAAGATCTCATCGAAGTGGCGGCCGAGCTGGTCGAAGCTCAAATCGCGATAGACCGATTGCGCAACTTTGTAGGTTGGCTGCAGGTCGAGCGTAGTGCGGGTGACGACGCCGAGCGAGCCGAGAGCGACTACGGCGGCGAGGAAGCGGTCGCCGTCTTTCTCGCGGGAGAGGTGGACGAGGCCGCCATCAGCAGTGGCGATTTCAAGGGCGGAGACGGCTGTGGCGAGGTTGCCGTTGTGCACGCCGGAGCCGTGCGTGGCAGTTGCGCAAGCGCCGGCGACGGTGATGTGAGGGAGCGAGGCCAGGTTGTGCAGCGCATAGCCGCGCTCGTCGAGCCAGGGGGCGAGCTGGCTGTACGTGACGCCGCCGCCCACGGTTACGGTGCGGGCTTTTTCGTCGAGCTCGATTCCGTCGAGATGCGCGACTGAGATCTGCTCGTACTCGCTGTCGGCGATGGTGTTGAAGGAGTGGCAAGTGCCGAGTGCGCGCAGTCGGTTGGCGCTCTTGAGGGCTGTGCGGAGTTCGTCGACAGTGGCCGGGGACTGGAGGTTGGCGGTGCTGTAGGTCTGGTTGCCGGCCCAGTTGGTGCGTGGGGGAGGGGTGGGCTGGGCGACGCCCGCGACGCGCGAGAGGAGGGAGCCGGCGACCAGTGTGCCGGTTGTCTTGAGGAATTCACGCTTGTCCATGGGTGGTTGACGACCTCACTTGACTGGGCCGCGGCGAGGGAGACGCCTGCGGCTGCCGGAACAGGATAGGGGTTGAGCGTGAGGAGAGGCAAATGGTGGATCGGCCTCAATCGAGCGCGTTGAGGCGTGCGAGGATTTCCGGGGGCAGGTTCAGTTGAGCTGCGGCCAGGTTTTCGCGCAGGTGTTGGACGGAGGAGGTGCCGGGGATGAGGAGGATATTGGGGGAGCGGTGGAGGAGCCAGGCGAGCGCGACCTGCATGGGCGTTGCGTTGAGTTCGGCGGCGACGGTGGAGAGCGTGGCGGATTGGAGCGGGGTGAAGCCGCCTAGCGGGAAGAAGGGGACGTAGGCAATGCCGTCGGCGGCTAGCTCATGGATGAGTGTGTCGTCGTGGCGCTGCACCAGGTTGTAGTGGTTCTGCACGCAGACGATGGGCGCGAGGGCGCGGGACTGCTGGACTCGTTTTGAGGTGACGTTGCTGACGCCGAGATGGCGGATGAGGCCCTGCTGCTGGAGTTCGGCGAGGGTGGTGATCTGCTCCTCGACGGGCCCGTCGCCGGGGCCATGGCCCTCGCCGAAGAAGCGCATGTTGACGACGTCGAGGGCATCGAGCGAGAGGTTGCGGAGATTGTCGTGCACGGCTGAGACGAGTTCGGCAGGGGAGGTTGCCTCATGCCAGGAGCCCTTGGGGCCGCGGCGGCCGCCTACCTTGGTAACGAGGGTGAGGTTGGCGGGATAGGGATGGAGCGCTTCGCGAATGATCTGGTTGGTGATGTGAGGGCCGTAGTAGTCGCAGGTGTCGATGTGATCGACGCCGGCGGCCACGGCTTCGCGGAGGACGCGGATGGCTTCAGGACGGTCTTTGGGTGGGCCGAAGACTTGGGGGCCGGCGAGCTGCATTGCGCCGTAGCCCATGCGATGGACGGTGATGGTGGTGTTGGGGAACGTGAAGGTGCCGCCGAGGGTCTGTGGGTTTGACATTTTGGTCTCCGGATTCGGTATGCGTGGTTGTCAGCTTTCAGCTCTGTGTTCTCGTGTCGGCCGCTTGTATCCCCGGTCCCCAAAAGCGAGGGACCGGGGGCACCCGCAACTAGCTATCTGTGCAGGTGTTTCCAATCCCACCCTAGCCACAAAAACAAAGACGTGGCTAGGGTGGGGCCCCCGATCTTTGTACTGCGGTCCGATTCCGAAGACCCGCTCATCGCGATAAAGCCGCGATGAACGGGGCACAGCTTTCTCTTTGAGTGCTCGCCTTTTTCTCGGAGCCCAGGACGGGCCCGTGGGTTCTAGAGGCCGGTCATTTTTTCTAATCGTTCGGGATAGCGGGCGCCTTCTGCCTGCAGTTTGTTTGCGCCTTCGTTGATGGTGGCCAGATCGGCGGACGTTGAGTTCGATATCGACTGCGCCGATGTTCTCTTCGAAGCGCGAGAGTTTGGTGGTGCCGGGGATGGGAACGATCCAGGGCTTTTGCGCGAGGAGCCAGGCGAGGGCGATCTGCGCGGGCGTGGCGTTCTTTTCTTTTGCCACCGACGCGAGCAGATCGACGAATTGCTGGTTGATCTTCAAGGCTTCAGGCGTGAAGCGTGGGAGACTGGCGCGGAAGTCGGATTTGTCGAGCTGATCGTTCGACGTGATTGCGCCAGTGAGGAATCCTTTGCCGAGCGGGCTGTAGGGAACGAGGCCGATGCCGAGCTCTTCGGCCAGTGGGATGATTTCTTCTTCGGGTTTGCGCCACCAGAGCGAGTACTCATTTTGCAGAGCGGCCACGGGCTGCACGGCGTGGGCGCGGCGGATGGTTTTGGCGCCGGCTTCAGACAAGCCGAAGTGTTTGACCTTGCCGGCCTCGATGAGCTCCTTCACGGCTCCGGCTACGTCTTCGATGGGGACATCGGGATCGACGCGGTGCTGATAGAAGAGGTCGATTGAGTCGATGTTGAGGCGCTTGAGCGAGGCGTCGGCTACCTGGCGGATGCGCTCGGGGCGGCTGTTGAGTCCTTGCCAGCCGGGGCTTCCGTCGAGGTTGAGATTGAAGCCGAACTTGGTGGCGATGACAACCTTGTCGCGGACAGACGAGAGCGCCTTGCCGAGGAGGATCTCGTTGGAGAAGGGGCCGTAGACTTCAGCGGTGTCAAAGAAGGTGATTCCCCGGTCGACGGCGGCGTGGAGGAGAGAGATCATGTCTTTCTCTTCAGGGTGGGGCAGATACGAGAAGGTCATGCCCATGCAGCCGAGGCCGAGGGCGGAGACTTCAAGACCGGTGGAACCTAACTTGCGCTTTTGCATTGGTGCTCCTTTGAGCGTGCGAGTTGATGTCCGGGGCGCTGTGTGTTGTTCCCCGGTCCCCAAAGGCGAGGGACCGGGGGCACCCGGCGTGTCGAAGTTGATGTGCGGGGGTTGGATTGTTCATCCCCGGTCCCCGAAAGCGAGGGACCGGAGGCACCCGGCCCGCGGTTGGTGGATAGGTTAAGCGGACTTGAGTGAGGCCATGTCGATGGAGAAGCGGTATTTGACGTCGGACTTGAGAAGACGCTCATACGCTTCGTTGATTTTTTGGGCGGGAATGACTTCGACGTCGGAAGTGATGTTGTGCTTGCCGCAGAAGTCGAGCATCTCCTGCGTCTCTGCAATGCCGCCGATGAGGGAGCCGGAGAAACTGCGGCGCTTGAAGATCAAGCCCATTGCGCCGATGGGCAGCGGCTCAGGAGGAGCGCCCACCAGCGTGATGTTGCCGTCGCGGCTGAGGAGATTGATGTACGCGTTGAGGTCGTGGGGCGCGGCGACGGCGTCGAGGATGAAGTCGAAGCTGCCGGCGTGCTTGTTCATCTGGTTGGCATCGCGGGAGAGGACAACTTCATCGGCGCCGAGACGCAGGGCGTCGTCTTTCTTTGATTCGGATGTGGTGAAGACGACGGTGTGCGCGCCGAGGGCGTGGGCGAATTTGACGCCCATGTGGCCGAGTCCGCCGAGACCGACGACGCCGACCTTTTTGCCCTTGGTGACGCCCCAGTGGCGCATGGGCGAGTAGGTAGTGATTCCGGCGCAGAGCAGCGGGGCGGTTCCGGCGAGCGAGAGGTTTGATGGCACCTTGAGAACGAAGTGCTGGTCGACGACGATGGAGTCAGAGTAGCCGCCGTAAGTGATGCCGCCGGTGTGCTTGTCAGGGAAGTTGTAGGTGAGGACCATGTTGGCGCAGAACTGCTCAAGGCCGGCCTGGCACTCGGGACAGGTGCGGTCGGAGCCGACGAGACAGCCGACGCCGGCCAGGTCTCCTGCTTTGAATTTGGTGACGGCGGAGCCAACTTTTGTGACGCGGCCGACGATTTCATGGCCGGGGACGCAGGGGTAGACGGTGGGCATCGTGCCACTCCACTCATTGCGGGCCTGATGAAGGTCAGAGTGGCAGATGCCGCAGAAAAGGATCTCGATCTGTACGTCGTTGGGGGTGGGATCGCGCCGTTCGATGGTGGCTGCGGCGAACGGCGACGTTGCGCTGGAGACGGAATAGGCTTTTGCTTTGTACATGAAGGACCTCAGAGTTGCTGGAAGATTTTTTGAGATGGTTGATTCGCCGGCGTTCTTTGCAAATGCGCTCAAATGCCGCGCATGGCGGAGACCGCGTTGAACGTTGCGAGCTGAATGGACCGGATTCATAAGTTACGAGCTTTGCCGGTCACAGCCACTTGGATTCGTATTCGGCGATTGCCGACTCAGCTTCCAAGTTGAGACTACGGAATTTTCATCTTCGAGCGGTATCCTGATCCTGCCAAATGATTGCCTGATTCTGCCGGATGATGGATTTTTGTGCATTTGGGGATAGATTTCGCGCTAGTTTAGGTTTGAGGGGTGCGTGCGCATGGAAGCATCGAAATACAAGGCTACAAGCGGTGACGATAGGGCAGCGGCCCTGCGGATAGAGCTGGCCAGCAGGATTGGCAGCCGGATGCCAGGGGACGGCTTTGCGGCAACGGCGGTTCCGGGAATGAGTCTGTCCCGGAGGTCGGCGCCGACGGCATGCGCTTCAGCCGCGTACGAGCCGAGCCTGATTGTTTTTGCGCAGGGGCGGAAGCAGATCAACCTGGGCAAGACGACGTACGTATGCGACAGCTCGAATTTTCTGCTGACCTCAGTGGATTTGCCAGTGGTGAGCCAAGTGATTGTGGCGACGGGGAAGGAACCGCTGCTAGGGCTGATGTTGAAGATGGAGATGGGCGCGGTGCGGGAGATTCTGGCGCAGCAGGAGTTCAACCTGCGCACGGAAACCGCAGGCGCGGTCGGGATGGCCGTGGGAACGACGTCGGCGGAGTTGCTCGACGCGTGCCTGCGGCTGATGGACCTGCTGGATGCGCCAGAGGACATTCCGATTTTGAGCAGCCTGATTCAACGGGAGATTATTTACCGGCTGCTGCGGAGCCCGCAGGGGCGGCATCTGCGGGCGATTGCAACATTGGGCGAGCAGGGGCACCGGACAGCCAAAGCGGTGGAGTGGCTGCGGCAGAACTACACGAAGCCGCTGCGCGTGGAGGAGCTGGCGACGATGGCGCGCATGGGCGTGTCGACGCTGCATCACCAGTTTCGCTCGTTGACCGCGATGAGTCCGCTGCAATACCAGAAGCAGCTGCGGCTGCATGTTGCGCGGCAACGGATGGTGGCGGATGGTTTGGATGCGGCGAGTGCGGCGTTTGAGGTGGGGTATGAGAGCGCTAGCCAGTTCAACCGGGAGTACAGCCGGTTTTTTGGGTTGCCGCCGATGCGGGATGTGAAGGCGCGGCTGCTGGCGGGGGCGGAGGCTGGTGAGTGAAGGGAAGGAAGAGCAGCTTCTAGCTTCTAGCTTTCAGTCACAGCTCGAAGAGGAGTTTGTTCTGTCCCACCCATTGCGCATGGTGCGCGCAATGGATGGGGCACGGTGCGGTTGTCGTGAATCGGGCGAAGAGCAACGGCAAAGGCTCAAGGGTTGGTTTGTTCTTTCCCAGGTGCCCAAATGCGAGGCACCTGGGCCACCCGCGCTGTTGTCGTGAATCAGGCGAAAAGCAACGGCAAAGGCAACCGCAGGTCCTTCGACTGCGGTCGCTGCGCGACCTTCGCTCAGGATGACAAATCTTATTTAGATCAAGATGACAGACTTTTTCGGATAGAGATGCGCGAATCTATGCGGGGTTGGTGTAGACTACGCGGCCTTCGCTGATGGTCCAGCGGACTTTGCCTTGCATGGTCCAGCCGTCGAAGGGGGTATTCTTTGCCTTCGATTTTGAGTCGGTGGCGCGGTAGACCCATTCAGCCTTGGGATCGAAGATGACTACGTCAGCATAGCTGCCGACCGCAAGCGTGCCGCGGCCTTTGAAGCCGAGCAGCGCCGCGGGCTGCGGGCTGAGGAGGCTGATGACGCGGCCGAGGGGCATCTTCCACTCCTTGTGAAGCCAGCGGAGAGAGAGGCCGAGAGCAGTTTCAAGGCCGGTGATACCATTGGGCGCGTTCTCGAACTCGACTTCTTTCTCGTGAGTGGCGTGGGGCGCGTGATCGGTGGCGATGGCGTCGACAACACCGTCGAGGATGCCTTCGATCATGGCGTCGCGATCGGCGGCCGAGCGCAGCGGCGGATTCATTTTGCAATTTGTGTTGTAGAAGCTGACGTGCTCCTCGGTGAGCAGGAAGTGGTGGGGCGCGACCTCGCAGGTGACGCGGAGGCCGTTGCGGCGAGCCTGACGAACAGCAGCGAGTGCTCCGGCAGTGGAGGTGTGGGCTACGTGAAGATGAGCGCGGGACTCGCGCAGTTCGGCGACCAAGCGGATGTCGCGCTCGACGAGGGAGGATTCGGCTTCGGGCGGCATGCCGCGGAGGCCGAGCTTAAAGGAGACGGGGCCAAGATTCATGCTGGCGCCATGGGTCATGCGGGTGTCTTCAGCATGCTGGATGACGCCGAGGCCAACGCGCGCGGCAGAGGCAAGGACGTCGCGCATGATGTTGTCTTTGAGGATGGGGTGGCCATCGTCAGTGACGGCTACTGCGCCGGCGGACTTGAGGGCCGCGTAGTCGTTGAGGATTTCGCCTTTGGAGCCGCGAGTGGCCGCGCCGATGGGAAAGACGCGGATCGACGCTCCACGCTCGGGGGCCTGCATCCAGCGGGTAATTTCAGGCGAATCGTTGACGGGGGTGGTGTTGGGCATGGCGGCCACAGCGGTGAATCCGCCCGCGGCGGCAGCGGAGGTGCCGGTGGCGATGGTTTCCTTGTGAGTCTGGCCGGGCTCGCGCAGATGGACATGAATGTCGATGAGGCCGGGGGCGATGGTGAGACCGGTGGCATCGATGACTTGAGCCCCGTTGGCGAGCTTGAGCTTGCCGGGAGCAGCGATCTCAGCAACGCGGCCGTCCTTGAGCAGAATGTCTTTGAGGGCGTCGATGCCAGCGGAGGGATCGATGAGGTGGCCGTGACGAATGGCGATGGCGGCGGAAGTCATTGGCGGGCCTCCTGGTGGGCTGCGACGAGAGCGCGTTCCATAACAGCCATGCGGATGGCGACGCCGTTCGTGACTTGCTCGAGGATGGCAGACTGGGGGCCGTCGGCGACTCCGGCGGTGATTTCAAGGCCGCGGATGATGGGGCCGGGATGCATGACGACGGCAGTGGGCGCGAGAGCAGCGAGGCGCTGGCCGGTGAGTTGATAGCTGGCCTTGTACTCCTCGAGATCTAGCTGGAGGCCGGCGATGCGCTCGGCCTGAATACGGAGCATCATGATGGCCTGCGACTGGCGCATGGCGGCTTCAAAGTCGCGCTCGATGACAATGCCGCCGGGGCCCCCGGCGACGGGTCCTTGTCGCTGGGGTGGGGTGCCGGGGCCGGCGTGGGCGGCCATCTCGGGGAGAAGCTCCTTTGGTCCGCAGAGCATGACGGTGGCGCCGAGGCGCGGAAGCAAAAGCATGTTGGAACGAGCGACGCGGCTGTGGAGGATGTCGCCGACGATGGTGACGGTGACGCCGGAGAGCGTTTCAGGGGTGACGGTGGTTGAGCCGTCGCGAAGATGAGCGAGGATGGTGCGGAGATCGAGCAGGGCCTGGGTGGGATGCTCGTGCATGCCGTCGCCGGCGTTGATGACGGGCAGATGGGTGGACTCCTCAAGGAGCCAGGCTGCACCGGAGGAGTTGTGGCGGAGGATGATGGCCTGGGCGCCGAGTGCGCGGAGGGTAAGGCCGGTGTCTTTGAGCGACTCGCCCTTCTCAATGCTGGAGCTGAGGTTGGAAACGAGGGTGGTGTCTGCGCCGAGCGACTTGGCCGCGAGCTCAAAGCTGGTGCGGGTGCGCGTGGACGACTCGTAAAAGAGCAGCGCGATGCGACGCTTCAAGAGAATATGGTCGCGGAGCAGCGGGTCTTCGTTTTCGAGGGCGGTGGCGCGGGTGAGGATATGGGAGACGGCGTCCACGCTGAGGTCCATGACGGAGAGCAGCGAGCCTGGATTTTGAGGGAACGGCAGGGCGGGCGCGGGAGGCGGATGAATGTGGCGGCGAACGGGGGTTGCGGCTGGATTCATTTGGTTCGGCTTCTTGCTAACTTGACCTGGTCCTGAAATGACGAGCCGGCAGACCGACATGCCCCTCAGGGGCTAAAGTACGATTTAGATTTGCGGTGAAGATGTACGGGCTAGAGCCCGAACCCTTCAAAGAATTTCCTTACTGAAAAAGCGCTTCAATTCCCCACTCGTGTAGCTACTTTTGCATGGCCCATGAAACATGATCGACGTTGCCCATTTCAGCCGACGCGTTCGACAAGGAGGACCTGATCGTTGCCGTCGACTTC
>CAVXVM010000049.1:0-3779 GCA_963765025.1 uncultured Acidobacteriaceae bacterium | reverse complement strand
CTTCTATAATCTCGCGGCTGCTGGTGGGAATGTTTTTACCGACATAGGTGGCCTCAATGGGCAGCTCGCGATGACCGCGATCGATGAGGACGGCAAGCTGCACGCGGCGCGGGCGTCCATGGTCAAAGAGGGCGTCAAGCGCGGCGCGGACGGTGCGGCCGGTGTAGAGAACGTCGTCACAGACGACGATGTCACGGCCCTCGATGTCAAAGCCAATGGCGCCTGGGGTGACCAGCGGACGAACGCCGGCGGTGGACAGATCGTCGCGATAGAACTGGATGTCGAGCACGCCGGTATCGACGGGGCGCTTTTCAATTTGGGAAATCAGCTTGCCGAGCCTCTCGGCGAGGGGAATGCCGCGGCGCTTGATGCCGACCAGGGCGAGATCCGCGCTTCCATTGCTTTTTTCAACGATCTCGTGGGCCAGGCGAACGAGGGTCCGCTCGATCTCGGATGCGGACATCAGACGGCCCTTGAGGCGCAGACCTGGATTGTCAGTGGATTCGCTCATGAATGCTCTTTCGCTGCGATTGTAGCTTGGCTTGTCTCTCGACGGATGATACGAGGGGTTGGGGGTCTGGGGCAAGCTGTGGAAATGATGAAGACAGGGAACGAGGGACCAAGGGACCAGGGAATTGCTTAGATGGTGGGGCGGCGGGCTTTTGCTGTCATACGGGCTCCGATGGCTCCCCCGGCAACGGAGAAGAGCAGCAGGGTGATGGAGAGGAGGATGAGTGCGGCGAGGAGCCAGCCTGCACGGCCTTCAGGAGGCAGGAGCCAGGTCTTCATCATGGCGATGGACTGCGGGTCGACGCCCATGGTCTGCCATTGCTGGCTCATCTGGTTGTTGACGAGATTTTGCCAGAGATCGTCGTAGAAGCCGCCCTGATGGAACCAGAAGCGCATGGCGAAGAGGGTAGCGCCGGTGCTGGCAGCCGCGATCCAAGCTCCGAGGACGCCGGTGACGAGGCCAATGCGGGCGCCGGCTCCGACGGTGATCCACGCGGGGCGCTGGCTGCGGACGTAGAGCACGACGGCCCAGGCGCCGGTGGCAGCCATGAGGGGCAGTCCGAAGATGCTGAGGGGAGAAAGCATGGAGCTGAGCAGGCCAGCAGGGATGGCGAGCATGAGGGCAGTTCGCAGGGCGGGCTTCCAGTCTACGGTTGCCGCGTCACGCACGGCCTCGTTCCAGCGCTCAGGCTGTGACTGGGGGTTTGAGCCGTCGGCGTTGTAGACGAGCTGGGGAAGTCCGCAAACCGGGCAGTAGCAGCTCTCTGCAAGGACGGACTGGTGGCAGCGCGTGCAGGTTTTCTCCATACACTTAAAAGCCTATCGTACTTGGCTGGTTTTCTGCTGGAGTCGTGCCTCAACGATGGCCTCGGCGGCGTGGACAGCCTCTTCGAGGGTCATGTTGGTGGAGTCGAGCAGAACGGAGTCTTCGGCGGGGCGCAGGGGCGAGTCGGCGCGATTGCGGTCGCGCTGGTCGCGGGCGCGGAGGTCGGCGATGACTTCCTCCGGCTGTACAACGGGCTTGCTGTCTTTGCCGCCGAGCTGATCGTAGCGGCGGAGGCCCCGGACTTCAGGAGCAGCGTCGAGGAAGATTTTGACCTCGGCATGGGGAAAGACAACGGTGCCGATGTCGCGGCCTTCCATGACGATGCCGCCGGCTTCAGCGAGCTGCTGCTGCAGGCGGACCATCCAGGCGCGAATGACGGGAAAGACGCTGACTTTTGAGGCGGCGTCGGTGACGGTTTGATTGCGCAGCAGGCCGGTAACGTCCTCGCCGTCGAGCAGGACGCGGTTTTCATTTTCGCCGGGTTCGAGATGAATGGTGGTTTCGGCGGCGAGGGCTTCAAGGGCGGTGTGGTCGTCGAGAGGAAGGCCCGCGCGAAGAGCCTTGAGGCCGAAGGCGCGGTACATTGCGCCAGTTTCAAGGTTGAGGAGGCCGAAGTGTCGGGCCAGATGACGGGCAATGGTGCTTTTGCCGGCCCCGGAGGGCCCGTCAATCGCGACAATGAACTTCCGGCCCTGCAGGGAGGGCCGGAAGGGACTTTCCATGGTGGTCATCCGCGTTTCTTCGGATTCGGTTTGCGCGGGGCGGTAAAGCCGAAACGCTTGCTGTTGCCGGCCTTGGCTCCGGCGGTAAGAGCAGGCTTGCGGCCGCCGTGAGCGGAACGCGCGTCGGTGCGGGAATCCTTGCGAGCGAAACTGCCAGTGCGCGCGCCGTTGGTGGGCTTGGCCGCCGATTTGCCGTTCTTGCTGTGGCCGTTGGCGCTGTGACCATTGCCGGCGTGGCCGTTGCGGGGAGTCAGGGGCGAGGGCTTGCTGCTCCTGCTGTGGCCGTTGCCGTTGCTGGGCGCCGAGTTGAGCTTGGCGTGGCCGTTGGAACGGGCGCCGTTGGTAGTGCTGTGCGCGCCGTTGCGTGCGCCATTGGTGCTCTTGGCGCCGTTCGAGGACCAGCGAGGCGTTGCGGAGGTTCCGCGAGAGCCATTGGACGGACGAGCGCCGGCAGGCCGGGCCGAGGAGCTACGGCTATCGGGACGGGCACTGCGGGTTGTACGTGCGGCAGAGGAGCGACCGGCAGCGGTGCGCGACGAGCCGGCCGATTGCTTGAGGTCGCGTGAGTGGGCCGCAGGCCGCGTAAAGCGGGGCCGTGCAGCGGCGGGCTTTCCGGCCGCGGCAGGCTTGCGCGCAGCGGGAATCCGGGGGGCGTGTACCTCAGCAGCCTTTATGGGCGCCGGGGCAGCAGGCGCGGTCGGCAGGGCAGACGGCTGGCTGAGGGTCGGCTGGATGGGCGACAGGTTGACGACCGGGGCCGGTGACCTGTACTCGTGATGGTCATCCTCGTGGTCGTGCGAGTGGAGGAAGTAGGCCGAGGCCGGCATGGAGGAGCTGGAGTACATGGTGGAGGCCACGGCAAACTCGGGCAGAGTTCCGGCAACGTAGAAGTGCGGGGCGTGCCCGAGAGAGATGGTGTGGACCTGGCGCGTGGCGAGGAGGCCGCGGAGCACTTCGCGGACCTTGCTGCGCGCGGTGAGCGGAGCGAGGAACATCTCGACCTCTTCCATGCTGGCGGCGATGACTGCCTGCAGATAGATGGAAGCGAGGACGGAGATGGCGGTGACCTGCGAAGTAGACGCACCTTCAGCAATGGCTTTCTGGAAGCGGGTGCGGAGGAGCTGCCACTTGGCGGTCTGGCCGGGAGCCTGGATGACTGGAATGATGCGCAACTGCTGCCAGAGCTCAGTGATGGCGCGGAGAACGGCAGTCTCGGTGACTTCGCGGCCGAGGGTGTGCTTGAGCGAGGGAATGGTGGTGTCACCCGCTTCAAGCAGCTTGTAGGCCTGCACGGCAAGCTGCGATACCTGGCGCGAACCGGTGAGTTGCGGACTGCGACGCCAGTCGCGATCGCCGCGAAGGGCATACACGTAGGGGAGAACCCATGCGGCAACAACGAAGTCAGGGTGTTCGCCCGGCTGACCCAGAAGGTTGAGGCGAACCGCGATGCCTTCAAGCTCAAGGCGAACGAGCAATTCCTCGGCAAGCGCGATGTGTTTGGGATCCGGGGTGGGATTGTGTTGACCGGCAACGGCCTCAACAAACGACGGGGCGACGGAGGCGGCAAACTGCCGTTTGGGCAGGAAGAGGCACAAACCTGTCTCTTCAATCCAGGTCCGGGCGTCCTCAAACGTGAGAGTGCCGTTTCCGTTCAGGCGCATCCTTTCGGAGCGCGAAGCTTCCAATTGCTCTGCTGTCAAAGAAAAACCTCACTTCCAGGG
>CAVXVM010000048.1:0-7867 GCA_963765025.1 uncultured Acidobacteriaceae bacterium | reverse complement strand
GCCATTCATATGCTCGGCGGCGCCAACCGCAACAAGCTTCTCGTCGAGCTCACCGAGCAGCGCACCGGACTGCCCATACAGATCGGTCAGACTGAAAGCTCCACCATTGGCAGCCTCGCAGTCCAGTTGGCCTCAAGTGACGCCAACGGTCATCCACCCGGCCCGCAAGCCATCCGAAAATGGGCCGCGACCCTCTGCCAGCACTAATTCGCTCCTCATTCCCATTCAATTTGGACTGTCATCTTGAGCGACCGTAGTGCAACGAAGGGAGTCGAAAGATCCGCGGTTGCTTTTCGGCTGCTGCAAATCGGCAAAAAGCATAATGTCCGGTTAGCCGGTGATTCGCCCGGAACGGCCAACGTACCACAAGCCGACTTATCGATCCTAATCGTCGTATGCTTCCTGCATGGATCAGGTATCTGGTTGGCAGGGTTATTACCGGCCTAGGCACACTTATTGCGGATGTTCGGAAAGCCACTTTTGAGCGTCACTATCCCCGACTGATGCTGCCAGCTGCATGAGTTGCCGTGCCGTGTTTTCATCGCGTGGTACCCCCAAACCTTGGTCGTAAAGATACCCGAGGTGAAATTGTGCCCGGAAGTCTCCCCCTGAAGCACCTTGTCGATACCATTTCGCTGCCTCAGCATAGCTTTGAGCAACACCCAATCCGTTCTGATATAGAAACCCAATATTATTCATGGCCGTAGCGTGTCCCTGAGCCGCAGCTTTCAGATACCACTTCATGGCTTCGCCATAATCACGTGGGTCCACGTGACCGTACACCCAGCCGATGTTATATTGAGCATCGGCATCACCTTGGTTGGCAGATTTTTGGTACCACTTCATTGCTTCTGAAAAATCCTGAGGTACACCAAATCCGTTTTGATATATCCATCCAATTTGATTCTGTCCGGTAGCATTCCCTTGATCCGCAGCTAGGCGGAACCATTTCATGGCTACGGCGTAATCCTTCGAGACGACCAGGCCGACGAGATAAAACCATCCCACTTGGGCTTGAGCAGCCGCGTATCCTTGATCGGCTGCTTTCTGAAACCAACGCATAGACTCAACTGCGTCTTTGTTTGTTCCCATCCCGTTCAAATAAAGCCATCCAATATTGTTTAGGGACAGGTTGTCTCCCTTCTCCGCCGCTTTTCGATACCACTTCATGGCCTCGACATAATCTTGGGCTACTCCGATTCCGGCTTGATAACACCACCCAAGATTGCTTTGGGCCTGCGTATAACCGCCGTTTGCGGCTTTCAGATACCAACTCGCCGCCTCTGCAGGATTTTGCGGAACTCCCAAGCCACGCGCATATAGCCATCCGATATCGCTTTGCGCGGGGGCGTACCCTTGGTCTGCTGCCTGTCGAAACAAATGCATCGCCGCGGCGTAATCTTGCCGACCGGCGGCTTCGTTGCCATGTGCATCAAGGTCACTCGCGCTTGGAGTATGTGACTCTGATGGTGCGCTGGATTGACTGGCTCCAACAAACGATAGGGTAATCAGTAGAACGGTGAAGGGCTTCATCATCGTTGTTCCTCAATGAGCCGCGATCTTCCCCTGCGTCAACTTTTGCCGAACATGGGTTCGCGCGTTCAGCATCGTTCTCTCATATTTTCGCACCGATAAACGTCTAACATACTGACTGAACGCCCGTTAAAGCGGTGAGATTGGGATTACTCCTGAAAAACGCCCCTCTCGCCAGATGGATTTGATCTCCCATCGACGGACGGTGGTGCGCCCGCGCGCTTCGGAAAGTTCCACCCGCGGGTGTATGGAGTCGTTGACTCCTGCGTTCGCGGCAAGTTACGGTGAAGTCGAGATGGCATGCGATCGCCGCAGACGCGGCGATTTGTTGACGCGAGACGGTTCGACTCCATCGGCAGGCGTCCTGCGATAGTATGTTTCTCTGTTGCACCGAGGTGAGTTGTGTCCCTTCATTCGATCCCGCGACGACGGTTCCTGTCGTGGATGCTTGCAGCTCCCGTCTCGGGATCTGCGTTGATGACAGAGGCGGAGCCCTCTGCGGAAGCCCTGATTACGGAATTCGGCGCGCGGCCCGATGGGGCAATTATCCAAACCATGGCCATTCAGGCGACGATTGATCATTTGGCATCGCGCGGCGGAGGTACGGTCGTCATCCCCCAAGGGACGTTCGTGAGCGGTGCCCTGTTCATCAAGCCGCGGGTGAATCTTCACCTGCGGGCGGGAGCGGTGCTGCAGTGCTCGACAGATATGGCCAACTTTCCCGCGCAGCGCACCAGGATTGAAGGCCACTTCGAAGAGAAGTTCAATCCGGCCCTGATCAACGCAACAAACTGCGATGGCTTTCAGCTCACCGGCGAAGGAACGCTCGATGGGGCGGGCCGGCCCATTTGGGACTTGTTCTGGAAACTGCGCAACGCGTCGCCCGCGCACAGCAACTTCCCGAACATAGCTGTTCCCCGCGCCCGCCTGGCCCTCATCGAAAATTCGCGCAACGTGAAGATCGAGGGCATTACGTTCAAGGATTCGCAGTTCTGGAATCTCCACATCTACAACTGCGATGGCGTTGCCGTGAGCAGGACCCGTTTCGAGGTTCCGGACGACTACAAGCAGGCTCCCAGCACGGACGGAATCGACCTCGACAGTTGCCGGAACGTTACGATCGACGGCTGCTTTTTCTCCGTCACAGACGATTGCATCGCGGCCAAAGGTTCCAAGGGCCCCCACGCCATGCAGGACAAAGACAGTCCGCCGGTGGAGCACATCCGCATCCGGAATTGCGTCTACAAGCGTGGTGGCGGCGTGCTGACGCTTGGATCGGAAGCTACCATCGTTCGCGACGTGGTCGTGGAGAATTGCAGGATCGTCGGCAATGTCAGGATCGCAACCTTGAAGCTGCGGCCGGACACCCCGCAGCATTATGAGGACATCACGTTCCGCAACATCACGTCTGAAGCCACGGCCTCCGCGATCCTGTCCGTGCAGCCGTGGTCGCAGTATGCCGATCTGCAGGGTGAAGTGCCGCCGCAGTCCGTGGTTCGTAACGTCAGCTTCATCGGCATCAAGGGGCATTACACAGCCTTCGGCACCATCAGGCCAAACCCTGGCCAGACGGAGATCACCAACATTTCCTTCAAAGATTTCGACGTGACGTTGCAGCAGGAAAAGCTCGCTGCCAGCGGCGTCAAAGGTCTCAGGTTTGAGCATGTGATTGTGAACGGGCAGCCCCGGTCGACTTGAGGTCTTCGTGGTTCGCTGAGTCGTAATCCAACATTTCTGCCCGTTCAATTAAAGGATGCCGACTTCCGTTTGAAGCGGACTTCGATGTGATTTCTGAAAAGTCCAAAGTGCGCTAGCGGCTAGCCAAACACCCTTTCACAGGCAGGAAACACGACGGGATTACCCCCGATAAACGCCGCAGTGTCCAGGAATAGGTTTATGCCGCACCGCCGCCAGCCCGGAAGCAACTTCCCAATCAGCAGGCCCTAAACAAACCAAACCCCGCACGGACCATCGCCGTCCCTCCCCGAAAGAAGCTCGGCAGCGAAGCAGAAGACCTCCCAAAAAGAAATGATCCGCCCGTTTGCCGATCATTACCCGTTCCCAGCGCACAATTACGCCATAGGAGTTTTCTCGGGATCCACCGGCCAAAACCCGCTCGACTCCCTGAAATCGCCCGTAGCCCCTTTGGAATCTGATCTCTGCAAAT
Source organism: uncultured Acidobacteriaceae bacterium (assembly GCA_963765025.1). Taxonomy (GTDB): domain Bacteria; phylum Acidobacteriota; class Terriglobia; order Terriglobales; family Acidobacteriaceae; genus Telmatobacter. Next base: position 4,167 of record CAVXVM010000048.1, on the reverse strand, counting down.
AACTCCAATGGAATCTGATCTTTCGGGTGCGGCACTCAGTAAACCGATGAAAATCGCCCGTAACCCCTTTGCTGAGAAATATCTGCGGCGATCTTCAATGGAATGAAATATTTGGCGCTTATGCCTCGCCATAAACCCATTCAATAGAATAATTTAGCCACAGAATCCGGATAGGGGGGGGAGGGGGGTACCCCGGTCGTCACAGAACGCCGAAACTCCGTGTGCCCAATTCATCCCATTGCCGGGCCGGCTGGGCGATGGGTACGACAGTTTTCACCCATCCTAAGTAAACACAAGAATCCCCGGCGTCCCCACGGCCGCATATTCGCCCGTGGCGCTCAACAACCCGGTCACTTTATTCCGTCGAAACGTCACAATCGCATCGCTCTTCTGATTGCACACCAGCAAAAAGTTCCCCGTTGGGTCGATCCCGCAATGCCTCGGATAATCGCCCAGCGTCGACGTCTCGCCAACCAGCTTCAGCCCGCCATCCGCGCCGATCGCGCACAAAGCAATCGTGTCGTGCAGACGGTTGGCGCTGTACAAGAACTTTCCATCCGGAGACACCACTATCTCCGAGGCAAAACTCGTTCCGGCAAAACCCGCTGGCAAAACTGAAAGGCTCTGCTTCTGCTCGAGCGCGCCCGTCGCCGGGTCGAAATGGAAAAACGCAACCACCGACGCTTCTTCTTCCACCAGGTAGAGCCAGTGCCCATTCGGATGAAACGCGAAATGCCGCGGCCCATTGCCCGAGGGAAGGGAAGCGAACCCCGAGCCCCCCGTCGCGGTCAGCTTTCCGGTCGTCGCGTCAAATCGATAAACATAGATCCGGTCCTGCGCAAGGTCCGTTGCCAGCACGAACTTGTTGGTCGGATCCGGCGCAATCATGTGAGCATGCGGCTTCTCGTGCCCGCTGATCGCAAAACTTCCTCGCGGCGCATCCGTAGCCAGTTTTTTCCCGAGGCTGTCCGTGTCGCGATGCACATCCACCGCCGCGCCCAGGCGACCATCCGCTTCAATCGGCAGCACGGCAATCGTTCCGCCCGCGTAATTAGCCAACAGCGCAAACTTGCCGGTCCTGTCCAGGCTCATGTGCGCAGGCCCCGCGCCCTCGGAACTCACCGTGTTGATCAGCGTCAGTCCGCCGCTCGCCTTATTCATGGCAAACGCGCTCACTGAGCCGCTTCCGCCTTCGTAGTCCGTCACTTCGTTGATCGCGTACAGATACTTCTTCGAAGGATGAATCACCATCCACGACGGATTCGGCGTCTTCGCCACCAGCTTCCCGCCCACCAGAGCGCCGGTCCGCGTGTCGAACTCGAAGAGATAAATCCCCTCGCCGTTCGCCCCGCCATCCACGGCGCTCGTATAAGTCCCCGCATAAGCCCGCAGCCTGCCGCCGGCCGCAGTCTCAGCACCGGCAAACGCCGGCGCAAAAGCAACCGCCGCCGCGCCCATGAAAAAATCCCTGCGCGTCAATCCCTGCTCCATATTCCGTTCGTCATCCCGTCCATCCTTATCTCGAAGTCGCTAGGCCGGATAGCAGTTCGCTCAATTCCGAAGCTTTTCTGACCCCTGATCTCTGACCCCTGCTTCTCACGCAAAGTGCCACGCAATCGCCGTAAATCCCAGCGCAGTCACCGAAACAATCGTCTCACTGACGGACCAAGTCTTCATCGTCTGGCCCACCGTCATGTTGAAGTACTCCTTCACCAGCCAGAAGCCGCCATCGTTGACGTGCGAAAAAATCAGCGAGCCCGCTCCAGTGGCAATCGCCAGCAGTTCAGGATGAACGCCCACGCTGTGCAGCGCAATCGGCGCAACAATATTGGCAGCGGTCGCCATCGCCACTGTGGACGAACCGGTCGCCAGCCGCATCGCCGCAGCCAGCAGCCACGCCAGCAGCATAATCGGCACATGGCTCTTCAACGCCACGTCGATGATCGCTCCCGAGACTCCGCAGTCCTGCAGTACCCGCCCAAACCCTCCGCCAGCGCCAATCAGCAGCGTGATAGCCGCGGTCGGCGCCAGGCACTCATTGCTGAAGCGCAGCACCGTGGCTCGCGAAAATCCGCGCATTGTGCCCAGCGTGACAAAGCTCATCAGCGCGCCGATCAGCAGCGCCATATCGTCGTTGCCAATCAGTCGCAGTGCGCTGTTCAGCCCGCTGCCCGCAGCGGCAAACGTATCGGCCCAGCTCCCCACAACCATCAGCATCACCGGAAGAATGATCGTCGCAACGCTGAGCCAGAAACCCGGTAGGTGCTTGCCGTCTTCATGGCTGGTCAACTGCTCCGCCATGGGATTCACATCCGCCAGCTTGATGTGCGGCGCAATCAACTTTGCATAGAGCGGCCCTGCGATGATCGCCGTCGGCGTACCGATCAGCAGCCCGTAAAGAATTGTTCGTCCCACATCCGCGTGATACGTCGTTACCGCCAGCATCGCCGCCGGATGAGGCGGTACCAGCCCATGCACCACCGAGAGCCCGGCGACCATCGGCAGCCCGGCCATCACCAGTGACGTGTTTGTCTTCCGCGCCACCGTAAACAGGATGGGAATCAGCAGCACGAAGCCCACTTCAAAGAACGCCGGCAACCCCACCAGCAGCGCGATCACCACCATGGCCCACGGAACATTTTTCTCGCCGAAGACGCGCACTAGCGTGTAGGCAATCCGGTCTGCCGCGCCCGACTCGGCCATCATCTTGCCCAGCATGGTGCCCAGCGCCACGATAATGGCAATGTGTCCCAGCGTCCCGCCCATGCCCGTCTCAAACGACTTGATCAGCGTCGTCAGCGGCATGCCGGTCACAATGGCGAGCGCAAGCGCGGTAATAAACAGCGTGATCACGGGGTTCAGCTTGACCACCGCGATCATTACGATCAGTCCAACGACTGAAACCAGCGCTGCAATAAGCAGAAAAAGACTATGCGAATCGATCATCGGCAGCACTCCAGCGCTCGTTCAGTCAAAGTGATTAGAAAGGGAAGTCTCAAAAAAGGATCCCGCGCTCTCGATCATGCAGACGGATCCTTGTAAGCAACACAATCGAGCTCGACCTTGCAGTCCACCACCATGCTCGACTGCACGCACGCGCGTGCCGGGGGATGAGCGCCGAAATATTCCTTGAACACCGCATTGAACGCCTGAAAGTCGCGCGCATCGTCCAGCCACACGCCACACCGCACCACGTGCTCCGGTCCGTAGCCGGCTTCCTTCAGTATCGCCATCACATTCTCAATCGCCTGCCGGGCCTGCACACCGATATTGCCCGTTACCAGCTCGCCATTCACCATCGGCACCTGTCCTGACACGTAAAGCCAGCCGTTGGCTACTACCGCGCGCGCAAAGGGCAGATGCTGTCCGCCCGTGCCTTTGCCGCCCTCCACTCCGTACCGCTTGATGCCCATCCCCACTCCCCTCTTCGGCTGATATTGCTGTCAACGCACTACTGAATCCAAGTCGTGCTGCCTCGGGGCACAAATGTTCCTCCGCGCCGCCCCGTCGCTCCTCTGGCAGTATAGGAGAGCACGCCATTCACCCACACGCCCTCAATTCCTTTTGCCGTCCGAATAGGATCGGCAAACGTAGCCGTATCCGCAATCGTCTTCGCGTCGAACAGCACCAGGTCCGCCACGTATCCAGCGCGAACAAACCCGCGCTCGGCCAGTCCAAATCGTTGCGCCGGCATCCCTGTCATCTTATGCACAGCGGTAGGCAGCGTGAACAATCTCTCTTCACGGCAGTAGTGCCCCAGCACACGCGGAAAGGCACCCCACAGCCTCGGGTGCGGCCGCGGATCGAGTGGCAGTCCATCCGACCCGATCATCGTCGCCCGGTGCACGAGAATCCTGCGCATGTCCTGCTCTGAGATGCTGTGATAAATCGCGCCCGCTGGCTGCAGCCGCCGCGCCGCCTCCATCTGCGTCACATTCCATTCCGCCGCGATCTCTGCCAAATTCTTTCCCGCCACTTCGTCGTGCGGCTGGCTCCAGGTAATCGTGATCCTCAACCGTTCATCTACCTGCCGCAGGTCCAGCGTGCTTGAGCCGGCCGCATAAGGATAGCAATCGCATCCTGCGTCCTGTTTCTGCTGCGCCAGCTCCAGCGCCTCAAGCACCTCGGCGCTCCGTCCCCAGTTCGCAATCCCCGCGCACTTCAGGT
>CAVXVM010000047.1:0-20154 GCA_963765025.1 uncultured Acidobacteriaceae bacterium | reverse complement strand
TAGTCGACGGAACCAATCTCAATCTCTACGATCTGCCGCAGATGACCACCGATGAGCGGACAAGATACCTGGCCATGAATTCGGATGCGCCGGATTTGAATGCACCAGCCGCGTCCTCAACCGAGGAGACCGCTGACGATTCTTCTGAGCAAGTCTCCGAAACCGCTGAAAAAGCGCCGGGAAGCAGTTTCGCGGCCCCGGTTCGAACGGAAAACAAGGCCCCAATGGAGCTCCCGAATGTATCCAACCAGGACGCGAAACCGGGAGGCTCGGGTTCGCCGAGTGCGAATGCGCAAGACACCGTTCAGGCTCAAAATCCGACGACATTCAAGGTCGGGGTGGAAGAGGTGACCGTGGATGCGGTGGTAACCGACTCCAAGGGACAGGCGGTTAAAGGCCTTGCAAAAGACGATTTCCAGGTAAAAGAAAACGAAGTGCCGCAGGAACTTGCTTCTTTCCGCGAATACGGCAATGGCGGGGTCGCGCCTGCAAAGCCCGTGGCAAGCGCTCCGCCGCCTTCGAACATCTTCAACAACAACGACAATACAACGGCCGATCAGCCCATGGTTGTTATCCTGCTGGACTTTCTCAATACTGATATTGCGGATCAACAGGATGCCATACGGCAGCTGACGAAGTTTATGCGAACCAAACCGGCTGGAACGAGATTCGCTCTCTTCTTGCTGACCGAACGCCTGGAAATGCTGCAAGGCTTCACCACGGACGAGAATCTTCTTCTCGCCACTCTTAACAGCAAGAGCGCACGGCCAAGGATTTCTTCCGAGCTTCAGAGAACGGATTTAGGAGGCCTTGTCCAGGCCTTCAAGGAGGCGGCCCTCACCGATCCCAACGCGGAGAACTCCGTACAAAATCTCACAAGTCAACAGGCCACCGAGGATGCTTCCCAACTAAACCGGCGCGCCCTCATCACCACCGACGGCTTTGCCGCGCTGGCTCACTATCTTCAAGCGACCCCGGGAAGAAAGAGCCTGATCTGGCTGTCGGGATCCTTTCCCCTGACTTTTGTCGCCAATGACAAGCCCAACGTCGATACATCGAACCTGTCGCTTATCTCCAAGACCTATTCCGATCTTGTTCGGAAGACCGCAAATCTTCTGGCGGAAGCGCACATCGCCGTGTATCCGGTGAACGCGCGAGGGTTGGCGGTGCAAGTTCAACCTGGCATCGACGAGGCTCTGAATCCCTCCATGATGGGGCTGCCTGGATCTGGTGCGCCGGCCATAGCGCACGTGTCGGCTGGGGGAACGAATCAGGCGAGCTCCATTGTGGCGCCGAGCGCCCTGGACCAGAGAGTCGATCAACTGAGAAACGACCGCATGATGGTAAATGCGGCGATGGATCAGGTGGCGAGCGAGACCGGCGGGAAAGCATTCGAAAACACAAATGACCTGACGAAGGCGATGCAAACGGCGGCGGATCTGAGCTCGCACTATTACCTGCTCTCGTATTCGCCGAAGAAGCAGACGCACGACGGAGCTTTCAGGAACGTCAAAGTGTCGCTCGACAAGAAGGGATACCGCGTGGCGAACCGGCGTGGTTATTATGCCGTCGACCAGCAAACGGCGTCTGCCAAGTCGGACTTGAAAGTTGCAATTAATTCGGCCGCGATGCAGCAAGGATTGCCGCAAGCACGACAGATGGTTTTCGCGGCTCGGGTTGTCCCCGTGGGCAAGCCACACAAAGCCGCGAACCCCGCTTCAGCAGGTAGTCCGGAAGCGAAAGAACCCCTCATTCCATTGCAGCGGTATTCCGTCGACTATGCGATTGCAGCTCCCGAACTGCGATTCGGGATCAAGGCCGCGAACCATACCACGGATCTGGTCTTGATGGCGGTGGCTTTCGGAGACAAGGGAACCGTGCTGAGCCAATATGCCTTGGAGGCGGCAACAACTTTGAACGCAACAGCCTACAAGGACACCCAGATCGGCGGATTACGCACACATCAGGAATTTGAAGTGCCGGTAACGGCGACATCCGTGCGACTCGGAATCGTGGACGTGTTGAGTGGGCACCTGGGAACGCTGGAACTGCCAATGCCTTTGACGGCTCCCCCGGAAGAGGTGAGGCTCACTACGCGGCGCCTCCCGCCGGTAGAACCAAACTGATTGACGGACACCCAAAAGACGCCTGCTTCCTCCACAGGCCTGTCCTGGACATTGGAGGGGTTCCCACGCTGGGGTCACCACCGCTGCTCCAGGTCAATGTTGCGAGCCATGACAGGCGGTTGTATGATCTAGCTACGAAAAAGGTTGTACCGGAATCTCTCCTCGATCGGTGGTCATGCCTCTAGGTCCCGCGGCCCAACACGTTGAGGCGGAACGCGCTGAATTGACGCGCGCTGTTGAAGCTCTGGCCAGGTGGCCACGATTGTCACAGCTGCTCCAGTACATGGGGGAGAAGCTTTTTTCCGGCGAACTCGACCAGATCAACGAATACAACATCGCAACCGATGTCCTGGGGCGCTCCAAGACCGTATTCAACGCCGCGGATGACGCGATCGCGAGGGTCGAGACTCACCGGCTCCGAAAGCGCCTGGCCACGTTCTACGAGACGGAGGGGAGAGATCATCCGATCCAGGTCACGCTTCCCTCGGGAAGCTATATCCCGGTATTCACGCACAATGCTGCGGGTGAACCCTGGCCGCCTGCTCCGAATCTCGCGCCCAAGCCTGAATCGGAAGCAGCGAGCAACGAATCGCATCCACCTGCTCGGCCCTTCCCACCTTGGACTTTCGCAGCGGTCGCCGTCGCGATTGCAATAGCAGGGTCAGTCCTCTACCTGTACCTTCATACGCGGGTGCCTTCAGCGCGTGCAACGATCGGCAGTGGGATGAAATCTGCCTTAATTTCCACGCCGTCCCAATCGGAAGGGGTCGCGCCACCGATCCGAATCATGGCGGGGTATAGCGGGCCTCCCAGGACCGATAGCGCCGGGAGAGTGTGGAACCCCGATCAATATGTAATGGGTGGGGGCGGCTGGCAGCGAACCCCGGGAATCGTCGCCAGAACCAGTGATCAATTCCTTTTCGAGAATTCCCGCGGCGGAGAATTTACCTACAATATTCCGCTGAAACCAGGTATCTACGAAGTACATCTGTTCTTTTCCACGCAGGCACGGTCCACCGAGTCCAATTCCTTCGGAGTTTGGATCAATGGCAAAACAGTACTGGAGGGATTCGACATCAACGTGGATGCCCTGGGGGAGGAGATTGCCGACGAGCGCATTTTTCGTGACGTTTCCCCCGAACCAGATGGCTTTATCCGGATTATGTTTACGGGCGCAACGGGAACACCCACGCTGAACGCGATAGAGATTTTGCCGGGTGTGCCGCATGCGCAACTTCCGGTTCGGATCATCACGCAAACCACGCCAATGACGGATTCCGAAGGTCGGTTCTGGCATTCCGACGACTACTTCATGTACGGACGGTCGGCGCCTCAAACACATCCACTCTCGGATTCTGCAGATCCAGATCTCTTCGCCGCAGAACGATTTGGACATTTCACCTATGCGATTCCGGTTGATACGCGAGATAAATACACCCTGATTCTCCATTTTGTCGAGTTCTATTTCGGACCCAGCGCGCCAGGCCACGGAGGTGTGGGCAGCAGGATCTTCAAGGTTATGTGTAACGGGCAAACCCTGCTCGACAACTTTGACATCTTCAAGGAAGCGGGAAGCTTCCACGAGCTCAGCAAGACCTTCCATCACATGAGCCCGAGCGCACAAGGGAAGCTCAATCTCACATTTGAGCCCGTTGTGAACAACGCGACCGTCTCCGGTATCGAGGTAATCGACGAATCCCAGTGAAACGACTATTCCTTCCCTTCTAGTCGTTTCCTCGCGGGAGTTTCACGCGTCGTCTGCGCAGCCAACGCGACGACTTTCGCCCAGCCGGGCAATAAACGGGCCCAAAAAGGATGGACAATCCGGTCGCCGCTCATGGCGCCAGCCTTTCCGCACAACTATCGCAAGGGGGCGCCGCCTCCACCGATTGATGGAGCTCGGGATAGAACTTTGGGGGCGTCAGCCTCCCCGCGGAACCGCAAAGGTCGAGCTCCGTGTAACAACTGGATCAAGTTACGTACGTCGCTTGTTTTCAATGATGTACAATCTTTAACGATTCCGTACAAGATTGAACTTTACTAGCGTCCCTTGCGGCGCGCAGGATTCGTGTCGATTATCGCGCCAAATAAAAGTGCATCCAGAGCTGCTGTGGGTCACAGACGTGGGCTGGACTGAATTGATAAAGCTGTGATCGGGTGCACCTTGGCCTGGGAATTCGCATTAGGCAATGAAAACAAAGGATCTATTGGGAGCCAGTGAATTATGGAGAAAACAATGATTACTGATCGTCAATCAAGGATGGCCAGAGGCATCATGGCGGGTTACCTGACCTGTCTGATCGCCGTGTTTGCGCTCGTGCTGCTGGGGTCTTCGACAGCATCCGCACAGTCAATTTTCGGAAGTCTATCGGGCACCGTGACGGACTCCAACGGAGCCGTGATCCCGGACGCCAAGGTCAACGTGCAAAACGATGCCACCAAGATCACCCAGCAATTGACCTCCAACAAGGTTGGTTTCTTTTCTGCTTCGCAGTTGCCGGGTGGGAGTTACAGCGTGTCGGTGGATGCCACGGGATTTGAGAAGTGGCAGGGCACGGGAATCGTCCTGAACGCCTCGGACGTGAGGACTCTCAACATTGCACTCAGGGTCGGCGCCCAATCTGAAACGGTTGAAGTCAGCGCCAGCGCCGGGCAGATCGACATTATCGACTCCGGTGCGAAGGCTGAAACCATCACCGCGGAGGACCTGGAGAAACAGCCCCTGATCGGCCGCAACGCCACGGAGATCCTCCGGATCATTCCCGGCTCCGCGCAGATCACGCTCAGCGGCACGAACCGGCCGGCCTCCGATGGCCAGATTATTGGTATCAACGGTTTCACGGTGAATGGCAGCGCTGGCGGCATGGCGGCCGTGAGCATCAATGGACAGTCTGGCACGGGACTCTCGATCAACCAGGACGGTCAGAACGTCGAGGATCCAGGCGCACCTGGCTCCGCCACACCGGTCAATCCCAACCCTGACATGATCTCCGAAATCCAGATTATGACCTCAAACTACGGTGCCGACAACGCCAAGGGCCCAGTGGTGATCAACACCCTCAGCAAGTCCGGCGGTTCGGCGTTCCACGGCGATTTCCACTTCTTTGCCCGCAACTCGGCTCTGAACGCCGAGGAATCCAACAACAAGCAGCAAGAGGTCATTAACGGCTACACCCCCGGCTATCTGTCGATTCCGAACCATTACTACTATCCCGGATTCACCGTGGGAGGCCCGGTGATCATCCCGCACACCCGTTTCAACTCCAGCAGCAAGACCAAGTTCTTCTTCCACGAGGCCTTCGAGAAATACGATCAGTTGATCGACGGCGGTATCAACGACGCTTTTGTGCCGACCGCGAACATGATCAAAACCGGCGACTTCAGTCCTTTGAACAACTGGGGCTCTCCCGCTTGGGGCGGGGCAACTCAACCGGACTTTACTGATGCCGGACGGTACGGAGTCGCGAGCGTTCCTCAGCAGCCGACCGATGCCGGTCTGCTCGCCGAGCGCCCCGGATGCACCATTACCAATGGCACCATGAACGCAGCTTGCATCGATCCAAATGCGCAGTTGTGGCTCCAGGACAGCCTCCCTGTGGCGAACCTCGCCGCTCCGAATTTGTCCGGGTGGAACTACGTCACGCCGGTGCAGGAATCTCAGAACTCCACGCAAAACCTGGCGAAATTCGACATGAACTTCAGCGAAAACACCAAGGCCTACATAAGCTGGAGCCGGCAGCGGGAGTCCGCCATCGAGCCCCTGGGTTTGTGGGTGGGATCGGGAAATTGGGTGATCCCCGCCCCTAGCCAGGACCTCAGCGCCAACACCTCAGATCTCTACACGCTCAACTTCCTGCACGTCTTTTCGCCGTCTTTGACGGCGGAAGCCCGCGTTGGCTACAGCCACATGGATATGCCGGGCGGCCCGCAGTCTCCCGACAAGGTTCTGCGCAACCAGATGAACTTCCCGCTGAAGGGCGTCTTCGGCAATCCGAATGCGCCTGTCGCCACCAGTTGGAGCGGCTCGATTCCCAATATCGGCGATATCGGACACGACTATCACCCGGTCTTCTACGCCGAGAAGGGAATCCCAAGCACCGGTGCGGACCTGACCAAAGTCTTCAGGACCCACACCATGAAATTCGGCTTCATTTGGGAGAACATCTACAACGCGCAGGACGCCTGGAGCCAGTACCAGGGCGTCTTCGGATACGGCTTCTGGAGCCGGACGTACACGCAAAACAACTATGCTGACATCCTGATGGGCGCCAGCCAGGGCTATTACGAACAGGCGCTTCCGCCGGTCGCGCACATGGCCCAGACGTCAGTCGGCTTCTATGCCACCGACCACTACAAACTGACCAGTCGCGTGACCCTCGATTACGGCATGCGTTTCGAGCACTTCGGATCGCCGACCGCCGGCGACCAATTTGGAATCGCTGTCTTTAGCCCAACGCAGTATGCCGCGCAGGCAACTGGCAGCGCCCAGAACCCGGGTGTTTCGTGGCACAGCATCAACTCCGGCACTCCCCTCTCCGGCGCAACCGAAAGCTTCCTGGATTACTCGCCTCGCCTCGGCGCCTCTGTCGACGTCTACGGCAACGGCAAGACCATCGTCCGTGGAGGCTGGGGAATGTACCGCTACGCGGTCAACCTGCAGGACGCCCATTTGAGTGCAGCCAACACCGCGATGGGGTCGGTCGGCTGGAACGCTCCGGGCACTGCCGCAACCTGGGAAGACGTCGATCAGTTCAAGAGCACCGGCTCAACGTCCAATTCATGCGCGGCCGAGCAGCCCGGAGGGGTTGATTACACGGCGGGGTCAGGGTCTACGCCAGGTCACGGAAATGGCAACTGCGCGCCCTCCGTCGTTTTTGGCACCCCGACCAATATGGCCAACAGTTCCATCACAGTGCTGGACACGAAGGACCAGGATCAGCCGTACACCGTTACCTACAGTCTCAACGTCGACCAGGAGTTCCCTGGAAAGCTCATGGCCGAATTCTCGTACGTCGGGAACTTCTCTGCCAAGGGCCAAAGTGGCGTCAATCTGAATTCGGTGCCGATCGGAGCCATGACCGCGGCCTCGGTCACGACAACTTGTTCGAATCTTGATACGGGCGTCGTGGGCACCATTAATCAAATAAACACGCGCCTCAACGATGCACAGTGCCAGCAGCTGTTCCGTCCTTTCCCTTATTACCAGGGAATCACCGCGAATGAGAGCGACACAAGATCCCAGTACGATTCGCTTCAGACCAAGCTGACGCACACGTCCTCTTGGTCCACCATCAGCCTCAACTACGCCTGGTCCAAGAACATGGGAAACCCGACAACCTCGGGCGGCTTCAAGGACTATGGCGCGAGCGAGTACTGGACGGTCCTCAACATCAGCAGAAAGAATGTCTTCAACGCGTCTTACGTTTTCTCGACGCCACAGACGCACCTCGCCAACCACTTCCTGAACGGCGTCGTCAACGGCTACCAGCTCTCCGGAATCACTCAGCTCCAGTCCGGCGCGCAGTTGTCGGCGACTGCTGGCAACTATTACTACAACCTCCAGAACGGTCCGAACGGTGTCTATAGTGTCGGCACGCCAGATGTCACGGTAGCTCCGGTCATGACCTGCAATGCGTCCTTGGGATTGAAGGCGCATCAGTTTGCCAACCCCAGTTGCTTCGCTTACCCGACGCAAGGTTCGGGAATTGGCAATACACGTATGCCCGCCTACACCGGTCCCATGTACTGGAACAGCGATCTGGCGGCGGAAAAGAGCTTCGCGATTACCGAGCACCAGACTCTGAAGCTCCGCTTTACCGCGAAGGACTTCCTGAACCACGACCTGCTGTCGTTCAATTCAGGAGATCCCAACACCACGCTGAGCTTCGATACCACTGCTGCGCATAATCTGTCCAACGCTGTGAGCCAGAACGGCGCAGCTTGCCCGGGCCCAAGTTGCGATGTTTTCGGCTATGCGGATACCAACTTCGGCCATCGCATTCTGGAGCTTTCGGCCAAGTACGAATTCTAACCCTCAACCAATTGGCTGGGGCGGTCTATCAGGCCGCCCCAGCTATGATTGTTTTATGCGGCCTCTATTTTCCGTTCTTGTAATCTGCTTCTCTCTGGCCGCTTCCGCTGCAACGGTTCCAGACGATTTCGAGACAATTGCCAAACAAGCCGAAACCGCTCGCACCCAGGAACGAGTGCCGGATGCAATTCGCTTGTACCGCGAGGGAACGAAGCTGCGGCCGTCGTGGGCAGACGGATGGTGGTATCTGGGCAGCCTGCTCTACGACCAGGATCGCTTTCCGGAAGCCACTGCCGCGTTCCAGCACCTTTTCGTCAATACCTCCCACCGCGGTCCGGCATACGCCTTTCTCGGCCTCTGCGACTACGAGACCGGCAAGTACAACGACGCGCTAGCGCAGTTCCGCGCGTGGGCCGGCGCGGGTTGGGCAGGAACTCGCGAGCTTCGCGATGTTGCCGAGTATCATTTTGCACTTCTGCTGACGCGCGACGGCCGGTTCGTCGAGTCGCTCTACCTGATCGCTCCGCTGGCGCAGCGTCTCGGCGAAAATCCAGAGCTGGTTGAGGCGATGGGGCTGGCTTCGTTGCGCATGAGCTATCTTCCGGAAAACTACCCTCCCGAACAACGCGAGCGTATCTGGCTGGCTGGGAAGGCCGCACTGTATGCGGCGCAGTCCCCCAAGGATTTCGAGCGCGCCGATGAATACGCTGCACGGCTGGAATCGCGCTACGGAACGCAGCCGGAGATTCACTACTTTCGGGGCACGCTCTACGGATTTGAAGGAAACCGGACGGAAGCTGAACGAGAGTACCGGGAGGAACTGAAGATTTCACCGAACCATGTGCCTGCTTTGGTCGCGGTGGCTGAGTCCGATTTCGAGAAGGACGATCGCGCCGAGGCGAGCGCCCTGGCGCAGCGGGCAGTCGCCGTTGATTCCAACGACGCAGAGGCGCATCACTTGCTTGGGCGCATTTTCCTCACCAATGGAGATCTGCATGCGGCCGCGGCGGAGCTCGAGAAAGCAAAACAGCTTGCGCCGGCCAACCCGCTTATTCGCTCTCATCTGGCGATGGTCTACAGCAAGCTGGGCCGAACCCAGGAAGCGAAGGCCGAGTCGGATGCGTTTCTTGCCTTGAAGAATAAAGAAGAGGTGATGGAGTCGCCGCGAGAGAAACTCGGCGAAATCAACCGGGAGAGTGCTCATTGATTCGTCAGGCGCTGCTTACGGTTTCTCTCGCCGCATTTGCCTTTCCGTCCCTGATAGTGGCAGCGCAGACTCCCTCATCGCCGACTCAGCAGAGTTTCGATCAATTGCTCCAGGCAGCCGAAAAGGCGCGTGACGAGAACCGCAACGACGAGGCCATCCGGCTCTTCCGGCGCGCTATCACCGAACAGCCGGACTCGGAACAGGCCTTGTGGTTTCTCGGCACGCTGCTGTACGAAAAGCAGCGGTATGCTGATGCGCGCGATGTACTACGGCAATTCGTGACGCTTCGTCCCGATGCTGGTCCAGCGTGGGCGCTGCTCGGGATCTCTGAGTTCCAATTGCGGGCGTACCCGCGAGCTCTGGATCATTTGCAGCGCGCCATGGCGGCGGGCATGGGAGACCGCAACGAGTTAATCCAATCGGTCTACTTTGACGTTGTGGTCTTGCTCACACGCTTCGAGCGGTACGACGAAAGCATCGACATGCTCCAGCGGATGCTCGCGAACGGCGCGCCGGATCCAGCGCTTACAGAGCCTGCCGGGCTCGCCGGCCTGCGCTTGCCTCTTTTGCCTTCTGAGGTGCCGCCGGACCGGGTCGAACTGGTCCATCTTGCCGGCCGGGCCGTGCTCGATGTGCAGACGCAGCATTACGGAGACGCCGAATCGGAACTCAAGCAACTCGTGACAAACTACGCTGATGAGCCTGGCGTCCATTATCTCTATGGCGCCTATCTGGTGCAGTTGCATCCGAATGAAAGCGTGGCCGAGTTCGAGCGCGAGTTGGAAATCTCGCCGTCCCATGTGCTCGCCCGGGTCCGGCTTGCGGAGCAACTGATCGCCAAGCGCGATTTCGATCGCGCCTTGGCTCTTGCCCAGCAAGCGATCAAGCTGGACACCAAACGTGCCTCGCCTCATATGCTTGCCGGAGAGGCATTCGTGGCCAAGGGCGACGCTGGCGATGGTGTCAAGGAACTGGAAACCGCGCGCGACATCGATCCCACAGTCGCAAGGGCGCACTGGGATTTGCTTCGCGCCTATATCGCTGCGGGGCGAAAAGAAGATGCGGAACGGGAGAAGCAGGCGATTGAAAAACTGGGTAACCGCGACCCGCAGAGCCCTCCGGGAAATGCGGGAGACAAACCGCACGACCAGTCTGCGCCATAAGGGTCGCCATCGCGGCTGCGTTTTGAACCAAAGGTTCGCAAATCGAATTGAGTTTGGCTACTGAGGGAGAATTCCTTGCAACTGATGTCTAAAGCTACGGCGAGGATTGCGTCCGCGGCTTCGTCCGTGTTCACGCGCCGCGCGTTTGTTTATCGCAGCTGCAGCGGGTTCGTCGGATTCTTCCTGTGTCTTAGCGGCGCGTTTTCGCAGCAGAGCCCTTCTTCCCCAATCCATTTTTCACCGCGTCCCATCGCGTTCACGCTCGACAGCAGCGAGAGCCCGCAGCGGCATGCGCCGGAGACCATGGCCGGCGGCGTGGCGGTGTTTGACTACGACCGCGACGGCAAGCCCGATATCTTCTTCACCAACGGTGCTGACATCAACACCCTCAAGAAGGATTCGCCGAAGTACTGGGATCGCCTCTTCCATAACAATGGCGACGGGACATTCACCGACGTGACAGAAAAAGCCGGCCTCAAGGGATCGGGGTTCGACGTTGGCGTGGCCATCGGCGACTACGACAACGACGGCTACGACGACATCTTTGTGGCCGGTGTCTACCGGAACACGCTTTACCACAACAACGGCGATGGCACGTTCAGCGACGTGACTGAAAAGGCAGGCCTCGCTCATCTTGACAAACAATATGGACCGCTCTGGTCAGTGGCCGCCGCATGGGTCGACATCAATAACGACGGGCTGCTCGATCTATTCGTCGTCAATTACCTCTCCTGGGATGGCACGAAAGAGCCCGACTGCAAATACAACGGGAAGCCCGAGTACTGCCATCCGAAGTTCTATAAGGCGTTGCCGAGCCAGCTCTTTCTGAACAACGGCAACGGCACGTTTACCGACATCTCTGAGCAGGCCGGGATTCGCGCGCATCCTGGCAAGGGAATGTCGGTCGCGATCGCCGATTACGACAACGACGGCCTGCCCGACATTTTTGTCACCAACGACAAACTCTTCAACTTCCTTTATCACAACAAGGGCCACAACAAATTCGAGGAGGTTGGCTTCGAACTCGGAGTCGCTTTGCCCGAACACGGCAACTTGATATCCGGGATGGGATGCGACTTCCGCGATTTGAACAACGACGGCTATCCGGATATCGCGCTGGCCGCGCTTCAAAACGAAACCTTTCCCATCTATCAAAACGCCGCGGGGGCTTCGTTTGAAGAGATCACGGCGCGCAGCGGCATGACTTTACTCAGCAATCCCATGGCAGGATACAGCGTGAACATTGCCGATTTTGACAATGACGGTTGGAAGGACATCTTCGTCAGCCGCGGAGATGTAGCTTCTCCCAACATGGCGGACCGCATGCACGTGGATCAGCCCAACACCGTATTTCGCAACCTGCAGGGGAAATGGGCCCCGCTCACCGAGGAAGCAGGCTTCACTGCTCTGCCTCCAGCCAGGCACCGGGGCGCCGCGGTGGCGGACTTCAATGGCGATGGCAAGCTCGATCTGGTTATTTCGGCGCTCAGCGCTCCGGCCGAAATATGGATCAACGACAGCCCCGGCAACGATCACTGGCTTGAGCTTGCGCTGCAGGGAACAAAAAGCAATCGGGATGGCATTGGTGCTCGCATCAAGGTGACGGCGGGCGGAAAGGCGCAATTCAATCACATGACCACGGCTAGCGGCTATGCCTCGTCAAGCGCTGTGCCCGTTCACTTCGGCCTGGGCGAAGCGCGCGTCGCCGACGAAATAGAAATTCGCTGGCCCTCGGGAACCGTGCAGACGCTCAAGAACGTCGCAGCCGATCAGGTGCTGCAGGTCAAGGAGCCTCATTAGGGCCGTGATGGCTTTGAATGCGCAACCGTTCATTGCTCGACAAGCGATAAAGTCCATACGCGCAGAAACCTAACTCTGCTGGAAGAAGTCCAATACGTTATCAAACCGAAATGCCCACAGGAGAAGGATTCCATGATGGCGCCTCATTTTCATACACGCCCTTTTCAGAAACTCCCGGTCAGCAACCACTTCAATCTTCGTGAAAACAAAGTCGCTGTCCAAGGTCAATGGTCAAGGCTTTGCTTTTTCCTCATCGTCGGCGTTCTTCTCAGTGGTCTTGCCTTAGCGGGCGTTCTGGCTGCTCAACAGCCGCAGCCGAAGCCGAACCCCGCCCAGAACCCAGCAATTGTCCTGCAACAGACTGTACGGCGCGTGCGGGTAGATGTGGTTGTCACCGACGGGCAGGGGCAGCCGGTTACGGGTTTACAGGCCGCCGATTTTCATGTCGCCGAAGATGGCAAGCAGCAATCGATCCGCCAGTTCGAATGGCACACCGAGCAGAACTCGGACCCTGCGCTTCCAAAGCGGCCAACGCTGCCTCCCCACACCTTCATGAATCTGCCCGAGGCGCCGGAACACGGTCCCCTAACGGTTCTGCTCTATGACGTTCTCAATACACCCGTCGAAGATCAACTAAGCGCCCGCGCTCAGATGGTGGATTTCATCAAAAAGAGCGGCGGCCGGTCGATTGCCATCTTCGTTCTCGGTGACCGGCTTCGTCTTCTGCAAGGTTTCACCTCGGACACAGAACAGCTTGAGCGCACAGCGAGTGCTTCCGGCACAAAAACGCAGCGCTCGCCCTTGATGACCGCTCCTCCCTTGGGGAGTGAGGATATGGCCGCCATCGCGGCCAAGGCGAAAGCGGCGGGCGATAACCAATCCGCGGCCGTCCTTCAGCGAATGGCCGAGCGGGAAGCCAACAGCGAGTCAGCCTATGCAAGCTTCAGGCTGGACCGCCGCGTCGACATCACGCTCGATGCGCTCTCACAAGTAGGCCGCTTTCTGGCGGGCATCCCGGGGCGTAAGAATCTCATCTGGTTTTCCGCAACGTTTCCCGCCGGCGTTTTGCCCGACCAGGATAAAGGCTCAAGCTCGGTGAAAGCTGACACTCAACTCGTGGATGTTGGGGAACGCAACTATAGCGCGCGCATGAGGACTGCCAGTGACCTGCTCAGCGCCGCCGAGGTGGCTGTCTATCCGGTTGACGCGCGCAGCATGCAGACAAACTCTTATTTCACTGCCTCAGAAGACACCAGCAGAAGAAACGTTTACAGTGCATCGAGCGATGTATCGAGGTCTGGCTTGGCCTTTCATCAGCAGTTGTCCCAGGGAATCACCACGATGGACACTCTCGCCGAGCAGACAGGTGGGCGTGCTTTCTATAACACCAACGGTCTTTCGCAGGCGATGGTAACGGCCTCTGCCGACGGCTCTTCCTACTACTCGTTGCTCTATGCGCCGGACAATACGAAATACGATGGGTCGCTGCGCCACATCTCGATTCATCTTGAACGCGGAAACTACCATCTGGCCTACCGCAGAAGCTATCTTGCTGACGACACCGAACCGTCGGGACAACCGCACGGTGCATCGGATTCTAACTCTGCTCCCAGTGAGTCAGCGTTCACTGATTTGGAGTTTGGTGCGCCGCCTTCTCATCAACTGGTCTTTGCCGCTCGCGTGGATGCGCTTGAAATGCCCGTGCCGGCGACCGCACAGCAAATGGCGGCTCTTCTTCCTTATCAGGAAATGGCGGCGAAGGCCAGGAACAGGAAGTTCGTTCCGCCGGCTGCACCCTTACAAATGCAGCAGTACCAGGTTCAGTATGGGCTGCTGACAAAACAACTGGTTCTTCCCGAGTCTCCAAACGGCGGCTACCATTCCGATCTTTCCATCGCGGCATTGGCATTCAATCAAGACGGCGATGCTTTGTGGGGAACGAAGGCGCGGCTCAAAGACGATATTCCGGCGTCGAAGATGAAGGAGATCAGCGAGAATGGTTATCGGGCGATGCAGGCGTTCTTTGTGCCGGTGGATACGGCAGTGATTCGTCTTGTGGTTCGCGACGAACTAGGCGGGCGAGTGGGCTCCATGGAGATTCGCTTGCCACTGGACTCAAATCAGCAGTAAGCATCGTAGGCGCGATGAAGCGCACGCAATCGGCGGGCCCTGCTCAGAGAAGTCCAATCCCAGTCTTACCGGAATCACTACAGGAGCAAGAATCGATGACGGCGCCTCTATTGCATTCCCTTACGATTCAAGAATCCTCGATCGACAACCGCTTCCATCTTGGCGAGGAGCAAGTCACTGTCCAGCGGGCTTCCTGGAGGCATCGTCATCGCCTGATCGCCGCCGTCTTTCTTTGCGTTCTTGCTTCGGCTGGAGTGCTCGCGGCACAAGCGCCGCCGCAGAAAGCCACCACCCCGGCCCCGGGGATCACCTTGCGGCAGACGGTGCGGCGCGTGCGGGTCGATGTAGTTGTCACTGACGTGCAGGGGCGGCCGGTTGCTGGCTTGCTGGCCGCCGATTTTCATGTCGTTGAAGATCGCAAGCCGCAGTCGATCCGTCAGTTCGAATGGCACAGCGAAGACAACCCGCAGCCCTCGCTTCCCAAGCGTCCGCAACTGCCTCCGCACACGTTCATGAATCTGCCCACGGCGCCGGAACACGGCCCACTGATGGTTCTGCTCTTCGACGCACTCAATACTCCCGTGGACGACCAACTCAATGCACGCGAACAGATGCTGGAGTTTCTGAAGAAGAGCAGTGGCCGCCGCATCGCCATCTTTTATCTCGGCGACCGCCTTCGCCTTCTGCAAGGATTCACTTCGGATACGGATCTGCTCGCAAGCGCGGCGAATCGTACCGGCATTGTTTCTTTGAAGGGCTATCAGGCCGAACTGACAGGCTACCCAACCACCCCACCAGCCAGCCTTGGGCCTTCGGATAGAAAACTGCCTGGGGAGCAGCGCATGGAAGAGGTGGATGAGAACACAAGGCAGGCCTTGGCCAGTGAGACGCTAAGAGATCGCGTCAACGTTACGCTTGACGCCCTTGTGCAAATCAGCCGCTTTTTGGCCGGTCTCCCCGGCCGCAAGAATCTGATCTGGTATTCGGGCTCGTTTCCCGCCGGTATCAGGCCCGACACGACCATGGCGGTGAACTCACTTCAGCCCGGCAGTCTAGTGCGCGACGACTCGGTCCGCAGCTACACCGAGAGCATGAAGAACGCTACCAATCTGCTGAATACCGCCGAGGTTTCCATCTATCCCATCGATGCGCGCGGACTGCTGACGGACACTCCCTTCGAGCAGAGGTCCGCCGAATTCGCGACCATGAATCTGATCGGCGAACAAACAGGCGGACGGGCTTTCTATAACACCAACGGGCTGAAGGAAGCCTTGGGAACGGCAGCGGACGAAGGCAGTTCTTACTATTCGCTTGTATACGCGCCAACCAACATGAAATTCGATGGGTCGTTACGTCACATCTCGGTGCACCTTGAGCATGGACACTACAATCTTGCCTATCGAAGAACCTATTTTGCCGGCGACCAGAAGTCGGCAGCACACCTTCAGGCTGCTGCGGATGACGTGAACTCCTTGGCCGAATCGACGACCGCAACCGCGCAGTTTGGCGCGCCTCCATCTCATCAACTCGTCTTCGCAGTCCGCGTGGATGCGGTTGGTGCGCCTGCGCCGGCAACGGCAGCGCAGTTGGCGGCGCTTGTGCCCTATCAGCAACAAGCGGCCAAGAACGCACACAGCAAGTTCGTTCCGCCGGCAAACCCGGCTTTAATGCAGCAGTACGAGATTCAGTACGGGATTCTAGCCAAGCAGCTGGTTCTTCCCAAGTCTGCGAACGGTGTCTACCATTCCGATCTTTCGATGGCGGCGCTGGCCTTCAACGAAGACGGCGCAACTCTGTGGGGCACAAAATCGCAGCTAAAAGACGACATCCCGCCTTCCAGGATCGGCAACATTCGCGAGACTGGCTTTCAGGCAGCGCAGACGTTTTTTGTTCCAGTCGATACGGCCGTTCTCCGCTTCGTGGCTCGCGACGAACTCAGCGGGCACGTCGGATCGATGGAAGTTCACTTGCCCTTGCCGCTGGAACCGCAGGGAGACGCGGACGCGCACTGATTGCGATTTGTCTGCAACATCGGCGCCTTTTTGCAGGGTCGGATCGATGCGGTGCATCAACCCGTCTCTTATCCTTCCGGGCGCGGCCCCAAATCGCCAAAGTCATTGCATGGGCCATTGCATTGATAGACCGTCGAGCGTAAGCTGTTTGCAAAATCAATCTTTCTGTTGGGACAGTGCTCACGCATACTTATCCCAATAATGGTCCGTTAAGAATTCAAATCGACCTTCTGGCGCAATTTTGCGAAGGGCTCACGGCTCTGAACAGCCCAAAAGGGACAAAAGCGATTAGTTTTCTGGAGATAGTGTGACCAGGCATAG
The DNA here is from genome assembly GCA_963765025.1 of uncultured Acidobacteriaceae bacterium. Taxonomy (GTDB): domain Bacteria; phylum Acidobacteriota; class Terriglobia; order Terriglobales; family Acidobacteriaceae; genus Telmatobacter. Next base: position 3,364 of record CAVXVM010000047.1, on the reverse strand, counting down.
GAACATTGCTCGTCGACTCACTCTTGGTCTTTCGTTCTCGGTTCTCATCCTCCTCGTCAGTTGCGGAGGCAGCAGCAGTAGCAGCGGAGGTGGAGGTTCAACAAACAACCCGCCACCCAATGTTGCTAAGGAGTGGACCTGGATGAGAGGCAACGACGCTGATCTCTCCGTCCCGCCTGGCTGGCCTGGTCCCGATTCGGAGCCATATAACTTCAATCCCTCGTATGGAACCCAGGGCGTGCCCACGGCTTACGACGGGAAGGGAAATGGCACGATTCCGGGAGCCCGGAATTCGGCGGCATTCTGGACGGACAAGAGCGGAAACTTCTGGCTCTTCGGCGGCGACGGAGAGGACCTGGCCAGCTACCCTGGCTCCATTCCTGGCGACGTTCACGAGGACGTGCTGAACGACCTCTGGGAGTACAGTCCTGCAGCCAACGAATGGACCTGGGTGCAAGGGAGCAGCACCAGCGGACCATACCGTGTCAACATCGCAACCGACGATTTCGGTTCTGCAGGGGTCTACGGAACGCAAGGCACCCCGGCCGCTGGGAATTTACCCGGCGGACGAATCAACTCGGTTAGCTGGGTAGATAGCGCGGGGAATTTTTGGCTCTTTGGCGGGGAAGGCTTGGATTCGGTTGGCGCAAGCGACTTATTGAATGATCTTTGGGAATTCAATCCTGGAACCAAACTATGGACCTGGATCGGCGGGAGCAATCTTGGGGGCCAAGTAGGCAATTACGGAACCCAAGGTGTCCCTGCCGCAAGCAACGTTCCGCCCGCCCTGCATGGGGCCACGGGCTGGATCGATCGCAGTAACAACCTCTGGCTCTTTGGGGGCCAGGGCCCCGAACCGAGCGGACTTGATGCCGCCCTCGGCAATCTGTGGGAGTTCAATCCCACCTCGAAACAGTGGACGTGGGTGACCGGACCTGGTGGAAGCACAAATCCGCAGCCACCCGTCTATGGCACATTGGGAGTACCAGCGCCGAGTAACACCCCTGGAGGCAGAGGACAGGTTACATCGTGGATTGATGGCAACGGCAATTTTTGGCTATTCGGCGGCGAGTGTCCAACCGGGTGCGATCAGACTGGCTGGTCGAGCGACCTTTGGGAGTTCAGCCCTGCGAGCAATGAGTGGACCTGGATGGGCAGCAGCACAGGATCGCAAGATTCAGGCGTCTATGGTTCGCTGGGAGTTGCCGCCGCGGGAAACTTCCCTGGCGGGCGTTACGGGGCGGCCGGATGGGCAGACAGCGCCGGAAATCTCTGGCTCTTTGGGGGGGAAGGTATTGGCACAAGTGGGGTGCAGAACATAGGATGGCTGAACGATTTGTGGAAGTTCAACCTGGCCACCAAACAATGGACCTGGACGGGTGGGACTCAGACCGGGAATAGCGGAGGAACCTACGGCGTGGAGGGCACGCCCGCCGCCGCGAATGTCCCTGGCGGACGGCTCAACTCTGCTTATTGGGTAGACAGCAGCGGAAACTTCTGGATCTTCGCTGGTGAGGGAGCGATCACTGGAGTAATGGGCGGCCAAGCAGCCTTGAACGACCTCTGGCGTTACCAGCCATAGCCGGCCAGTTGCAAGGCTCTTCAACGCTTGGTCTCTTAACTGCCATTCCAGACCTATGCTTCCCGGTGTTGGCTGCTCCCGCATTGTTTCGCTGACGTCGGTCTACAACGCTCCTGCGAATGCTGGAAGCTGCGCAACGGTTCAGGGAACAGCTTCCGGTTGCGGTCCCTTGACGCGAGCTTTCTCGTTCAGTTCCACGACGATCTTCTGCTCGCGCGCGCTCAACTCGGTTTGATGAAGCCGCGCATAGATCGTGGCGAGCTGCAGATGCGCCTCCACGAAATCTGGATACTGCTTTACCAGTTTCTCAAAACCAATCCTGGCTTCGTCGAGATGCCCGGTAGACGCGTCCAGCGCGAAGATCTCAAACTGGGCCTGCACCGAGTCCGGGCGCAGCACGAGAGCATGTTGCAGATACGGTCTCGCGCCCTCCAGGTCGCCGTCGTGCCGCAGCCCCCCTCCCAGGTGCAGGCAGGCATCAAAGTCATTGGGGTCTGCTTCGAGAGCGCGCCGAAAGGCGCTCTTGGCTTCTTCGGTGGCGCCGCTGCCCAGCAGGGCTCGCCCATAGATTGTCCACGCTCCGGGAAGGTTCGGATCCAGGTCCAGAGCTTTCTTGAGCGTTGCCGCCGCTGTCTTGTAGTCTCCCGCGGCAAACTGCGCCGTGCCCATCAGCACGGTGGCCGCAGCGGAGTTCCCGCTGCGCATGATGCGGTCGATCACGGCCGCGCCCTTTTGCGTTTGCCCATCCCGAATCAACGCCGTGCCAAGGATGTATTCGAGCGCCTGATCATCCGGATGAGCTTCGTATGCGGGCTCCACAAGTGCGATCGCGTCTTGAAATTTCCCCAGCCGCAAATCGCAATCCGCCAGCAGGTAGAAGGCCTGCTGGCTGGCCGGATTGCGCTTGTGCAACTCATCGAATTCGTCGCGCGCCTTGGTGAAATCACCTTGCTTGTACAACGCCAGGCCAAGATTCAGAAGCGCGGCCTCGTTCCGTGGGTCGCGCGAAAGCACCTTGCGATACTGCTGCATGGCTTCGTCGTAGCGCCCTTGCTGCGCCAAAGCCGCGCCGAGATTGATGCGCGCATCGAGGGAATCGGGATTCTTTTCGAGCAGCTCTTCATAGAGCTTGATGGCCTGTGCCGCGTTTCCCGCATCGAGAGCCTGGCCTGCCTGGTCGTAAAGCGCCTGCGGAGAGGCTTCCTGACAGCCGAGATGGATAGGGCCGAGGAATGCAACCGCAATTGCCGCCATCGCGATCAGCGCAAGATTCTGTTGTGTCCCGTGCATTTCGAGTCCTGATTATAGATGAGCGTTGTCCGGTGGTTCCGCGTGCGGCCGATTACTTACCGGGAGCACGCAGGGGCATCAGCTTCCGCAATCCTTGCTCTTCATTGATCTCGTAGAGTGCATCTGCCGGGACATTGAGAAACTCCTGCTTCAGTCCGCTCGGCCAACGCACTTCAATCCTGCTCATCGTCGCCGCCTGGCCAAGTCCGAAATGCAGGCGAGTGTCGTTGCTTGAGTTGTATCCGCCCCCGCCGTGGACTTCATCAACCTGCTGCATCGTTCCCGTAGAGACGGTGACGCGCGCACCAATCCCCATGCGGTTGCTTTTGGTTCCCACCAGGCGAAACAGGACGCGATGGTTCGAGTTATGCGTCTCGTTGATGAAGAGAGACGGCGGACCGTCGGCATTGAACACGACGAAATCCAAATTGCCATCGTTGTCGATATCGCCAATGGCCGTTCCCCGCCGCGATTGCAGCGGTCCTTTTTTTT
>CAVXVM010000046.1:0-16448 GCA_963765025.1 uncultured Acidobacteriaceae bacterium | reverse complement strand
TTTATGGCCGTGGTCATGCGTGTGGCTGTGCGCAGGTTCGATCGGATGCGCGGGTACGGTCATGACGAGGCGGCCGTGCTGCACGCCCTTGAGGCCGATAAGGTGGTCGGCAAACTCCGCAATGCGCGCCGACTTGCCGTGGACGATGAGCACTTCGAGGCAGGATTCGTGGTCAAGGTGGGCGTGGCTGGTGGACACGACAAGGTCGTGATTCTCGTGCTGGACTTCAGTCAATTTTTCGGAGACGCCATGAGAGTGGTGATCGTATATCAGCGTGATGGTGCCCACCACCGTGGCATCGGGGGCGGCCGTCTGCTCAGTGACCAGGCGGTCTCTGATGAGATCGCGAAAAGCCTCGGAGCGGTTGGTATATCCGCGGCGGGCGATGGAGCGGTCAAACCGCTTGAGAAGGTCGGAATCGAGCGCAATACCGATTCTGCTGAGAACGCCCATGCGTGCTCCTCTACAAACACTCGACTCTCCAGGGGAAAGGCCAGAATAGCACGAAAATAAAAATCATGCTACGCGGCAAAGGCCTCTGTTTACGGCTGAAAACCCGTAAAGGCCTTCCGGCGTTGTAGTTGCACGCGGCCGTCGTTCTGTCTCGCCCATCGCCCAACCACCCCTGAGGGCGTGATGGGTGGAGCACCCGGCATCTTCCCGAAACAAGCAAAAGGCAACCGCAGGTCCTTCGACTCCGGTCGCTGCGGCGACCTTCGCTCAGGATGACAATCGTTTTTGATGTTGAGTCTGTAGTAAAAACACTGGAAGGCTGCAAAAAACGCGGCAAAAAACAAGCGGGTGGATTTTCGAGCCCCATGAAGGCTCGGAAATCCACCCGGTTGTTTTGCCTCGCGTTGAAGTGAACGGTTGCGGTATCGCCGTCTACTGCGGGGTTACCAGTTGATGGGCAATGGCGAATAAGGCGAGCTCGAGGCGAGTGGAGACGCCGGTCTTGTCAAAGATGTTGGACAGGTGGCGCTTGACGGTCTCTTCGCTCAGGTTGAACTGCTTGGCGATGTCGCGGTTGCTGCAGCCTTCAACGATGCAGCCCACGACTTCAAGCTCGCGGGGCGTGAGGCCGTAGGTTTTATGCTGCGGCACGGCCGCCTGCTGCATAAGGTCATGCAAGGCGGAAACCAGGTTGACGACGCGCTTGCCGCCGATCCAATAGTCGCCAGTGGACACGGTGCGGATGGCGGTTTGCAAGTGGCTGGCCAGGGCATCTTTGAGCACGATGCCGCGCGCGCCGATGTGCAGCGCCTCAATAATCTGCTGGGTGGTGATGGTGGAGGTGAGCAGCAGAATTTTAACGGTCGCCGTGCCATTCATGATGGCGCGCATGGCTTCAAGACCGGGAAGGCGAGGCATCTGCACGTCGAGCAGCAGAATATCGGGCTGCAATTCGAGAGTCTGGGTGATGGCCTCGTCGCCATCGGAGGCTTCGCCCACGACCTCAAATCCATCTTTCAGGACGAGCATATTGCGCACGCCAATGCGCACGACGGGGTGATCGTCTGCCAACACGATTCGAATTGGACGTTCCATCGTTACGGCACGCCTCCTCTAGAAGGCCAAAAAATCAAGCCTTAAAGTCTGCCTCAAGCATACGCTCCAGGTTTCGTGCAGCGGCGCGCAAATCACCGAGCAAAGCCATGCTGTTATCCAGGTGGTTACTGTCTGCGTCAAAGGTTAATTCTTCAAATACGGCCCCGATGCGGGCTGCCTGCAGTGCACCGGCCATGCCGCAGCCGCCTTTGATAGCGTGGCCAATGCGGCGAACCTCAGCCGCGTCACCCCTGGCAATGGCCGCCTCAAGCGATTGCGCGCGCTTGCCCAGGTCTGCCACCACGGCCACATAGATCTCGCGCACGGCCGGCTCGGGCATCATGCCGCGGAATTGTGCCAGGGTGTCTGGGTTGATGACGGGCACCGACGGATCGAGCCGCGAGGTAGCCGGCTCGGCGCTGCCCAAACTGCGGCCTTCAAGCAGCTTTGCGAGGGTCTCAACGTCAAAGGGCTTGGCCAGAAAACCGTCGGCAGCGGCCTGCACATCCTGCGGCGGATTGCTGCCGCTGATAGCGTAAATCGGCGCCGGAGTGCGCGTGCGCAGCGCCGCAATCAACTGGACCCCGCTCAAGCCGGGCATCTGGGCGTCCATCAGGATGGCGTCAGGGGAAAAATCCTTGCCGCCCAGCATCTCGAACGCAACGGTTCCGTCCACGGCCGTATGCACGGTGTAGCCGTTCATGGTGAGGACGGTCGCGGTCACTTCCCGGCTGACCAGATCGTCGTCGATCAGCATCAGAACGGGAGCCTTACGCCGCGCATCGAAATTAAGCATGAATTCTAGTGTGCATCGCGGCAGCGGGATGCGAGCAAAATTCTGACCTCGGGGTATCCATTTTGAACACGCGCCCGGAGGGGTTGGGCTTCCGCCCAAAATGGCCTTAGGGGGCCGAGCTAATGCGCGGAGCCGGCCTGCACCTCGCCAGCCGGCAAGCCCAGCGAGGCGGCTGGGGGCAGATCCTTTCCGCTGCCCAGCAGGCGGCTAGCCTCCTGAAAGGCCTGGGAGCGCAGTTGCCACTTCTGGACGGCGAGGTCGTAGCGCACCGTTACATTGTTGAGCCAGTAGGGCCGGTTCTCGCTGAGCCAGACCTGGGAGTACTCCGCCTTGAGCGCCGAATAGGCATCGCGCAAGTCCTCGCAGCGGCCATTGTTGCCGGCAATCTCGCTGAGAGTGTTTGAGGTTTCATCGCTGTGCGACTTGTCGTGCTGATTGGCGACGGCTTGTGCATAGGAGGCGGCAATTTCCTGGGCCAGCTGAAACTTCATCCCGATCAGGTCGAGCCGGCGCGCGCCCAGGTCCATGGCGGTGAGCGCATCCTTCTCTTTCAACCCCGGGTTTGCGGCCCTGGCCTGGGCCAGCAGCACCACGGCGTGCTCGGCGTGGAGGCGCAGGTCCGCAGCCTGCGGCAACAGCTTTGCCGAGACCTCCTGCCCCTGAGCGCTCCACGGGTCAAGCCAGAACACCGCGTCGCCGCTCAAATGCACATCGGCGTTCGCCAGCACTTCGTTAGCGGCCATCAGTTCCTTTTCCGCCTCGTTCACCTTTCCGCTCACGTCGCCATGGAAGACCACACCGTAGGCGTCCTGGTAATCGGGAATGGGGCTCTCGCCTGCCTGCCACGAAGCCACCGGGCCAAACAGCACGCCGTACCAATCCTGGTTGAAAAGGCCTTCGCCGTCGTCGTTCCAGACGGTATTGATTGAACCGGTGGATCCAAGCCGCTGTCCGTCGCGGATGAAGCCCTGGATATTCCACAAGGCCGTGCGCGCCTGCGGATAGACTTCGTTCCAGTTGGCGTCGCCCGGAGCTACCCAGGTTTCAATGCCGGCCTTGGCGAATGGCTCGATCATCTTGTCGAAGCCGGTGGTGCTCCAGTAGTTCCAAGGGACGGCGATCATGTCTTTGGGCAGGCCTGCCACCGCGTCAGGATCAGTGCCGCCGATGTCGCCCCAGAACAGCAGGCGGCGATTCAAGGGCGCCAGTTCATCGTGAATCTGCTTGAGGAAGGCGACGTAGACGATGCCGCGGCCCTGCGCCTGCACCTGGTCGCGGGTGCGGCCTGCGCCCAGATCCCAGGTTTCGTCGGCGCCGATGTGCATGAAGGGCGAAGGAAACTCCGCGGCGATTTGCGTGAACCAGTCCTTGATGAGGGGCAGCGTGGCCGCCTGGCCCGGAGCCAGCACATGGCCGTGGGGGGTCTCGGCCGCATCCTGGTATAGCTCGTACTTGAGCACATGGTGCAGATGGCCGAAGGCCTCCTGCTCGGGCAGGATGGTGACGTGATAGGGACGCGCAAAGGCCACCAGTTCCCTTGCCTCTTCGGGCGTGAGCGCACCGCCGGGAGGCGCAGACATGGGCTCGTTTGGATACAGCAGTGTGTGCTCGAAGTAAGGCGAATAGATGTTGGCTTTGAAGGCCGCAAAGACGCGTACCTGGTGCTTTTGGAATTCGAGCGTGGGCACGGGTCCGCGCGAGAGATCGTCTTGCACGCCGCGATAGCGCATGGCCGGCCAGTCGCGCACGGCGCCCGTGGGCAGGACGCGCTCCGCATCAGGCAAAGGAAGCAACTGCTTGAAGGTCTGCACGCCGTAGAAAATGCCGGAGCCTGAAGACGCGACAATCGTAGCCTGATGCGGCTCAATTACGAGGACGTATCCTTCGGCTTCCATTGCCGGGTCGAAGGTGAGGTTGGTGCGCGCCAGCAGAGATTTGGCGGCGACGCTGTCGGTCCTGAGAAGGACTACGCGATAAATTGCCGCGGGCCTGGCAGGCGCTTCGCCTTTGGCTGCTGACTGTTTAAGAGCCGCTTCAAGATCTTTGGCAGCAAACTGGTCATCTTCGTTTTGGCCCGGCACGCTAACCTGCACAGTGCCCATGGGCGTGGGGACGCCGAAATGAGCTTCACGGGGGGCGGGCAGCAGGTGAATCTGGGCCATGGACCGAGTGGAAACGCCGCTGAGCACGACGAGCAAACTAAACAGGGCAACCCGAAAGAGAGAATGAGAAGAAAAATGGCTGTGATGCGACATCCGGCCCACCTTCAGCTCAAGGAAATGAGCATTTGTATTCGATGCGATCATTGTAGATCAGCAGCAGACCCTGCTACCTTGACTGGAAACGGAAACAACCGCTCCAGCCGCCGGTTCCCGTGGCTACGGGTGCGGTGCACCAGCGAAAGGCGCTCTGAATGAACGGAAACAGTTTGATGGATTTGCCAGGGAACACAGGCGACGCAGGCATTCGTCGATATAACGCCTTTCTGCTGCTGGTGGCTGGGCTGGGCGGCCTGCTGTACGGCATCGACGTGGGCATTATAGGCGGAGCGCTTCCCTACCTGAATGCCACTTCGAATTTGACCACGGCCCAACTCTCGGAGATTGTGGCGGCAGTGCTGCTGGGCAGCGTGTTTTCGACGTTGTTCGCGGGGATGCTGGCCGACTGGATGGGCCGCAAGCCGCTGATGGTTCTGAGCGGGCTGACTTTTGTTGTGAGCATTCCCATCATCGCTCTGTCTTCAGGATTCGGGCCGCTGTTTTTCGGGCGGCTTCTACAGGGCGTGAGTGGCGGGCTGATCGGTGTGGTAGTGCCGCTCTACCTGGCCGAGTGCCTGCGCGCTTCGAATCGCGGCAAGGGCACGGCGATCTTCCAATGGCTGCTGACCTTCGGCATTGTGGCTGCGGCGCTGGTGGGGATGTACTTCAGCTACCAGGTGGCGGCGGTGGAGAAGTTGGGCGATGCCGCGGCGCTGTTCCACTTCAAGGACCATGCGTGGCGAGCGATTTTCTGGGTGTCTCTGCCGCCGGGCGTCCTGTTCGTGCTGGGCAGCTTGCTGGTGACCGAGTCGCCGCGCTGGTTGTTCCGGCGTGGAGCCAAAGACAAGGCGCAGAAGGCGCTGCTTCGCTCACGCAGCCAGGAAGACGCAGCGCTTGAAATGGAGGAGATGAACGCGGTTGAGCAGAGCGCGAGCAAGAAGCTGAATCAGAAAATCGGGGATTCACTGCTGCAGCGGAAGTACGTGATCCCGTTTCTGCTGGCCTGCGTGATTCTGGCGTGCAACACGGCTACCGGCGTGAATTCGATGATCGGCTACAACGTGAGCATCCTGATGCAGAGCGGGCTGAGCGACCTGAGCGCGCACTGGGGCTACGTGATCTTCACGGCAATGAACTTTACGATGACCGCGGTGGGCATGACGCTGGTGGATCGCAAGGGCCGCAAGTTTCTTTTCATCCTGGGGACCAGCGGGATTATTGTGGCCCTGGTGACGGTGGGCACGCTGTTTCTGCGCACGGAGAAAGTGAGCGTGGATGCGCGCGACGTGGTGCAGCAAATGGTTGGGCCGGGACAGGATTTGACATTGCGCTTCGACCAGGCTGCAGCTGCAAAGCTGCTTGCGGCTGCGGGCAATAATGGCGGGGGGGGCGGTGGGCAGATTGGGGCGGATCGCGCTTCGCTCGCGATTATCTATTCGTATGGCGACTTTACCGCGGCGACGACGTTTGTGCGCTCGGATGATGAGGCCGCCGCACCCATCTCCATCACGCGGGAGACGGCGGTTCCTTCCAATCGAATCCAGTCGCTGTTTACCAATCCGTTTGCCGACCTCAACGCTGCGCAGACCGCGCCGCTGGTGATCCAGAAGGCGCTGATCGGGCGCGTGCCTGAGGCGAGCCACGGCTGGCTGGTGGCGATCGGCCTCTACATGTTCATGGCGTTTTATGCGCTGGGGCCGGGCGTTTGCGTGTGGCTGGCGCTGAGCGAGCTGATGCCCACGCGCATCCGCTCGAACGGCATGAGCATTGCGCTTGTGCTGAACCAGCTTGTGTCCACTACGCTGGCGGGCATCTTTCTGCCCTTCGTGAGCAAGCACGGCTACTCGTCGATGTTCTTCCTGTTCGCGAGCTTCACGGTGGTGTACTTCATCGTGACGGCGTTCTTTCTGCCTGAAACCAAGGGCAAGACGCTGGAAGAGATTGAAGCGCATTTTGAAGGGCGCGCTGCGAGCTAGGATCGCGTTGTCCAGAGCATCCCTCAGGGGCTAAAGCCCCAGATCAAACGATGGCATTTGTGGCGCAGCTAAAGCCGCGCCCTTTCAAAACAGGCTCTATGCGCCCAGTTCAAGATCGACAGGGAAAAAGAAAACGGCGCGGAGGACGATCCCTCCGCGCCGTTATTGGTGTAACGCTATGCCCGCTCTTAGTTGCGGCTGCGCATCTTGGAGAGCAGGTTAAGGATTTCAAGGTAGAGCCAGACCAGCGTGACCATGATGCCGAAGGCGCCGTACCACTCCATGTAGCGAGGAGCGCCGGCTTGCACGCCCTGCTCGATGAAGTCAAAATCGAGCACCAGGTTTAGCGCGGCAATGGCAACCACGATCAAACTGAAGCCGATGCCGATGATGCCGCTCCCGTTTACGCTCGTGAACTGCACGCCGAAGAAGCCGAGGATCATCTCGAGCATGTAAAACACAAAGATGCCCCCGGTGGCCGCAATGACTCCGAGGCGGAACTTCTGCGTGACCTGGATCCATCCGGAGCGATAGGCGATGAGCAGGACAAACAGCGTGCCGAAGGTGAGGCTCACGGCCTGAATCGCAATGCCGGGAAAGCGCAGTTCGAGCATGGCCGACAGACCGCCGAGCACCAGCCCTTCAAGCAGCGCATAGATCGGCGCCGTGACCGGCGACCACTGCTTCTTGAACGTGGTGACCATGGCGACGATGAAACCGCCAATCAAACCGAGCATCATCAGCGGCGCCACATTCGTGATGTCGCGGTCAGGCAGAAACATGTGCCATGTCCACGCCGCCGTAGCAATGGAACAAAGCAGCAGGAGGCCGGTCTTGTTGACCGTTCCGTTCAGGGTCATCCGGTCCTGGACGTCAATCAAGCTGCCGGGTTGCGCGGCAAGATTCGAGAACGTGTTTTGGCCCAGTGCCGGATTCGAAGTCTTGAAGAGTGCCATTGTGTTGTCTCCGTGTGCTCAAAGCGGACTGCCAGGTTGAGTGAGATTGCAGCCTCGCGGATGAGCTTCCTCTGTGATTTTAGACGCTCCAGGCCGCCATTTTGATGCATCGCGTTGCGTGTGGCCGGTGCGATTGCCCGGGCAGTTGAATTCCGTCTGGAAATACCGGCCCGGGTGCGGTAAAGTGGACGCCAATGAATCCAGACACGCCAGGCAGTCTTGAAGAGCAATTGCGTGAACTGCGTTTGCGCTTGACGCGGATTGAAGAGGCGCTGCACAACCAGGGCATTCTTTCGCAGCAGTGGCGGCCCACAACGGGAGACGATCTTTTCGCTGCGCCTCCGGTGGCTCCGGCTGCTGGCGATGGCCCGGCGCAGATTGCGGCGGAAGCGCCGCCGCCGGCACTGGCGGAAACTCCTCCCCCGCGGCCGCTCTTTGCCAGCTCCGGTTCAGCGCCGCTGGACGATCACCGCTCGCTGGAGAGCCGGATCGGGTCGCAGTGGTTTAACCGAGTGGGCATTCTCGCCGTGCTGATCGGCATGGCGTGGTTTCTCAAATTCGCCATCGATAACCATTGGATTGGTCCGCTGGGCCGGGTGCTGATCGGCCTGGTTGCCGGTGGCGCGCTCATTGCCTGGTCAGAGCGCTTCCGCAACCATGGATATGCCCTGTTCTCTTATTCGCTGAAGGCCATCGGCAGCGGCGTTCTGTACCTGTCGCTCTGGGCCGCGTTCTCGCTCTTTCACCTGGTGCCTTCCGGCGTGGCATTCGCCGCCATGATCGCGGTAACGGCATTCAACGCGTACATGGCATGGGCGCAGGATGCGGAACTGCTTGCTCTCTACGCAATCGTCGGCGGCCTCTCGACGCCGCTGCTGCTCTCGACTGGCGGAAATCATGAGATCACGCTGTTCACTTATCTGCTGCTGCTCGATATCGCTGTGCTTGTGCTGGTATGCCTTCGACCCTGGTCGCGACTGCTCTTCGGAGCTTTTGTGGGAACAGTCCTGTTTATCACCGCATGGTGGTTCGAGTTTTACTCGGACGAACAAGTGTTGCGAACCGCACTTTTCATGGGCTGTTTCTTCCTGATCTTTGCCTTTGCTCCGCGACTGGTCGAGCCAAGAGAGCAGGACGGCGGGCACTTGAATGTATGGGACAGCCTGGCGCTGGTGATCGTCCCCGTGGCCAACGCCGCTCTTGGATTCCTGGCTTACTACGCAATGCTTGACCGGCCTGATGCGAATTGGGCTCAGCCGTGGCTTGCGGTCGCCTTTGCCGCGTTCTATCTGTTGATGCTGCGGCTGCCGGCGCTGGGAAGATTAAAGGCAAGCCCGGAGTTGCTCTCAGCGCTTCATCTGTCGGCGGCGGTTGTCTTTCTCACGATCGCCATTCCGCTGAAAGCGAGCGGACGCTGGATCACGATTGGCTGGCTTGTAGAAGGCGCGACACTGTTGTGGGTGGCAGTGCGCACACGCTTGCGGCTGTTGCGCGCGCTAGCTGTGCTTTGCCTGGTTCTGGGACTTGGCGCTCTGGTCACCATCAATCCTGCCGCTGCTGCAACACCCATCTTCAACCAGCGCTTCGGCGCTTATTGGGTGGCCATCGCCGTGTTCGCCTTCGCGGCGTGGCTGGCGGCGCGGGAACCAGCAGACGCGGCCGGCGAAACGTTGATTTCTTCGCCCGCGCTTGCAGCGCTCGCTGTGCTTGCCGTGAACGCGCTCATTCTTGTCGCCGTCAGTCTTGAGATTCACAGTTACTGGTGGTTCCTGCGCTGGCGCGGCGACTGGAACTTGTTTCAGGATTATCGGATCGACGCGCAGTTCACCTACTCGGCATGGTTCATGCTGTTCGGCGCAATTCTGCTGGCTGCGGGTTTCTGGCGGCGATCGGCGTTTCTGCGCTGGCAGGCTTTGCTGCTGATTGCCGTCTCCATCGGAAAGGTGTTTCTTGTGGACATGAGCGAGTTGAGCCAGGGCTACCGCATCCTGAGCTTCCTCGGGCTGGGCGTGCTGCTGCTGGGCGTGAGTTATGTCTACCAGCGCGACCTGCTCAATCTTCGCGGCCAGCACACGCCGGAAACCGGGCGCGGCGGGGATCAGGAAAACTCATGAGACTGGCTTTCGCTTTGTTTCTGCTGCTTGCCGGCACCGCATCACCCGAGATCCGGTATTTTCGTTACGAGCGGCCCGTCGAGAATGTGGGGCAACAATCCGGCCAGGCGTGCCTGCGGATCGACGCCGGGATTTTTGCGAACGCATCTCCCGGCCTGGCCGATCTCCGTCTCTATCGCGACCAGACTGAGACCCCCTACGTGATTCGCGTAGCGCGAGCGGTCGAAGGCTCGGAAAAATCCATTGCGGTGCTGAACCTGGGCACGCGCGGCGGGCGCACTGTGTTCGATACCAGGATGTCAGGTGCAGACTTCAGCGACGTGCAACTCGATGTCGAGGCAAAGGACTTCATCGCAACGGTCGCGGTATCCGGCAGCAGCGCCCTGGCCGGCAGCGCGCAAACAAAACTCGGTTCGTTCACGATCTTCGATCTCACACGCCAGAGGCTCGGTCGAAGCACCGTTCTTCATCTGCCGGAATCGGAATTTGCTTTTTTGCACTTCAGCATCAACGGCCCGCTTGTGCCCGCAGACATTACCGGCCTCTCGGTCGAGCGTCTCCCTCAAAAACAGCCAGCCTACGAGGCTGTAACGGAGTCAGCGCAGGTTTCACAGAAGGGCCACTCGACTATTGTTGAGATGAACGTCCCCGCGCATACGCCCGTGGAGCGCGTCACCTTTACGCCGGGGCCTGCCCCCGCGCTCTTTTCAAGAGACGTGACGATCAGTGTCGTGCCTGACAATATTGCACGTGGGATTGCGCCCGCGTCCGATCAGTCTGCGACCCCGGCGCCCGCTGTCAGCTCTGGCAATTTGTTGCGTGTGCACAGCGATCAGGACGGCCACCGCATCGACGAAGAACGCCTTGCAGTCGACGCGCCCGCTCTCGATTTTGACACGCCGAGCAAATGGACCATCAGCATTGACAACGGCGACGATGCACCTTTGAGCCTTTCGACCGTGAAGCTCGAGATGCTTGAGCGCAAGCTTTGCTTTGAGTCCGTCGCAGGCAGCCAGTACACGCTCTACTACGGAGATTCCGCGCTCGCCTTTCCGCGCTACGACTACGCCACTCTCTTCGCCCCGCAAGCTAGTGCCGCGGCGGTCGCGCTGGGGCCCGAGCAGGCGAACCCCGCATATCAGGCGCGGCCCGACGATCGCCCATTCACCGAGAAACATCCTGCGCTGATGTGGGTGGCGTTGATTGCAGTCATCGCGCTGCTGGGTGGTGTGGCCCTGCGCTCGCCCAGAGCACCGTCAAATGAGGGTCGCTAATCGCCATCGGTAATCCTGCGCCACACGCCGGCGGGCGCCGTCACGCTGGGAGTGGAGAAGTCTATTTTGCTTCGTGGCAGGACGACAAGGTCAACGCGGCGATTCTGCGCGCGGCCTTCGGCCGTATCGTTGCTCGCGACTGGATGGAACTCCGCGTATCCCGCGGCAGAGAGCCGGCCGGCGGGCAAGGCGTCGAGTTGAAGCAGCAGCCGCGCAATACTGGTGGCGCGCGCCGTGGAAAGCTCCCAATTGGAGTCGAAGGCGCTGGTGTGAATGGGCACATTGTCGGTGTGGCCTTCAATGCGGAGATCGTAGCCTGTGGGCCGGAGTGAAGCGGCAATGGCGCGCAGCGTGCCCATGGTCTGCGGCTTGGGCGTGGCCGAGCCGGAATCAAAAAAGCCGGCCTCGCGCAGGCTGATCACAAGGCCGTCGCGCCCCATCTGGATGGAGACTGTATGTGTGGCTACCTGGTTTGAGAGCGTTTGCTGGAGCTGGCGCTTCATGTTTTCGAGGTCGCCCTTGACCCTGGCGGGAGAAAGCACATCTTCGCCCATGACAATGTTCATGGGGATTGCCGGCGCTTCACGGCCATCGGCCTCGGGATTCACGCCCTTGCGGCGCAGCGCATCGGGGAAGATGCCGAGCGAACGGAAGGCCGAATCAATGGACTGCGACACCTGCACCTGTTTTTTCTGGTCAGCCTTGGCGAAGGCGTACAGAACGACGAAGAAGCCGAAGAGCAAGGTGATGAAGTCAGCATAGGACACGAGCCACCGGTCCTGGCTCACACGCGATCTGGGCACGCGCGCATTCATGCGGCGCTCCCTTTTTTATCCTGGCCTTCTTCGTCCACAAATCCAGCCAGCTTGATCTCAAGCATGCGTGGATTCATGCCTTCCAGAATGGAGATTACGCCCTCGAGCATCATTTCGCGCCTGCGATGTCCATCGCGGATGCGAATGCGCATTTTTCCGGCGAAGGGCAGAAAGAAGAGGTTGGCAATACCGACGCCGTAGATGGTGGCCACAAAGGCCACGGCGATTCCGCGGCCTACTTCAGAAATATTGTCGAGATGCTGCATGACCTGGATGAGGCCCAGCACTGCTCCGAGAATGCCGATGGTGGGCGAGAAGCCGCCTGCCGACTCGAAGACCGCGGGCAACCGCTCTTCGTTCTCGGTAGTGGAGTCAAGGCTCACGCGCATGATTTTGCGGAGCTCCGCCGGCTCTGTTCCATCCACGGCCAGCATGAGAGCACGCTTCAGGAAAGGATCATCGAGGGTTGAGAGGTCCGCATCCAGCGAGACCACTCCGCTGCGCCGCGCCTTGTTGGCAAAGCCCACGAGCTGGCCGATCAATTGAGCATCCTGCTTGCGCGGCGCCGCGAAGATGTGCGCCATCCCTGAGAAGGCCGCGACCACCGTGGTGAGCGGAAACTGCAGCAGGACTGCGCCCATGGTGCCGCCAAACACGATCAGCGCCGCGGTCGGTTGCAGAATCTGGCCCAGGTTGCCGCCTTCAATCAACAATCCGGCGACTATTCCGACGATGGCCAGGACCACTCCGCCAATGCTTGCCTTATCCATTCAATACACCTCTAGAAATAGTGCGGGAGGTTTTGAGGTCTATGCTTGCTGGTCTGGTTCGGGGCGCTTGAGAGTGGGCGCGGGTGCAAGCTGGCCCGAGACCTCAAGGCTGGCCAATGCGGCAACCTGCTGCAGCGGGCCGTAGTCGGGCAGGCGCCGCGCCACACTTGCCAGCAGACGCGCCCGGTAAGCCAGAACTCGCTCGACCACCTCCGCTGTGCCCTCGCGCACAATCAACTTCTCTCCATTAATCAAGGTGAGCATGGTGTCGGGGGAGGCTTCAGCGGTTTTAATCAAGTCGCTATTAAGCACCATGGGGTTGCCGTTGAGCCGCGTTAACTCGATCATGGGGGTAGGGCTCCTTCGTTTGAGTTATCGGCGCGTGGCGGCAAAAGTTAAAAAATTAGAACAATCTTTCCTCGAGTGTCCCCGGACAGGACACAAATGCGGGGGGCGTAAAGTCCCGGGGGGGCGGGCCGAAAAAGGGGCCAGATGCGACGGTACGTACACCGCAAACAGCCACCCAGGGTTAAACAAAAAATGGGGACGTTTGTGGGAATCGGCTGTAAATCAACGCATCCAAAAAGGAGAACCCCATGTCCCTGGGTGTCTTGAATAATCTGTCCGCGATGTATGCGGAAAACAACCTGAACAGCACAACCAACAGCCTGAACACCGTGCTGCAGCAGTTGTCTTCCGGTTCGAAGATCAACTCCGGCGCGGACGACGCCGCCGGCCTTTCCCTGGTGGATGGACTTCAGGCCAACCAGCAGGCTTTATCCCAGTCACAGACCAATGCAAGTGAAGGCGTCGGGCTGCTGCAAGTGGCCGATGGCGCTCTTTCGCAAGTGACTAGCCTGCTCAACCGGGCCGTGACGCTGGCTACCGAAGCCTCGAACGGCACCCTCAACACGACTCAGGATGCGGCCGCGAACCAGGAGTATCAGTCGATTCTTTCGGAAATCTCCAACATCGGGTCGACGACCACATACAACGACACGAAAGTATTCGGTCAAACATCCACGGATATCTATACAGGAGACTCTTCGGCGACAGGCGCGTCGATCGACGACCTGAATGTCGCCGCATTGTCCAGTGGGTCGGTGGGCGACACCGGCGGCGCAATGAGCTATTCCGCAGGCAAGAATGTTTTCCTTGACCTGTCGACGGCACTCGTCAATGCGCAATCGACTGATGCGCTCACTTCGGGCGACAACACGGTGACGGTCGACTACAAAAACGCAGACGGCACGACTGGGTCTGCAACCATTACTGCCAGCACGAACACCGTTGGCGGGTTGATCAGCGCAATCAATGGATCGGGCCTTGGTTTGACCGCGACCTTCACCACGGCGGGGGCAGCCGGAGACGGCTCACCGACGAGCACAAGCGCCGATACCGGCATTGAGATCTCGGGCTCGATCGGCACGGCCGCGGCAGTCGCCGGAACCCAGGAATTGGCGGCTTCGACGGTTGTCGACTCCTCCACGACCAACGTGGCCGGCTCGATGCACGACGGAGGAACGGGCACGGCGCAGATCAGCTACTCGGATTCGGCCGGCGCAAATTTGAGCACCACGAGCCTCACCAACCAAGGCAATGCCGAGACAGCGCTTACCGCCCTGAACTCTGCCATTACCGATGTAGCCGCCCAGGACGGATACGTGGGCGCGCAGATCAATACCCTGAACGCCGTCAGCTCGGTCCTGAGCACACAACAGGAAAACGTGCAGTCGGCGCAGAACGCGGTGCAGGCTACGGATTACGCGTCCGCAACCTCGAACATGTCAAAGTACGAGATCCTGTCGCAGACCGGCATCTCGGCCCTGGCACAGGCCAACAGCATGCAGCAGGAAGTGACCAAGCTGCTGCAGTAATTCTCCTGGCGCCGCGGCTGGTCGAACCTGGCCGCCGGGGCAAATTCAAACAACGTCACTTCAACCGGAAAAGGGCGCCTCTTGCGGGCGCCCTTTTCCGTTCATCTGCACGGTGGGCTTGCAGCCCGCAAGTCCTGGGGCCATTGGATGAAGGTCTCGGGCGCTAAAGGCCCGCACGCGTGCTGCCGATGAACCTGCTGGCGGAAGCAGGCAGGTCCGCGCGTTCGTGCCGGCGGCGCTGGGCGTTTTTTGAGAATGCCTGCGGAGAGCATCGTCGGCTATGAGTTTTTTCTAATCGTGTCTTATTTTTGATGGTTTACGGGCTGCATTCACTTCCTCAGGAGGGCGCAATGGGCACAGTTGGTTTGAGTTTTGGGTCACCGACCAGCGGGGCTGGGTTTGACGTCAGCTCAACGGTGGCTTCCATTGTGAGCAATCTCCAGAATGTGGAGACGCCTTGGAAGACGCAGTTGACCACACTCGAGAACCAGGACACGGCCATCTCCAGCCTGGGCACGCTGTTCTCCAATCTCTCCAACGACCTCAGTTCGCTGACTGACTTTCAGGGCATCATGGCCGAGAAGGAGGGCTCGAGCTCGGACGAGAATGTGCTCACGCTGACCGCGGCAGACTCAACCGCGGTTGCGGGGACACACACGATCGAAGTGACCAACCTTGCCCAGACATCGAGTGGCCATCTTGCACCGATTTCGAGCAGTTCCGCCACGCTTGCCGGTTCCATCACGTTGCAAGTGGGATCGAGCGGCACTGCGCAGACGATCACACTTAACTCAACGGACAACACCCTGGCGGGACTTGCGGCAGCCATCAACGCATCGGGCGTGGGCGTGAATGCAAACGTCCTGACTGACTCATCCGGATCGCGGCTGAGCCTGGTTTCGGGAACCTCCGGCGCAGCCGGCAATATCCAGGTGACCGCGAATTCGATTGGCGCGGTGCTCAACTACACCGGCACAGCCGGCACTGACTCAACAAACTCGACGGGCACGCTGGCGTCGATTGCGAATGCGGGCGACACGCTGGCAGGCTCCCTTTCGATCCAGGTTGGGAGCGGCACGGCGGAGAACGTGGTCATCGGCGCCGCTCCCAGTACACCGGCGGCCAACACGATCTACACCGGCAGCGGCGTGAATACGCTGTCCGGCATCGCCGGCGCCATCACTGCGGCGGGCATAGGTGTGAGTGCTTCGGTGGTGACCAACAGCGACGGCTCGTCGAGCCTGCAACTCGTGTCCGGCACTTCGGGCACCGCCGGGACGCTCACCGTGAATTCTTCGGTGATCGACTCAACCACGTCGATGCTCGGCTACACCTCGGCGGTGACCGGCAAGGACGCCAACCTGACTGTGGATGGCGTGGCCCTGACCAGCGCATCAAACACGGTGGCCAATCTGATTCCGGGCGTGACGTTTCAACTGTTGGCGCCGAGCGCTGCTGAGTCCGACGGATCGCTAGAACAGGTGCAGGTAGTGATCGCCAATAACAACAGCGGCGTTGAAGGCGCCGTAGCCGCCACAGTCTCCGACTACAACGCCCTGGTGAGCGCACTCAATACCCAGGAGGGAAACGACAGCTCGGGCAATCCCGAGCCGCTGTTTGGCTCGCCCACTCTCTCGCTGTTGCAGCAACAGCTGTTTGGCGGGCTCAACATGCAAAGTCCGAATGGCGCTTTGGACTCGATCGCAAACGGGAGCGACACGCTCTCCGGTTCCCTCTCCATCCAGGTGGGTGGCGGCACGACGGAGAACATCGTGATCGGTGCCGCGCCGAGCACGCCGGCAGCCAACACCGTGTATACCGGCGATGGAGTGAACACGCTTGCCGGACTGGCCTCGGCGATCAACTCTGCCGGTATCGGCGTGACGGCCAACGTGGTGACATCGAGCACCGGCTCGCAGCTGGAGCTGACGTCACAGAGCGCCGGTTCAGCGGGGGCACTCACGGTGAGCTCATCAATTACCGACCAGGCCACCAGCACTGCGTTGAACTACGCGAGCGCCGGAACGGACATTAACAGCCTTACGAGCCTGGGCATCAGCGTGA
>CAVXVM010000045.1:0-12387 GCA_963765025.1 uncultured Acidobacteriaceae bacterium | reverse complement strand
GGTTAGGCCCACCTTCAAGCTTTTGCATGGCGAGCGGAGTTCACTATGGCTGAAATCAACCTGATGGATCAGTATCCGCGCATGCAACGCTCTCTGGCTCCGCGGCAGGACGTCACCGAGGCAGACCGCCAACTCGCCTGCCAATTCGGCAAGGACTACTTCGACGGCGACCGCAAGCATGGCTACGGCGGCTACCATTACCATCCGCGCTTCTGGCAAGCCACGGTGCGCCGATTCCAGCAACACTACCAACTCCCCGACAACGCCCGCATTCTGGATGTCGGTTGTGCCAAAGGTTTCATGTTGCTCGATTTTCAGCAACTCATGCCCAAGGCCCAGCCTCTTTGGCATCGACGTGTCATCTTACGCCATCGACCACGCTCCCCCAACCATCCGCCTTGTCCTGCGCCTTGGAAACGTGAAGTCATTGCCTTTTCTGCCGGTTCCTTTGATCTGGTCACGGCCATCAACACGATTCATAATCTTGCCCCTGGCCGATTGCAAAAGGCACTCAGAGAAATCCAGCGTGTCAGCCAGGGAAGGGCTTTTATCGTCGTGGATGCCTGGAGAACACCAGAACAGCAGCGGCATGCTCAAGGAATGGGTGTTGACCGCCAAGACTTACATGCACGTCGACGACTGGGTCCGTCTGTTTCATGAAGTCGGTTACACAGGCGACTATTACTGGTTCTTTTTTGAATGACGGTGAGAGGAAATAGCCATGGTCGCCAGACGAAGGAAACACAATACCAGTTCATGGTCGGATATCCAGCGAGGAGAACGGCCTGACCCAATTTGGCTTGATGTCCAATCAGTGCTGGCAAGACGATCCGCGCCGGATCGCGTTTTTCCTGGCTCGTTACAAATTTGTGTCCAAAATGCTGCGCGGAAAAAGGACCGCCTTGGAGGTTGGCTGTGGCGACGGCTTCGGCACGCGCATTGTGTGTCAAGAGGTTCCCAAGGTCACAGCTATCGACTTTGATCCCGGTCTTTGTCGAGGACGTCAACCGCCGGATGAACAAGAAATGGCGCTTTACCTGCCAGGTACACGACATGCTCAACGGCCCCATGCCGCGAGAAATACGAAGCCGCGTATTCGCTGGACGTGCTGGAGCACATTCTGCCCAAGGATGAGGATTGCTTTATTCGCAACGTCTTGAACTCGCTGACCGATCACGGGGTTTTCATCGCCGGCATGCCGTCCCTGCAATCGCAGTCCTATGCGTCCAAGCAGAGCAAGGAAGGCCATGTGAATTGCAAGGATCATGAAGAGTTTCGCAAGTTGATGGTCAACTATTTCCACAACGTGTTCATGTTCTCGATGAACGACGAGGTGGTGCATACAGGTTTTGGCCCCATGGCTCATTACCTGATTGCCATGTGTGTGGGCCGCAGCCGGGCCGTCGCTAATGGCACACTCGACTGTCGCTCTCGAACATCCGCCGATCGTCGCCATTGTGCTGATGCGTGCGGATGGGGCCGCCCTGATGCAACTTCGCGACGACAAGCCCGGCCTGCCCAGGGCGAACATGTGGGTCATCCCCGGCGGACACCAGGACGAGGATGAGAATAGCCTGACAGCCGCTCGCCGGGAATTGAAAGAAGAAACGGACTATGACTGCCCGGACCTGTGTTACCTTGGCACGTTCGATGATGAGAACGACGTCACGGGCCAGCACTACAAACTGACGGTTTACTGGTGGCACCATGATGGCCGGCAATCGTTTCGCTGCCTGGAAGGTCAAGAGCTTCGCTTCATGACGAGACATGAAGCGTCGGGCGTAAGGATGCCGGCAGTGGTCCTGGATGCCTGGGACCTGGCGCTCAAGGCCAGCAGATTTGGCATAAGTGGCAAGGGACCTTGTAACCATAGCGAGATTGAAACCATGGCGACGATCACTCACGAAGGGCTGTTACGCGGCCAGGGCTGCACCAAACCGAACCTTGCCGGCTTCGATCAGGAACTGGCTTACAAGCTGTACCGTTCCATGATGCGCCTCAGGCGCATGGAAGTGGCTCTTTACAAGGAGTATCACCCCGCCGACGAGATGCGCTGCCCGGTGCATTTTTGCATCGGCCAGGAAGCGGTGTCGGCCGCCCTGTCCAATCTGCTGCGTCCGAAGGACTATGTTTTCAGCCATCACAGGTCGCACGGCTACTTCATGGGCAAGAACGCGCCGATGAAGGCCCTGTTCGCCGAACTGTACGGCAAGGAAACCGGGGCCAACGGCGGGCGGGCCGGCTCGCAGGACATTTCCTACGCCGAGGCCAACTTCTTCAGCGGCGCCATCCTGGCCGGGGCCGTGGCCATCGCCACCGGAGCGGCCTTTGGTGAAAAGCACCGCGGCACCGACAACATCGCCGTCACCGGTTTTGGTGAAGCGTGCACCGATGAAGGCATCTTCTGGGAAGCGATCAGCTTTGCCCGTCTCAAACAACTGCCGGTGGTGTTTGTCTGTGAGAACAATCGCTACTCGACATTCTCGCCGCAGCTCGATCGGCAGGCTCGCCGACAACCTGGCCGAGCGCGTGGCTTCCTTCGGCATGGAGAGCAAGTCGATCTTCGGCAACGATGCGGTGACCGTCTATAACACGGTCAAGAACGCCGTGGACAAGGCCCGCTCGGGAGGCGGCCCCACTTTCGTTCAGGCCTACACCTATCGCTGGAACGGCCACGTCGGCCCGGAAAACGACGACGTGATCAACTATCGCGATCCCGAGGAAATCGACTTCTGGAAGGATCACTGCCCCATCAAGCTGCTCCGCGAATCCCTGGAGAAAAAGAAGCTGCTGGCAGGCAGGGAGCTGACTGACGCAGACACGGCGGGATCGCCGAAGGTTGCCGTGGTGAACGCGGCGCTGGCCAAACGATTCTTTGGCTCGCCGCAGAATGCGCTGGGGCACCTGCTGGCAGATGGCGGAGGCAGCAACGTGAAGTTCGACACCACGATTGTGGGCGTGGTGGGCGACATCAAGCACGCGGATCTGAAGACCGATATAGGGCCGGCAGTTTATCGGCCGTATCTGCAACTGAAGCATCCGACCGGCGTGCAGATCTACGCGCGGACGGCGGAGGCGCCGGAGACGATTGAGTCCGCAATCCGGCAGGCGGTGCATCAGCTTGATCCGACTCTTGTGGTGGATGGGCTGCGCACCATGCAGGCCGAGATCGACATCAGCGCTTCAGACAACCGCGCGCTGGCATTTTTGGCGATAGGTTTCTCAGTTCTGGCGATGATTCTTGCAGCGGTGGGGTTGTATGGTGTGCTTGCCTACTCGACCGAGCAGCGCACGCGCGAGATTGGCGTGCGGCTGGCGCTGGGTGCGGGGCGCTGGAGCGTAGTGACGCTGGTGATGCGCGAGATGGCGCTGATTGCAGCGATTGCAACGGCCGTGGCGCTTCCTTCGGTCGTTGCCGTGGCGCGTTTGTTTCAGAGCGAGCTTTACGGGGTGTCGACCTTAGATCCGGTGGCGCTGGCGGGAGCGTTCCTTCTTACCGCGGCGATGGTACTGTTGGCAGCGGTGCTGCCGGCGCGGCGCGCGGCTTCAATTGAGCCGATGCAGGCACTGCGGACTGAATAATTAATTACGAGATCGGATTGGTGGGAAAGACGATGATCGAGCTGAAAAATGTGGAACGCAGTTACAAGGCCGGACACACGGAGACGTGGGTGCTGCGGCGCGTGGGGCTTTCGATCGGCGAAGGCGAGTTTGTGACGGTGATGGGACCTTCGGGAGCAGGGAAGTCATCGCTCTTGAACGTTCTGGCACTGCTGGACGACGGCTGGCTGGGCGAGTACTGGTTCGGCGAGACGCCGGCGCACAAACTGAATCGCAAGCAGCGCGCAGACCTGGCGCGGCAGCGGATCGGGATGGTGTTCCAGAGCTATCACCTGCTGGACGATTTGACGGTGGCCGAGAATATTGACTTGCCGCTCTCGTACAAGAACCTGCCCGCGAAGGAGCGACAGGGGATGGTGGCCGACATTCTGGATCGCTTCCAGATTGTGGCGAAGAAGGACCTGTTTCCGTCGCAGTTGTCGGGCGGCCAGCAGCAACTTGTGGGCATTGCGCGCGCCGTGGTGCATGCACCCGCGCTGCTGCTTGCAGACGAGCCGACGGGCAACCTGCACTCCACCCAGGCGCGCGAGATCATGGAGCTCTTCTGCCAGCTGAACAAGGCGGGCACAACGATTGTGCAGGTAACGCACTCTGAAGAGAATGCGAGCTACGGGAAACGCATTGTGGAGCTGCGCGACGGGTGGGTTACGCGGGATGAGGCGGTCAACAGCAGGGAGTAGCCACCCCAGCGAGCATAGACCGCTCGTCGGGGACCCCGGCAGGGATTAGGGATTAGAAAAGCTCGGGTAAAGTTGATTCATCTCCACCTATCGGTCGCCACGGCGACCGCGATGGACGGGGCATCCAGCTTAAAACAGGGAACAGGGATAAGGAACAGGGTGAATCGTGAATTTTCTGAAGCGTAGTTTTCTGAAGCGTGTTGGGGCGGTTGCGGCTGTGCTGCTGGTCAGCGGACACGTGGCTATGGCTGTTGAAGGGCCGGGTGTTGCGTCGGCGCAGACCGCTTCGCCCGCGGGGCAGGGAACGGTGGCGACGGCGCCGCTCAACAATAATTCCGCGAGCGCTATTCCATTCGACCAGTTGCTGCACCCTTCGCGGAATCCGTTCGATGCGTACCGGGGCAAGACGGTGCCTCCGCCGAGCCTGGCAAATTCTACGCGGCTCGATTCGCTGGTGAAGGATGGCAAGCTTTACCTGACCTTGCAAAATGCCATCGACCTGGCGCTTGAAAACAACCTTGACCTGGTGATTGCGCGGTACAACCTGCCGATTGCGCAGATGGATGTGTTGCGCACCAAGGCGGGCGGATCCGTGCGCGGCGTGAATACGGGCGTGGTGTCGGGCACTCCGGGCGGAGCCGGCGGCCTGTTTGGCGCGAGCAGCGGAGCAGGCGCGGGCGGCACGAGTGGCGGCGCGGGTGGCGCGGGAGCTGGAGCGTCGGGACTGGTGCAGTCGACGCTGGGCACGGGCGCGTCGGTGAACTCATACGATCCAAACATCAGCGCGAAAACCTACATCGACCACACCACGCAGCTTCTGCCCAACCAGGTCTTGTACGGTGTGCCAGTGATCCACCAGAACACCTTTCTGGGCGACCTGACGTATTCGCAGGCGTTCGCGACGGGCGCGAGCATCCAGATGGCGTGGGACAACAACCGGCAGACGACCAACAGCCCCAACAACACGCTGAATCCGCAACTGAACTCCTATTTTGAGTTTTACGCGAATCAGGAGTTGCTGGCCGGCTTTGGATTTGGACCGAACCTGCGCTACCTGCGCATTGCCAAGACCAACCAGAAAGTTTCTGACATTGCCTTTCGCGCGCAACTGATTGCCACGGTGGTGCAGATTGGCGATCTGTACTGGGACCTGGTGAACGCCTATGATAACGAGCAAGTAGGGGAACGGTCAGTGGCGTTTGCGACAGAGACATTGAATGTGGCAAAGAAGCAGCTTGCGCTGCAGGCGATTCCGGAGATGGACGTGCTGAAAGCGGAAGCGGACCTGGCCACGCGGCAGCAGGACTTGACCACGGCGCGCACCAACCTTGAGTTGCAAGAGTTGTACATGAAGAACGCGGTGACCCGTTCCCTCGACGATCCCGTTCTGCAGGAGATGCCGGTGGTGCCCGTGGACCACGCCGTGGCGCAGGCAGAGCCGGATACTCGACCGGCGCAGGAGATGATCGCCGAAGCGCTCAAAGAGCGAACAGAGCTGCTGGAGTCGAGCCTGGTGCTGGAGAACAGCGAACTGAGCCGCAAGACGGCGCGCAATGCGCTGCTGCCCTCGCTTTCACTGTACGGATTTTATGCGGGCACGGGCTATGCCGGCACCGCGAATCCACTGGACAGCACGGGGACCAACGCACCGACGGGATTCAGTGGGGCGGTGGACAATGCCTTCAATTATTCTTCTCCCGAATACCAGGTGGGATTTCAATTGAACGTGCCGCTCCGCAATCGGATTGCCAAGGCCGACCAGTATCGCACCGAGCTTGAGTACCGACAGTCGCAGGTGTATCTGGAAGAATTGAAGAAGCGCATCCGCATTGAGGTGCGCAATGCGGCGTTTGCGCTGGAGCAAGGGGCGAGTCGCGTGGATGCGGCGCGCACGGCCCGCGACCTGGCGCAGAAGACACTGGACATTACCGAGCAGGAACAGAAGCTCGGGGCCGGGTCGAATCAGCAGACGCTCTCAGCCGACCACGATCTGGCTGTGGCCGAGTCGGCTCTTGTCTCGGCGGAGACCGACTATGAAAAGGCGCGTATCGAAGTAAAGCGCGCCACCGGTTCAGTGCTTGAGGACTACGGTATTTCTGTGGCAGATGCAAGAGCCGGCGTTGTGGAGGCTGACCATTCCCGCTAAGCAAGAACGAATCCGCGTACTGGTGGCCGACGATCAGCCGCACATTCTTGAGGCCGTCGATCTGCTGCTCGCTCCGCAAGGGATCGAAGTGGACTGCGTGCGTTCGCCGCAGTTGCTGATGGAGCAACTGGGCGAGCGCGACTACGACGTGCTGCTGATTGACCTGAACTATACGCGCGACACCACATCAGGGCAGGAGGGCCTGGATCTGCTGGCGAGGATCCAGGAGTACGACGCGCGTTTGCCGGTGATCGTGATGACAGCCTGGGGCAATATCGGGCTGGCGGTGGAGTCGATCAAGCGCGGGGCGCGCGACTTTGTACAGAAGCCGTGGGAGAACGAGCGGCTGCTGTCGCTGGTGCGGGTGCATGCGGAGTTGCGTCAGGCGCTAAGGCGGGCGCGGCAACTGGAACTTGAAAACCGATTGCTGCGCGCCGAAGGAATGCCGGAGTTTATTGCCGGCGCGCCGTCGATGCAGCTGGTGCTGGATCTGATTGCGCAGGTGGGTCCATCGGACGCGAATGTGCTGATCACCGGCGAGCATGGCACCGGGAAGGAAATTGTTGCGCGGCTGCTGCATGCGGCGTCGCCGCGGGCGCGTATGCCGCTGGTGACGGTGAATGCCGGGGGACTGCCGGAGGGAACCTTTGAGAGCGAAATCTTCGGCCATGTAAAAGGCGCATTCACCGACGCACGCATGGATCGCGTTGGGCGGTTCGAGTTGGCGAGCGGGGGCACGCTGTTTCTTGACGAGATTGCCAATGTGCCGATGCGCCAACAGGCCAAGCTGCTGCGCGTGCTGGAGACGGGCGAGCTGGAGCGCGTGGGTTCGTCGCAGACGCGGCGCGTGGACGTGCGCGTGCTTTGTGCCACTAATGCCGTGCTGACAGAGGAAGCCCAGGCGGGAAACTTCCGCGAGGATCTGCTGTTCCGCATCAACACGGTGGAGATTCACCTGCCCGCGCTGCGAGACAGGCGCGAAGATATTCCCCTGCTGGCAGCGCACTTTCTTGCGCGCAACCGTACGCGCTACCGGAAGCAGGTAAGCGGATTTTCGCCGGCGGCGATGCAGCTGCTGATGCAATACCAGTGGCCGGGTAACGTACGAGAGTTGGAGCACACGGTGGAACGTGCGGTGCTGCTGTGCCGCGGCGAAGAGGTTGATCCGTCTAACCTGGCCATTACCGCCGCTCGCAGCGGGACAACCTCATTTGAAAATATGAGCATCGAGGAAGTGGAGACGCTGCTCATCCGCAAGGTTCTCAGACGCTGCGACGGAAATATTTCGCAGGCCGCCGAGGCGCTGGGACTGAGCCGCGCATCGCTCTACCGGCGCATTGAAAAATATGGAATCTGACAAGGCGGCTCGTCGGCGCCGGCGCTCGGCCATTCGCCGGGCGTGGCTGTACTGCCTGCTGCTCGGGCTGCCGGCGCTGGTGCTGAGTGCGGTGCTCCTGTATCAGGGCCGTGTGGGATTGGCGCCGGCGTTGCTGCTGGGCGGGTGCCTTCTGGTTTACCTGTTGCTGGTGGCTGGGGCGCTGATTGAAGGGCTGATCCGGCCGCTGCAGACGCTCTCCAACGTGGTGTCGTCGCTGCGCGAGGGAGATTACTCCTTCAGAGCGCGGGGTGCGCAGGCGCCGGATTCGCTGGGCGAGCTGGCGGCTGAGGTGAATGCGCTGGCTGACCTGCTGCAGAGGCAGCGGGTGCGCTCGCTTGAGGCTACGGCGTTGCTGGCGCGCATTCTCGAGGTGATGCATGCGCCGCTGTTTGCGTTCGACCGCGAAGACACGCTGCAGCTGGTGAACAATGCGGGACTGAAGCTGCTCGGGCTGCCGCATGCGCGGAGCTTTGGGAGAGGTGCGAAGGAGCTTGGGCTGGAAGAACTGCTGCGCGCGCCCGACCAGAGCATTCACTCGTTCCAGGAGAACGGGAAAGTGCAAACCGGACCGGCGCGATGGCTGCTGCGCAAGGCACAGTTCCGTCAGGAAGGCGCGCCGCATACGCTGCTGCTGCTGGCCGATGTGAGCGTGCCGTTGCAGGAAGAAGAGAAGACGGCGTGGAAGCGGCTGATCCGAGTGCTTGGGCACGAGCTATCGAACTCGCTGGCGCCGATCAAATCCATTGCCGGCAGCCTGCTGGCGCGGGCTGGAACAGCTTGCATGGGAACGAGGCCACGCTGAACGACTTCCGTCGCGGACTGGGCGTGGTGGAGAGCCGCGCGGATGCGCTGCACCGCTTTGTGCAGTCGTACCGGCAACTGGCGCAACTGCCTCCGCCGCAGTTGCGGCCGGTTGCGCTGGCCGAGCTGCTGGAGCGCGTGGTGCTGCTGGAGCAGCGGCTGGTGGTCGAGCTCGACGAGGGTCCTGCAGTGCAAGTGAATGCCGATCCGGATCAACTGGAGCAGATGTTCATCAATTTGCTGGCGAATGCCGTGGACGCTTCGCTGGCTAGGGGCGCGCAGCTGGTGCGCTTGAGTTGGAAGGTTGACGCGAGATCGGTGCTGGTGACGATCGAGGATCGCGGGCTGGGGATTGCGAATGCGGAAAATTTGTTTGTGCCGTTCTACACGACCAAGCCTGCGGGCAGCGGCGTGGGACTGGCGCTGGCGCAGCAGATTGCGCGGGCGCATGGGGGCGAGGTGCAGCTGGTGAATCGGGAGGATGGGGTGGGCGCGCGGGCGAGCGTCCGACTGCCGGCGGGCTAGGCACTGAGGGACTCGGGACTAAGGGACTAGAAAAGCAGGGAACCTAACTGCGGCTTCTAGCTTCTAGCTCCTAGCTTCTAGCTCCTAGCTTCTAGCTCCGGCTCTAGGCCTCGCCGGTGGTTAGAGAAGCAGTGGACAGTGATCAGTGGTCAGTGGTCAGTTATCAGTCAGTACCCTCCCCCTCCCCCCCACCCTCATAGGTTTCTGGCGGTAAGGGTCTTCTTTTCTTTGACTTGGAGCGCGTATTGCGTTACAAAATGTTCATTCTGCTGGGGTTGGCTGCAGAATGCAGAAAACAAAGGGGATGGGGCAGCTTGTAGCTGCCCCATCCCCGATTTTGGGGGTTTGGTGCTGGTTTTCCGGTCCGGGCTGGGGCGGGTTCGGCTTGGGTCTTGAACGGCATTCTGGAACTATTGTGCGCCGGGGAGGGGTAATTATCTGCAAATTGCGTGGGCGCATTAGGTGCGCTGCTCAGGTATAGGAGCCTTGGGGAACGCGGTGATTGGTAAGGTGACTCTTCTGGGCTATTTACCGCGAACGTTCGTAGTCTGGGGATGTTCTTCCCGTCGCGTAAACTGTTTCCATATCAGGTGCAAACAAAGATGCCCCCCATCCCTTCAGGAGCACCGAGCCTCGAATCTGCGCCTATTCCGGAGCTGAAGGAGGGGCTTGTTGAGGCACTGACTTCTGCCTATGCCGCGCTCTTGAAGCGGCAAAGAACAGCCTCCGCCGCGTACGTTCGTTGGACAGCCGCACACG
Source organism: uncultured Acidobacteriaceae bacterium (assembly GCA_963765025.1). Taxonomy (GTDB): domain Bacteria; phylum Acidobacteriota; class Terriglobia; order Terriglobales; family Acidobacteriaceae; genus Telmatobacter. The sequence continues at coordinate 2,477 of CAVXVM010000045.1, read as the reverse complement.
CTCGTTCGCACGAATTTGCTTGGCTCGGGACGGGCCCCGAATTGCTATTATTCGGAAACGGGAAACTTAGAATTGAGCCGACTTCGCCTATATACAGTTCTATTCAAAAGATGAAGGCCACGATTGAGTTAAATCCATACGAGCGTGAACTCCAGTACGGATATCCCTATGTAATCGGGCAGGCGGATGGATCGTATTTCGTGCTCCGCTCTTGACGATCCCGATTGAGATTACTGCTGACAGCTCAAGTCTCCTGATTTCTCTGCGGGGGATGTCTTGCTTCAACTCATTGCCTTTTCAAGCCGAGCGTGAAACAAGCAGTCGAGAACAGGCCCTTACACGTCTGATTGAAGGCTGCCCCCGACCTACCGCTGACGCATGATTCCCTCAAGTCCTATTGCGGATCCGTTGCGCTCGAATTGAACGTTTTAAATCAGGCGACCTTATCTGGAACGCTAGATTCTCCCCCGTCGATGCCCAGGCAAAACATGGGATTGACGATCGTCGATAATGCAGCGTGCTTTATCGCGCCAAGAACGGAGTTATTTTTCTTGTTAGCGATCTTGAGTCCATCGGAAAGTCCGGTGCATCTTCAGTCGCATCCAGCGCACTGGGCTGGCTAATTGGAAAGCGCCCACCCGAACCGACGAGCGATCGATTCACGGACCGTAGGAAGTTGTTTTATCCTTTTTCATCGAATGCCAGTCAGCGGAGGGTCGCGCACCTCGTTGATGACCCAAAATCCCGAATAACCGTGGTTCAGGGTCCACCAGGAACTGGGAAATCCCTCACGATTGCGAACTTGGCATGTCACCTCATTGCGTCGGGAAGAGCGTTCTAATTACTTCCCAGAAGGATAAGGCCCTTCAAGTCGTAGATGAGATGCTGGGCGGTCTAAGCATGAGTGAGCTGCCAATGACTCTTCTGCGCCAGGACCGAGAGTCAAAGAGGCAGCTCCAAGAGCGCCTCGAATCGATTCAAAAGGAACGGTCTGCGGAGGAAGCAAGGCAGGCCCTTGAACGAGAGTTACGGGAACATAAACAATTTGTCGAAGGATTTGAAGCGGAAGAGAAGCTGCTCGTTAAGGCAATTTTGGCTGAGCACCCTGTCGAGCTGGCCGATGCTCAGGCTAGAACTGCGACGGGCCTCATTGCCCGGCTGAGGTCGAAGTGGGGAGTCAGGAAAAGCCTTCGCCAAGCCGAGCACCAAGCGCACCTACGCTCAGATTCCCTAGGTGAACGTGTCTCGGAGAAGCGTGAACAGCTCAAAAATCTTGCCCTTTCGCTCTTGAAGCAAGCTGCTAGCCATAGGACCTGCTCCGCCCAGAAAGCTGAAAGGAATCAGCTCCGCGAGCTTGCAAAGTTGCTCGGAAGAAATCAAACGAATGCGAAGAACTTCCCAATATTCGATCGAATGAAAGCTGATCCAGACAAATGTAGGATGCTCCTGAACATCCTTCCTTGCTGGATAATGTCGCCTGATGATGTCGCGAGATTATTTCCATGCAGATCGGGCCTCTTTGATGTCGTGATTATCGATGAGGCCTCACAATGCGATCTCCCTTCAATGACCCCCGTTTTATACAGGGCTACTCAGGTGGTCGTTGCAGGCGATTCGAAGCAAATGCAGGCGCAGCGATTTGCGTTCACTTCAAACCTAGTTGCGGCTCAGGCGTGGGCGCAGCACGGACTCGATAGGCTTGACCCAGACAGATGGCTCGATCCGGCCAAGGTCGACTTACTTCAACTCGCTTCCATTCGCATGGACGAGGAGATATTTCTCGACGAACATTACCGGAGCCTCCCGGGGATTATCTCGTTCTCTAACGAAAGGTGGTATCGAAATCGGCTCCGAATTATGCGAGATGAAGACGACAAGCGATGCGGTGACCCTGAGGACCCGGCCGTCGCACTTCACCGCGTGAGAGGTAAGGTGACGGCAGGGTCGCAGGAGAACTTGATCGAGGCCAAAGCAGTAGTTGCCCGTCTTCTGCAACTTCTGGAAAACCCGGCCTATTCCGACGCAACCTTCGGTGTCATCTGCCTGTTTGAAGAACAAATGAGGTTGGTGAGCGATCTTATCGCGGAGACGATACCTGAGGAGCTGTGCCTCGAGCACGATCTAGTCGTTGTGAACCCAGATGGCTTTCAAGGTGATGAGCGTGATGTGATTTTGTATTCCCTTTCTTTTGACGCCGATGGGATGGGCAGGGAATCACTTTCGGCGCGCCAATCGGAAAGAGACCATATCCAGGGGATGTTGAACGTTGCGTTCACGCGTGCGCGCGATGAAATACACATCTTTCACTCTGCGGAGATATCAGAATTCGGAATGGCAAATGGCACTGGAACCATTAGGGACTGGCTCACTCACTGCGAATCGCAAAAGATTGGTCGCGGCCCCCTCCTCGCCGGCTTGGAGAACCAACTCGCGTTGGCCCAATCGCAATTTGAGCAGCAGGTAATAAGTGCCCTCCA
>CAVXVM010000044.1:0-15679 GCA_963765025.1 uncultured Acidobacteriaceae bacterium | reverse complement strand
TGACAGTCGATTTTGATACGAACTTCAGAGGCAGGACGCTAGTGTTGGAAGAACATCCATCCACCTATCGCTACGAGGGTCGTGGCAAAGATACGCCGCAGCAGAACTTCAGGGATCATTTGCGCACCGGTCGCACCGAAGTATCCGCCGACGAGAAAGCCCACGGCCAGCAGCGCGGCAATGCGAATATCGGCGTTGCCCTTGCGGTAGTACTCCATGAAGGCGAGAATGCCGACCGGCGCGAGCAGCGCGCCAAGCGATGTGCCTTGAGCCTTGTGCTGGCTCATTCCATAGAGCCAGATGAGGGCGGGCACAAAAAGAATGCCGCCGCCAATGCCCACAACGCCGGAAAACGCTCCGACAATCACTCCGATCAGCAGAGTCAGCCAGATCATGCACTCTCCCTCTTGAGAAACGGCCAGTGCGAATCGCCGTGCCTCAAGTTTCAAGCCTAAATGATGGTGATCTAGTGTGGTGTGTCTGGAGATGATTGGGAAAAGTTGGGATACGGGCATTCCTGCGACGGCAAGCAAAAAGCAACGGCAGATCCTTCGCTCCGATTGGCGCAAAATGCGCGCCAATCGGAGCTCTGGATGACAGTCATTCTTGATGTGAACTTTGGATTCGGATACTAGTCGGCTTCGAGTGCTTTCATTCTGAACAGGAGTCCCGCCACTGCTCCGCCCAGCGAAGGCACGAGAAGGAAGAGCCAGACCTGCGAAAGCGCCTGACCGCCGACAAGGAGGGCCGGTCCCAGGCTGCGCGCCGGGTTTACGCTGACGCCGGTGATGTGGATGCCGGTGATGTGAATGGCGACCAGCGTGATGCCGATGGCGAGTCCGGCAAACCCGGAGGGAGCCTTCGCCTGGGTTGAGCCGAGAATCACAATCACGAAGATGAGCGTAGCCACAAACTCAAACAGGATGGCCGAGGTCATGTTGTAGCCGCCCTGGTATCCGGGGCCCCAACCATCCTGGCCAAGCCCGCTGGCGGCAATGTTGTATCCGCCGGCCACTCCGCCGACGATGGCTGCGAGGACCCATGCCGCGAGGATGGCGCCGATGAACTGGCCGACCCAGTAACCCAGCATGTCCTTGATGGACATGCGGCCGGCGACATAGACACCCAGGCTGACAGCCGGGTTGATGTGGCAGCCGGAGATGGTGCCGATTCCATAAGCCGCGCCGATGAGGGCCAGGCCAAACGCAAAGGCGATGCCGAGAATGCCGACCTTGTCGCCGGCAATCACGGCAGTTCCAACACCGAAGAGCACAAGGATGAATGTGCCCACCAGTTCCGCAAAATATTTCTTCATACTTCCTCCTGCCGTTTGACGTTCGATGCAACACGCGTGCCGGCATCGCGCGTGTACCCATGACTGCAGGCGTGAATGGCGCGCCCGCCTGGCCATCGACGGCTCGGCTGCGGGGGAAGTCGTGCCGTGATTCTGTGCCGGATGAGCAGAGGAAGTCTTGCAGAGGAAAGTCGCTATAGTCAAGAAAAAACGTCGCTTCTTTCGCGGTTTGCCGGCGGTGAATCATGCCGCCAAAGCCCCGCTGGACGTTCAAAATTCATCAAACGTTTGCAATTTGTTTGCCCGGCTGGATTACCCTATAGGTGGTTCCGTGCGGCCTTCGCAGCTTAAAGAAATCAACGGCCGCAGGGCGAGGGCTGACCGTTTGAGCCAGACAGTATTTGTTCTTGAAGATGAAGCCGATATCGCGCGGCTTGTGCAACATCACCTTGAGGCGGCCGGATTCGATGCCCGCCTGTTTCACACACCCACCAATCTGATTTCCGACGCGGAGCGCAAACCGCCCGCGCTGTTTCTGCTCGACATCATGGTTCCGGGCGGGGATGGGCTTGACGTGTGCCGGCGTTTGCGCACCCATCATGGCCTGTCGACGATTCCCATCATCTTTCTGACCGCGCGGGCGGGCGAAAACGATCGCGTTCTTGGGCTCGAACTGGGCGCGGACGATTACATTACCAAGCCATTTTCCACGCGGGAACTTGTGGCGCGCGTCAAGGCCGTGCTGCGGCGCTTCGAGCGTCCTTCTTCGCCTTCGGTGATCAGTTTTGAAGAGGTGATTATCGACGCGGGCGCCATGCAACTGATGGTGCGAGGCGAGCTGACCACCACCACGGCAACCGAGTTCCGGCTGCTGGACTACCTGGCGCGCCATCCCGGCCGGGTGTTCAGCCGCGATCATCTGCTGGACGCCGTTTGGGGCGATGCGCGATTTGTTACTCCGCGCTCGGTGGATGTGTATGTTCGCCGCATCCGTGAGAAAATCGAGGTCGATCCGGAAAACCCGCGCTACCTGAAGACTGTGCGCGGCGCCGGTTATCGGTTCGAGCTGCCCAAGGGCGAGTAACCTCATTGACGCACAAATTCTTTACCAAGCTGCTCGCGCTCTTTGTTCTTCTGCTTCTGTTCCACACACTGATGATGGAACTGGTGTTTCATCTGATGGAAGCAGAGACGCGGGGAAGCACGCTGCAAATGCTGGGTCGCGAGGCTCTGTGGTCGGGGCTGATCGCGCTGGTCGTCGCGCTGCCGCTGGCGGCGTGGGTTGCAGGGCGCTTGAGCGTGCGTTTGCAGAGCGTGGTGGCGTTTGCGCGGCGCGATTGCCGACGGTGATTTAACTGCCCGCCTGGAGCACCCGGAAAAGGATGAGCTCTCGCCGATGGAGACCGCGCTCAACCAGACGGCGGCGCGTCTCGGCAAGAACTTTGCAGAGCTTGAGAGCCGCCGCCAGGAACTGGCCACGATGCTCGACTCCATGCAGGAGGCGGTGGTCGCTCTCACGCCCGAGGGATTCGTGCGCTGGTCAAATGCAGTGATGCAGCGGGTGGCAGGCACGCAGATTCACTCGGGCCGGCCGCTGGTGCACTCCGTGCGCGATCCTGAACTGCTGGCTTGCGTGCGCTGTGCGCTCGAACGGCGCGAAGTAGGTGTCGGGCGCGCCAGTTCGCTTGCTCCGGGAAGGGTGTTTGAAGTGAATGCAGCGCCCTTGTCGAGCGGAGGCGCCCTGGTGGTTTTGCACGATGTGACCGGGATTGAAGCTGCGCAGAAGTCGCGGCGCGAATTTGTGGCCAACGTAAGTCATGAGCTGCGCACGCCGCTGACGTCGATCCAGGGTTACGTGGAGACGCTGATCGAAGATCCGAATCCAAATCCTGAGACGACGCGCGAGTTTCTTGGAGTGATTCTCAAGAACGCCACCCGGATGAATCGGCTCACGGAAGATCTGCTTGCGCTGGCAAGCGTGGAGAGCCCTGACTACAAGCTCACACTGCAGCCGGCGCGCGCCAACGTTCTTGTGAAAGATGCGATTGATTCGCTGGGCGGCATCGTGGTTGACTCCGGAGTGAAGCTGCAATCGGCGGGCGCGCCCGACGCCCCGGTGATGGCCGATCCCGACGCGATGAACCAGGTGTTCGGCAACCTGATTGAGAACTCGCTGAAGTATGCGAGTGCGGGCAAGCGAATCCGCGTAGGCGCACGAGCGCTGGCTTCAGAGGTTGAGTTCACCGTACAGGACTTTGGGCCCGGCATTGCCTCGGAACACCTGGAGCGCATCTTTGAGCGCTTCTATCGAGTCGACAAGGCTCGCTCGCGCGAGTCGGGCGGGACCGGCCTGGGCCTTGCCATCGTCAAGCACATCATCCAGGCTCACGGCGGGCGCATCTGGGCTGAGAGCGTACTTGGCAAAGGCGCCTCGTTTCACTTCACTTTGCCGCTGGTACAAGAATCTCCTGCCGCGATCCCTTCCGCAGCTCCTGAGTAGATTCAGCGCGGTGCGGGCGCAAACCATTGAAATCGCAGCAAGGCGCGCATGCTCCTGCCTGGGACGCAGAGCGAAAATATTTTTGAATTCAAATGCCCGTAACATTCGACCTAGACAATGGACAACGGCAGTGAAGACTGCACGGGAGCGTGAAGTGAAAAAGACTTTTGTTGCGATTTTGTTCGTTATGCTGACTGCGAGCGCAGCCCAGGCCCAGAATCTGACCGGGGCGGGCGCGACTTTCCCTTATCCGATTTATTCGAAGTGGTTTACTGAGTACAGCTCGGCGCATCCGGGCGTCAAGGTCAATTACCAGTCGATTGGTTCTGGTGGCGGCATCAGCCAGGTGACCAAGGGTACCGTTGATTTCGGCGCCTCTGACATGCCCATGACCGATGACATGCTGAGCTCGTCGAAGGTGAAGCTGATTCACATTCCCACCGTGCTTGGTGCAGTTGTGCCGGTCTTCAACGTGCCGGGCGTGAGCGATCTTCGCTTCAGCGGTGAGACGCTTGCCGATATTTATCTTGGCAAGGTCGCGACGTGGAGCGACCCGGAGATTGCCAAGGACAACCCCGGTGTTCATCTGCCGGACCAGAAGATCATCGTTGTTCATCGCTCCGATGGCAGCGGCACCAGCTTCATCTTTACCGACTACCTGAGCAAGGTGAACAAGGATTGGGCGAGCGGACCGGGGAAGGGTACTTCGCCGAGCTGGCCCACGGGCGTGGGCGGCAAGGGCAATGAGGGTGTGGCGGGGCTGGTGCGCCAGCTTCCTGGGGCCATCGGCTATGTTGAGCTGATCTACGCTCTGCAAAACCACATGAGCTACGGCTCCATCAAGAATGCCTCAGGTAACTGGGTGAAGGCTTCGATTGCCGGCGTGACCGAGTGTGCCGCGGGCGTCAAGAACATCCCGCCTGACTATCGCGTCTCGATCACCAACGCACCAGGCGCAGAAGCGTATCCGATCTCGAGCTTCACGTACCTGCTGATTCCTCTGCATCCCACGGATGGCGCCAAGGAAAAGGTGCTCAAGGACATGCTGAACTGGATTGTGACTTCGGGCGAAGGCGAAGTCTCGGCGCTTTCCTACGCGCCGCTGCCGAGCGCGCTGCAACAGAAAGTGTTGAAGACGGTGTATTCACTTCCGTAAACAAAGTGCCTGAGCAAGACGGAGTGCCTCGTATCGACCTAGTCTTCCGCGGTCGATACGGGGCACTTTTTTGCGTGAGCCCACCGCCACAGATCCCGCAACCGCATTGTGCTAACATCGTTAGCCGACGGAGGGACTGGTATGTTGAAAGCGGTCCGGCTTCTGGTGGTGTGCGCCCTGGTCTTGGTGCCAGGGCTTTTGATTGCAGGCGAACATTTCGACGGCAAGTGGATGACCACCCTCACCTGCCCGGCCAAAGGCAACACCGAGGGTTACACCTGGAGAATTCCAAGCGTCATCGAGAATGGCAATTTCCGCGGGGAGCACGGAACTGCCGGAGAACCTGGCTACCTGCTGATTGGGGGCACGATCAAGGAAGATGGCACGGCCAAGCTGTCGGCCAATGGCATTGTGGCCTCGCGAGAGTATGCGCGCGGTGTCTTTGCCCACAAGGGTGAGGACTACAGCTACGACATCAAAGCCCAGTTCAAAGACACAACCGGTAAGGGCGCCCGGGACCAGGGTTTGGGCATCGTTGGCCGGCCCTGCACCTTCGACTTCGCAAAGCAATAGGCTATTCGCGGCGATCAGGCCGAAAAGGGCGGGGCCGTGGCCTCGCATGGGTTGGTGCGCTGCTTTTTCAATAAGCGCCCTACAACATCGCGCAGCAATCCCTGACTTCCGATCCCTGACTCTCCCACATTTCCCTTGGCAATTCGGTCGGGGTTTCCTACGATATCCCCACGAGGGGAACTCATGCGGCTCTCCGCCTTGCTGCTCACCGCCATTGCCCTGCTGCTGCCGGCGTCTTCCACTACGCAGGATCAATCCGACCATCCCGATCGCGACCATCCAGAACACGGACAGGCGCACACCACCCGCCGCTTCGATGGCAAATGGCAGACCACGGTCTCCTGCGATCCATCCCGGGGCGCGCTCGGCTTCTCGTATCGTTTCGTCAGCGAGGTAAAGGATGGCCAATTCCACGGCGTGCGCGGTACCGAAGGCGAGCCCAGCTCCCTGTTGATTGACGGCACAATCGATGACGATGGCACGGGAAAGCTTTACGCCTCAGGCTACACCGGTTCAAAAGAGTTTGTTCCCGGCGTGGACACCCCTCGCGGCACGTCGTTCGGCTATCACATCCGGGCTCATTTCGATGAAAAGCATGGAGACGGCACCCGCGTCGAAGGCCGCGCCTGCACCCTTGAGTTTGACCGGATGGATCACGACGACCACCATGACCGCTAGCTGGTCAGATGTTCCCCAATCAACCTGTCCACCAGCGGCGTCAACTTCTCGCCGGTCTTCGGCAGCACAAATGCACCCGCAAACTCATCCCAATCGAGCTTGAAGCTGGTGGAGAGCGCCGAGATCCAGATCTGGCGCACCGGCGTGTTGGGCGTGATGACAAATTTGCCAGGCGGCTCCTCGAACAGGACGTTCAGCACGCCATTCTGCTCCTCAACCTCGAAGCCGGCCTCGTCGGATTCTTCGAGTTCGATCAGATGCTGCTTGAGACCATCGAGAGCGATCTCGCAAAAGCGCCGAAACTCCAGTTCATCAACCATGGCCCAAGTGTAACAAGCGGGGTGGCGCGGGATGGGAGGGGATTGGGATGTGGACAGGGTCGGCGAGGGGCCGGTGGTGTCCGAATTACGGACAGTATGTCGCGAATCTGGACAAAATTTGCTGAGAAAAGGATTAAAGTCGCGCCTGGTTCCGTCGATAGACGTGAACAGGAAGGCTCGTTATGGAGATCGGTCCGATTCCTGGAATTCGCGCACTGCCGTCGGTGAAGGCGCCGCCGACGGACCTGCGGCTTTCCGCGGTCTTCGATATTGAGAACTCATCCGGACCGGGCGACGACACCTATTCCGGCAGCGGCCGGAAAGCCGCGGGCGGGCAGGACGATGAGGACGAGGAGGAGATGGTGGAATTGGGATCCACTTCTGATTCCCCGGCGGCCGGTGGGAGTATCAACATCCTGGTTTGAATGCAGCGGTCGAGGTATGGTGCGGGGGCTTCGTTCTGTCCCGCCCACGGCTACCGAGCCAGTCACGCGTTGAGAAGTGAACTGTGGGCCTGTTTGAAACAATTCAGCAGGGAGAAAGCAGCTGTCTGTGGCCCTGTCCCTACTTTCTTATTTCTTTATCCAAACGTGGGTAATTTCTCCAAATACGTGTTTGCGATAATCGTTTGGCTCTTTGTACGCTTCGTTGATGAAGTCTCTAGCTTCCTGTGAGTAAAAATCATTGGGATTGGCAGTTGTAACTTCCGTTAATTTACATTCAAAAACGAGTCTGGCTTCCTTGAAAGAGATGTTTCCGGAGGGAGTTTGGATAACTGTTAATTCAACTTCCTTCATTTTCTCGCTATCTCTTCCTGATTTACTTCCCAAAAAGACAATTTGTTCTTTGTATTCATTCGGGAAGTAAGACATCGTATAAGTTTGCTTTTTTTGAATCATTTCAAGCGTAAAACGGTCTGCGCGGAGAATGCACCAGGTGGTTGGCTTCTTGAACAGAAGCCCCAAGCCTCCCCCGCTCGCTGTCATGGAATTGTAGCGATCTTGGTTGCCCGCAGTAATCACTGGAAAGACTCTACCGACCAACGTAAATACATTGTCAGGTAACTCTTCCGGCGAAATCCGTATAAATAATTGATCAAAGTTCATTTCTCGGACATTTGCACAAGTTACTTTTTGCATTCTCTGAAATTACCTCCGATGGCTGTTCTTCAGGATCTGCCTATTTTGCCTATGAGGAGTTATCTACGCGCCCTACGCGAGCATTACTTCCTACAGCGTGCGCTTGAACAGTGGCGTGGCGATCAGTAGTGTTCCGACGCCAAAGACGAACAGGAAAAGGAGGTCGAATTGGATGGAGACGAATCCGCCATCCTTGAGAATGACGGATTTGAAGCCGTGAATCGCATAGGTGAATGGATCGACGACCGAAATCGCGCGCAGCCACACGGGAAATGCCGTGATGGGATACATTGCGCCCGACGGATAGAAGAGCAGCAGGTTGAGCACGCCGAACATGGCGCGCGGCACCAGCGGATCGTCCACGCGCACCATCAGCAGAAACATCATGCCGTTGAAGGCGATGGAGGTGACCAGGATCAAACACACGACCTGCAGCATGGTCCACGGATGAAAGATGAGGCCGAGTCCAGCCATGAGCGAGCCAATGACGGTGAGGCAGATGCCGCTGAGACAAGCCTTGATGGAGCCCGCGATGTTGAGGCCCATCACCAGTTCAAGACGCGTGATGGGAGTGACGAGGTATCCCTCATGGACGCCGCGCGCCTTGTCGTCGATATAGAGCATGCCGCCGCCGATCATGACCGAAATGTACATGGCGAGCGCAATGCACGCGGGCAGCAGGAACTTCATGTAGCCCACATAAGGATAGAGCTCGACGATCTCGAGCGCGATGCTGCTGGCCAGCCGCGGCTGGATTGCCGGCGTGGTGAGCGCCGTGACCAGCGCCTGCATCTCGCCTTCAAGGCTGCCCGACGTGAACTGGTCAGTGTTGTCAACGACGAAGCCGATGCGCGGCGAATCCTGTGCATAGACGCGGCGCGAATACTGGGCGGGAATGATGACGGCTCCGTCCACTTTACCGGTGCGCACATCTTCGCGCGCCTGCATCTCGTCGTTGTAGTTGACCGTGGTGAAGGTCTTGATGTTGACGGCGATGGCGTCAAAGCCTTCACGAATCTTGACGGCTTCAGGGCCGCGATCGTAGTCGACGACGGCCACCTTGGCGCCGACAATCTTGCCGCCGAAGGCGTTGCCCATGATGATGAGCTGCAGGATCGGCATCATCAGCGACATGATCATCAGCGTTGGCGAGCGGAAGAACTTGCGCATCTCGCGCTCGATAATGGCGGACATTCTGTTCATGGCTGAGCTCCCGGACGGGGTGGCAGCGTAAAGACCGGCGGCTTTACCTGTTCGTCGCGCAACTGGCGGCCGGTGTAGTGGACGAACACATCGTCGAGGGTGGTGTTCTGGACGCTGAGGGAAGTGATGGTCTCACCCAGCGAGGCTGCCAGCTCCACCAGTTGCATGGTGGTTTTGGAGCCGGAGGAAGTGAGCACGCGATAGAAGCCGGCGCTCTCCGCCTGCACGCTGGTCACTCCTTCGAGGCCTTCGAGCCGCTTCCCCCATGACTCGGTTTCGCGGTCGAAGTGCACTTCAACCACGTTGGCTCCGGGAACGCTGTGCTTCAACTCGATGGGAGAGCCGAGCGCCACAAGATTGCCGTGATCCACAATGGCGATGCGGTCGCAGAGCTTGTCGGCCTCTTCCATGTAGTGGGTGGTCAGCAGCATGGTGAGGTGGCGTGTTTTTCTCAGGTTGTCGAGCATCTCCCAGACGGCGATACGCGAGACCGGATCGAGGCCGGTGGTGGGCTCGTCGAGAAAGAAGATCTTGGGGTTGTGAACCAGTCCACGGGCAATCTCAAGCCGGCGCCGCATTCCGCCGGAGAGTGTCTTGGTCTGCGCGCCGCGCCACTTGGTCAGGTCGACGGCTTCGAGCACGTCGTCAATGTTCTTGATCCGCTCGGCGCGGGGCACACTGTAGAGCTTGGCGTAGATGCTCAGGTTCTCTTCCACGGTGAGATCGGGATCGCTGGTGAGCGCCTGGGGAATGACACCGATCATGCGGCGCACATCATCGGGGTCCTTCTCCACGTCGTGGCCGGCAACGATGGCTTTGCCGGCGGTGATGGGAATGAGCGTGGTCATCATGCGGATGAGCGTGCTTTTACCCGCGCCGTTGGGCCCGAGCAGACCGAAGATCTCGCCGTTGGCCACCGAAAAGCTGACGCCCTTGACTGCTTCAAACGTGCCGTAGCGCTTGACGACGTTCTCCACCTTGATGGAGGTGTCAGAGTCAGCGGCGGCGGATTGTTTTTGCGCCGAGCTCACTGCTTCACCAGCTTGTCTTTGGGAATGTAGACCTCGGCAGTCATGCCGGGGACAAACTCGAGGCCGGGATTGTCAATGAGCAGCTTGAGCTGAATGGTCTTGATGTCGCGCTTGCGCGAGCTTACGTCGCGCTGCGTGGCGAAGTCGGCTTCCGCGGCCTTGTTGATGACCTTTCCGTAGATGGTTTTGCCGCTGGGCATGACGACGCGCAGGCTGTCGCCCACCTTGACCGCATCGCCCTGCGTCTCCGGCAGCGGAGCGTATATCCAGGTTTGCGTCAGGTCCATGATGGTGACAATGGGCGCGCCCATGGCGACCACTTCGCCCTGGCGCGCGGCCCACACATTCACGCGTCCACTGATGGGCGCGAGCACTTCGGCGTAGCTCTTTTCGATGCGCGCCTGTTGGGCCAGGGCGCGGGCGTTGGCCACGTCAGAGCGGGTGGAGTCGACGGTCTGCGCGGAGACTTTGGCGAGCAACTCATGGGCGCGCGCCTGGCGCAGGTTGGCCTGGGCCGCGGCCAGATTGTTTTCCGCCGTGCCTTCGGCGGCCTGCGCAGCCTGCAGTGCGGTGACCTGCTCATCGCGCGATTGCGCGCTCATGATGCCTTGCTGGGCCAGCGCAACGGTGCGGCTGGTATCGGCCTGCTGATGGTTGTAATTGGCCTTTGCCTGCTCAAGCGTGGCCTGGGCGGCGCGTACCGCGGCTTCCGCGCTGACTGTGGCGCTGGTGGTTTCGCCCTGGTTCTGTTTTTCGGTTTCAACAGATCCGGACAACTTGGAGCTCTGGCTTGCGGCCGCGGCTTCAGCGGCCTGGAGGGCGGCGTCGAGGTCGTCACTCTCGATGACCGAGATCAACTGGCCCGCCTGCACAGGGTCGCCTTCCTTCACGGTCAACGTCTGAATGCGGCCCGGAATCCGCGCGCTGACCATCACCTCGTTGGCGTCCACCGTTCCGATCAGTTGCAGATCGCCCGTGGGCCGAACCGTGACGAAGTAGAAAATCAACGACCCGATCGTCAACAGGGCCAGAATCATGAAAACTCGATTGCGTGCGCTCACTTGCCCTTCACCTCAAATTTCCTGAACTTGAATTCGCCGCTCGCCGGCATGGGCGAGCTGGCCAGCACCCGCGCCGCTACCTCTGCGCCATGCTGCCTGTCAGTAAAAATGGCCATGCCCAGATACTCCAACGCCACCTTGCGGCGAAACTCCATCGCGCTGCGTTCCAGCGGATTGGTACCAGTCATCATCCCCATCACCGGCGCCGACAGAAAATAGAAAACATTCGCTCCCAGCGACGCGTACATAATCTGCCACTCGTCGGCGTCAATCAGCTCGCCTGTCCGCTTGCCCTCGATAAACACATCGCGCAGCACCATCATCATCGGCCGAAATACCTTCTCCACAATCGGAGTGAGCGCGTTGTCCTCGCCCCGGTGCATGCGCATCATTTCCTGCTGCATGAGGCTCTGAAACGCCTGCTGCGAATGGAGGCGGTCAAAGTGATTGAGGGCGAAGTGCATCACCTGCTCGCCGGCCGAGCACTCACTGTTCATGCCTTCCATGCTCTTGGCCACCACGCGCTGCGCTACGTCTTCGAGCGCTGCCGCATACAGGGCTTCCTTGCCGGCGAAGTAGTAGTAGAGCAGGGCCTTGTTGACGCCCGCGGCCTCGGCAATCTGCTCAGTGCGCGCACCCGCCAGCCCGTTCTCACTGAATTCGCGCACGGCGGCCTCGAGAATGCGGGTGCGGGTTTGATCGGCGCGCTCGGCCTGGGTGCGGGTTGGTGTGGCTTGAGACATTGTTAACTAACTGGTTAGTAAAGTACGCTCCAGACGTAAGATTTGCAACTGTAGACGGTAAACCTTTGATTAAATTGTCGGTTCGGGATGAGGTTAGGGGCACCCGCTGTTGTGCTGTCCCTCCCGTTCACCCAAAAAGCCAGCGAATGGATGGGGCCCCCGGCCCAGACAATAGCCGCTGCTGAACCAGGTCCGTTTATTTGGCGGGAGCCGCCTTGCCGGCCGCGCTGCCGCTGTCGACGGGCAGCAGCGTGGAATTGCTCCACGTGATCGGGATGGACTCGATCTTCAGCCTGGGCCAATCGGCGGGGATCGGCTTCAGCGCCGAGGCAGAGCCGATGGGCAGCAGGCGCAGCCCTGGGTAGATGTTCTGCGCGACCAACGTACCCTGCGGCTGAACCCCAACACTCGATTTTGGCGGGTGAATGATCATCCGCGGATCAATACGCGAGCTGTTCTGGAGTCGATCGGATGCGCGGAACCCTTCAGGCCTGGGGAAGACATAGACATTTCGCTGCCCGGATGGGGGAAACGTGGGCGCGAGTTGGTTCGGCATGTTCCAGGTTGGCGCGGACCAGGATTGCGTGGGCCAGGCTTGCGCGGGCTGAGAGGCTTGCGGTTGTTCAGGATTGGCGAGGCCGGGAGCTGCAGATTGGCAAAGCGCGATGGGACTGGCACAGAGAAGGCCGGCGAGAACGGCAAGACGCATGAATCACCTCCATGAGGCTGGCAGCATCTGTCTCTCAAGTTTAAGGGAGATCCCCGGGCTTTGCCGCGGGATATTTTCGCATCGCAGCACCCTGCGCGCGGCCCCCCGATCCAGCCGCATCAAAGTCGCTGTTCGCGGAGTCGCAAGCGGCAACGCCCGGCAATCGATTTGCCAACCTCAACACTATGCAAAAAAGTGCACCATTCTCCACGTTCGGTATGCCATCCGTAAGACGCGAACGCACTGCGCAACCCCGCGCAGGCAGCGGATCTCACCCGCCTCCCCCGCAATAAGAACCTAAATTTCCACATCCTGTTTGCGAGTGGTAATTTTTTGCCACTTTTTCATAACACTTTAGTGTAGTCGAACCTTGATTATCACTTGAAACGGTGCAGGATATCGGTACAATTTAATCCAAAGGCCGACCGTTTGGCAGCCGTTTGATCGTGCATCACGCAGTCATCGGGCCCGCGTCAGGAGTGGATTGCAAAGTCCCGAAAACGCTTCTGGTTGACATTTGTTTCCCCAGCCGCATCCAGGTAGTCAAAGTCGCAATGCAAGATCGGAGAATTCGAGCCATGCTGAGTGTCATCCCCCGCCCCTCAAGGTTCATGACAGCCCTCTTCATTCTGGTGATCGCAACCCCCTTCGCTCTTCGTGCCCAGGCACAGGACTCGAACGGGAAAGCGCAGACGCCGTACATCGACGACTGGTCGCACCATCGCCTTGTCTTCAGTAACCCGGGCACCAGGGAAGACGCCGAGAAGAACGGCAAGCTCGAGGAGTGGAAAAGGGTCACCAACGATCCGCGCTACCAAATCCAAAAGGGCAAGCGCGAGCACGGCGACAGGCATGTGCCGGACGGCCCAGGCGACGTTGTCTGGGGTGACTCTCATGACCGCCACGACCGCCACGGCCACCATGACGACGGAGAGAACCCGCCGGCAGTCAGCGTGAACGCAATCGAGAAGGACTGGAACGTTCCCCTGGGCGGCGGAACCGCGACGGGCAGCGCGGCGGTGGGTACGCCCAGTGGGGCATACACCACTTACAGTGGCGTGACGCTTAAGGTGACTGCAACACCGACGACGTTAGCGACAGCGAGCGCTCCAACGGCGGATACCGGGGTTCTCACGCAAAACACCCCACCGACGGGTAGTTCGATCACGGTTGGCGGGGTTACATACACGTTTACCGAATCGACAGGTTTCTCTGCTCCGGGGACAGCGAACAATTGCACGGTGTACGACGGGTGGAACGGCTCTTTCGCTAGCAACACCACCACTGTAACCGATCTCGCAGGTGCCATGAGTAACGGCGCCGTGGGCACCGGTTCAAGCAACGCTAAATGGCTTTGCGCCACGACGATGACATATGGTGTCACCGCCACAGCATACACACATAGCATATTCAACTACACGGTGACATTAGCCTCGGCAAACCCGGGAACCGGCAATCTCATATCGCCAAGCGGGACGGACTATACCAATGGCGACTACAGCTGGAACAGCAACAACACAGCCGGCGACGGCACCACTGGCGCAGGTACATTCGCCTACTGGTCGGGAAGCGGCTACCTGAGCGCGGCTGCTATTGCCGCCAATATCGCCACTGCGGTCACCCTCCACAATGTTGACGTGTCCGCCACCGCCAGCAACAACGTCATCACCTTCTCCGCGCTGGCAAGCGGCGCAACCGGCGACTACGCAATCACGAGTTCCCTGACCACATGGATCCCCAGCGTGACGCTTACCGGCGGATCAACGGCCACGGCGACGGTGCAGCCGAACGCGACCCCGGCAAAGTATGGTCAAAGCCTCACCTCCTCTGACTGCGCTAACGATTTTGTGGTTTATCCCACGGGCCAGCCGGGATCGGCGGGGGCAACGATCATTGCATACAACAATGTTTACTCTGGATGCGCCACGGGCGTGGTGCCCTCGGTCGCGTGGGCATACAACACGGGCTCGGGCTATACGGTCTCCACGTCGCCGGTCTTTTCCTGGGACGGCTCGGCTGTGGCCTTTGTCCAGACGCCCGCCTCAACATCTGCCGCATCGGAATTGGTGATTCTCAAATGGGCCACATCCACGACGCAGACCTTCAGGGCGCCCGGAACCCCAAGCACCGCGTATACCAGCCTGTCCGCTTGTCCGAGCGGTACTGCCTGCATGATCATCGTGCCCCTGGCCAACCATGACACTTATTCGTCCCCGTACTACGACTATGCCGTCGACGATGCAATCTTCGTGGGAGACGATGCGGGCGATCTGGAGATGATTACCGGGGTCTTTACGGGAACGCCTTCGTCTGCAACGCCTGTCAACCTTGGGCATTCAGTTCCTCTGACCTCGCCTGTCGTTGACACCACCTCAGGGTGCATCTTCGTGGGTGACACCACGGGGTATTTGTACTCCGCAAGCTCCCAGATCAAGGGAACCGTGTGCACCAGCGGAACTTTCGCTGCCGTTGGAAACTCGGCGAACCTGGGCAACGCCGCAAACGGCGGAATCTTTGACGCGCCGCTCGTGGACTCGTACGCCGGGCAGGTCTATGCATTCGTTACTGCTGGCGCTGCTGCCAGCCGCCCTATAACGGCCACAGTCGCGAAAACTGGCACAGGCTTCACCGTCACTACCGGAAGCCTTTCCCAGGCCGATGTTGGCAGGGCGATCTCAGGCACATACGTGACTGGCGGTGGATACACCATTGCAACGGTCACCAGTACCACGACGGGAACCCTCTCCGCCAACTCGACCTGCGGCACCACCGGTGGTTGCACCCTCGATTCGTTGACGATCACGAGCCTCACCGCCAATCAGAATGCAGTTGACCAGTTTGCGACTGGCACAATCACCTCCGGCAACAGCGGGACGGTGACCCCAGTCCAGCAGGAAGCTCTGGGAACCGGAGGCGCTGGCTACCCCCTTTACGCGGGCACCTTCGATAATGTCTACTACTCGTCGACGACTTCCTCTAACCCGACGGGCAACCTCTACTCGGTGGGAAATACGGGCGCTGCAGGTGCCGCCGCCACTCTGTATCGGGCTACGATCACAAATAATGTCTTGGCGGGCGTCACCTCGGCAATCACCGGGTTGAACACCACGGTTCACCCATGGCCCTCACCGCTCACCGAGTTCTGCAACAACGGAACCAGCCAGTGCGTTGCTACCACCACGACGACATCAGGCAACGACTATATATTCTTCAGCGTTGCCAGCGGCGCGGCGTCGGTGACCTTCCCGAGCGGGGCGAAAACGACGGGCTGC
>CAVXVM010000043.1:0-15295 GCA_963765025.1 uncultured Acidobacteriaceae bacterium | reverse complement strand
GGAGAACGCGTGCAGCAGCTACAGCACGCCGTCGTTTCAGATTTATGCCCTGCCACCGACTACGGCTACTTCGTACACAGCCATTGAATATGAGGAGACCAGCAACCATAGCAACACATTCACCTCAACGTACGAGGTCACGCTGGGAGCAACCGATGCGGACGCCAACGGCTTTGTGAGCGACTACTACGATCCGACAAAGTCGAATAACCTGAGCACGAGTTCTTCGATTGTGAAGGCGATTACGACGTGCATGAAACCGATTTCCGCGGCAGGCAGCGGAACGGGCGGCCTGAACGGCGCATCGAATGGCGGCATTACGTATTATGCGAGCGTGATCTATGCTGCCCAGGCAGCCCTGAGCGCGGAAGCAACTCTGAATGCGAAAACCAACAACGCTCTGATCTTCCTGAGTGACGGCCAGGCAAACCTGGTAGCCGCGACGGCCGATTTTCCAACCCCATCCACTACGTGGACCGCGGTTACGACGGGGGCTCTTACCTCACTGACCGGGAATGGATCCTATCCGGACACGACGGACGAGTGCCAGCAGGCGATTGTTGCGGCGCAAAAAGCCGCGGCGGCAGGCACCAATGTGTACTCAGTAGCCTATGGGTCAGAGCAAACGGGGTGTTATTCAACAAACGCCAGCACCGGCAATACCGACACGTCTTTGTTCTCGCCCTTTCCCAGAAGTCTGAACCAGAGTTTCAGTATCTCGCAACTTACGCCCTGCATCACGATGGAGAACATCGCATCGTCGTTGGGTAATTTCTATTCCGACTACAACCAGAGCGGATCGGGAAGCACCTGCCAGGACAGCTCGCACACGGTTACGAGCCTTTCAGATATCTTCCTGTCGATTGCATCAAGCTTTACCAAACCGAGATTGCTCCCGAACAGCGCCACATAACCCATGGAGGAAGGCAAGCCCCGCACTCCGGCAGATTCGTAATTTGAATTTGCCGGAGTGCGGGGCTTATTCCATTGTCTGGGGAATAATGAGGAGCACTTCAACGCGGGCAATCTGGCCATTCTGCATGGCGGGCCTGAACTGCCACTGCTGAAGAGAAGTAATCACGAACTGGGATTGCGGGAATTCGGGCGGAAAGACGACGTTGAGGGTTTCAAAGCGGCCCGACTGATTGACGAAACCATGGACCATGACGGTATTGACGTCGACGGAGCCTGGCACGAGGTTGGGGCGGACAATGTTGTAAGGCCAGGGCGCCTCAAGGCGCGCGACATTGCCAGCCATTGCAGCATCGTCAGAGCGGGGAAGCGAGTACTGCAGGATCCAGCTTCTGGCCAATCCGACGTGCAGATAAACGGTGTAGGCTAACCGCCCGCTCCACACTTGAGCCAGCTCAGGAAACTCATCCTGAAGCGAATCTCCGATGACGACAGCGCCAAACTGTCCCTCTTTGGGCAGCGTGATGTGCGTGGCAGTCGGCTGATCGCTCTGGCCGTCGGTGGTATCGCTTCCATGTGCAGCCACAGAATCCGAACCGCTTGGCTTTGTCATCGCAGCCGACTGAGCTGCAGGATTTGCTGCGCCGGTCGCGCCCTGTCCCGCGCCTCCGCTGCCAGCTTTATCGCCGGAGCCCTGCTCTGTAGGAGACGTGGCTGACCCAGGCGCCAACGTACCCTGCGCGTTGCTATCCGCAGATTCGTTGACGGGAGGCAGCACAACAGTTCCCTGCGCCATGCGCAGATCGGACAACGACATGACCGCAACGGGCGTGGGTTGTGCGGAAGGCTGAGAGACCGATGTGGGCGCGAGTTGCACTTTGTCAGGCGCCTCAACGGCAATGGGCGAAGTAGTGCTTGCAGGCATGATGAGCTTGGGCTTCGCGGCAGATGGCGTTGCAATGCTGATGTTGGCCAGGTCAACTTGCTCGTTAGGCGGATCGGGCGATGGCTTGACATCGGCGGCTGTGGCCTTCTCGGGCAGGGGCGCGACAACGGTTTTCACCGGCGCGTTTTGCGGAGACCAGATGACGAGCGAGGGAACAGGCACTTCTTTTGCGAGGGTGAGCTCGGAATGAAGGTCAGGCTGGACGAGCGTTTGCGGACCCTTTTGCGCTTGCGCAACCTGGCGCAGTACGGGCGGATGGGGAACTGGCTTTCCGCCAGCCTTCGCGGTGACAACTTTCGGTTTCGGTCCGGGGTACTTTACCTTGCTGCGCGCGGCTCGCCGCTGCTGCTCCTCAGGTGTTTGGAGGTCGAGGCGGCGAACATTGAATCTCTCTGCGGCGGCCCTGGTGTCGAGGCGGGGCGTGTAGATGACGCCAAAGGACAAAAGACTGATGGCCAGGCAATGAAAAAGAAACGAAGCTGCGAAAGAGGTTGGCCCCTGGCTGATATCAACGCCCTGGCTAAAGAGCGTAATCGTGCGGGAAGACCCCATGAACAGATGAACTCCCTCCGTGGCGCCTCTTGCTTGACTCCATTGTATCCGTAATGGGAATCAGTGCATGTACCGATGTGCCTCATAGCTCTCTTGATTCCCCATTTGAATCAGACATTACTTTCGTGCGAAGACATGATGGCTGAAGGGAATAAACTGAAACCGCGTTTGGACAAAGCTTCGTATTTGCAATAACCCCAGGCGGGCCACGCCCGTGCTGGGCATTTGTTTACCTACGCGCGGGGATAGGCGCAGGAGACGGTAGAACGGTGCTGGCGGGGAGCCGGTTAATTCAGGATTTCCTATGAATCGAAAGCTGCTGACAATTCTGCTCATCTCATTCGTGATCGCCGGCGGATGCGCGTTTCTTGTCTATCGGATTGTTGGCGCGCGGATTGCATCGTCGAAACCGGTGCTGACCACGAAAGTTGTAGCCGCGGCATCCGACATCAAGTTAGGCACGGTCCTCACCGCTACAGACCTCACAACGTCCGATATTCAGGGGACGGTGCCCAAGGGAGCAATTCTGAAACCGGAGAGCGTGATCGGTCGAGGTGTGATTTCGGATATCTATCAAGGTGAGCCGATTCTGGAGAGCCGCCTTGCGCCGCAGGGCTCCGGTGGCGGATTGGCTTCGACAATTCCCGACGGCATGCGCGCAATGGCAGTGAGAGTGGACCAGGTGGTGGGCGTGGCCGGCTTCGTGACTCCGGGACTGCGCGTAGACGTTCTTGCCTCAGGAGTTCCGCCGGGAGCGGAAGGGAACCAGGGCACGGAGACCAAGACGATCCTGCAGAACATCCAGGTTCTATCGGCCGGCACCGACATTCAAAAGGACGCTGAGGGCAAGCCACAGCAGGTGCAGGTTGTGAACCTGCTGGTGACCCCCGAACAGGCGCAGACATTAAGCCTGGCCAGCACGGAGCTGAGAATTCAACTGGTACTGCGCAATCCGCTGGATACGAAAGTGGCGCAGGTGCAGGGTACCGCCATGGGGCAGATGTTCGGCGAGCCGGGGGGACCGGCGAAGGTAGGCGTGCGAAGAGCGCCGAAGGCCGCACCGAAGGTATTCACGATTCAGGTGATTAATGGGTCGACAGTGAGCGAAGAAAAATTCAGATCTCCCGAGGCAAAGCAGTGAGAGCGAAGGCCAGTGTTTCCATCGCATGTTTCAGCGCTTTGTGTCTTGCCATCAGCGCCGTGCAGGATTTGCGGGCGCAGTCTCCGCAGGCGGGCGGAACGTCCTTCCAGGATTCATCCAATGAACTTTCAGTAGCGGTAGGCAAGACGGTTCTGGTGGATTGCGTGCGGCCGACGACGCGGGTCGCCATCGGCCTTGGCGGTGTGGCCGAGGCCACGGCAATCAGCCCAACGGAAATCATGGTGAACGGCAAGGTCGCCGGAGAAACGAGCCTGATCATCTGGGATGACCGCGGCGGCCGGCAGTTTTTCAATGTGACGGTGAGAGCCAGCGCGGCGGCATTGGACAGCAGCATGGAGGCAGTTCGCCGCGAACTCAGCACCGAGCTTCCCGGACAAGCCGTCAAAGTCTCCACTGAAAATGGAGTGGTTTATCTGCGCGGCGCGGTGAAGGACATGATCAGTGTTTCGCGCGCAGTCCAGATCGCCTCAACGGCAGGCCGTGTGGTGAATCTGCTGAACGTGGATACGCCCGCCGCTAAGCCGGAGATCCTGCTCAAAGTGAAGTTTGCGAGCGTAGATCGCAACAAAGCGAAGAACATGGGCATCAACCTGTTCAATCTCGGGTTGGGCAATGTGGTGGGCGGTATTTCAACGGGGCAGTTTTCACCGCCATTCATCACTGGAGGCAGTGGGGGCGGGAGCGGGTTCTCTGGCAGCGGAAACACTGCGGCGATTACAAACGAAGAGAACTTTCTTGCATTCTTCCCGGGACTGAATGCCGGAGTAACGATTGCGGCGCTGCAAACTCAGGGCATCTCAGAGGTGCTAGCGGAACCGAACATTGTGGCAATGGATGGCAAGGAAGCCAGCTTTCTGGCTGGCGGCGAATATCCTTATCCGACCGTGCAAGGGACCACGAGCGGTTCCGGGGCGATCACGATTATGTTCAAAGAGTACGGCGTTCGGCTCAACTTCATACCGACAATCATGCCCAACGGAAACATCCGGCTGCAGGTTGCGCCGGAAGTGAGCGCACTCGACTTCGGCGACGCGGTTGAAGTTTCAGGATTCCAGGTGCCAGCCATCACAACCCGGAAGGTGAATACCGAGGTTGAGTTGGGCGACGGCGAGACCTTTGTGATTGGCGGATTGCTCGACAACCGTGAGACGGAGACCTTCGAAAAGATTCCCTTTCTTGGGGACATTCCGATTCTGGGCAAGTTCTTTCAATCGAAGGCAACGAACCGCACCAACACTGAACTGATCGTGCTGGTGACGCCTGAGATCGTGGCGCCGCTAGCCGCCGGCGCAGCGATACCCGCCTTGAAGTATCCGTCGAAATTCCTGCCGCAGAACTCCAATATTCCGATGAACACGCCTGACGTCAAGACGGAAGCCAACACGCCGGGAGCGGCGCCCGCATCGATCCCCGTCGAGAAGATGGTCGACAGCATGAAGCCTGAAAGGCCGCTGGTGGTTGAGAGTGGTTCAGGCACCTTTGGCGCGGGATCAACTTCGCAGCCTGGCTCAGGCGGTGGTGCAGGCATGCCTGCGGCATCTTCATCGGGTAACGGTCCTTAAGCCAAGGGACGGCCCCGACGGGATATAGGTAATCAGGAACCCGGGAGGCAAAGGAATGAACCCCTTCAGCAGGCTGCTCAAGGGCAAGTCCAATCCGGGTTCGCCTTCAGTGCCGGAAAAGCGGCTTCTGGTTACGAATACGTCGCGGTCTACCGTGCTTGCCACGTGTCTCGAGGTTGCCGACAGTGGACCGAAGCGCAACAAGGGGCTGCTTGGCCGCGACGGGTTGGCTCCGGGCGAAGGTTTGTGGATCGTTCCCTGCGAGTCGGTCCATACGTTCTTTATGCGTTTCCCAATCGACCTCATTTACCTGGATCGCAACAAAACGGTCAAGAAGGTTAGGCATGCCGTTGGCGCATGGCGGCTTTCGGCTTGCCTTTCAGCACATTCCATCCTTGAGCTTCCTGCAGGAACCATCCGCAACACGCAGACCCAGCCCGGAGATACGTTGGAGATTTCGGTGGCCGACTAGACCGCACATTTCCTCGGGTAGGATGCCAGACTGCGATTGACCGCTAAACCCTCAATCAGATGCTCGCAGAGAAGAGAGCGGGAGACTCACGATGACAAAAGCGCGACTCGATGGGCTGTATCTTCTGCTCTTGGGAAGCGTGATATTTGTCCTGCTGGGCCTGATTGTGGAAAGTTCCGCTGTTGTAACGACTGTGGATTACAAAGTCATCTACTATTCCGCACGATGCCTTATTCAACATATTGATCCCTACCAGGAAAACGAGGTCTTGCGCGTCTATGAAGCGGAGAGCGCCGATCGCCCATTGGAAAGCGAGAAGGTTCGTCAAATTGTTTCGCGGTATATGTACCTGCCGACAGCATTCGCCATCACGGTTCCCTTCGCGCTACTGCCGTGGGGGCCAGCGCACATACTTTGGCTGACGCTTACGATTGGGAGTGTCATCGTTGCCTCGTTTCTGATCTGGAATGTGGGGGCGGATTTTGCGCCCATTGTCTCTGGAATTCTGATTGGTTTTTTTCTAGCTAATAGCGAAGTGCTATTAGTTCTTTGCAACCCGGCCGGAATTGCGGTGAGCCTCTGCGTGGTGGCCGTGTGGTGCTTCATTCGGGAGCGGTTTGTCCCGGCCGGCATCTTGTGTCTCGCGGTCAGCCTTGCTGTCAAGCCGCAGGATGCGGGACTGGTCTGGCTCTATTTTTTGTTGGCGGGCGGAGTTTACCGAAAACGCGCACTGCAAACCCTTGTCGCGACGCTTGCCCTGGGTCTGCCGGGAATCCTGTGGGTCTGGAACGTAGCGCCAAATTGGCTGCAGGAATGGCGCTTGAACATACTGGCGTTTTCTGTACATGGCGGGATAAATGATCCGGGTCCCGCCTCATCGGGCGGCCACGGCCTCGGTATGCTGGTAAACCTGCAAGCTGTCCTCAGCGTTTTTCGAGATGATCCGCACTTCTATAATCCGGTCAGCTATCTCATTTGTGTTCCACTTCTGCTTCTGTGGTTGATTGTTACTCTGCGGTCACGCCCCTCCCCGGCAAGAGCATGGATCGGGCTTGCGGCAATTGCGGCTCTTTCAATGTTGCCTGTCTATCACCATCTTTACGACGCCAAGATTCTGCTGCTTACGGTTCCTGCATGCGCGATGCTTTGGGCCGAGGGGGGCTTGATCGGGCGGCTCGCGCTCCTGGTGACTGCCGCAGGTTTTGTATTGAACGGAGATGTTACATGGGCAATTGTCCTTGGTCTCATCGGTAGGCTGCACATAGCCCCGTCAGCGCTGTCTGATCAATTGTTGATTGCCGTGCAGGTCTTTCCAGCCCCACTCATCCTGCTCGTCATTGGCGTTTTTTATCTTTGGGTTTACGCGCGGCGCAGTTCTGAGGCAGTGGCAGTGCAACTGCAGTAGGGGGGGCAATGGCTGGTTTCACAGGTTGCAGAAAAAGGGCAGGATCAAAAGAAGGCTCTGAAAAAGCATCATTCAGTTGTTAAGTGCCGTTTTCAATTCCAGTCAATTGCGCTACTACTGAAGTCGTGCCCTGACACTTAATCCGGTTCAGGGCGATTTTCCGCTGCCTGTTCAACGTCGGGGAACAGCTGTCATCAGGCAAGCACAGTCGCAGGCGCTGGCGCGCGCTCGGCAACGGCGGAAACGCGCCACTCACTAACTAACGAGACAATCGCCATCCCAACCGTGAGCAGGGCAAACGATCGCAGCAGCAAGGTGTGGGCGATCAGAAATCCGTAGGCAAATCGAATGGCGAGCGACCAGGAGAGAACGACTCCCAGGTAGAGGAATGCAATGCGATATCTGCCGAAGCCGACGTTCGCCGCAAAGCAACCGAAAGCAAGCCCAGCCACAAGGTCAATCACGTAATGCTCGCCAGTTGAAAGCGTGGCCATTCCGGTGGCCGCAAGAAACGAAAGAGCCACAGCACGCCATAGCTTGCCGGGGGCAAAGAGTACGAATACGAAGGCAGTGGCGATGTGGAGGGAGGGGAAGGCATTCGGCATCGATGCCAGGCGCACGATGCCCGCCTGAACCTGCTGTGGATGGAGCCACTGGGCGCCAAATGCATACGCGGGTCCACATGCGGGCAGCACCGCGTACAACAGAGGGCCGGCGACAAGTTCGCCAACATAGGCCATAACCACCGAGCCGCGCATCTTCCGGCGACGCGTGACGAGGAACCAGCAGATCATCATCGGAACCATGAATTGATAGACGACGATGAGCGGAACGCGAGAGACTCCCTGCAAGGGGAGCGCGAGCGCAGCAGTCGAAACGCCAAGCGCCTGATCGATCACGAAGAGGATGTGGTCATACTTCCAGGGAAGCAGGCCGCCTTCCTTACCCATAAAGACGTTGAGCAGAGAGCCGAAGAAGAGATTAAGAACGAGCGCAAAGACGAGCAGCGGCCGGGTCTTGTCTTTCTGGTCCAAGAGCATCCATATCAAGGACAGGAAGAGCGCCAGGGCTCCAAAGATGGCGGGATTCAGCAAAAGGGCGATCAGGCGCATGTTGTTTTCCAGCCGAACAGTTCCCGGCATTGTTGTGTGCCACTTTCCAGTATGAGTGGCGATCGAGAGGCCGCGCAAGGGCTGCGGCACACCCGCAGAAGCCCATCCGGTGTGCGGCTAAGCCTCGTAGAAACCGGGGAACCACGATGCCGGTGGAACTGCCAGTCTACCGCAGAGTGCGCAGGATGAAGACACCTAAACGGTCTGACTTTGGAGCCAGTTACTACAACTAAGGTGGCTGAGCATTGAAGGCGCATCAGTTAGTTGCAGTGTCAGTTTGTATGGGAAGCGCGACCTCGACCGGCAATTCGGTGGCGGGTTTCTGGTTGGCGGAGCGGCGCGCAAACAGATACCAGATCAGCCAGGCAGGCGTTGTCCATAGATAGAGAGGCGAAGTGATACGGATGGCACACATGAGGCCGATGACGATGGGCAGGCTCAGGAGAGCAATGATCGCGATTAAGGGTCGCGACCGAGCCCGATAGGCGCCATCGAGCAGAGCAGGAATGGCCAGGCATTGGTCGTAGATCCAGATATAGGGCGCGGCAAGCAATGAAACCAGCATCAGCAGGCTGCCGTCCCGCACCCAGTCCCATGAATTGCGGCGCGGCCAAAAGTAGGCCAAGGCCCAGATGCAGGCGATGGCTGCGGGCACATAAGGAAGCCAAAGCGTCTGAGGGCTGAGTTTGACACGCAGGAAGTAACTGAAGCAAGGGATGTAGTCAGTTGCGACGCCGGCCGTGCGCATCATGGTGGAGTAATCGCGCCACGCCGATGGATCGATGAGCCAGGCGAGCCCGCAGCTTACCGCGACGGCAACCGCCAGGCCGGCGACGATCCTGTAAGCCTTGTTAAGGATGATCCACACCAGAAGGACCAGGCCGAACGGCAAGAACAGGTGCGGCTTGAGAATACAGAGCCAAAGGGCAAGGCCCGCTTGAAATGGGCGTGTGTCATGCAGGCGCAGAAACAGCACCAGGCCGAGTAGAGAAAACAGCGTGGTCTGTCCTGACAAGATGCAAATCGTAGCTGGGGCAAATGAGAGCGCCAGCCAGTGAAAGTAATTAGCCGGATTGCCGTACATGCGGCGGAGCATCCAGGTGGAAATTGCGAGACACGAAACGAGAATCAGAGTCCAAAGAAGCGCCCCCACGCGCACGCCGACGAAGCCGAGCGGCATAACGAGAGGAAGGGCGAAGGGCAGATTCCGCATGTACATCACGCTGTAGCCGGGGTTGAGGCCTACGGCGTGTTCAATTTGCCTGAGTGCAGCGGTGTCGTAGGGATTGGCATGGTGGGCGAGCTGCTGGCCGGTTGCCCAGAAGACGACATAATCGCGGGAGCTGTCAAGGTGGCCGAGCAGCGCAAGGCTGAGAAAAATTGCGATGAGCGAAAACGCCAACCCGGCGACAACTACGAGAGAAAGATCGGTGAAGTCAGTT
The DNA here is from genome assembly GCA_963765025.1 of uncultured Acidobacteriaceae bacterium. Taxonomy (GTDB): domain Bacteria; phylum Acidobacteriota; class Terriglobia; order Terriglobales; family Acidobacteriaceae; genus Telmatobacter. The sequence goes on along the minus strand of CAVXVM010000043.1, from coordinate 5,730 downwards.
TGACGTCGGTTTACGGAAGCACTGGTGCTGCTAGCCATGATGGTTATTCTACTTTCGGTTCGGCCGCGATCCCTAAGGTCAGTTGAAGTCCGGAATCTGCATTAGAACCTTTTAAGAAGGAAAGATCGAAAGATGGGTTACTTGTCCGCTGGTAATGTATACGGTGCTGCTCTGTTGGGGGGTGTGACTGTAAACGGCTGTTTACAGTGGGTGGCACAAGTTACACGGGTGAAATTTTCAAGTTGTTGATTAATAAGGGGGCATTTTTTGACCGAGATTGGCACGCCATTTGCAGTAAGAGGGACATCCCGGCTGAGGCTGGGCAAATTGACATAACGGAGAGAAAAAATGAATAACCTGCTTCTGAAGTTCTATGTGAAGTTCCAAGACCTGGCCAGCCGTGAAGAAGGTCAGGATCTCGTCGAGTATGCTTTGGTCGTCGCTCTGATCGCCTTCGGTGCAACCGCTGGCATGAAGGCCCTGGCAAGCGGCATCAACTCCGCGTTCAGCAACGTGAGCTCGCAGCTCGGCGCCGCAATCGGCTAGTTCAGACAGAGCATCGTCAGGACAATCTGCTCATTACCTCAGCTCCTTTAGGGGAGAGACGTTCAACTGGGTGAAAACTCGAACGGACTCTCCCCAATTGGAAACCAAATAATCAGCTTGCCCGCGAGGCAGCTAATTCCCGCTTAGCTCTGGAAACTCTCTTAGAGAATCCTCAGCATGTAAAGGCGCAAAGCACGCAAATCCGCCTTTCCGGTTGGGGCAGGGAAGCTCCAGGAACTGGAGATTCAACATGAACAACCTGCTTTTGAAAATGTTCGTGAAGCTCCAAGACCTTGCAAGCCGCGAGGAAGGTCAGGATTTGGTCGAGTATGCACTTGTTGTCGCTCTGATTGCTTTCGGTGCAACCGCTGGCATGAAGAGCCTGGCTTCCGGAGTCAACACTGCGTTCAGCAATATCAGTTCGCAGTTGGGCTCCGCGATCGGCTAGTTTGGCAAGTCATCGAACGAGTAGCTGAACCCGCAACGACGTACCTGCCGTGGGTTGTACCGTTGACCAGGCCGATGACCGCAACGTACTCTCCATGGCAAGGATTGACAAATAACCGCGATTCCAAACGGCAGTACTTCGGCCTGGCTTTGGATGCACAGCCTGAGATTCTAATGCCTGTTTCGGTACCTGTAGATCGGTTAAGATCGGGGACCTCAGGAAGAATCCTATATTCTGCCGGTAATCTGGCCGTGGCTGGAGAGGCCGAGCAACAAGGAGAGTCCAAATGAACGACATGCTTCTCAAGCTTTACGTGAAGTTCCAGGAACTGAAGAATCGCGAAGAAGGTCAGGACCTGGTCGAGTACGCCCTGGTCGTCGCACTGATTGCTTTCGGCGCCACTGCCGGCATGACCTCATTGGCCACCGGCATCAACACCGCGTTCAGCAATGTCAGCTCGCAGCTGGGCACCGCAATCAGCTAGTCTCGGTCCTAATCCAGCCAGGACAAGCACAACCCGTACGCTGTTATCGAGGGGGGGAGGCGCGAAAGAAGAGCCCAATGCGCACTCTCCCCTCCACAGCCTTATTCGAAAGCCGGCCTTTAGAAAGTCAGCTTCCTGCAATTACATTTGTACGTTCACTCCCAGATTGAAATGTACGGTTTTGGGCGTCAACAACGACCGAAACGCAAACTCTCGGCTGAGGCCGGGAGGATCAAATCTCAAGGAGAGAACCGATATGAATAACCTTCTGCTTAAGTTGTACGTGAAATTTCAGGAACTGACGAACGGCGAAGAAGGCCAGGATCTGGTCGAGTACGCCCTGGTGGTGGCCCTGATCGCATTTGGCGCGACCGCTGGTATGACCTCGCTCGCGACCGGCATTAACACGGCCTTCAGCAACGTGAGCTCGCAACTGGGCTCGGCAATCGGCTAGATTCCGAACAGAATTCGAAAACGGAAGCGAAACCTGGCAAGGATTTGTTGGCGGGAGAGATGCGGGAGGCAAGATTCTTGCCGGCCTGCTCTTTTCCGCCATCAACGTTTTGGGGTTAAATGGGGATGAAGCCCGCAGAGACCTTTCCGGAGCGAACCCTCCTGTTTGTTTTGGGCTTGAGTTCCAGCGAGCAGTAGTATTTGCGCCCGCATGGCGCTTGGTGGCGCCTGGGTGCGACCTAGAATGAAATTCGATATGAACGGAACACGCCGCGTCGGTCTGCTCTTGCTGCTGTTGAGCGGCGGAATTTCCATCGCATGGGGCTCTTTTATCGAGCAGAACTCGCCTGGACGGATGGTGGACTTCAAGGCGATTTACTACGGCGCGCGATGCCTGATTCATCATAGCGATCCCTACAAAGAAGCTGAATTTTTAAGCGTCTACCAGGCGGAGGGGGGGGACTTCCCACTCGACCCTACCTTAGCCAAGCTCTTTCGCCGTGCAGTGCCAGTATGTATCAATCTGCCGACAGCGTTTCTGCTCGCCGCGCCTTTTTCGATTCTAGGATGGGGACCAGCGCACGTGCTTTGGATGTTCCTGACCGCCGCAAGCCTCACGCTTGCTGCTTACTTGATTTGGACTCTCGCGGGAACATGGTCGCCGGGCGTCTCTACGTTCCTGATCTGCATCGTGCTGGCCAACAGCGAAATCCTTTTAGCGGAGGGTAACCTGGCAGCAATCGCCGTAGGCCTTTGCGTGCTGGCCGCTTGGTGCTTCCTCCAGGATCGATTTGCGCTGGCAGGCGTAGTTTGCCTTGGCGTCAGCCTGGTGCTGAAGCCCCATGACGCGGGTCTTGTTTGGCTTTTTTTTCTACTGGCTGGCGGGGTCTATCGAAAGCGCGCCTTGCAAACCCTTATTGTGGTCGCTACGCTCAGCCTGCCCGCCATTCTCTGGGTCTCGCACATTGCGCCACATTGGGCGCAGGAGTTGCAATCCAATCTAGCAGTGACTTCGGCGCATGGGGATCTCAACGACCCCGGACCAGCGTCCATCGCTTTCCGTAATGTAAACATGGTCATATCCCTGCAATCGGCTATTAGCGTTTTCAGGGATGACCCGAGCTTCTACAATCCTGTGACCTATCTCGCATGCGGCGCACTGCTGCTGATCTGGTCGGTTCGCACTCTCAGGTTGCGCTTCTCTCAGACGAAGGGCTGGTTTGCGCTTGCGGCCATCGCGCCGCTTGCCATGCTGCCTGTCTATCACCGGAATTACGATGCCAAGCTCCTGCTTCTTGCAGTCCCGGCATGCGCCATCCTGTGGGCCGGGGGCGGTCCGGTTCGCTGGTTGGCGCTGCTGCTCAATACTGCGGGAGTAGTGTTGACTGGAGACATTCCGGCTGCAATTCTCGTCTTGCTCACCCAGAATCTGCATCTGAACACCGACCGGTTGTCCGGGCAGATACTGACGGTTGTTTTTGTCAGGCCCGTCCCGCCCGTCCTGCTGGCGATGGCGGCGTTCTACTTTTGGATTTATCTGCGCAAAACTGTCGACGCCGGGGAGAAGAGCGAAGCTGAAACGGCCCGGCCCAATCTCAGCAACCCCGGGGCCCTCGAACCAACTGCGTTGTAAGCGGTGGCTCTTGGTGGGGGAAGACAGCTGTGAGCCAGATCGAGTGCGATGGACAGTTCGCTCGGAGAACGGGGCTCCGCCCCAGGTGGTTCGTTGTGTCCTGGCCAATGCGTCTATATCTATCGCTTCAAGGTGTCAGGCTTGCACGTGGCACGAATTCCAGGACCTCCATTCCATGGAAGTTTCCCAGATTGCGGACAGAGTGCGTTGCCGCGGCATTTTCGGTGAACCAATCGAGAGTACTAGAGCTACGAACGTTATCTGCTGCGACCAGGAAGCGTTCATGCTTCCGAGCGGCCTCCTTCAGGAACTGCGACCCGACCTGTATGGTCTCGTCGTTGATCATTTGGGGCAAAGGAATAACAGGCACGGTGAGCTGGTAGTAACTGAGAGGAGCAAAATATCGGCTGTCCGTTACCCTCTCCATCGGGGGCATGGCGGCGAAATCTGACTCCACAAAGCCGCTGCACATCACGACGGGAGCGTTATCGACAGAGGCGTTTCTTTCGGCAAACTCAATTGCATCCTTCATCGATTCCTCATGATGCCTGGAAAACGGTGATGTGAAGGTTTGGTATGCCGTAGTTGCTACCAATGCCAGGCAGAACAGCAATCGCAGGTTGCGTGAGTGCAAGCGGCTGAGAACGAAAGCCCAGCAGAGTGCGATTCCTGGAATCGCGACCAGGCGGTGATAGTAAGTAAACATATGAAGGGACGTTCCTGCACTGACACCATAGAGGATCAGAATTGGAAGCAGTCCCAACGATGCGCAAAGGAGGAAGAGCCATCCTTCAAAGCGGTTGAACGAATCGCGCCTCAGTCTTGCGGCGTGAATTAGAAAGGCGACGAAAGCCGCGGCGCAGACGAAAAAGAAGGTCCACCCTGATTCGAGCGTCCTGGCCAAGTCTGACAAACTCGGAGCCGATTCGTAAACATGGGTCTTGCCGGTGCGGAACACACCCCTCAACCCCGGGATCACCGGCAGAAAGGCCAACGCAAACGCGCCGACGGCGACGATGAACTGCTTCCAGAAAGTTCTACGGTCGCGAAACTTGAAGGCGATGAAGCAAAGAATGAGCGCCGGCAGAATCACTCCGAAAAGATAATGGAACCAGACAATTGATGCCGCCATGAGGCCAAACAACGCCGCCAGCCAAATTGAACTGTTACGCCGTAATCGAAGCAAAACAAGGATGGCCGCATTCGTTGCCAGAACCCCGAATGCATAGGGCCGAATATCAATGGACGCAAAAACAACAATGGGATCAAGACAGAAAATGATGGCGGCAATAAAGGCAACATCGCGTTCGAAAAGCTCTCGTGCTGCGAGGTAGAGCAGATAGACGGCCCCCATCATCGCAAGAATGGAGGGAACTCTGAGGGCGATCTCGCCTGTGCCGATTATTTTTGTCGAAAGCCAAAGAATGTAGGAATAGGCAGGAAACGAAAGTCCCTGGCGAGATAGTATCGCGGAGAAACCTTTATTGATCTGCCAATACGAACCCGTCTCATCAATCCGCAGTGGGGCGCGGACGGCGATAAACCAGGTAGAAATAGCGACAGCGAGAGCCAAGAGGTAAAGCGCACGCAGTACTCGGCCTCCAATGGGGCCAAAGCTTGCGGACAACGCATCGCTTCCCTGATGTTCTTCGTTTAGAACTTGAGAATCTGCACCGGATATTTGCAATTGACTACTCCTGGAAAGTAGATTCGCGCGGGCGAGCTAGCGTTGTGGCAATATCTTCAGCTCGCGATCTCAGCCGCGCAGGAAAATGGCTAGCGCCTGACCGCTACCGCAGTTGCCTCCATGCCGTGCTTCCGCATTGCTTGTATGGCGACCCAGGGAAGGCTCAACGTAACTGCAATGGCGAGCGTAATGAAACGTAGCCAGCGCAGTCGCTTCTTCCCGTCTCTATTCGCCCAATTCCAACTGCTCATGTAATAACACCACGATGACTGAAAAAAAGGTGCTTTATAAACCGTCAGATCGAATCCAGCCTTTGCGCACAGCCGGGAGAGAGTAGATTCATCAAAAAAATTCAAATGACGAGGCAGATCAAGCATCGCCCAATACTGGCCAAACCATAGGCCATGTTCTGCGGCTTGCCGTGTAGGAATGTTAAGGATGACCCGCCCGCCCGGGCGCAAATATTTGGCGGCAATGGA
>CAVXVM010000042.1:0-12058 GCA_963765025.1 uncultured Acidobacteriaceae bacterium | reverse complement strand
TCGATGATTTTGACATCATCTCCACGCGCACTCCCTTCATCTGCGACCTCACGCCGTCCGGCAAATATGTTGCCTCCGACTATCAAGCTGCCGGCGGCTCGCGTCTCCTCGCCCAGCGCCTCATCAACGCCGGTCACGCGGACGGTTCGACGATCACCATCAGCGGCAAGACGCTCGCTGAAGAAGCCGCATCCGCAAAAGAGACGCCCGGTCAGGTCGTCATCCACTCATTTGAGAAGCCCATCAAGCCCACGGGCGGCCTGGTGATTCTCAAAGGCAATCTTGCCCCCGAAGGCTGTGTGATGAAAGTTGCCGCCGCCAATCGTCTCGACCATCGCGGCCCGGCTCGCGTCTTCGATACGGAAGAGGCCTGCTTTGAAGCCGTGCAGACCGGAAAGATCAAGCCCAACGACGTTCTCGTCATTCGCTATGAAGGCCCAAAGGGCGGCCCCGGCATGCGCGAGATGCTGCAAGTCACCGCCGCTGTCAGTGGCAATCCCGCCCTCAGCCCCACCGTCGCGCTGCTTACGGACGGCCGCTTCTCCGGCGCAACCCGCGGCTTCACTGCAGGGCACGTTGCTCCTGAAGCTTTTGTCGGCGGGCCCATCGCTGCCGTTCGCGAGGGCGACATCATTCACTTCGACATTCCCAACCGCAAGCTCGATGTAGAAATCAGCGCTGAAGAAATGGCTTCGCGCCTCAAGAATTTCAAAGCACCGGCCCTGCGCTGGCCCAAAGGCGTCTTCCGCAAATATGTTGACCGCGTCACCTCCGCATCTGAGGGAGCAACGACGTAAGAGCAGGGAATAGGGATTAGGGAACAGGACCGACACAGCAATCAGTTTTCAAGGAGTTGAATCAATGGGGACCAAAACACACGCGAGTGCAACCAAGACACCGGACTCGAACGCTCACCTGACCACGCCCACGCGCCTCACCGGTGCTGAAATCCTTTGGGCCACGCTGGTCGGCGAGGGCGTGACTGACGTCTTCGGCTATCCGGGCGGCGCCATCCTGCCCGCCTACGACGCGTTGCGCAAGTTTCCCATCCATCACATCCTGGTGCGTCACGAGCAGGGCGCGGCCCACATGGCCGATGGCTACGCGCGCGCCTCCGGCAAGGTCGGTGTCTGCATCGCCACCAGCGGCCCCGGCGCTACCAACCTGGTCACGGGCATCGCCACCGCCATGCTGGACTCGATTCCCATCGTCTGCGTCACCGGCAACGTCTCCAGCAAGGTACTCGGCACTGACGCGTTTCAGGAAGTCGACATTACCGGCATCACGCTGCCCATCACCAAGCACAACTTCCTCGTCAGCAGGACCGAGGATCTGGCCGGCGCTCTGCGTCATGCTTTCCAGATCGCCAAGTCCGGCCGCCCCGGCCCAGTTCTCGTCGACATCACCAAGGACGCGCAGCAGGGAACTGCCATCTTCGATTTCGACGCCGCCAAGCCGAAGCCGTATCGCCCCCACCCAATGCTCTCGGTGGAAGACTCGGGCCTCGCGCAGGCAGCCGAACTCATCCGCAGCGCCAAGCGTCCCATTATTTTCGCCGGACACGGCGTGCTTGAATCGAAGGCCATGGAGCAGGTCCGCACCCTTGCCGAGCGCGCACAAATTCCTGTCGCCCTCACCCTCCTCGGCCTGGGCGCTTTTCCCGCATCTCATCCGCTCAACATGGGCATGATGGGCATGCACGGCGAGTCGTGGGTCAACGATGCCATTCAGGATGCCGATCTGATTATTGCCTGCGGCATGCGCTTCGACGATCGCGTCACCGGCAAGCTCGCCACCTACGCCCTCAAGGCCAAAAAGATTCACATCGAGATCGATCCCGCCGAGATCAACAAAAACGTCAAGGTCGATGTAGCTCTCATCGGCGATCTTGCTGAAGTGCTTGAGCAGTTGCTGCCCCGCATCTCCGGCCGCGATGGCTCCGCATGGCTCAAGGCCATCGACGCAAGCAAGGGCGAAGCCGCCGTTCGCGACATCAAGAATCTTCCTGACTCCGGCCATCTCTACGCTGCTCACGTCATGCACGACCTGTGGCGCATCACCGGCGGCAACGCCATCGTCGCCACCGACGTGGGCCAGCACCAGATGTGGGAGGCGCAGTACTTCCACCACGAACATGCGCGCACCCTGGTCACCTCTGGCGGTCTCGGCACCATGGGCTTTGCATTGCCCGCTGCCATCGGAGCGAAATTCGCTTGCCCGGATAAGGAAGTCTGGGTCATCGCCGGCGACGGCGGATTCCAGATGACCGCGGCCGAGCTGGCAACCATCGTCCAGGAAAAAATCAAGATCAACATCGCCATCATCAACAACGGCTTCCTAGGCATGGTGCGCCAGTGGCAGGAATTCTTTTACGAAAGCAACTACGAGTCCACGCCGCTCGTGAGCCCCGACTTCGTCAAACTAGCGGATGCTCACGGCATTCCCGGCCGAGCCGTTCGCACCCGTGCTGAAGTGGACTCCGCTGTTGCAGAAGCGCGCAACGCCAAGGGCGCATACCTGCTCAATTTCTTCGTCGAAAAAGAGGACTCGGTTTATCCCATGATTCCCGCCGGCAGTTCGCTCCACGAGATGATTCGCCGCCCCGGCAGCGATCCCCTCGAAGAGTCTGCTGACGAAAAGTAAGAACGACAGCTGCTAGCTTCTAGCTACTAGCTCTTAGCTTTTCAACGCAGGCAGCATATCTGTTGCGGGCATCGTTGAGGCGGGAGCAGCGAGCTAGAAGCTAGGAGCTAGAAGCTAGGAGCTAGTTTTTATGCTGCACACATTCGTCGCATACGTTGAAGATCTTCCCGGCGTGCTCACCCGCGTGGCCTCGCTGTTCCGCCGCCTCAACATCAATATCAACTCGCTCACCGTCGGCCGCAGCGAGCGCGCCGGCCTTTCGCGGCTCACGCTGGTCTGCGAAGCTTCATCCGAAGCCGGTCATCGCATCCGCGCCAGCCTCTTCAAGCTTGAAAACGTCGTCGACGTCGACGACATCGCCCAGGCCCCCGCCGTCACTCGCGAGCTCGCGCTCATCAAGGTGGCCGCCTCGCCCCGCAATCGCTCGCAGATCTTCGATCTCGTCGAAGTCTTCCGCGCCCGCATCGTCGACCTCACCTCCGAGTCGCTCATGATCGAGATGACCGGCGTCGAAAGCAAAATCGAAGGCCTCATTGAAGTGCTCCGCGAAGACGAAGGCCGCATCCTCGAAATCTGCCGCAGCGGCAAAATGACCATGCGCCGCGGCCATCACACCAGCGGCGTCCTGCGCGCCATGGGTACCGGCGACGACGATCCCGCTGTGACCTCGCTCGATGCCGCGGAAGACACAACCGCCATCGCGCCGGAATAGTTCCGCGCGCGGCCAATCTTCTTGACTCAACCCCAACCGCTAGCAAAAAAAGGAAAACAAGAGAAAATCATGGCCAAGACTTACTACGATCACGCTGCCGACCTCTCCCTCATCCAGGCGAAGAAAGTAGCCATCATCGGCTACGGCTCCCAGGGGCATGCCCATGCTCTCAACCTCAAGGACTCCGGCGTTCAGGTCAAAGTCGGCCTCGCCGCTAATTCAAAGTCCATCGCCAAGGCGCAGAAGGCCGGCCTTGAAGTGCTCACCGTTGCCGAGGCAACGAAGTGGGCTGACGTCGTCATGATCCTCGTCCCCGATCAGACGCAGGCGAAGCTGTACGCCGAAGAAATCGGACCCAATCTCGCCGACGGCAAGCTCGTCATGTTCGCGCACGGCTTCAACATCCACTTCAAAACCATCGTTCCCGCCAAGGGCATTGACGTCGGCATGGCTGCGCCCAAGGCTCCCGGCCATCGCGTCCGCGAAGTCTTTACTGAAGGCGGCGGCGTCCCCGGACTCATCGCCGTTCACCAGGACGCAACCGGCAACGCGCACGCACTCTGCCTCAGCTACCTCAAGGGCATCGGCTGCACCAGGGCCGGAGTGCTCGAGACGACTTTCAAAGAGGAAACCGAGACCGATCTCTTTGGCGAGCAGGCCGTGCTCTGCGGCGGCGTCAGCGCCCTAATCAAGGCTGGCTACGAAACGCTCACTGATGCGGGTTATCAGCCTGAGAGCGCCTACTTCGAAGTGCTCCACGAGCTCAAGCTCATCGTCGACCTCATCTATCGCGGCGGCCTCGCGTACATGCGCTACTCCATCTCCGACACCGCCGAGTGGGGCGACTACGTCAGCGGCCCGCGTGTCATCAACGCCGAAAGCAAGAAGGCGATGAAACAGATCTTGACCGAGATCCAGGACGGCACCTTTGCCAAGCGTTTCCTCGCCGACCAGAATGGTGGCCGCAAGGAGTTCATGGCCTTCCGCGAAGCCGAAGCCAAGCACCCCATCGAGATCATCGGAAAGACGCTGCGCGCATCGATGCCGTTCCTCGATCCCGTCACCGTCGAAGAAGTCTCCAAGACGCGGTAGACAAACAGCGTTCAACTAAAACGGCCTCCAGTCGGAATATCGTGGCTGGAGGCCGTCCTTATTGAGCCAAAATTCAACTCGAAACCTGGTAGTTGCCGAACTTTCCTGCTTAGCTTGCCTTCTTTTGTCTTCGTTCAGCCTCGAGCCGCTCCGCAAGAAACATCTTCAGCAGCGATTGGTAAGGCACATCGCGCTTGTTGGCGAGAATCTTCAAGTCTTCGATCATCGCTACCGGCAAACGCACGGAGATTGTCCTGAGCGTGGGTTTGAGGTTGGGGAACTTCGTGCGCTTCGCCTGCGACCAATCCAGAAATTTGGTCGAGTCTGCACCCTCGCCATGCGACGACCAGAACTCGAACGCCTCGGCTTCGATCTTGAACTCAGGAATCGCTTTTTTCACGCTCTCAGAATACCCCTAATGAGCTCATAAATTAGCGCAATATAAGATGTTTCATGAAACGTTGAGATGTGATATGATGTTTCATGTAACACGAATTCACCCATGCCCTCCGCCGTCACAGTCCGCGTCCGCAAGCACCGCGAGCAACTCCGCGCGGAGGGCCTCAAGCCTGTCCAAATCTGGATCCCCGATACCCGCTCCGAAAGCTTCCGCCGCAAGTGCGAACGGGAGTCGCTTTTGCTCGCCGCCGATCCGCTCGAAGCTGACACGCTTGCCTGGATCGCCGAGGTTTCCGACACGGACGGATGGGTATGAAACGCGGCGATCTGGTCCCTGTAGTTCTCTCCGGGGCGTATGGCAAACCGCGGCCAGCTCTCGTGATTCAATCCGATCTCTTTCAGAAACTCCCTTCCATCACAATTCTTCCCATCACCAGTGAACTCCGCCCAATCGAAACCTTTCGCATCGCCGCCGCGCCGACCAAGAAAAACGGCCTGCGTGCGCCATCACAAATCATGGTCGACAAGGCGCACACCATTCCGCGCGACAACGCCGGCAATCCCTTCGGCGAACTCGAATCCCGCACAATGACGGATGTGGATCGCGCCCTCGCTGTTTTTCTGGGACTCGGTTGATGCCCAGCGGCAAACCGCCAAGGCACAGTCCCCACCTTCGCGCTACTCACGTACCAAACTCGTTATCCATTCCCGCATCGCCGCGGCACCCTTCCACAGCCCGCCATCTCCCATCCCTGTAAAATCAACCTGAAACCCGCCTCAATCCGGCATCGGAGGCCCCTTGCTTTACTGGCTGCTCTACGAAAAGCTGTTTCCGTTTTTTCATCCCTTCCGGATCTTCCGCTACCTCACTTTTCGCACTGCCTTCGCCTCGCTCACAGCGCTCATGATTGCGCTCTTCATCGGCCCATGGGTCATTCAAAAGCTCCACGAGTTCCAGATCGGCCAGTTCATCCGCGAAGACGGCCCCCAGTCGCACCTCAAGAAAAAGGGCACGCCCACCATGGGCGGCGTTCTCATCTGCATCGCCATCCTGTTGCCCACCGTGCTCTGGTCCGATCCCGCCAACCCCTTTGTCTGGGTCGCTGTCGGCTCCACACTCGCCTTTGGCGCCATCGGCTTTGCCGACGACTACATCAAGGTCGTCCAACGCCGCAGCCTCGGCCTGACCGCCCGCGCCAAGATTCTCTGGCAGATCATTGCCTCCGTCGGAGTGGCCGCCGCGCTTGCCATCCTGTCGCAGTTCCGGCTCTTCGCCACGCAACTCACCGTCCCCTTTATCAAGAGCTGGCGTCCCGATCTGCTCTGGCATTGGCCCACCACCGTTCCCCACCTGGGCTTCCTTGCCTTTTTGCCCTTTGTCGCATTCGTGGCGTTTGTCCTTGTCGGCTCAACCAACGCCGTCAACCTGACGGACGGTCTTGACGGCCTCGCCATCGGCTGCACCATCATCGCTGCCGGCGCCCTCACCGTCCTCACATACGTCAGCGGCAACGTCGTCTTTTCCGACTACCTCGAACTACAGCACATGCCCAAGGTCGCCGAGCTCACCATCTTCGGCGGCTCCATGGTCGGCGCCTCCATCGGCTTTCTCTGGTACAACGCCCACCCGGCTGAAATCTTCATGGGCGACGTTGGCTCGCTCGCTCTCGGCGGCGCCATCGGCACCGTCGCCATCATCATCCGCCAGGAACTCCTGCTGCCTTTCATCGGCGGCGTGTTCATCATTGAGGCGCTCTCCGTCATGCTCCAGGTAGGGAGCTACAAGCTCCGTAAAGGCAAGCGGATCTTCAAAATGGCGCCCATCCACCACCACTTTGAGCAGCTCGGCTGGAGCGAGTCCAAAATCATCGTCCGCTTCTGGATCAGCGCCCTGGTGTTTGCACTGTTTGCACTCACCACACTCAAACTCCGCTAGCCGGCCCCGCGCCGTCCCGCAAGCGGTGCACAATAAAGATGGGTCACAAACCTTAAACAGCTTTCTTGAATACCTCTGGACGGGTTCGCATGATGGATCTCAAAGGGAAAAAAGTTCTGGTTGTAGGCCTCGGCAAATCCGGCCTGGCTGCCGCCCTCTTTCTCCGCCGCAAGGGCGCCCAAGTCACCGTGTCCGACCTCCGCAGTGCCGAAGCTCTCGCCAAGGACATTCCCGCCTTGCTTGCCGAGGGAATCATGGTCGAAGCTGGTGGTCACGGCCTGCTCACCTTCCGCCGTCAGGACCTGATCGTCGTCAGCCCCGGCGTCCCCCTCGACACTCCCGAACTCGCCCAGGTCCGGAGCTTCGGCCTCCCCGTCATCGGCGAGCTCGAACTCGCCGCCCGCTTCCTTCAGGGCAGCATGCTGGCCGTGACCGGCTCCAACGGAAAAACCACCACCACCGCCCTGCTCGGCGAAATTCTCGCCTCCGCCGGAATCCCCACGCTTGTCGGCGGCAACATTGGCGTGCCCGTCGTCGAGCTCATCGAAAAAAGCACTGCTGACTCCTGGTCCGTCCTTGAAGTTTCCAGCTTCCAGCTTGAGAGCACCGTCGAGTTCCATCCCCGCATCGCCGTGATCCTCAACATCACCCCTGACCATCTCGACCGTCACGGAACGTTTCAAAACTATGTGCGCGCCAAGGAACGCATCTTCCTCGCGCAAACCGCAGACGACTTCGCCATCGTCAACGCCGACAATCTCCCCGCCGCCGATGCCGCGACGCGCACCATTGCGCAGACTTTCTTTTTCTCAAACGCCCACCCTGTAGCCCAGGGAGCGTGGGTCGAGGCCGGAAATGTTGTCTACCGCGCATCCAAGGATGCGCCTCCTGAAACCGTCATGCCGCTCGCCGCAATTTCCCTCAAGGGCGCGCACAATGTTGAGAACGTGCTTGCCGCTGTGGTCGCCGCGCGTTTGGCCGGCGTCCCGGCTCCTGCAATCCGCACTGCAATTCAGGGCTTCCGCGCTGTCGAGCATCGCCTTGAGTACGTGGCCACCGTCAACGACGTCGAGTTCTATAACGACTCCAAGGCCACCAACGTCGACGCTACCGCCAAGGCCATCGCCGCCTTTCCTTCGGGCGTTCATCTCATCCTCGGCGGCAAAGACAAGGGCTCGCCCTACACTGTTCTCAACCAGTTGCTCAAGGAGCGCGTCCGCGCCGTATACACCATTGGTTCTGCCGCCGTCAAAATTGAGGCCCAGTTGGCCGGCATCGTCCCCATCCGCTCCTGCCAGGCACTCGAGAAGGCAGTCAGCGAGGCCACCGCCGCAGCCCGTCCCGGAGACGTCGTCCTTCTCGCGCCCGCCTGTTCCAGCTTCGATCAGTTTGACAACTACGAGCAGCGCGGTACCGTCTTCAAGCAACTCGTCAACGACCTCAGAGGTTTCAAGACATGGCAGCCAGAGTAGGATTCGACAAGTGGATGTTCTGCACTACGCTGTTGCTCGTGGTGGTCGGCCTCGCCATGGTCTTCTCCGCTTCCGCCGTGGTCGCCGAAGCAAAATATCACTCCGAATTCACTGATCTCGGCCGTCAGGCCTTGTGGGCGCTCGCCGGCGTTGCCTGCATGCTCGTCCTCATGCGCATTCCCTACGAGGTGTACAACTCCCCGCGCTTCATCTATCCCGCGCTAAGCATCACCACTCTCCTGCTTGTGCTCGTCTTCTTCATCCCTGGCTCTCACAACACGCATCGCTGGGTCCGTTTCGGCGGCCACTTCACCTTTCAGCCATCTGAAATCGCCAAGCTGGCCCTCGTGCTTTTTCTTGCATGGTTTCTCTCCACTCGCCTTGACGCCATGCGCGATTGGAAGCACACTCTGCTGCGCGCCGTCGTTATGCCGGTGGTTCTCATTCTGCTCATTGTCCGGCAGCCCGATCTCGGCACCGCCATGGTGCTGGCCGGCGTCACCGCCATGATGCTCATCCTCGCCGGCATGGAGTGGAAGTATCTCCTCCTCGGCGTCGTCGCCGCTCTGCCCGGGCTCGCCTGGCTGCTCCTCATGGTTCCGTGGCGCCGTCAGCGCGTTCTCATTTTCCTTCACCCAGACTGGGATCCCATGGGCGCCGGCTTCCACATCAACCAATCCCTCATCGCCGTTGGTGCTGGCGGCTTCTCCGGCCGCGGCTACATGGAGGGAATGCAAAAGCTCTTCTATCTGCCTGAAGCCGCCACTGACTTTATTTTCGCCAACATTGCAGAGGAGCTCGGCTTTCTCGGAGCCATCTTCATCCTGCTCCTCTTTGCCTTTTTCGGTGTGCGTGGGCTGCGCACCGCCTTTCGATCGCAGGACCCCTTTGCCCGCCTCGTCGCCTTCGGCATCACCACAAGCATTCTGCTTCAGGCCTTCTTCAACATCAGCGTTGTGCTTTCGCTCGTCCCCACCAAGGGCATTCCGCTTCCCCTCATCTCCTCCGGCGGAACATCCATCTTCTTTACCCTCGCCAGCATTGGAATTTTGCTCAATATCTCCCGCAAGGTTGACTGAAAAGTCGCCGGCCGAGGCGGCATTTCCTCCCAAATCCGCATCCCTTTTGAACAGAGGAAGCCTGCGGAGAAACTGTGGTAATCTGCTCCTGTTCTTCCATAGAATGAGGCCGGACTGGAGCTGGATCCCCTCCTCAATCTTCTTTAACTTAAAGGGAAGGCTCTAGATTGTCGGATTTGAGGATTCTCGTTGCTGGAGGCGGTACCGGCGGACACATCATTCCAGCTCTCGCTGTCGCCCACGAGCTGGTCCTCCGTCACGGCGCTGAAGTTCTCTTTGTGGGCACGGCTCGCGGCCTTGAGATTCGCCTCGTCCCAGAAGCAGGATTTCGGCTCCGCCTCATCAACGTGGGTCCGCTCAAAAACGTCTCACTCGTCACCCGACTACGCACCGTGTTGCAGTTGCCCTTGAGCATTCTCGAGTGCAGGCGCATCATCCGCGAGTTTCAGCCTTCCGCCGTTCTCGGCGTTGGTGGATACGCCTCAGGTCCCGCCATGGCAGCCGCTCTCTGGCTCAGGATTCCCACCATGGCCTTCGAGCCCAATGCCATGCCCGGCCTTGCCAATCGACTGGTCGGCAAACGCGTGCAGGCTGCCGCCGTCAACTTTCCCACCGCCTGCACCTGGTTCAACAATTGCGAGGTCACCGGCATCCCGGTCCGCCCCCGCTTCTTCTCGATCAAGCCCCCGGCAGACGCTGCGCCCAACCTGCTTGTCTTTGGAGGCTCCCAGGGAGCCCGCATCCTCAACCTCAAGGTGCCGTCCATCGTTCCAGCCCTGCTAGAGGCTGTCCCCGAGCTCACCATTCTCCACCAGTGCGGCGCGCGCAATGTTGAAGCGACTGTGGCTGCCTATACCGCCAGCGGCGCCGACCCGGCGCGCTGGGAAGTCTGCCCCTTCTTTGACGACATGCCCTCGCGCTTTGCCGCCGCCCGCCTGGTCCTTGCGCGCAGCGGAGCCTCCACCGTCGCCGAGCTAGCCGCCGCCGGAAAGCCTGCGCTGCTGGTCCCGTTTGCCGCGGCAGCCGATCAGCACCAGCGCCGCAATGCTGAAGCCATGGTCGACGCCGGCGCCGCCGTCCTGCTCGACGAACGCGAACTCGACGACCGCACACCAGGCCAGCCCGGCAAACTGCTCGCCACGCTCATAAGCCTTCTCAACGATTCCGCTCGTCTCGACGCCATGTCCACCGCAGCCCGCACGCAGGCCCATCCCGGTGCTGCCGAGCGCATCGCCGACCGCCTGGCGTCTTTGGCCGTCGGCCAACTGACCCATGCTCAGTAGCTGAACTCCACATTCATCCAGGTCTTCAGGGCGTCCATGTTCTGGGGCCGGCCGAGGAAATCCTTCACTAGTTCGGCAGCGGGCTTGCTGGCGCCGGGCTCGAGCACGGCGCGCCGATAGCGCATGGCAGCAGGCCCATCCAGCAGGTTGCGCTTGTCAAACTGGGCAAAAAAGTCCAGCGCAATTTCCTTGTCGAGCACATAGGTATACAGGTTTGAGGCATAGCCGGTGACCCAGGTGAAGGAGGCGTAGTAGCGATCGCCATCGACAATCGTGTAGGGTGAAAAGCGCTCTCGATCCTGCTTGAAAAGCGCATCGAGATCGACTTCGGCCGGCGGCCGATTATGGATTTGGACCATCAAGGCTGCAAATTCCAACTGCCCCTGGAGCCAGCCGCCGCGGCCATATGCGCCCGCGGCATTCATTTTGGCAACCAGGCTTGCGGGGATCGGCTCACCCGTCTGGTAGTGCTTGCCGAACGACTGCAGGATCGCGGTGTCATGGAACATCTCTTCCAGCATCTGTGACGGCGACTCGACAAAGTCGCCCTCGACATTGAACCCGCCTTCACCGGACCACTGGCCCTGGCTGCCGAGGATGTGGTGCATCAGGTGGCCAAACTCATGGAAGAAGGTGACCACTTCGCTGTGCAGCATCAGGCCGGGATCGCCGGCCTTGCCACCGGAGAAGTTGCAAACCAGCATGCCTTCGGGAATTTGTCTGCCGCGAATGCCGGGCACGATGGGCCCGCTGGAGAACCACTTATCCTTGCCCTCCCGCGGATGCATATCGAGATAGATGCGCCCCAGCAGTTTGCCTTCGTTGCCCTGCGCCGCATCAATCACATCGAAGGTGTCAACCGCGGGATTCCAAACCACGGCATCCTTCACCGGCTTGAACGTCACATGGAACAGACGCGAAGCCGTCTTCAGGATTCCAGCCTGCACTTCGTTGTAGGGGAAATAAGGCCGCACGCTCTGCGCATCGAAGTCATATTTCTGACGCCGATACTGCTCTCCCCAATAGCCTGCATCGGATTCAGAGATGCTCGTCAATCCAGGCTGTTGCTGCTGCGCGAAGGCCAGTAGCTGGCCGTACTCGCGTTTGGCAATCGACTTGGATGCATCATCCAGCTGATTGAGCAATGCCTCCACAGGTCGCGATGTACCCATCATTTGATCGGCGGTCGCCAGGTCGGCATAGTTTGCATAGCCCAGCGCAGTCGCCAGATCCTGCCGCGCTGCCAGCAGGTCTTTGAGCACCTGAACATTTTGTGGATAGGCGCGCTGGTAGTACGCAAGAAACATTCTGCGGCGCAAGTCGGCAGACTTGGCGAAGCTCATCACCGGCCGCATGTCTGGCTCATTTGTAGTCAAGGTATAGGTGCCGTTGGCGTCCGGCTTGTGCAGTGCAATGTAGTCGGCCGGCAGCCCGTCGAGCTC
>CAVXVM010000041.1:0-24114 GCA_963765025.1 uncultured Acidobacteriaceae bacterium | reverse complement strand
GCCCTCCCGCGCCGCTTCAGAGCGCGCCGTGGCCTCCAGGGCCATCGAACGCGCGATCACAATCGACACAAGCGCTCACACGGCCGTTGAAACTTCAATCGAAAGTTCCGCCGGCCTTTATGCCAGCGCACCCACCGGCCGCATCCCGACCATCAGCGGCCTGGCCGTCAGGTCTCCCGGAATTGCGAGCGTCGGGTTCGCCCCAGCGCCATCGATCGCAGGCTCGCTTCGATGCTGATTGGCAGCTCACTCGTCGATGAGTAAAACTGGTCCCGCTCGTACACGTACAAGACCACGCCCGCCAGCGAGAAGATCCTGTCGATCAGCCGGGGAAGGTCGCGGATCAAGCCGTCCGCGTCGTCATAGAGCATCAGCTCCTGGCTCAACTCGTAAAGCCGCTCCACGTCTTTGCGCCGCTGCTCGGCCTGCTCCGTTTGCTTGCGCGCTCGCTCCGCCACGCGGCTTACCACCAGGCAGCATGCCACAAACGTAAGCATCTCAACCCATTGATCGGCACTCGCCAGTCGGAACGTGTGGTACGGAGGGAGAAAATAAAAATCAAACCCCAGCGCGCAAAGCAAGGCAATATAGAGCGACAGAATAATTCCGGCCTGCGTTGCAGACCACACCACCAGCGCCAGGTACACCATGCCGGCCGTCGCTGAGTTGGCGCGCAGACTCGTCAGCGCAAAGGTAGTCGCGCCCGCCAGCACCGTCGCTACGGCCCAGTGAAGCGCTCCCCGCGAATTGGGCAGGCCTTCCATTAATCTGTTCGCAGGACTCATCACGAAAATCATACGCCCCTTCCGGATGATGTAATCTTCCGTTGAGCAGGTCGAGAAAGAAGAATGCCATGCCCGGAAGAATCCTTGTCATCGACGACGAACCGAACATCACGCGGGTGCTGCGCGGTTCGCTGACTGCGCAGGGCTACGATGTGAGAACAGCGAACGATCCGGAGGAGGGCTTGCGCACCTTCAAGGACTGGACGCCCGATCTGGTGATCACCGACCTGATGATGCCCGGGATGAGCGGCGTCGAGGTCTGCCGCGCAATCCGCCTTCATTCCGGCATTCCCATTCTGGTGCTCTCAGTGCGCGAGCACGAGCGTTCCAAGGTTGAAGCGCTCGATGCCGGCGCTGACGACTACATCACAAAGCCCTTCGGCATTCAGGAACTGCTGGCGCGCGTGCGCGCTCATCTGCGGCGTGCTCCCGAGCGCGCGGCCACGGCCATCGAGGCCGGCGACTTCATCATCGACATTACCAACCACAGTGTCGCCGTGCTCGGCAAAGCAATCCACCTCACGCCCAAGGAATTTGATCTGCTTGCGCACCTGGCCCGCCATGCCGGCAAGGTGATCACCCACCGCGCCCTGCTCACCGCGGTGTGGGGCGCGCAATCGGCCCACCAGCCCGAATACCTCCGCGTCTTCGTAGGCCAGCTCCGCAAAAAGCTCGAGTCCGAATCCGGCAGGCAGTACATTCAAACCGAGCCGTGGGTTGGCTACCGCTTCATCCCCGAAGGCTGGTCCGGAGTCGAAGAGTAGGCCGCGGCGCGCCAGTAAAGTCCGCGCCAAACGACCCAGATCTCGCCGCTGCGATCGCCAAATCCGCGATCCCAACTTCTCTTTCTGCAATCCGATTCCATGTCGCAATGTGGGCTTTCCTGCTCGATCTTTACGGTCCCTTTATAAAATCCTTTCCCCACTCAAATTCTGCTCACTCCACAATCAATCCTGTGCCGCGCTCCGAAAAGCAGGCGGGAGTTCTGCGATGCAAGATGTAGCCATGTTGCTGTTCACCGTTGTCTTCTTCGCCATGGCGTTTCTCTACGTCGTGGCTTGCCAGAAGTTGAGGTAACCCATGCAAATCGACCTCGTCACCGGTATCGCCCTCGTCCTTTCCGTGCTTCTGCTCGGGTATCTCACCCTCACCCTGCTTTTCCCGGAGAAATTCTGACATGTCCGCCAATGGCTGGTTGCAGTTTGCTCTCTACTGCTCTGTCCTTCTCTTGACCGTTCGTCCGATGGGCATCTACCTCGCGCGCGTTCTTGAGGGCGAGCGCACCTGGCTCGATCCGGTCCTGCGTCCCTTCGAACGCCTGATTTACAGGCTCTGCGGCATTAATCCGAACAAGAGATGAACTGGCGTCAATTACGCCTTCGCCATGCTCGGCTTCACGGCCGCCGGCCTCGTCTTCACCTACGCCATCGAGCGGCTGCAGGCCCTCTGCCTCTCAACCCGCAAGGGCTGGCCGGCGTCGGCGCCGATCTCGCATGAACACCGCCGCCAGTTTTGCCACCAACACCACTGGCAGTTCTACACGCCGGAAAGCACCATGAGCTATCTCACTCAGATGCTCGGCCTAGCCACGCATAACTTCTCGTCGGCGGCGGCGGGCATCGTGGTTGCGGTCGCGCTCATTCGCGGCATCAAGCGCACCACGTCTCGCACCATCGGCAACTTCTGGGTCGATATGACCCGCACCACGCTCTATGTCCTCATCCCCGGCTCGTTCATTTACGCGCTGTTGCTCGTCGCCCAGGGCGTGCCGCAAAACTTCAGCAAGTACACCGTCGCGCATCCGCTCGAGCAACCCGTCGCAGGCGCAAACGATCGGCCAAGGCCCGGTCGCCTCACAGGAAGCCATCAAGATGCTCGGCACCAACGGCGGCGGATTCTTCAACGCCAACAGCGCTCATCCCTACGAGAACCCCACGCCGTTCTCCAACTTCCTCCAGATCCTTTCCATCTTCATCATTCCCGCCGGACTCACCTACACGCTCGGCCGCATGACCGGCTCCCCGGCCACGGATGGGCCGTCTTCGCCGCCATGTTTGTCCTCTTCGCCGCAGGATTCACACCGTCTACTGGGCCGAGTCGCAGCCTCACCCCCTGATCCACGGAGCCGCGCAAACCCGCACCACGGACAGCGCCGGCGGCAACATGGAAGGCAAGGAAGTCCGCAACGGCATCGCCGAATCCGCGCTCTTCGCCACCATCACCACCGACGCCAGTTGCGGCGCCGTCAACGGCATGCACGACAGCTTTACGCCCCTCGGCGGCCTGGTCGTGCTCTCCAACATCATGCTCGGCGAAGTCGTCTTCGGCGGCGTCGGCTCCGGTCTCTACGGCATCCTCATCTTCGTCGTCCTCGCCGTCTTCATCGCCGGACTTATGGTCGGCCGCACGCCCGAGTACCTCGGCAAAAAAATCGAATCCTACGACGTCAAGATGTCCATGCTCTACGCGCTCATCTTCCCGTTGATCATCCTCACCTTCGCCGCCATCTTCGTGCTGCTGCCCAATGTCGGCTTGGCGCCACAGCCAACCCCGGCCCGCACGGATTCACTGAGATCCTCTACGCCTTCACCTCCGGCGCAGGCAACAACGGCTCGGCTTTGCGGGCCTCAGCTCCAACTGGTGGTACAACGTCTGCATGGGCTGGGACATGCTCATCGGCCGCCTGCTGATGATGATTCCCGTCCTTGCCCTGGCCGGCAATCTCGCGCAGAAGAAAAGCGTACCGCCGTCACCCGGCACATTCCCCTCAACAACTCGCTCTTCACCATGCTGCTCATTGGCGTTGTCCTGTTGCTCGGCGCGCTTACTTTTTTCCCGGCGCTCAGCCTCGGGCCCATCCTTGAGCATCTGCAGATGCACGCAGGCAAACTTTTTTAGAGTGAGGTTGGATGCCCGTCCAGGCCGCGCGCCACCGCCCAGCGGGTGGTCAACCGCGTCGTCATTGCCATTCAGAACCCCGGCGCACTGTTAAAGGCGCGCTTCAGATCGTCGGTACCGCTTATTACGACGAGCGCAGCGGTTACAACGGTACGCCCCGGCTCATTTTCCATCGCTGGATACGGCGGTTCGCTGCCCATCACCACTACAGAACATGCCTGAAGAGCAGTTCGGTGCGGTGCACTGCGCCGGCGATGGAAGTCTTACTCTCGCCGGTTACGCTGGCGAAAAGAGCGTGGCTAACGTGAGCGGCCTCGCGGGCCTTTCTTCCAGCATCTTTATCACACGAGACGAGGCGTTTGTTTTTGCGACCAGCCCTTCGTCGCATCAGTTCACCATCGCGAACCAATCCCAGGGCAAGTCCATCGGCTGCCGTGTTCGAATGTTTATCGCGTAGTGTTATCTGTGATCGTGGCCTTTGTGCAGAACTCCCCTTACGCTCACTACCCGCGGCGGTGAGTTCGCGCGGGTAGTAGACGTAAGGGGAGTTCTGCACAAAGGCCAGCGCGACCGATCCGCCGGGATTGACGCTTACGCGATAAACGTTGGAAAGCGCCAGACCGATGGAACTGCCCTGGGATTGATTTACGATGGCGAACTGATGCGACGGAAGGGCTGGTCGCAAAAACGAACGCCTCGTTTCGTGTGATAAAGATGCTGGAAGAAAGGCCCGCGAGGCCGCTCACGTTACCCACGGTCTTTTCGCCAGCGTAACCGGCGAGAGTAAGACTTCCATCGCCGGCGCCGTACACCGCGCCGAACTGCTCTTCAGGCATGTTCTGGATGGTGATGGGCAGCGAACCGCCGTATCCAGCGATGGAAAATGAGCCGGGCGTACCGTTGTAACCGCTGCGCTCGTCGTAATAGGCGTCGACAATCTGAAGCGCGCCTTTGGACAGTACGCCGGGGTTCTGAATGGCAATGACGACGCGGTTGACCAGCCCGCTGGGCGGTAGCACGCGGCCTGGACGGGCATCCAACCTCACTCTAAAAAAGTTTGCCTGCGTGCATCTGCAAATGCTCAAGGATGGGTCCGAGGCTGAGCGCCGGGAAAAAGGTAAGCGCGCCGAGCAACAGAACTACGCCGATGAGCAGCATGGTGAAGAGCGAATTGTTGACCGGGAATGTTCCGGGTGACGGAGGCACGCTTTTCTTCTGCGCGAGATTGCCGGCCAGGGCAAGGACGGGAATCATCATGAGCAGGCGGCCGATGAGCATGTCCCAGCCCATGCAGACGTTGTACCACCAGTTGGAGCTGAGACCAGCAAACGCCGAGCCGTTGTTGCCTGCGCCGGAGGTGAAGGCGTAGAGGATCTCGGAGAATCCGTGCGGACCGGGGTTGGCTGTGGCCCCAACGCCAACATTGGGCAGCAGCACGAAGATGGCGGCGAAGGTGAGGATGATCAACGGGAAGATGAGCGCGTAGAGCATGGACATCTTGACGTCGTACGATTCAATTTTCTTGCCGAGATACTCCGGCGTGCGGCCGACCATAAGTCCGGCGATGAAGACGGCTAGGACAACGAAGATGAGGATGCCGTAGAGACCCGAGCCGACGCCGCCGAAGACAACTTCGCCGAGCATGATGTTGGAGAGCACGACCATGCCGCCCAGGGGCGTGAAGCTGTCGTGCATGCCGTTGACGGCGCCGCAACTGGCGTCGGTGGTGATGGTGGCGAAGAGCGCGGACTCGGCGATGCCGTTGCGGACTTCCTTGCCTTCCATGTTGCCGCCGGCCTGTCCGATGGTGCGGGTTTGCGCGGCTCCGTGGATGAGGGGGTGAGGCTGCGACTCGGCCCAGTAGACGGTCGAGAAACCGGCGGCGAAGAGGACAAACATAGCGGCGAAGACGGCCCATCCGTGACCCGGCGAGCCGGTCATGCGGCCAAGTGTGTAGGTGAGTCCGGCGGGGATGATGAAGATGGAAAGGATCTGGAGAAAGTTGGAGAACGGTGTGGGATTCTCGTACGGATGAGAACTGTTGGCGTTGAAGAATCCGCCGCCGTTGGTGCCGAGCATCTTGATGGCTTCCTGTGAGGCGACCGGGCCTTGGCCAATCGTCTGTACCTGCGACGGCTGCTCAAGCGGATGCGCGACGGTGTACTTGCTGAAGTTCTGCGGAACGCCCTGGGCGACCAGCAACAGTGCGTAAATGAACGAGCCGGGGATGAGGACGTAGAGCGTAGTGCGGGTCATATCGACCCAGAAGTTGCCAATCGTCGAAGACGTGGTGCGCTTGATGCCACGAATGAGCGCGACCGCAACCACGATGCCCGCAGCCGCCGACCAGAAGTTGTGCGTGGCCAGGCCGAGCATCTCAGTCAGATAGCTCATGGTGCTTTCAGGCGTGTAGAACTGCCAATTGGTGTTGGTGGCAAAACTGGCGGCGGTGTTCCAGGCCAGGTCGGGGCCTACGCCGGCCAGCCCTTGCGGGTTAAGAGGAAGAACCGCCTGAAGCCGCTCAATAGCGTAGGTGAAGACAAGGCCCGCGGCCGTGAAGCCGAGCATGGCGAAGGCGTATTGACGCCAGTTCATCTCTTGTTCGGAGTTAATGGCGCAGAGCTTGTAGATGAGCCGTTCGAAGGGACGCAGGACCGGATCGAGCCAGGTGCGCTCGCCCTCAAGAACGCGCGCGAGGTAGATGCCCATCGGACGAACGGTCAAGAGAAGGACAGAGCAGTAGAGAGCAAACTGCAACCAGCCATTGGCGGACATGTCAGAATTTCTCCGGGAAAAGCAGGGTGAGGGTGAGATACCCGAGCAGAAGCACGGAAAGGACGAGGGCGATACCGGTGACGAGGTCGATTTGCATGGGTTACCTCAACTTCTGGCAAGCCACGACGTAGAGAAACGCCATGGCGAAGAAGACAACGGTGAACAGCAACATGGCTACATCTTGCATCGCAGAACTCCCGCCGGCTTTCGGAGCGCGGCACAGGATTGATTGTGGAGTGAGCAGAATTTGAGTGGGGAAAGGATTTTATAAAGGGACCGTAAAGATCGAGCGGGAAAGCCCACATTGTGACATGGAATCGGATTGCAGAAAGAGAAGTTGGGATCGCGGATTTGGCGATCGCAGCGGCGAGATCTGGGTCGTTTGGCGCGGATTTTACTGGCGCGCCGCGGCCTACTCTTAGACTCCGGACCAGCCCTCGGGGATGAAGCGGTATCCAACCCACGGCTCGGTTTGAATGTACTGCCTGCCGGATTCGGACTCGAGCTTTTTGCGCAGCTGGCCTACGAAGACGCGGAGGTATTCGGGCTGGTGGGCCGATTGCGCGCCCCACACCGCGGTGAGCAGGGCGCGGTGGGTGATCACCTTGCCGGCATGGCGGGCCAGGTGCGCAAGCAGATCGAATTCCTTGGGCGTGAGATGGATTGCTTTGCCGAGCACGGCGACACTGTGGTTGGTAATGTCGATGATGAAGTCGCCGGCCTCGATGGCCGTGGCCGCGCGCTCGGGAGCGCGGCGAAGATGAGCGCGCACGCGCGCCAGCAGTTCCTGAATGCCGAAGGGCTTTGTGATGTAGTCGTCGGCGCCGGCATCGAGCGCTTCAACCTTGGAACGCTCGTGCTCGCGCACTGAGAGCACCAGAATGGGAATGGCGGAATGAAGGCGGATAGCGCGGCAGACCTCGACGCCGCTCATCCCGGGCATCATGAGGTCGGTGATCACCAGATCGGGCGTCCAGTCCTTGAAAGTGCGCAGACCCTCCTCCGGATCGTTCGCTGTTCTCACATCGTAGCCCTGCGCAGTGAGCGAACCGCGCAGCACCCGCGTGATGTTCGGTTCGTCGTCGATGACAAGGATTCTTCCGGGCATGGCATTCTTCTTTCTCGACCTGCTCAACGGAAGATTACATCATCCGGAAGGGGCGTATGATTTTCCTGATGAGTCCTGCGAACAGATTAATGGAAGGCCTGCCCAATTCGCGCGGAGCGCTTCACTGGGCAGTGGCAACTGCACTGGCGGGCGCAACCACCTTCGCGTTGACGGGTCTGCGCGCCAACTCAGCGACGGCCGGCATGGTGTACCTGGCGCTGGTGGTGTGGTCGGCAACGCAGGCCGGGATCATCCTGTCGCTCTATATTGCCTTGCTTTGCGCGCTGGGGTTTGATTTTTATTTTCTCCCTCCGTACCACACGTTCCGACTGGCGAGTGCCGATCAATGGGTTGAGATGCTTACGTTTGTGGCATGCTGCCTGGTGGTAAGCCGCGTGGCGGAGCGAGCGCGCAAGCAAACGGAGCAGGCCGAGCAGCGGCGCAAAGACGTGGAGCGGCTTTACGAGTTGAGCCAGGAGCTGATGCTCTATGACGACGCGGACGGCTTGATCCGCGACCTTCCCCGGCTGATCGACAGGATCTTCTCGCTGGCGGGCGTGGTCTTGTACGTGTACGAGCGGGACCAGTTTTACTCATCGACGAGTGAGCTGCCGATCAGCATCGAAGCGAGCCTGCGATCGATGGCGCTGGGGCCCAACCCGACGCTCGCAATTCCGGGAGACCTGACGGCCAGGCCGCTGATGGTCGGGATGCGGCCGGTGGGTGCGCTGGCATGGAGGCCGGCGGAACTTTCGATTGAAGTTTCAACGGCCGTGTGCGCGCAGGTGTCGATTGTGATCGCGCGTTCGATGGCCCTGGAGGCCACGGCGCGCTCTGAAGCGGCGCGGGAGGGCGAGCGGTTGCGGACGGCGCTGATTGACTCGCTGACACATGAGCTGCGAACGCCGCTGACCTCAATCCGCGCTGCGGCGACCACTCTGTTGGAGACGGCGGAGATGGATGAGGAAGGGCGGCGGGATATGGCCGCGATTATCGATGAAGAGGCCACGCGCCTCGATACGCTGGTGGGCGATGCGGTGGAGATGGCGGAGATCGATGCACACGTGGTGAAGGTGCGGCTAGGTCCGCACCATCCGCGCGCGCTGCTTGACGAGGCCGTGGAGGAGTCGCGCAAGGCGCTGGCCAAACACCGCGTGACGATTGCGCAGAACACGGGTGAGAGCGAGGATCCGGTCTGGTACGACAAGCAACTGCTGGGCCGGGTGCTGCGCCATCTGCTGGAAAACGCGGCTGCGTACACTCCCGCCGGAAGCCACGTGAAGCTGAGCAGCCGGCGCACGGACTCGAGACTCGAGTTCGCCGTGGAAGACGACGGGCCGGGGATTGACGCCGCCGACCTGACCCTGATCTTTGAAAAGTTTTACCGGGGGCAACGCAGAATCAGCATCACGAAAGGCTCCGGGATGGGGCTGGCGATTACGCGCGCGATTCTGACCACGCATGGCGGCGGGATTGAAGCGACGAATTGCGCAAAAGGCGGAGCGCGCTTCCGCTTCTGGGTGCCACTCGTGGACAAGGAGCCGGAAGGCAAGGGCTGAGCCGCAGTTCCCTTCCGTGCGCGGACTATTGTGAGATTATTTCGGTTCGCCTGATTATTTTGGTTCGTTTGCCCATTCGCAGACAATTTCGCTTCGCTTCTCTGAGCTCTCTGCTGCGTATTCGAGCAATCGCGCAACGCGCCATGCGTCGAGCGCGGACGCAGGTGCCTGCCCTTTGCCGAGAATGGCATCACGCACGCCGGCGTAGTAAAGACGGTAGTCGCCGGGAATGGATTCAATGGGACGCGTCACCGTGCACCCATCGACATCGACGCGGAGAGTTCCCCAGCCAGAGGCTGGCTCGGTTCCCCATGGGCCAT
Organism: uncultured Acidobacteriaceae bacterium; assembly: GCA_963765025.1. Taxonomy (GTDB): domain Bacteria; phylum Acidobacteriota; class Terriglobia; order Terriglobales; family Acidobacteriaceae; genus Telmatobacter. The sequence goes on along the minus strand of CAVXVM010000041.1, from coordinate 14,669 downwards.
CGGGGATGCGGATGATTTTGCTGAGCGCGGCTTCCTGCGGGTCGATGCCGGTCTTGACGTAGTTTCCTCGCGTGCCGCGGACATGGTAGCGGGGACGCTCGATGGTGGAGAGGGTGTTCGCGGAGACGACGACCGTGAGGCCGGGATAGCGGAGGCGGATGGTGAAGGAATCGTTGGCGCCATCGCCGTTGCGCTCGCGCCTGATTTCGGCATCGACGCCTTCAGGGAGGCCAAAGAGGGCCAGAGGCTGGTCGGCGAGATGCGTGCCGAGATCGAGAAGAAGCCCCCCTTGCGCGGGATCGTTTTTCCAGGGCATGCGTGCGGTGGGCGCGGGACGCCAGCGGTCCATGGTGGATTCAAAGTAGACGATGCGGCCGAGCGGTGCATCGTGCAGCAGCTCTTTCAGGGTGAGGAAGTCGCTGTCGAAACGGCGGCTGTGAAAGGGTGCCAGCAGCAGGCCTTTGCCTGCGGCGAGCGTGATGAGCTCGGCTACTTCAGCTGAGGTGACGCACATCGGCTTGTCGACGACGACGTGCTTGCCGGCCTCGAGCGCCTGGCGGGCGAATTCGAAGTGGCTGTCGTTGGGCGTGGTGACAACGATGAGCGAGAGCGAGGCGTCTGCGAGCATCGCGTCAAGCGTGCGATAGGTGGTAATGCCCGGATAGCGCTCAGCGGCGTGATTGGTGGTTCGCTCGACAATGGCGGCCAGCTCGATGCCTTCGACGGAAGAAAGCAGAGGGGCGTGAAAGACGCGGCCACCCAGGCCGAAACCAATCAATCCTGCACGAATCATGTTTCCTCCCCCGCGCGCCGTCCGTATCTCCACGTTAGTAGCTTGCTTCTGTGCGTATTGGGGTATCAACGAGAATCTTCATCAGGGCTGGTTTTCCACGAGCATCTGGCTGAATATCGGCGTCATGCTTGTTCAATTACTGAGCTGGTCCGTCCACGATGATTCGCGAGCTCGAACCGAAGCGGTGATAGCTGGTGAAGCTGACCTCATTGATGCGCTGAATTTCCCTATCGCTCATATCTCCTCTGGCGTGAGATTTCACCAGGGAGATCGCAAGGCTGCGCACCGGGCAGATGTAGCTCTTGCCGTCGATCTCCACGGGCCCGTATTCCACCGAGACGGCGGCGCGCATGATCGGGTCGGAGCGCTTAAGTTCCGACTCGATGGTGACGCGCAAAACAGCGCCAGTGGCTGGATCGAGATACAGGTTGCCGCGGTAGCCGGGCGTTCCGTGGTAGGAGTCGGACTCCAAACTGGCGGCCTGGGCGCCGATACCGAAGGCGACAGTGGCGCCGGGATCTTGTAAGCCCTTCACACAACAGTAATTCACCCAATAGTGCGAAGCAGCAGGCGGAACCTCGTAGTGAAAGACGGCGACCGGGCCTGCTGCAGACTGTTCCCAGTGGCTCCACTTCAGCGTGCCCTTGGATGCGTCGGTGAGGGTAGTCCCCAGGGCCGGGCCAAACTCGCCGAACGAGACCAGTCCCACAGGCGAGGGATCGTTCTTGAGCTTGGCGCCAGAGGAATCCGGCTGAAGATCCACGACCTCCTTTCCGTTGCGATACGTGATGTGGTTGCTGAAGCTCGCCGCCAGATGCAGATCCGTTTGCGGAGCCCAGCCGCTATGCGTCACCATCTCCGGAATGTCATCGTAGCTGTCGGTGAGGCGCGTCGCCAGAAAATCCGGCATCTGGTGTAGAGTGACTCCGACAAAATCGATGGCGGATTTCAACATGGCCTGCTGCGCCGCGATCTCCGGCGGAGCTTTATCGAGTAATTCGCTTGCTGGCGGCTCAAGAAATGCTGAGAAATCCGCGAGCATCTTCAACGAGAGGGCGGTCTTCGGGCCAGGCTTGAACTCCGCCGTAATGCGGTCCAGCGTAAGCTGAGTCAATTGTTCGGTCATTTTCAGGGAGTTGAGCTGCTGCGCGCAGCTGTCATCGTTTTTGCCAGCCGTTTGCTGCGCGGCCAGTTTCTGTTTCAACTGCTCCACGGTAAAACTATGCGTGGCAGCATCGCAGGGAGCTATCATTGCCAACGACATGATCAGTAGTATGAATTTCCGCATCTTCTTACCTCGGCAATCCAGTCTACATCTCCCTCGCCCCGCCAGTCGCCTGCATCCCTTCGAGACTCAGCGGCCGGCTCAGGCTTCGAGCTTGTATCTTGTCTCGGCGAGGTGGTAGAGGCGCCGCCAGACTAGCCGATTCATCGTGACTACCATGAGCGAAATCATGATGGTAGCCAGCAACAGAAGCGGGAAACGGCCGCTGTCGGTGGCCGCGTCGATTTGCGCGCCGAGTCCTACGGTCTGGAGCGTGCGGTCGGCTACGTGCGAGTACTCCGCAAAAACTGATGCGTTCCATGCGCCGCCTGACGCCGTGACCATGCCGGTGATGAGATAGGGAAAGATGCCGGGGAGAATGAGTTTGGTCCATCGCTGCCAGCGGCTGAAATGGAACAGCTCAGAGACTTCGCGCAGGTCAGATGGGATGGACATGGCTCCGGCGATGACGTTGAACAGGATGTACCACTGCGTGCCGAGCAGCATCAGGGCGATGGAGCCGATGCCGAGGCCGCCCCCGATCTTGACCAGGCCGATGAGCAGGATCGGGAAAAATGCAGTGGCGGGGACCGAGGCGAGCACCTGCGCGACCGGCTGAACGATGCGTGCGAGTTTGGGGTTGAGCCCGATGGCGACACCGACAGGGATGGTCCACGCGGCAGAGATCAGCAACGCAGCATTGACGCGCAGGAAAGTCGCGGCTGCGCCTTCAAGCAACAGGCGAAGCTCAGGCCAGGTGACGGAGCTGAGCATGAATGCGGCCCTGACCGCGCCCCAGCAGGCTGCGGCGATGGCTGCAATGGCGAGCACCCACAACAGCGGAGAAGGCTTTGGCTCTTCCTGATCGAGAGGTTGAACCACCTGGCACTCGCGGCTGCGCGCCAGGCGCCGGAAGATCGGCTCGTCGATTTTGGCGAAGATGCGGTCCGGCAGTGAGCTGAACAGGTTGGAACGCCGCAGCATTTCGAGGACGGGCGAGGTGACGCGGTCGGCGGACTCGACCTGCTCGAATTTGAACTTGTCGCTCCAGGCAATGAGAGGACGCCAGATGAGCTGATCGGTGGCGACAACGATGAGGATGACGGCGGCGAAGCCGGAGATGAGGGCCTTGATGTCGCCGTTGGCGGTGGCGGTTTGCAGGTAACTTCCCAGGCCGGGAAGCTGGAAGTTGCGATCGCCCATGGTAAACATTTCGCACGCGATCAGCGCGAACCATCCACCCGCGACCGAGACGATCGAGTTCCACACAAGGCCGATGGCGGCGTAAGGCATTTCGAGCTGCCAGAAGCGCTGCCATGCGGAGTAGCGATAGATGCGCGTGGCTTCAATCATCTCCCTGGGAATGGATTTAAGCGAGGAGTAGAAGCTGAAGGCGAGATTCCACACCTGGCCGGTGAAGATGAGCAGGATGACGCCCATCTCAATGCCCATCTGGTGGCCGGGCACGAGAGCGACCATCGCGAGCACCACGGGAGGCAGAAAGCTGAGTACGGGAATGGACTGGAGGATGTCGAGGACAGCGACCATCCAGGGCTCGACGCGCTTGTTGTACGCAGCGGTGTACCCGTAGCCGATGGCGAAAGCCAGCGACAGAAAATAAGCGATGCTCATACGCACAATTGAGTAAAAGGCGTAGAGCGGAAGCGCGCTGATGGAGTTGGAGATGGGAACGACAGGGACAGGCTTGCCGAGCCAGTAGACACCGGTGCTGACCAGGCCAAGAAAGGCCGCGAGCGCGACGGAGCCCACCACCAGGTCCATGAAGAAAGGCCAGGTGCGCGCAGTAACGAGAGATCGGGCGAGAGGATGCTGAACGTTCACTTGCGATCCTCTTGGCCGGGCGGGGCGGAAGGCGCAGCGGGCGGCGTGTTGGCGACGGCGTCCTCCTCCGAGGCATCGGGCAGCACGAAGCGGCGGCGTCCGGCATCGAAGTCAAAGAGCTCGGCGTAGCGGCCCCACGTGACGGCGGTTTCCATCTGGCGCAGGCTCTCCTCTTCACTGAACTGCTCGTCGAGCATGTCGAGAAAGAATTCCTCGGGAACGGTGTGGTCGCTTTTGGCCTCAAGGGCGCGGCTGATCTGGCGCAGCAGCAGGACGTGCTCAACGGCAGCGTCGCGGAAAAGCTCCTTCTGACGGAGAATCTCGGAGTTTGCGAATTCTGTGCCGCTGGGCGTGATGGCGGCGTCGCCTTCTTCCACGGTGAGGAAGCCGAGGAGCTGGGCCGCGTCCACGATGGGGAGCAGGTCGTCGATTTCAAAAGCGAGATCGTCAGCGAGGTGGTAGATGTCGTCGCGTCCGCCCTTGTCGAGGAGCAGTTCAAGCAATCCGGCCACGCCGCCGGGCCGGGCGTGCGGCAACATCTGGTAGTGCATCTGGCGCTGGTCGCGGACAGCGGGCACGGCGAGCTGGTCGGGCGCTTGAGCAGGCACCACATCGGGCCGGGTGAGCACCTTGTAGATGTAGTCGACAAGCTGGGTGAAGGGCTCCGATTTGCGGTCCCGGGGTTGCGGAAGCTGCACCCGGAAGTCAGTGCGAATGTGTCCGGGATTGCGGCCGAGCACGACGATGCGATCGGCCAGCAGGACGGCTTCCTCAATGTTGTGAGTGACGAGGAAGACAGCCTTGGTCGGCATGGTCTTGTTGGCCCAGAGCTCGAGCAGTTCGCTGCGCAGGTTTTCTGCGGTGAGCACGTCGAGGGCCGAGAAAGGCTCGTCCATGAAGAGAACTTCCGGCTCCACAACCAGGGCGCGGGCAAAGCCGACGCGCTGCTTCATGCCGCCGGAGAGCTCCTTGGGATAGGCGGCCTCAAAACCGTCAAGGCCGACCGTGTCGAGCATCTTCATGCTGCGCGCGCGTCGCTCATCGGGTTCGACGCCGCGCGCCTGCAACGGAGCTTCGACGTTTTCAAGAACGGTGAGCCAGGGGAAAAGCGCGAAGCTCTGGAAGACGATGGAGACATTGATCTCGGCTCCGGCGATCGGCTTCTGGTGCCAGAAGACCTGGCCGGCCGTCGGCGTGGAGAGTCCGCTCAACATGCGCAGCATGGTGGATTTGCCCGAGCCGGAGGGCCCAAGAAGCGCAAGAATTTCGCCGGGAAGAATGCTCAGGTCGGTCGCCGAAATCACCTGGATCCGGTTCTGGCTGGGCTGCGCGTAGTACTTCTCAATTCCTTCCGCGCGGATGATGGGCTCGGCCGAGACGACGGCGGGCGGGGCCTGGTTGGGGAAGTCTACCTGCTGCATGGGTTTCTCCGCTTTGGGGTGCTGGCCGAGGTTCATGGCCGGGGGCTGATGCAAGTACAAGTATATGTTTGGCGTATTACTTACGCATGAACACGAAGACGGTTGAGGCGGCCATGCCGGTAAAGCAAGGGGCAAACGGTCCGAAGCAGCCGGAAGCGAGGCAATTGGGCAAAAACGCCCAAGCCGAGAGTATCATTAAGGAAAGTGTCGACCAAGGGACGGCGCCTTCACCCTGATTGCCCCAAGGCGCTTTCCTAAAAGTTCCTCTGAAAGAACCCTCACGTTTGAAGTGACTCAGGAGCGTATGCCCGATACCAAGGCTCGACCCAAAGTTCTGGTTGTTGACGACGAGCGCGTGATTGCAGACACGCTTGCGATGATTTTGAATCAGAGCGGATTTGAAGCGCGCCCCGTTTATTCAGGCGAGGGAGCTCTGGAGCTGGTCCCGAGTTTTGCGCCTGACATGCTGATCTCCGACGTGATCATGGCGGATTTGAACGGCATTGACGCGGCCATTCGCATCAAGGCGCTGCTGCCCGGAATCAAGGTGCTGCTCTTCTCAGGGCAGGCAGCCACGGCGGACCTGCTGGAGAAAGCGCGCACGCAGGGATACGAGTTTGAGATCCTTGCCAAGCCCGTGCACCCGCAGGATCTGCTCAGCCGGCTACGCAGCTAGCTGGCAAAGGGCGACGGGCCCACATACTTCATTTCGTACCGGCTGAACAGCGCCGCATCGAGCGCAGGCCCATTGGGAACGGCTGTGTCGCGGAAGAACTTTTCCATCATCCCGGCGGGCGTGAACGCAATGATCATGTGGGCGGGTTTCTCTCCGGCTCCAGAAAAGCAATGAGGAATGCCGCGAGGGCCAAGCACGGATTCGCCCGGACCGAGACGCTTGCGTTCACTGCCCACCTGAAACAGAACCTCCCCTTCCATGACATAAAACCACTCATCTTGGTGAAAGTGGACATGCAGAGGCGGACCACCCTTGAGCAGGTGTTCGTGCTCAATCACGAAGACGCTGCCCCCTGAGTCGCCGGTTGCGACCTTGAAGCGAATGGTGCTGAAGCCCAGCGAGTGATGCTCGCCAAAGCGATCCTGATCGGCGCCGACCACGTGAACCTCAGTGGAGGACGGGGCGGCAGCCTGGGCGAGCACGAATTCAGAAATGCCGGCAGCGGGAAGCAATGCGGCGGCGGACTTGAGGAACGATCGACGCTTCATGAGGTTCTCCTGATTGAGTGATGAAGTGATGTTGACGCTCAGGCCATCTCGTGCGCGGCCATCGACCAATCCTTGAGTTCGCGCCGTTGCACTTTTCCCGTGAGTCCCTTGGGCAGAGAGGGCAGGAAGAAGATGCGCTCGGGCGTTTTGTAGTCGGCGATGCGGCTCTTGACCAACGCGCGCAACTCGTCCTCAGTGGCGTCGAGCCCTGGGCGCAGGGCCACATAGGCCATCACCTTTTCTCCAAACTCGGCATCGGGCATGCCGATGACGCCTGCTTCAAGCACGGCCGGATGGTGGTAGAGAGCATCTTCCACCTCCTGCGGCGAGATGTTGGAGCCGCCGCGCACGATGATCTGCTTGGCGCGGCCTTCAAACCAGTAGTACCCGTCGGCATCGCAACGAACCAGGTCGCCGGTGCGCAGCCATCCATCCGCAAAGGTGGCCGTTGTGGCCGCGGGGTCGTCCCAATAGCCCACCGTGTTGGCCGCACTCATCACCTGCAACTCGCCCACTTCGTCCACGTCCGCGAGTCCCCCGGTCAGGCGGGCGACGCGGGTTTCCACCAGGTCCATCGCGGGCCCCATGGAGCCGGCGCGCTTTTGGCCTTCGCGGATGCAGGTAACAGGAACCGTCTCCGTCATGCCGAAGATTTCGCGCACAGGCGCGCCGAACAACGCCTGAAAGCGATCCTGCAGGATGATGGGGACGGTATCTCCGCCGACGATGCACACGCGCATGGAATCCACTTTGCGCGGATGGTTCCCTTGCTCTTCCACCATGAAACGGAGCATGGCGGGCAGCATCAGAGAGCAGGAACAACCCCAGCGCTCGATGAGTTCGAGCGATTCGCCGGGATCGAAGGCGGGCATCACGACCACGGTGGCGCCGCAGCGAATGCCCGGCATCAACACGCAGCCGAACGCGGCAATGTGCATCATCTGCGTCACCGCAAGCAGGACGTGGTCTTCGTTGACGCCAAGACGGTACATCAATTCTGTTCCGCCGGTAAGCGAAATGTGGGTGTGCATCACGCCCTTGGGCCGCGCCGTAGTGCCAGACGTATACAGAACCGCGGCCACTTTTTCAGGCGAGACCTCAGGCAGGGCGATGCGCGCGAGCGCCGCTTCATCGAGGGCTGGCAGCTCGTTGTGGAGAGCGCGCAGATCGGGGCAGTCTGCTACCACCTCAACGCAAAGGTGCACCAGCTCTGGCTGGCTGAAGCAGAGCTTTGCCTTGGAGTGAGAAAGCACGTAGGCGATTTCAGGCGCCTTGAGACGATTGTTCACCGGAACGGCGATCAGGCCCGCCTTGAAACAGGCGAAGTAGAGCTCGACCACTTCCACCGAGTTGTTCCAGTGGATGGCGACGCGATCGCCGGGTTCGAGCCCCTCATTGAGCAGCCAGCGCGCAAGAGCATCGGTCTGGCGGTCGAGGGTTTGGTAGCTGACAACACGCTCGCCGCAAATGACTGCCGGCTTTTGCGGGTTCTTCTCAGCAGAACGGCGGAGCATGTTTCCCAGGTTCATTGCGCGAGTCTATCGTACGAATCACAAGATCCTCAATGGAAAAAATGCCGTTTTTCTGCGAAGTAACCAGCGGTTGCCGGGGCCGCGCGACGGCGTGTGAAGTGACCTCAGCGCGGAGGGGTAATTGCGCAGGATTACCCCGGTTACTTAAGGCGCGGGACACTTGCCGGAACAGGATGATTTCGAGCATCGTAAATGTTAAGCTTCGGCAGGACCAGGTTCTTGGGAAGGGGGTCTCCTTATGAGCCTAAAGACCAGAGGTTTCGTACTCGCGCTGGCGCTCGCCGGGCTGAACCTTGCCGCCAGGGGACCGCAGAGCCTGTGGGCCGCAGGGGCCGGATCGCGCGCGCGGATTCTGATTACCGAGCCTGTAAACGAGAGGCATTGGGTAAGGCTGCGCGGCAACACACGCCGCGAGGCAAACGAGCGAAACGATCGCGGCCGGGTGGCCGACGACTTCAAGTTGGAGCACATGCTGCTCCAGTTGAAGCGGCCTCCGGAGCTCGAGCTGGAGTTCGAACAATATATTGATTCGCTCACCGACAAGACCTCGCCCAATTTTCATCAATGGCTCACGCCGGACCAGCAGGGACAACAATATGGGCTGGCGCAGGAAGACATCGATACGGTGACCGACTGGCTTGAGTCGTACGGATTTACGGTGGGCTACGTGTATCCGAACCACCAGGTGATCGATTTCTCAGGCACTGCGGAGCAGATTCGCAGGGCGTTTCATACGGAAATTCACCACCTGCATGTGCATGGCGTGCACCACTTCGCCAACATGAGCGATCCGGAGATACCGGAAGAGTTGGCTCCGGCTGTCACGGGTGTTGTTTCAATGCACGACTTCAAACCCCACATGAATCTTGAGCCGCGGACGCAGTACCGAGTGACGAACGGAAGCGGGACTGCCTACAACGTGCTTGTGCCGGCGGACCTCCAGACCATCTACAACATCAGTCCTCTTTACCGGCAGGGACTTTACGGACAGGGCCAGACGATCGTCGTGGTGGAAGATGCGATCCCCTACAAGGCCGACCCGACGACCTTCCAAACGACGTTTGGCCTGATGCAATACGGCGGGGGCTGGACGCAGACCTATCCGAACGCAGGCAACAACTGCACGCATCCCACGACCCCGAACCCCGCCGAGTCAGAGGCAAACATCGACGTGGACGCTGTGCTATCCGTTGCTCCGGGAGCGACGGTCGAGGTAGCTTCGTGCGACGATGGAGCGCCGGTGAGCACGTTCGGCGGGCTGTTGGCGCTGGAAAACGTGGTGGCCGCGGGCAGCCCGCCGGCGGTCGTCAGCATCAGCTACGGAGAATGTGAAGCCGGAATCGGCCAGGCAGGCAACGCGGCCTTTTTGAGCGCATACCAATCGGCGGCGGCCGCGGGAGTCTCAGTGTTCGTCTCCTCAGGTGACCAGCTCTCGAGCAGTTGCAGCAATGGTTACAACTACGGCTACTTCGGCATCGGCGTTTCTGGGTGGGGTTCCACGCCGTACAACGTGGCTGTAGGCGGAACGGATTTTGAAGACACCTACAACGCCAAAGAAGCGATCATTCCCGTTCCCACCAGCACCTACTGGAATTCAAGCAACACGACGACAGACGGCAATGCAAAGTCGTACGTGCCTGAGATTCCATGGAACGACTCGTGCGCAAGCTGGCTGCTGAGCAACTATGAAGGATACGGGACCACCTACGGCTCAGCCGGCTTTTGCAACAGCGCGGCGGGCGAGAAGAATTTCCTTACCATCGGCGGCGCGAGCGGCGGCCCCAGCGGATGCGCCAACGGGGCAAGCACCAACGGATACGTAACGGCGGGTTGTGCCGGCTACGCGAAGCCGTCGTGGCAGTCGGGCGTCTTCGGCAATCCGGCAGACGGAGTGCGCGACATGCCGGACGTTGCGATGTTCGCCGCGAACGGCGTGTGGGGACATTTCTTTGTGGTCTGCTGGTCGGACACAACCTACTATTCCGCAGACGGCGCCGCGACCTGCGGACCTACGCCCAATCCTGAGGCCTCGACGCCTTCCTGGAGCGGTTTTGGCGGAACGTCAGTGGCCGCGCCTCTGATGGCCGGGATCCAGGCACTGGTGAATCAGAAATGGGCCACCCGCGAGGGCAATCCCAACCCCATCTACTACCAGATTGCGAAGGCGGAGTTCAGTTCGAGCGAGGCGAGCGACTGCTACGCAATCAGCCAGCCGGTGCGTGCTGGCCTTGCCTCGTCGTGCGTGTTCAACGACATCACGCAGGGCGACATTAACGCGAACTGCCTGCAGAACAATCCGTACTTTCCCTGCTACATTCCTTCAGGCACTAACGGCGTGCTGAGTACCGAGCCGGCCGCAACAGTTTCAGTCATCACAGGCGGATCGGGCTACACCAGCGCGCCCACCTGCACGCTCGGCGCACCGGCCACATCCACGAAGTATCTTTCACCGACGGGCGCGCAGCTCTACGCAGGCGGCACACAGGCAGGCAGTTGCACAGCCAGCTTCAATACGGGCACCACGGGTTCAGCCGGGACGATTGTAATTTCAGGCACGGTGGCCACTGACTGGGCAGGAGCCACGGTAACGGTGGGCGCCACCACATACACGCTTGTGACGGGCGCACCAACCGCCGCGAACCAGGTGGAATTGTATACAGCGAGCCGCAGCAACGCGACCAACGAGGCCGACACGGCGAAAAATCTTGAGGCCGTGCTGAACGCCACTGCAACACAGTGCACCGGCGGAGGAGGGTGCATGTTCTTAACACAGACGGCCAACGCCAGCGCAACGGCAACAGAAGCCACGAACATCGTGACCTTGACGGCGAAAACCAACGGCGCGGCCGGCAACTTTGCCCTGTCGGCCGCCAACAACCAATACAGTGACATCGTTCCGACCATTACGGCGATTGGCGCGGGGCCGGGCTATGTGACTTCGATCGCCCTTACGGGTCCGGGAGCGGGCTATGCGGGCGGCTCCGGCTGCACCTTGTCTGGCGGCGGGGGGTCCGGCGCCACCTGCGCGGTCGAGGTAAATACCAGCGTGGCCCCCGGTGCGTATGCGCCGGCCTTTTACGCAACGCCGGGCTGGGATTTTGCAACAGGGCTTGGCAGCGTGAATGCGTACAACCTGGTGTTCAACACCGCCTGGTAAAGGATGATGAGCGAGTCAAGCGTCTGGTTTGAACGGAGATCGTTGGCATGGGTCGCCCTCGCGGCCATGCTGGGATGCGCCGTGCCCTTGCGGGGCCAGGTCGCTGCCGATCAGGAAGCTGCCGATCACATCGCTGCTAGCCAGGAATTAGCTAGCCCATCGTTGGCCGCTCCGGATTTGGCGATTCCACAAGCCACCAACCGCGGATTGGCGGGGGATTGGAGTCATCGCCATCTCATCTTCTCGCATCTGGGCACCGCGGATGAGGCTCTGCGGAATGGAACTTACGACCGCTGGTTGAAGATCACCGGAGAGCCTCGCTACGCGATGCAACAACTAAGGCGCAGCGGAGCAGGGACGGCGATGCGGAGCGGAATTGAGCAAACACACGCAGAGGCGGAGCGAGATCAGGATGCGGAGACTGGCGACGCGGACGAAGAGCGCGGGTTTGAAAACAGCGTTGAACCCCCGACCCCGGCAAGAGACGAGGATTCTGCGAACGGCGTTGTGCCGCGCGGCATGGTGCGCGCATTGATTCCGCCTCAGGCACAGCGGCGGAAATCTGGCGCGGAGTTTCAATCGCGCGACGACCGCAGGGATGAAGGCAGGAAGGCGGGGCGGAAGCGAGAGAACCAGCTGACGAGGGACTGGAGCGAGACGGAAGGCAGTGGCGGCACGACCGGTATGGGGCACTTTCCGGCCACGTTCACGAGCAACGCTGCGAGTTGCACCGCCGACTTCGCGGTCTACAACACAAGCTTGGCCGCCTCAGCGGCGCAGGCGAACGTCGTGGCCTTCAACGAACTCTACACGGGCTGCACTCCGCGACCCTCCACCTATTGGGCCTTCGACACCGGCGGAATTGCGGCAACGTCGGTTGCGCTGTCGCCTGACGGCACGCAGGTGGCTTTTGTCCAAACCGACAACGTGACCGGCCACGCCGATCTGGTGGTTTTGAAGTGGGCTGCAGGCGGCACTCTGACCGGCCCGAAAGTGCTCACGTCAAACAGTGCGTATCCTACCTGCACGGCGCCGTGCATGATTTCAATTCCGTTCAGCGGAGCCGTCAGCGACACCAACTCCTCGCCCTACGTGGACTTTGGGTCAAAGACTGCCTATGTGGGCGACGACTCCGGCCAGATGCACAAGTTCACAAATGTGTTTTCAAGCGGCACTCCGGCTGAAGCCGGCAGCGGGTGGCCGGTGACCTTGAATACGTCAACAGATGCGGCGCTAAGCAGCCCGGTTTACGACTCAGCGAGCGGCAACATCTTTGTGAGCGACTACCTCATCAACATCGCCTCTAATTGTGAGCCGGGCGTCAAGACGACCGAGGGCCTGTGCGGCTACCTTTACGCAGTCAACTCAACCACGCAGGCGGTGACGAAGTCGGCCCAGCTTGACTACAACCTGGGCATTTTGGACAGCCCGATCGTCGACTCGGCTGCCGGCAGGGTGTACACCTGGGCTGGAGCGGATCACTCAACCAACTGTTCAAGCGGACCATGCGCGGCGGTGTTCCAGTTTCCCGTGAATTTTGCCGCCAACGCCACGGGCACTGAGGCTACGGTGGGGGCCGGCTACGAAGTGCTGCTGTCAGGCGCCTTCGACAACCAGTACTTCACGTCGGGCGACCCGCCAAGCGGCCACCTCTACGTGGTGGGAGGCACCGGCCCGCAAAACAACACGCTGTACGCGATTACGATCAGCAACAACGCGATGACAACGGGAAGCGCGACGGCTGGGCCGGTGGTGGCCGCAAATTACACCAACTTCTACTACGCCACAGGGCTTCAGATCACCGAGTTCTGCAACAACGGCAACAGCGCGTGCCCGGCCGGCGCAGGCACGGACTACCTGTTCCTGAGCGTGCTTGCGTTTGGCAGCCAGTTCACAACCAATCCCTGCCCGGGCCAGGGCCTGCTCGTCGGCTGCGTGATGGGCTTTACCGCCCCCAACACCAGCGGCGTTGTGTCGGCTACAGCCGTGCCCAACGGCACTTTGCAGGAGGCTGGCGGCACAAGCGGCATCGTAGTGGACAATGGCTCCGGGGGCGCGTCGAACATTTACTTTACGACGCTGCTGAACCAGGGCTGCATCACCTCCGGCGGAACCGGCGGCTGCGCTGTTTCCGCAACCCAGGCAGGGTTGCAGTAATGCTTGCGCAGGTCAACTGCGAACGGTGACTCGCAGTTCTGATCTGGCCGCCGGTTGCCGCAAAGCCCGCTATCTCGAAAAGATTCCCGCGCCTCCGCGGTTGTATTCCATCGCCGCCCTGTGCGCGGCTCGATTGGCAATCTGGTTCAGGTTTTTGCTGGCGGGGACGTCGGGTCTGGACTCGTCGCGCTCTGGCGAGGGAAGATTCGGCGCCTCGGCCTTTTCATCGCCGATTTGCAGATTAAGCTGAAGGAAGGGCTTCATGGCTTTATCCTCCGAGCTTATTGTGATCCAAATTCAAAAAAAGGGAAGACCTCAGCGCACATCCCCTTGTGATTTGGATCACACTAATCTCTTGACGCGTGGGCCGGGGGCAGAACTGACCCCTGGCTACAGCATTTTCGATTCTGCTCTTTACAGAAACGTAGACGCCGAGTGCATTTTTCTCTCCGGGGTCACTGGCGACAATCGGGGTCCCCAGGGAGCGGTCCTTGCTTCCTGGGGTGATCGACAGGTCTTCGTCTCCGGGGTGGAAGAAAATGCCACTTCGCATGAACTTCAAAGGTCAGCACTTGAATCGAAACCGCTCTAGGGTGTACTTGGTTGGATTTCATGGAGGATTCTGGCGCAAGTTAAAGCGCGGGAAACGTCATGCGAATCGTGGCGCCCCCGCCATCGCGGTTTGAGGCGCGTACCTCTCCCTTGTGCAGCCGCACGGCGCGCTCGGCAATGGCGAGGCCGACGCCGACGCCTCCCGTGTCTGGGCTGCGCGCGTAGTCCACTCGATAAAAGGGACGGAAGATTGCTTCGAGCTGATCCTCGGGAATGCCGGGGCCCCGATCGGCAACTTCGATCTCGGCCTGACGACGGCCATCCTTTGTTGTCGCAGAGAGTTTGATCTCAACCTCGGAGCCGCCTTCTGAGTAACGGATGGCGTTGCGCACAACGTTTTCGATGGCCCGGTAGAGCAGTTCCTGATTGCCGAGAATCGCACATTCGTTCTGCGCGTGGAAGACGACCGAACATTGGCGCTGCCGAGCTTCGTACTCGGCGTCGGGAATCATGCGCTCGATAAGTTCGTTGAGCGAAATCTTCTGGAAATTCTCGACCTTCTCGAGCGCTTCCATTGACGACAAGGTGAGCAGCTGGCCGATGAGCGCGTTCAGGCGTCCAGTCTCCCGCTCGATGCGATCCAGATAAAGCGTCATGGCCGGATCCGCATCCTCGCGAGCCAGCTCGAGTGCAACGCTGAGCCTCGAGAGTGGCAAGTCAATGCGTC
>CAVXVM010000040.1:0-174773 GCA_963765025.1 uncultured Acidobacteriaceae bacterium | reverse complement strand
GTGAAGTAGCCGTCACGGTCACGCGCAAAAATCCAAAAGTCGTGTCGTTGTAGATCTCTATCGTCAGCGGATTTCCGCTTGCATCCGTGCCGGAAGCGGGCGTTGTGGGCGCAGCGGGTTTCTTGCCCGGCTTCAATCCCGGCAGATTGTAGAACCCGCCCATCCCCGCCACCACGTAAGGAATCTGCTTACCGCCAATCGTGCGCGTGTAGCGTTCGTACAAATGCGAGTGCCCTGACAGGTGAAGATCGGGCCAGATACCGGCGGTGGTGCAGGCCCGATCGATCATGGAGAGCATGTCGGGGCTGGGAACGTGAAACGGGCTGCCCGTAAACGGAGGGTGATGCGTCGCGATAATCAGCGCGCGGCCTTGCCCGGCGGCCCGCTCGGCCTTGGCTGCCGCCAGTTGCTGTGCCAGAAAATCCAACTGCGCATTGCCGACCTTTGGGCTTGCGATCACGCCCTGCGTTCCGCCTTCACCTGTGTTTGAGTAGAGCCCGATGAATTTTACGAAGGGTGCATTCAGCGTGAAATAAACACCCGGCTGGTCCATGGTCGTGCGCACCACTCCCTGGCTGTCAGGATTGTTCATGGGCTCGCTGCTGCAGAAGTTGGCGATGAACGCGTCGAGCGATTTTGCCGCCTCGCCGCTGAAAAGAACGCCATCGTGGTTGCCGGGAATCGCAAAGATGGGCGCGTTGTAATTGCGGTAGGGATCGTAAAACTGTTCGAAGTAGTACTGGTCCTGGCCGAAGTAATAGACCACGTCGCCAAGGTGATACCAGAAGGATGCACCCTTGGCCGCGGCGGAGGCCGTGTCGAGTGCCATCGCGTCGGCAACCGCGAACTGGAACTGCGGCTTCATGATGCCGCCCGTGTCGCCCACCGTGTGGAAAACAGTTTTGCCGGCCTTTTGAATGGCCGCTACGGCCGCCGTGCCGATAACGTTGCCCAGGTCCACGGGAGTTTCGCTGCCCGCCGCAGGCACCGGTTGCAACTGCGCAAGTTCCTTGTCTGCGGCGTCGGCGGTAATTTCTTTCTTGCTGAAACTGCTGAAATTATCCGGCGTCATGTCCGGATCTCCGAACGCACGGCGAATGGTCATGGAGCCTCCTTTGGGTGGGCAAATCGTACCACAGGCCATTTCCAGCCAGATCAACAGCCGGCTCTCTGGAAAACCCGGCCCCGAACCCCCTCAAAAGACCCGCTTTTCGTTGACTCCAAGCCCGAATTCGGGTATTCTGAAGACCTTGCGCGGTGTTGCGCCTGGAGTCTGTGTGGACGGGGTCCCCATCGACGGGTCCTTGTCGATGGGGTGATGTGTCTTCACCCGGACTCAACTGGTGGGTTCCCCTGGAGGGGGTCTGCTGGAACAGGTACACGGTCGCTGAACGCAGAATCTGTTCAGCTTAGCCAGAGCCCTTCGAGGGCCAACCCCCGCAGTCCTCACCCGAACAGATTTGTTTGGTAGTGGGTCGAGTTCAGCCCGTGCGCTTTTGAGCGTGGGCACATGTCGTTTGCGCGCAAGTTTTTTTTGAAGATTTGAGGGTAGGAGTCCGATGAGCACCTTTGTTCCAAGCGGCAAGGATATTGACCGCAAATGGTTTGTAGTAGACGCCAGCGGCAAGACGCTGGGGCGGCTGGCCACCAAGGCTGCCGACATCCTCAGCGGCAAGCTCAATCCCCAGTACGTGCCCTACATCGATGTAGGCGACCACGTCATCGTCATCAACGCTGAGAAGATTCGCCTCACCGGCCTCAAGAGCGACAGCAAGGTCTATCGCCGCTACACAGGGTTCCCCGGCGGTCTGCGCGAGGAGTCCTTCACCCGCCTGCTGAACCGCAAGCCCGAAATGATCATCGAGCAGGCCGTCAAGGGCATGCTGCCCAAGAGCAAAATGGGCCGCCAGATGGCTACCAAGCTCAAGGTTTACAAGGGCGACAAGCATCCCCACCAGGCACAGATGCCGGTGGCGTTGGAAATTAAGTAAGGCAGCTATCGGCTTTCAGCTATCAGCTTTCGGTTTTCCCTGCTGATGCGGAAAGAAAAAGGCGGCCGAGAGAATTGAACGGAAGCATGACAAAGCTGAAGGCTGAAAGCTGACGGCTGAGAGCTAAGAGGAAACGAATGGCAGATCTGGTTCAGTATTACGGGACGGGGCGGCGCAAGTCGGCAATCGCCCGCGTTTTCCTGCGTCCCGGAACGGGCGAGTGGAAAGTCAACGGCAAGCCGTTTGAGACCTACTTCGTCACCGAGCAGCAGCGTGCCTCAGCAAAGCGGACGCTGGTTGTGGCCGAGCTGGCCGGCTCCTTTGACGTGGTCACCACCGTGAAGAGCGGTGGCGTTGCCGCACAGGCCGACGCCGTCAAGATGGGCATCGCCCGTGCACTGGTTGAGTTCAACCCCGAGCTGCGCAAGCTGCTCAAGGCTGAAGGACTCATGACCCGCGATGCGCGCCAGAAGGAACGCAAGAAGTACGGCCAGAAGGGCGCACGCAAGCGGTTCCAATTCAGCAAGAGATAGTTGTCAGTGGTCAGTTGTCAGATTTCAGTTTCAGTGCCCGGCTTCGATTGGTGGCTACTGACAACTGATTGCTGATAACTGACAACTTGGTTTCAAATCCCCCGCGCAAGCGGGTTTCAATTCGGGTAACGGAAACGCAGGCCCGGATGCACTTTACGAAGGAGGCCCTTTGGCCACGATCACTATGAAGGAGCTGCTCGAAGCGGGTGTTCACTTCGGGCATCAGACCAAGCGCTGGAATCCCAAGATGAAGGAATACATCTTCGGCGAGCGCAACGGTATCTACATCATCGACCTGCAGAAGACGCTCAAGCTGTTCAAGGATGCGTCGAAGTTTGTTACAGACCTGTGCGCCGGCGGCAAGACCATCCTGTTTGTCGGCACCAAGCGCCAGGCCCAGGACGCAGTGGCCGAAGAAGCCACCCGCGCGAGCATGCCCTACATCAACCAGCGCTGGCTGGGCGGCCTGCTCACCAACTGGGTGACCGTGCAGAAGTCGGTGAAGCGCCTTCAGGAACTCGACGACATGGCCACGGACGGCCGCTACGAGCTGCTCACCAAAAAGGAAGTCATCAAGCTGGAGCGCGAGCGCAAGCATCTGCAGGCCAACCTGGCCGGCATCAAGAATATGAAGCGGCTCCCCGATGCGCTCTTCATCGTGGACTCGAACAACGAGGCCATTGCCGTCAAGGAAGCCCGTAAGCTCGGCATCCCGGTGGTCGCCGTGGTTGATACCAATTGCGATCCCACCGTTGTGGACTACGTGATTCCCGGCAACGACGACGCCCTGCGCGCCATCCGCCTCTTCACCTCCAAGATCGCCGATTCGGCGGCCGAGGGTGTGAACATGGTCGGCGACAAGGCCTTTGCTGAAGTGCTCCCCGAGCCGGTTGAGGCCGTCGCGGAAGAAGCTGCTCCCGCCGAGGAAGTTGACCTTGAAGCTGCCCTGGGTGGCGGCATCAAGAAGGCTCCCGCTGCGGTTGCGGCCCTTGACGAGGCTGAAGCCACCGAGGGCGTCCTTTAGTTCTTGCTGCGCACGCAAGTGCGCAAACTGAGACGAGCGTGGCCGCCCGGGTTCAGGTGCCACGCTTTTCTTTTGCCACCTGCGGTGGGGCGGACTTTTGGTTTAGTTTTTTTGAAAGGAAATGACGAGGGATGACTGTGACTGAGAAGATTGATGCAAAACAGGTAAAAGAGCTCCGCGAAAAGTCCGGAGCGCCCATGGGCGATTGCCTCAAAGCGTTGCAGGAAGCCAAGGGCAACATCGAGGACGCATTTGTGGTGCTGCGCAAGCGGGGCATGGCTTCCGCGCAGAAGAAGGCGTCCCGCACCACCAACGACGGCTCGATTTACCCCTACATCCATGCCGGCGGCAAGCTGGGCGTGCTGCTTGAGGTGAACTGCGAGAGCGACTTCGTGGCCCGCACTGAGGACTTCCAGGAGTTGCTCAAGGACATCGCCATGCACATCGCTGCCAGCGATCCGCGCTACGTCAAGCCGGAGGACGTGACCCCCGAAGACCTCGAGCGCGAGAAGGAGATCTTCCGTGCCCAGGCTGCCGCCACCGGCAAGCCGCCTGCGGTCATCGAGAAGATCGTTGACGGCAAGATGGCCAAGTTCTATGAGGAAGTCTGTCTGCTCGAGCAGCCCTTCATCAAGGATCAGGCTGTCAGCATCAAGGAACTCATCGCGCAGAAGGTAGGCAAGCTCGGCGAGAACATCACCGTCCGCCGCTTCGCTCGTTTCAAGGTAGGCGCGCCCGACTGGACAGTCGCCCAGACCAAAGGCATCGAAGCCGCCGCAGAGTAATTCTGCTTTAACCAAAAGCAAGAGGGGCAGCCCGCAATGGGCTGCCCCTCCTCTTTGCGCCTCAACCGCTGGTTTGCGGTCTACGGCAGGTAGAAACGGAGCGACGTGAAGACCATGCTGTCGTCGCCGTGCGCGCCGTTGCCGGGATTGGTGGTGCCGCCGTTACCAGACCACAGGTCGCGGCGAACCAGCTCGTACGTGAAGCCTTGGCGGAAGCGGCCCTTGGGACCGTTGTAGAAGTTAAACCAGTAGCCTGCCGTGAACTCTTGGACGTCTTTATTGCTGCCGCTGCAACTGGACGGGGCAACGGCTGCGCCGCCCGTGGCTCCAGCGGTTGGGGTGGTGGGCTCGGTCAGGCAGCCCGACATGGCCACGCTCCTCGTACCGTATCCGACCTGGGTGGTCCCGCTGAGCACATAGTCGCGATAAAGATAATCGCCACCGTAGTTGAAGTAGACGTTCAGCCTCGACGTGGGGTTAGCTTCGATGGTGCTGAGGGCCGAGAAGCCGTGAATGGGAGAGAAGGTGGCATTGGGACGCAGAGTCACGTCGGCGATCGTGGAGGAGCCGTAGCGGCCGACACCCTGGCCCCAAAGTCCCTTCAGGCCGATGGTGAGCTTTTTGCCGGCGAGCGGGCCGCGGAAGCCTCCGCCGATGCCTGCGCCGGTGGCTGTGCTGTTGGCAGGCGTTGCCGTTGTGGGCACCGTGCAGGTAGCCGTAACGGACGCGCAGGGGTAAATGCGGTCACGGAAGTTGCGGTCGATGCCGAAGACTTCCCAGTGGCCCCACCCGGGCTCGAAGGCCATCTTGACCACAAAGTCAGGAGTGTAGTTGAAGGAGTAGTTGGCCTGATTGTCGTAGAGGCCGCCGCCGGTTCCCGTTGAGCCGAGCAGATAATTGGTCGGCGTATTCTGGCCAGACGCGTTGAGCGTTTCGGCGTTCTCAACCGAGGCGCCGAAGAAGAATTTCTTGCTGAAATCCTTGCTGAAGCGGAAACTGTACTGGCGGGACCATACGAAGCCCGCGGAATACTGCGCATCGATGGTTGAAGGTAGCACCTCGGTGCCGCGCGTGAGGCCCGAGGTCGTTTCAGCCACGAGCGACCAGCCTGTGCCGCCGGAGAAATCCCATCCGCTCGACAACTTGGCATCGCCCCAGATTTGCCGCTGGCGCAGCGTGTAGCTGTTGGACTGATTGTTGTTGGAGGTTGTGCCGGAGCTGAGCCAGTCAGCCTCGTAATACGCGGTGAGGGTTGCATCCTTGAGTTTGCCGACACCCTTGAGGGCGACGCGCGACTGGCGGCCTGAACCGAAGAACTCGCTCAATTGCGCAGCCTGCGAGTTGGCGAGCGGCACGCCTGTCAGAGCGGTGTTGATGTCGCCGCCGGTGGCCCCCTGACGCCACACAGTTTCACCCGCCACGAAGCTGCCGGCAGGAGAAAGCGTGATTCCCTTGTAATGGATGACATCGGGACTGCCCATAGTCTTCTTGATGCCGCTGATATCGTCGCTGAACGAGCTGACGGTGATGGCGTTCACAGTCCTCATGTCGTCCACGGTGGCCTTCAGTGTCGTAGCGGCCGTGGCATTGTCAGCGACTGCCTGCTGCTGCGCGTCAACCGCGGCCTGTGCCTTCGCTGCCGCTGCCTGTGCGTCCGCTGCTGCCTGCTGCGCCTGCTTGAGCTGCATATCCTTGTCGGCAAGATTGCTCTTCAGGCCGTCGATCTGCCCCTGAAACTCCTGGCGCATCGACTGAATCTGTTCCTCGACCGTCGGTCCCGGCGGAGTTG
The DNA here is from genome assembly GCA_963765025.1 of uncultured Acidobacteriaceae bacterium. Taxonomy (GTDB): domain Bacteria; phylum Acidobacteriota; class Terriglobia; order Terriglobales; family Acidobacteriaceae; genus Telmatobacter. The sequence goes on along the minus strand of CAVXVM010000040.1, from coordinate 168,651 downwards.
CCGCCTTCCTGGCTGCTACATGTTTTTTCGCCGGCGGTGTTGCGTCGCTGGCATGGGCGTAGGAAACAACAAGACTCGCGGCCAGTATTCCGGCGGCTGCAGTCCTTAGTCTGAAGTTCATGGGGTTTCTCATCCTCTCTGGTGATTGTTTGCGTCTTTTTTTAGCGCTCGCCGTTTAGAGACAGGCGCTCGTTTTCGCCGCATCGCGTTGCCTTCTTGATCAAGTCGAAATAGTGTCGGCAACGGTACGCAGGTTGATGTCTGTAACTCTCAGAAGAACGATCAGGACGGTGTGAAATCTTCCCAACTACTTCCGCAATAAAGCCTCTCAGAGTTCGATGAACATTTGACGAATTTACCTATTTTTCACATTGCTGATTCCTATCGGCGATCGGCATCTCTTATCTAAAACATCTATTCAAAACACCACGAGCCGCATGCTCGGCATGCGGCTCGTGGCGTTTGTCCTGTGTTACAGAACGATGAATTTTTACTTAGCGCTCACCTGTCCCGCGCTCAGCATGTTGGCCAGCAAACGGTATGATCCCGGCACTAACTCCGGCAGTTCGCGATACAACGCATACGCAACATAAATGTATGTCCCTTTGCCCGGATGCGTCACAAGCAATCCGCCACGTTGTGGGTCCTGTCCCTCGTCGGCGGTTTCGGTAAGCGCCGTGTACCCTGGGTCCCACGAATCAAGAAACGAGTGCCCGCGCTCTTCCACCCACCCGTCGAAATCGGCGGTTGTAATCTTGTTCGGCCAATTCAGCAGAGAGTTGTCGGTGTTCAGCAACTTTACTTTGGATGCCTCATCCACGACGCGCTCCGGCAAGTGCCCGCTCCCCATGGAAAGCGGAAGCGGGGCAGGGAAGGTCTCGCTCTGGTACTGGACGATCAGCGTTCCGCCGTTGCGAACAAATTCGTCGAGCCGCGGCTGGATGGCTGCAATCTCCGGCCGTGTTGAGTAGGCGCGAATCCCGATCACCAGAACATTCCATGCCGCGAGGTCGCTCGAGGCCACCTCCGCCGCATTGAGCACGTGGGGTTGAACGCCTAGCTCCTCAATTGCTTCAGGAACCATGTCGCCGGGGCCCATGATGTAGCCAATGCGCAATCCCGGCGCCAACTTCACATCCACTTTGCGCGTCTTCAACTCCGCGGGAAGATATTGGTTGTACGGCAGCAGCCCCGGATAGCCGACGCTGCGCCAGCCGGTTTCATAGCTCCGTTCGCCCACCCGCGCAATAGCCTTCACGCTGTAGACGCCTGTCTTCGCCTCGTCCGTTGAAACTGAAAACACAATCGGCGCGGTGTCGCCTGCGCTCTTCAAATTGAAGTGCGCTTCGGCCGGCTCTGCGCGCCAACCCTCCGGCAGCTTCAGCGTGACGGTTCCTTCGGCCGCGGCCTGCGCGTGCACAGTGACCTTCACGGGCAGGGCAGAACCATCCAGCGGAAGAATCCGCGCCTCCGGCTCCATGCGCACTCCGATGGCGGGCGTGACCACCAGCGGCTCATAAATGCCGCCCGGCCCGGTTACCCGTTGCATCGTCTGCACCACCTCGCCCAGACGGATCGGAACTCCATCAAACGTGTACTCCGCCCATGCCGCCAGCGGCCAGGGCGCAAACGAGCGGATTCGCCACGCCTCGTTCGCAATATCGTAGTAAGGCTGCTCGATGGAAGGCCGCGTGAAGAAGGGCGCGGTCGGCACAGCGTCGTCAGCCGCCTTCACGCGAAACAGATCGTCGTTGACCGGCGCTTCCGGCTTCAACCCTCCGCCCATATCGTCCGTCTTCCACGGCGATCCGCTCTGGCTCACAAGCCACACCCGCGCTAGCCGCGCCTCGCCGCTTGCGTTGGCAGCGTGGACACGCACGCGGAACTCCTCTCCCGGCGCAACGCTGCGCGCGGTTTCATCGGCGCCACCGCCGCCCGGGCCACCATATCCGCCCCGCTCGCCGCCGCCCGCGGTAAACGCCGCAAGATCCAGCCCCAGCAAATCCTTCAGTGCCGATTGAAAGTCCTCGATCTTCGCGCCCAGTTCAAACTCCAAACCTGCCTTTGATTCCGCGTCCAGGTCGCTCGCCTTCACCTTCGCATAAAGGTCCAGAGTCTTCCGGTAGATCGGCGCCAGTTTGTGCGCGCCTTCAAGACCACTTTCGTTCCGGCAATCGCTTTCGTACTGCTTCAGGCTGTCATCCACTCCGCGCAGCCCATCCGCAAGCCACGCCGGTGGAGCGCTCTTCACCAACCTTGCCAGTCCCGCAACGCTGGTATCGATCTTCACCTTGCCGTTGTCAAAGAGGCTCGCATTGCTACTGCCGCCGCTCGCCGCGTCCTCAGGCACAACTGCCCAAAGGTGGTATCCGGAATTCGACGGCGCGCTCAGCGCAGGCACCGCTCCACCGTACTGCGATTTCTGCTCGCCCCAGCCCTGTCGCGCAATCTGCACGTACGTGCGCCCCAGTTGCGGATCCCACGTCCCCACTGGAACGTTCACGTCGACAGAGGGAGAGCCGGTAATCCACTCGCCCGTGATGTAGTTGTGGAAGCGCGCCTGCACCCACTTGCCGGTCGCGTAGTCAAAAATCCCCTGGCTCGTGATCCGTGCAAAGGGCGCGCGCGAATAGACTGCCAAAGGCTGCCAGGGCTCCAAGCCGTCCTTCAACTGCTCTGGAAATACCTTGGGATCGCCTGCGGCTTTGAAAGCTTCCTGCGCGATTTCGCCACTTACCTGGTGCTGCCCATGCCCGTCGGAAACACCACCCACAAAAGTGGCCACAATAATCTGCGGCCTCGTCTGCCGCACCGCCAACACCGCGTCGTAGAGCACGCGTTCGTGTCCCCAGCGCGCAAACGATTCTTCCTGCGTCTTCGAGAATCCGAAATCCGCTTCAGTGCCCCACAACTGCGTCGCGCCATAATATTCGTCAGCCGCCAGCAATTCGTTGGTACGCATCAGCCCCATCGCATCGTCGGTATCGGCAGACATCGCGTTCTGCCCGCCCTCGCCGCGGGTCAGCGTAAGCGCCGTAACGCGAGCGCCCATGCCGCGTGCCAGGTACGTCATCAGCGCGCCATCCTCATCGTCGGGGTGCGCCACAATGTAGAGCACGCTCGCCGTGGTCCGCAGACGTTTCAGCGCCTGCTCCAGCGCTGCCTGGCCGCGATCCTCGGGTAAGGGAAGCGCCGTTACCGTGGGCTCGGTGGCCGGAAGATCCACCTGTGGAGCGGATGTCTGCGCGCCGAGCCGGCCCGGAACTCCGGCGGCAAGGCCAACAAGCCCGGCCAACGCCGCGGCCAACATAGAACGATGAGTTTTCAGGGAAAGAAACATGGTCACTTGTCAGTGTACAATCCGGTGAGCGCTTCAGCCTCATGTCTTCAGCCCACTCCCAACCTCCCGGTCCAACCACTCTTGAGCGCCGTATCGGCCTTCGCTCCGCCGTCCTCTTCAACATGCTTGAGATGATCGGCGTCGGGCCCTTCATCACCCTGCCCCTCGTGATTGCCGCGGCGGGCTTTCATCTCTCCGTCTGGGCATGGCTCCTGGGCGCCGCCATCGCCGTGGCCGACGGCCTGGTCTGGGCCGAGTTGGGCGCTGCCTTCCCGCGTGCCGGCGGCTCCTACGCCTTCCTCCGCGAAATCTACGGACCCGATCGCGCCGGAAACTGGCTCAGCTTCCTCTACGTCTGGCAGTTGAGCTTTTCCGCCCCGCTGTCGATTGCTTCGGGCTGCATCGGCCTCGCCAGTTTTCTTGCCTGGTTCTGGCCGGGTCTCGATTCCGCGCCCTTCGCCGCAATGCCCGCCGTTCATTTCTCCAACTTCGCCGCCGCCGCCGCCTGCCTGCTCGTCACGGTTCTGCTTTACCGGAACCTCACCTCCATCACCCGCCTCGCCTGGGTCTTATTTGCGGGAGTCATGGCCGCCATCGCCGGCGTCATCGTCTCCGGTTTCGCACATGCCGCGGCCACCGGCGGATGGCACATGCCTCCTTCGCCCGCGCTGCCCCTTTCGCTCGCTGTCGGCGGACTCGCGCAGGCCACCCTCATCACCACCTACGACTACTGGGGCTACTACAACATCTGTTTCCTCGGCAGTGAAGTCCGCCGCCCTGAGCGCACCATCCCCCGCGCCATTCTTCTCTCCGTTCTCTTCGTCTCTGTCTTCTACGTGCTCATGAACCTCGCCGCCTTGCCCTCGCTTCGCGATGCGGCCGCCCACACTGCCGAGAGCGCCACCCTCCGCGTCCAGTTGGTTGCCGACATCGCAGGCTCGGCCTTCGGCCATTGGGCAGGATTTACCATCGCCGCGCTGGTCATCTGGACCGCCTTCGCCTCCGTCTTCTCGCTCCAGCTCGGCTACTCGCGCGTACCGTACGCCGCCGCGCGTGACGGCAACTACTTCAGCTATCTTGGCGCCGTCCATCCCAGGCACGGCATTCCCCATCGTTCGCTGGTAGCCCTCGGTCTCGTCGGAGCGTTCTTCTGTTTCTTCTCGCTGGCGCAAGTCATCACCATGCTCGTCGTCACCCGCATCCTGTTGCAGTTCTTTCTTCAGCAGGCTGGCGTCATGCTGCTCCGCGTGCAGCGCCCCCAGCTCGAGCGCCCCTTCAAAATCCCGCTTTACCCGCTGCCGCCCTTGGCCGCCATTGCTGGATTCGTTTTCATCCTGCTCAACCGCAGCCACGCACTCGGCGGACTCCTCGTCGCTGCCCTCATTGCCGTCTCCGGAACGGCCATCTACCTCGTCCGCGCCCGGCGCTTGGGCCAATGGCCATTTTTGCGCCCGGTTTAAAGCTGAACGGCTTTTTGTTGCGCCCATCCAAATCCCCTCGAAAGCCGTACTTCAAGCGGCGGCATATTTGGCGCGGCAATCTTTTTTCCTGTAACGCCCGTGCCCTTCACCGTGTCTAATGGGTGCAAGCGTTCTTCCCCACGCGAGGTCAACAAAAATGCTCATCGGCAAATCGCCCGACATCCCCTCTTCAGAGATCACGCCCCAGACCGGCTACGACTGGTACATCACCCGCCGTCGTTTTCTTCGTTCTGCCGCTGCCACCGGCGCCCTCGCGCTCGGAGCCGATCGCCTCACTGAGCTCCTCTCGCCCTCCACAGCCGCACACGCTGACACCAAACTCGACACCGTCAAGAGCCCCCTCACCACCACCGGCGAGCAACTCACCAGCTTTCAGGACATCACCACCTACAACAACTTCTACGAGTTCGGCGTTGAGAAGGATCAGCCATCAAAGAACGCCGGCGCCCTACCCACGCGTCCCTGGACCGTCAAGGTGGAAGGCAAAGTCAAAACCCCCAAAACCTTCGACATTGAAGCGCTGCTCAAGCTCCGTCCGCTTGAAGATCGCGTCTATCGCCATCGCTGCGTCGAGGCATGGAGCATGGTCATTCCCTGGGTCGGCTACTCGCTCTCTGAGTTCATCAAGGAGTGTGACCCGCTCCCCTCGGCAAAGTATGTTCAGTTCCTCTCCTACTTCGATCGCCACGTTGAAAAGTGGTATACCGAAGACGCGACCATCTCCTGGCCCTACTCTGAAGGCCTGCGCATGGATGAGGCCATGAACCCGCTCACCCTGCTCACCTTCGGCCTCTATGGCCAGGTGCTGCCCAACCAGGACGGCGCCCCCGTCCGCATCGTCGTCCCCTGGAAGTATGGCTTCAAGTCCGCCAAGTCCATCGTCACCGTCCGCTTTGTTGACAAGATGCCATCCACCACCTGGAACGATCAGGCTCCCAGCGAGTACGGGTTCTACTCCAACGTCAATCCCAACGTGGACCACCCCCGCTGGAGCCAGAAGACCGAGCGCCGCATCGGCCTGCCATTTTATGCGCAGCGCCGCACCACCCTCATGTTCAATGGGTACGCCGACCAGGTCGCCTCTCTCTACACCGGCATGAACCTGAAAAGGGACTTTTGAGGTTTGCGAGCGGAGGGTGGGACGATGACCGGAGAAAAGAACGCAAAGGAGCAGTTGGCCTCCTTCATCGCCAAATTCGATCCGGAGGTCGCTCGCCTGGCCGAGGCAATTCTTCGCAGGATGCGGCTTCTCTTTCCCACCGCCCTCGAACTCGTCTATGACAATTACAACGCGCTCGCAATCGGCTTTGCGCCCTCCGAACGGGCCTCCGAAGCGATCTTCTCGATTGCGCTTTATCCAAAATGGGTGAGCCTGTTTTTCCTGCAGGCAAAGGGGCTGCCCGATCCAGGCCGGATTCTGCGTGGCAGCGGAGCAGTAGCCAAACACGTCGTTCTGGCGTCCCCCGAAATGCTGGATGATCCTGCTGTGCAGGAATTGATGCGGCAGGCGCAAGACCTTGCGAAAGTACCTTTCGATCCGCACGGCGCGCACCAGCTCATCATCAAATCGATCTCGTCCAATCAGCGGCCCCGCCGGCCCGCGGCCAAAAGCGCTCCACCAGCTGCGCGCCCCGGCACGCAAGGCAAATCCAAGCGGAAGTTAGCGAGTGCACGCAAGCCATGAAGCAATCCACCATCGTCGTTCTCAAGATATTCACCTGGCTGGCCTGCCTCGCACCTCTTGGCTGGCTCGTCTGGGGCGCAGTCACCAACAATCTCGGCCCTGACGCCACAGCCGCGCTCGCATTCGCAACCGGCCTGGCTACGCTTCGACTCCTGGTCCTGTCGCTGGCCATCACGCCGCTGCGCAGGCTCTCGCCGCGGCTCAGCTGGCTCATTAAATTTCGCAGGCTGCTCGGCCTCTTTGCCTTCTTTTATGGCACGCTGCACATGCTCACGTACGTGGCTCTCTACTCCGGCTTCAATGTCGCAGACATGGTTGCCGACGTCACCAAGCGCCGCTTTATCACTGCCGGCGTTGTAGCGTGGCTGTCGCTCGTCCCGCTCGCCGCCACCTCCACCAACTGGGCCATCCGCAAGATGGGCGGTAAAAACTGGAACCGCCTGCACAATCTCGTCTATGTGGCCGTGGTCTGTGGCATCGTCCACTATTGGTGGCAGGTCAAGACCGGCGTCATCACGCCTCTCGGCATCACGCTGATCCTCGCGCTGCTCTTCATCGCGCGCCCGGTGCTGGCCTGGAACCAGAAGCGCAAAGCACGGGCAGCAGTCGCCGCCTGAGGGCAACCGAGCTACGACATCGGTCTCAATCGAAGTGCAAAACCGCCTGCGCCACCGGTTGAAAGCTCTTCCGGTGCAGCGGCGTCGGCCCCAGCCGCCGCAGCGCTTCCATATGTTCGGCTGAGCAGTAGCCCTTGTGCCGCGCCAGCCCGTACCCCGGAAACGCCACATCGAAATCCACCATCATCCGGTCCCGATGCACCTTGGCCAGCACGCTCGCCGCCGCAATCGAAAAACTCGTCGCGTCTCCCTGGATGACCGCCTGCTGCGCGCAGTCCCACTCAATCGTGTCGCGCCCGTCGATGAGCAGAAAATCAGGCAGCAGAAAATCCGGCCCCTGCGCCAGCATCTCCACCGCCCGCCGCATCGCCTCAAGCGACGCCCGCCGTATGTTGATCCGGTCGATCGTCTCCGCATCCACCGCCGCAACCGCCCACGCAACCGCGCAGGCGCGAATCTCAATGTCCAGTTCGTTGCGCTTCTTCTCAGTGAGCTTTTTCGAGTCCGTCAGGCCACGCAGGCGGCAGCCTTTTGGAAGAATGACCGCGGCGGCCACCACCGGCCCGAACAGCGGCCCGCGCCCCACCTCGTCAATCCCGGCAATGCGCAGCGCCCCGCGCAACCGTGCAGCCTCCTCCAACCTCCAACCGCAAACGGGACCCCTCAGCATGTATTTGAGTATAGAAAGCAAAACCCCCAGCCGCATGGGCCGGGGGTTCTGGAAAATCGGGCGTCTTCGAAAGCTTATGCGCGAACCTTGCCCGTAACGCGGTCCACTTCGCGCAACCGGGCGGCCTTGCCCCGCAGTCCGCGAATGTAGAACAGCTTGGCGCGCCGCACCTTGTAGCTGCGTACCTTCTCAATCTTGTCGATGACCTTCGAGTTGAACGGGAAAATACGCTCCACTCCCTGCCCAAAGCTCATCTTGCGTACGGTGAACGTCCCCTGCGGGCCGTTGTTGATGGCGATCACCAGGCCTTCAAATGCCTGCAGGCGCTCTTTATCGCCTTCCTTGATCTTTACCTGGACGCGAACCTGGTCGCCGGGCACGAAAGCGGGCAAATCGGTGCGCTTCAGCTTGTCGGCCAGGCGCTGCATTACTGGATGTATTGACATAGTCTCTTCCTGCGGTTGAACTCAGAACTTCCAGTTTAACAGAGAATTCCCTCTGGCGCCTAATCCCCTGCAAGCGCTTTTGCGCTATAGTTTTCCCGTATGAACTCTGACCGCGAACTGTTCCGCCACACCCTCGCCACCCTCGCCTACCGCGCCAGCCACGCCCTTGAAGACTCCCCGGAGAGCTTTGCCACCTTTGACGGAGCCGGACGCCAGCCTGCCCAGATCCTGGCCCACATGGGCGACCTGTTCGACTGGGCTCTAAGTTTGGTTGAAGGCAACCAGCGCTGGCATAACTCCAAGCCGCTCGCCTGGCCTGACGAGCAGCGCCGCTTCTTCGCCGCGCTCGGCGCGCTCGACGCCTACCTCATCTCCGGTAACCGGATCAACGCCCCCCTCGACCGGCTCTTTCAGGGGCCCGTCGCCGATGCGCTCACCCACGTAGGCCAGCTCGCCATGCTGCGCCGTCTTGCCGGATGCCCCATTCGCGGAGAGAACTACTACGTTGCCGAAATCGCCACGGGGCACACGGGCGTGGAACAGGCTCCTCCAGTGCAGCCGTTGAAATAGTCAGGGCCGCGCAACAATCGAAAGACATCGGCGAAAGCGGCCCTTCGCTCTCGCTGCCGCTGTTAGAATCGGCGAACGGCTCTTCCCCCAAATCCCGGGCCGCACGATCGGACAAGTCATGATCCCAGTCAAAACCCTCCCCATCCTTGGGAGCCAGGTTGAGGTATTGATCAGCAGCGAGATGACCGAGGGGCGCTCGGTAACGCTCATGGAGATTTCGCCTCCCGGCGGAGGGCCGCCGCCCCACATGCACCAAAATGAGGACGAGACCTTTCACATCGTCGAAGGCGAGTACGAGTTTCTTGTGGACGGAGCCTGGGTCCGCGGCCAGGCCGGCGAAACGTTTCACACCAACCGCGGTTCAGTGCACACCTTCCGCAACTGCGGCAAGAGTACGGGCAGGTTGCTGATGCTTGTAGTGCCCGGCGCTTTTCAACACTTCCTCGAAGAGATCTCGCCCCTCACGATTCCCAACGACATCCCCACGCTGATCGACATCGCTGCTCGCTACGGAATTACATTTCCCCCGCCGCCAGCTTAACGCAGCGTGCTCCACCCAAAGGCGATCGCCGCCAGTTCGCGGAAATCGACAAAAAACAAGCAGGGATCGGGCCGCCCCGAATTTCATCTTCAGGCATCGCCGCTGCAATGGAGCCGCTGTTAACCGGCCTTAGTGCCGGTCGAGCGGTCCACCCGCTTGCTGGGACATGAATTGGTCATAACCTTGGCTGAAGGCTGCAAGGTACAGCAATCGCAAACCCGGAGATAGTTTCAAATCACGAAACTCTTTACCATCGTTCACGTTCGTCCAGCGATGGTTCTCCTGATCTGTCTGCGCGCGATCAATGCCGTCCTGAAATCCACGGCGCTGGATCTCGCTCGCCTGCTCTGCCGCTGCAGCGTGACCCCCACCTGAAGCAATTTGAGGAGTCTCGCTGTGGGCTGGCTCGGGGATTTTCGTTTCTAGCACAGCAACGGGCTGCTCAGGGCCGCTGATGAAGTGCGACGCTGCCCGCTCATAGCCGAGGCGAAAGCCGTCGCAATAGCCGTCCTTCTGGTCGGCCGGTAGATGCGGGTTCAGGTACTCTTTGCGGTCGTTCACGTTGAGCTCGCGGTGCTTGTCGAAGTCCTTTTGTGCGCCCGCGACTCCATCGCGAAAACCCATGAGTTGTGCTTCCGGCAATCCTTGCGGAGGCGCATCCCAGGCATCGCGATCTTTCTGATCGGCTGAAGTGGATTGGGTTTGAGGCTGACCGGATACTTTCGCAAATCCGGGTCCGGTGAAGGCGAGGAAAAGTGCAATCGCCGAGACTATCTTGGGGAATCTAGTCATGGCTTGCTGTCTCCTTGTCTCCTGACGGTTACCTGTTGGTTCTTACAGGGCCAGGAAACACACCGCGTCTGCGGTAATAGCTAGGATGCGGAAACAGCAGCCCATGTGAATGGTCAATTGTGCCCAGGAAGGTTTTCTTGGCCTGATTTTCTTCGCAGGGAGAGACCCTGTGGCACCGTAACGCTCTCACCCTGCATGGTTTACAGGCGCCTAGCGCAGCAAGTCCTCAAGCGTGGTGCTCAGGCTGGTTTTGTCGTCGCGGTACTTCACAATCACCGCGGCGTAGAGGCTAAGTCCCCATTCCTGCCCTTTGCCCTTGGTCACGGCGCGCGAGCCGGGAACCACCACCGCATTCTCCGGAACCATCAGCGGCAGCTCGTCCGTTGCGCGCAGCACTTCGCCGCTCACCAGGTTGTACACCGGCGTGCCGCGCGTCAGGATCGTTCCCGCTGCCAGCACAGCTCCCTTGCGCACGATGGTGCCTTCGTACACGCCGCAGTTGCCGCCCACCAGCACATCGTCTTCAATCACCACCGGACCGGCATTCACCGGCTCCAGCACGCCCCCGATCTGTGCCGCGGCGCTCAGGTGAACGCGCTTGCCAATCTGCGCGCACGAGCCCACCAGAGCATGAGAGTCCACCATCGTCCCTTCGTCCACGTAGGCCCCGGCGTTCACATACATAGGCGGCATGCACACCACGCTCCGTGCCAGGTAGGCCCCCGAGCGAATCGACGACCCGCCCGGAACCACCCTCACCCCGTCGCCTGCGCCAAAGTGCCGCACCGGGTAGGTGTGCTTGTCCACAAACGACAGTCCTCCCCCCGGCAGCTCTTCGAGCACGCCCAGCCGGAACCCCAGCAGGATCCCCTGTTTCACCCATGCATTCACCCGCCAGCCCGTCGGCGAGCTGGCATCTGGGCTAGCCGACCGCACCTCGCCCTTTTCCAGGGCCTCGCGCAGCGTAAGAAAAGCCGTCATCGCCGCAGGATCGTTTTGCGCCTCGGCGCCGGCCTTGAAAAGCCGCTCAATCGTCGTTTGCAGTTCGGGAAGGGATTCGTTCGCACTCATCGCATCTCGAGTCTATCAACACACACGGCCTGTCACGCGTCATCAGCCTCAGCCGCCCCGCAGGGCTTTTCTAATCCCTATTCCATATTCCCTGTACTTTTCAAGCCGCGTTGAACCCGTTCAGCTTCTTCCCACCCCGCCCATTCAGTCCGATCGCCCGCAGCTTGAAGCAGTTTTTCCCGGTCGGAATCATCGCCAGCGCCACCGGGGTCCGGCTCGGCCTTTCGTGGAAGTTCTTCGCTTCGAGCCACGCCCCCAGCCTCCGGTCGCTGATCTCCGGCTGTCCCTGCCAGAAGCCCGGCCCCAGAATGCACTGGATCTCCAGATGGTCCAATTGCAGACTAATCGCCGCCGTGCCCTGCTCGAAATAGCGCCTCACATTGTCCGCACCCACCTGCAACCCGGTGAATGCGCATCCCGTGCTTTGCGTCCTCACAACCATGCCGTGCCTGCTGTTCTGTGCCCGATTGGTTCCAGAATAGGCAGAGTCACCCCCGGGCCAGCCCCTCATGCACCCAATAAACTGCGCTAAGTTCCCTAATTTGAATCCAGCAGACCGACCTCCCACATTGGAACTCCTCAGGCCTCCATCCGCCTCGCTCCCCAAAACCTCTCACCACCCCTTGAAACAGCCTTCCGGCCGTTATGCGATACTCGGAAAGACATGTATAAGCGGATCGTTCTCAAGCTTTCAGGCGAAGCGTTGGCAGGCCCTCGCGGATTTGGCCTCGACGCTGAAAAAGTCTCTGAAATTGCCGCCGAACTGGCAGAAATTCACGAGCTCGGCGTGGAATTGGGCATCGTTGTCGGCGGAGGCAACATCTTTCGCGGCGTCGAAGGTCAGGCCCGCGAAATGGATCGTGTCAGCGCCGACTCCATGGGCATGCTCTCCACCGTCATCAACGCCATTGCCCTGCAGGACGCCCTCGAAAAACGCAACGTGCAGTGCCGCGTCATGAGCGCCGTCTTCATGAATCAGCTTGCCGAGCCCTACATCCGCCGCCGCGCCGTTCGTCATCTTGAGAAGGGCCGCGTCGTCATCTTCGCCGCAGGCATCGGCAATCCCTTCTTCTCCTCTGACACCGCCGCCAGCCTCCGCGCAATGGAGATCAAGGCCGACGTGCTCCTCAAGGGCACAAAGGTCGAAGGCGTCTACAACGCCGATCCCGTCCTCGTCAAAGACGCCGTCAAATACGACGAAATCACCTACATGGAAATTCTCCGCCTCGGCCTCAAGGTCATGGACCTCACCGCCGTCAGCCTCTGCAAAGACAACAACCTGCCCATGATCATCTTCAACATGAACCAGCCCGGAAACATCAGGCGCGTTGTCCTGGGCGAAAAAGTCGGTTCCCTGGTTACAGCCTAGGGGATTCCTGATCCATCCGGGCCTTCCCAACTCCGGCCTCGACCGCCCGGCCTCGACCCCAGGCCTGCTTGCCTGCATCCAATCAGCAGCAGCCGGCCGGCAAGAATGCTCTTGAAGCTCCAGGCGAAGAGCCGGAAGTTGAGCGGCAACCTTCAAGAGCTTCCCTTCGGAGACGTCTAAGAACGCGTGGACAATAGCAAGCCAGCCCGGCTGAATGCGCTTACAGGCCTGCGCTGCTTCGCGGCCCTCAACATTGTCTTCTTCCACTTTTCCAATCCCCAGTGGTTCGGGTTCCTGGCCCCCGTGGTCAATGCCGGCTTTGCTTCCGTCAGCTTCTTCATCCTGCTCTCCGGCTTTGTGCTTGCCTACAACTACGCGGCCAAGGCTCGCGACGGCCAGCTCGACCACACCCGATTCTGGGAAGCCCGATTCACCCGCCTCTATCCCATCTACCTGCTCAGCCTCATCCTCAGCTGGCGCATGATCCCTCTTGAGTACGCAGCCCACACTCACGCCATGTTCTGGACCGGCATGGTCCTCTCGCCCCTGCTTCTTCAGGGCTGGATCCCGTCCATTGCCACCTTCCTCAACACCCCCGCCTGGACCATGTCGGCCGAGTCCGCCTTCTATATCGTCTTTCCTTGGATGGCCCGCTGGAAGCGCCCCGTCTCCATCCCCACCCACCTGCTCAAGATGGCTGGCGTCTGGTGTCTAGGCATGGTCCCCGGCGTCCTCTACATCGTCTTCAACCCTGACGGCATTGCTCCCACCGACCGCTGGAGCTGGGGCCCCTGGCTGCAAGCCCTCAAGTACACGCCCCTGCCCCATCTGGCCAGTTTCATCTTCGGCGTCCTGCTGGCCTCACTTGACGAGCTGGTGAGCCGCTCTGGCCGCCTCCGCTTCATTCTCGGCGTCTTCGGCTTCGCTGCCACCTTCGGCCTGCTTGAACTCGGCCCGCTCGTCCCCTATCCCGTAGTGCACGATGGCCTGCTCATGCCCCTGTTTGGCTGCATCATCCTTGGGCTGGCCGGAAACAACCCACTTTCTTGGGTCCTCAGCCGCCCGCCCCTCGTCTTCGTCGGAGAGGCCAGCTATTGCCTCTACCTGCTCCATTTCAACTTCTGGAACCTCATTCACGACTACCACGTCCTCGATCGCCTGGGTCTCGCCCGTTTCGATCCCTGGATCAGCTATGTCATCCTCATTGCCATGGCTCTGACGGCCCTCCATTTTGTCGAAAAACCCGCTCAGCGCCTCCTCCGCTCCTGGATGCACGTATGGCGCTAGGGCCTGATACCGCGGCCCACGCAGGTAGTGTGAACAGGCCCTAGGCACTTACCCCTGGGGTCCATCGCCCAAAGGTGTTACACATTGCATGCCATTTTCAGCTTTTCTCCCCTCAACCTCGGATAGAATGATCTCGGCCATGAACGTATCGGCAATTCGGAGCGATTGGGTCGGCCGCGTCATTGATGGGAGATTCACCCTTCTTCAATGGCTGGGCGGCTCTGAGCAGAGTGCTGTCTTCCGCACCGAATTCCCTGAAGGCGCCAGGAACCGCAAAGCCGTCATCAAGCTCATTCCTGCCGATGCCTGGGATGCTGAAGCCCGTAAGGAGGGCTGGCAAGCCTCCGCCAATCTCTCCCACCCGAATCTCATGCACCTGTTCGCCACCGGCACTTGCGAGGTCGACGGCTTCTCCATGCTTTATGCCGTCGCCGAATACGCTGAAGAGGTTCTCGCCGATATCTTGCCCGAGCGACCCCTTTCCACGGCTGAAGCCCGCGAGATGATCGGCCCCGTGCTCGACGCGCTTGCATGGATCCACGGCAAGGGTTTCGTTCACGGCCATCTCAAGCCCACCAACATCATGGTCGTTGACGAGCGGCTCCAGCTCTCCGGTGAAAGTCTCCGTATTGCGGGTCATCCGGGCAACCCGCCCCCCAACCCCAGCATTTACGACGCTCCTGAGACGAGCTCCGGTGCCGTCAATCCTGAGGCGGATCTCTGGTCGCTTGGCGTCACGGTCGTCGAGGCGCTTACGCAGCGCCGTCCTTCCAGTCCGGGAATGAACCAGGACGATCCCGTCGTTCCCAGCTCCATTCCGCATCCTTTTGCTGAGATCGCCCGCGGCTGTCTCCGCTCCAATCCCGCTCAGCGCTTCACCGTCGCGGATGTCAGGGATGCGCTCGGCATCGGCCATCCAGCCCTGGAGTCTTCCGAGGTTGCTGCCGGCAAGGTTCCGCCCCTCGCCCGCCTTGGCATTCTCATCGTCCCGATCATCGTTATTGCCGCAGTCCTGGCCGTCCGCGAGGTCAACGTGCACATGCGCGCCCGGGCACTCGCCATCACGGCTTCAGAGCAACAGCAGGCCGTCCCGGCGCCCGCTCAGTCCAAGCCCTCGGCAGCAACACCTGCTCCCCAACAGGCCTCCGTGCCCGCCGCCGTCCCCTCTGAGCCCGCCGCTTCAACTGCTCCTCCGCCTGACCAGGCGCAACCCGAGTCTCAGCCCGAACCCCAAACTCAGACCGCTACCCCCGCCGAATCCACGCCGGCCCCCGCGCCTCTGCCCCAGGGCAACGCCCCATTGAATTCTGATGTCGTCACCCAGGTCCTGCCCGACCTGTTGCCCACTGCAGTCCACTCCATCCAGGGCAAGATCAACGTCAAGGTCCGGGTCACCGTTGACCCCAGCGGCAACGTCTCCAATGCGGAGTTCGAGTCCGAAGGCCCCAGCAAGTACTTCTCAAAGGCGGCCATGGATGCGGCGCAGAAGTGGAAGTTCAAACCCGCGCAGCCAGGCGGTCAGCCCGCCCCCAGCGATTGGATCCTCAACTTCCAGTTCAAGCAATCCGGTGTGGAAGCCACCCCCACCCGGGCCTCTCACTAAGGCATTTTTGCAATTGCTGACGACCGGCTTTGAAAGAGCACGGCTTTCCGCCGCGGCGGATGCCGCATAATGCCAATGAAATCAATGGGCTTTAGTATCTGCGTGGGAACTCCAGGAAATCAAACCGCGCTGCGGCAAGACCTCCCGTAGACTGCGAGAGACTATTGCGCAGGATCGAACCGCGCAGCGGCAAACCTCCCGTAGGGAGCGAAGGATAGTAGCCCATGATGAAGTCCTCTCCTGCCGCGGCGGGCGAGGACGCAATCCTGGGAGAAGCCAGAAAACAAATCTTAAGCCCCGTAAGGGGCGACCCAAAACGAGCAATCGAGCGGTGAGCCGTTCCTCGGCCCCACGCACGATGAGTTCTCACCGAGACACCTTAGCCCCTCAGGGAAGGCTATATTGTCTGCACCATCCCCGAATCCGCTGTAACCGCAGCCCGCTTCAATCCAAAGCGCGCACCCAACAAAAAAGCCCAGCCAATCGGCTGGGCTTTTCATTTCGTTTGCTTCGCGCTTACGGCGTAACCGACTGCAGCGAATGGTTGCCGTGAGGAACAATAACCAGCGCCGTCGGCTCCGATCCTGAAGGATACGGAGTCGCCTGTGTAGGCGCGATCACGCCAGTGTCGGTATTCATGCGGAAACCCGATACCGAGTTGCCCAGGAAGTTCGTCGTGTACACAAACCGTCCCAGTGCCGGATCGATTGCAATCGAAACCGGCTGCGTGTCGGTGGCATACACCTGGCTGCCGTTGCTGTTCACAATTGCTGAAGGTGTGCCTGTCGGCAACGCAATCGTGTAGCCCGTCACCGACGAATCCAGCGCGTTCGAAACGTAGATATAAATGCCACGCGGATCGATCGCCACGCCGGAAGGCTCGTTGCCCGTCTTGAACGGACCGTTCACCATGAACGCCAGCGGGCCACCGGTCTGAATCGAGTACCCGATCAATTCGTTTGAGGCAAAGTCGGTCACGTACACAAACCGGTTCACCGGATCGCTCGTAATCCCGCTCGGCCTTACGCCAGCCTTGTAGGGACTCCCCGCGGTGGCCGTCAACGCGCCGCCCGTGCCCACCGCGTAGCCGAATACCCATCCCGGATTCGCTGAGCTGGTTGGCGTCCCGCCAGGGTTGTACGCCGAAAGGTCGTAGGTCGCCGCGTACACGTTATTGTTGTTCGCCAGCACGTTCACTGCCACCGGAACAATCTCGTCCCCGCCGTAGCCCGGAACCGTCAGAGTCTGCTGAGCCGCCAGGCCTCCAATCACGCCCATCGTTGAGATCGGATACTCCGACAACGTTGCTGACGTCGTTCCCGAAACCACGTAAAGGTAGGTGTTCGCCTGGTTCACGGCCAGCCCCACGGGAGCCGAAGCCAGCGTGATTGTATCCGCCGCTGTCAGCGTGCCGTTGGTTGAAATGCTGAAGTGAACCACCGTCTTGCTGGTCGCGTTGGCTACATACAGGTGGTAGTAGTTGCTCGTCACGGCCATTGTCAGCGGTCCCACTCCGCCTGAGGGGACCGTAGGCTCTCCCTGGCGAAGCGCGCCGGACTCCGAGTCCACCGCGAAGGTCTGAATCTGACCGGCGCTCCCGCCTCCGGATCCGGACGAACTGCCCACAAAAACATAGTCGATGGTCACAAGCTGGCAGCCAGCCAGGAACACGGCCACCAGGAGGCCGACCGTCGAAACCAGGAACAGCTGGCTCATTTTGTTGAACTTCATGCGCTTCCTTCGTCGTGGGCCATCACATTCTGGTCCCAGAAAAACTTGTTTAGGTTGCCCCGTAGTCATTGTAAAAGCACCTCGCGGGGTGTTGCTACCGGGTTCCGTCGCCGGATCCCGGGCAATCGCTCATCGTCCCTATGGCACGCCCGCGCCCGTTCCCGCGTGCGGTATCGCCGCCACCGCCGTCGGCAGGTCGTTGGACGGGAATGGAGAATTCTGCGTGTCAAGAAGCGTGCCATCTGTTGCGCTCAACTCGAAGCCTGACACCGTGTTGCCAAGAAAATTGACACTGTAAAGAAAGTGGCTCGTCGAGGGGTCGATGCCCAGCGCCACCGGCTCAAGCCCCGTCGCATACGTTCCCAGGCTGGCCAGCTTGCCGTTGGTCAGCGAGTAGGCCGTGATCGTCGAGTCCGTCGCATTCGCCACGTAGGCAAAACTGTACTTCTGGTCCACCACGATCGCCGATGGGTTCGTCCCCGCCTTGAACGGGCTGCCCGCCAGCGGCGTCAAGACTCCCGATGCAATCGTGTACGCCAGCACGTCGTTCCCAGCGTAATCGGTCGCGTACAGGTAGGTCCCACTCTTGTCGCTCGCGAGCGCTGAAGGCCGAATCCCCGCCGCGAACGGCGATCCTGCCAGCGATGTCAGAACGCCGCCAGAACCCACTGAAAATCCAAAAATGTAGCCCACCGTCGGGCTCACCGACGTGTCGTATGCCGTCACGTAAACATCGGTCCCTGAAGCAAGCACGGCAATCGCCGTTGGCGCAATCACATCGTTCGGCCTGCCTGCCACCGTCAGCGGCCAGTAGTTCGAGCTGATGCTCCCATTCACCGCCGGCGATCCAATCGCCACGGGCGTTGAGCCGGTCGCCGCTGTCAGCGGAAACACCCCAACCGAACCTGAGCACGGCGCCGCCGTTGAGCAGGTCGGCAGAGGCTGGTAGGTGTCCACCACAAAAAGGTTCGCTGCGCTCGCCGCCAGACCCAGCGGAAATACGCCCGGCGTATTCACTGTGTTGTACGGGTAAAGCTTGCCGTCGCTGCCAATCACGAACTGGACAATGTTGTTGTCGTCCTGGTTGGCCACAAACAGGCTGGCTGCGTCTGACGAAACCGCTTCAGCCACCGGCAAACGGCCTTGGGATGGTACCGGCGACGCTGGAATCTGGCGCATGTGCCCCGACTCCGAGTTCACCTCGAAGATGTCGAGCTCTCCGTAGTTGTTCGTGCCGGCTGCCTTTGAGCTGGCGACAAAAACAAAATCCACGGTGAGCGTGGCGCAGGCGGTCATAAATCCAGCTACCAGGATGCTGGCCAGGGCGACCAGCAGCAGCTGGCTCGTTTTGTTCAACTTCATGCGCATCTTTCGTCACGGGGCCCTACCGCGGGCCCCTTGTCAATCAGGTTTGGAATCGAACCCCCAGGCGCCCTTCTTGAAAAGCCGCGCCCGGCATTCGGCTGCGTTCTGTTTTGCTGCCTGTTCTTGCCTGCCGGGAGCCCGGCCTCGCGCTGGCGCACACGCCAGCTGTCATCCCCTCCCGGCCCGGTCCTTTAGTCTGTGCGCCCGTCCACAAGGCACCATGTGGCCTGACCCTGCAGCGTGTAGCTGTTGGCCACCCGCAGTGGATTCAGCACGCCGTCGTTCACGTCGATGGAACGCCCGGTGATCGTCGAATCGTTGAAGTTCGCCGTGTAAATGAACTGCCCCGACGGATCCTCAACCAGGCATTGGGGGCCAGCTCCCGAACCGAACGTCGGCGGCGTTAGTGGCGTGGCTTGGTACGACGGCGACCCCGTGATCGTGTATCCGGCGATTCCGCTCTCCGCGTTCACGCCCAGAACGTTGCTTCCCTGGTTCGCCACGTAGAGGAAGTTATTGCTCGATTTGGAAACCACGATCAGGTAAATCGGGTTCACCACCGTAGTTGCATCCGGGATTACGCCGCCCGTCTGCGCCTGCAGCGCCCCGTTGTTCCCCACCGTGAATGGAACAATCTGGCTGGGCGAAGTGACCGGGGCGGTGGCGCCGATCGGCGTGTACGTCACCGGCTCGTTGTCCAGCACGTAAATCACGCCCGAAGCATCCACAATCGCCGTCGCCTGCGAGGCGCCCAGCGGCTGCGGGCTGTTCTGGCCCAGTGACAACTGGCCGCTCCCGGATGAGTACACATATGGGAATACGCTGTCGCCCGTCCCCGCCGGCGGCGGCAAGCCGCTCAACGTAAAGATGTAGCCCGATGCCAGCACAAAGTCGATCGGGTTTGCCGGCACCGGGAAGTACGTCAGCCCCGTTCCGGTCGATCCCGTCACCTGCGCGTTGACCACCAGCGTCAGACGACCCGTCGTCTGGTTGATCTGGAACACCGTAATGTCGCCGCAGCTTGTCGCCGACGGGCCCAGCGCCAGCTTGCATGTGGCGTTGTTGGGCGAGTCGTGGTCAAGTACCAGGAGGTAGTTGCCTGAGGTGTCCGCCATCATTCGGAATGGGTTGATCCCCTGCGTGTAAAACGTCTCCTGCGGCGTCATGATGCCGTTGCCGCCCACCGCGAACTCCGTAATGTTCGAGTTCTGGCACGGATTCGCCGTCGTGCAGGTCGCTCCACCCTGGGCGTTTACGCCCGCGTTCAACACATAAAAAAACTTGCTCCCCACGATCAGGACCGCGCGCTCCGGGTTGGCGCCTCCTGACGATATCGGCATTCCGTTGATGGGGGTCAAAAATCCAGTATTGTGGTCGATCTTGTAGCCGCTGATGATTCCGCTGCCATTGGACTGGGCCGTCACCGTGCCTGTGACATACAAATAGCCAACCGTATAACTACGAACGCAAGACGTAACGCAGAGAATGACGCCAGCTGAGAGGGCGCTCATCAGAAGTGCCTTGCCGAATTTCGTGAACTTCATGCGATTCCTTCATCCTGGTCAGCGTGCGCCGCCAAGTTTGCTAGTTCCACAGCAGAGCTGGGTTGGGACGGGTCCCTGATGCATTGTAAAAGCCGAGGGCCGCTTGTGCCTAGTTTCACCCAAACTATGGGCAAATATGCCTGTTTTCCCCGGTCGGGCTTTCCTAAAAGACGCAACCCGGCTCCTTCGCGAGCTTCGTTCCGTCCAGTTTGCAAAGCGGTTGAAGTTTTGACGCCCACCCGGGCTGAAATGTCACCCAAAAGGACATTCCAGGCGTATCGCCGGCCTCCCCGGCAAACGCTCTTCGTTCGCTGGGGCAGAGTCTGACTGTCCGGGCGGCTTCCAAGCCGCCCGGGTGCTTCCCACCCGAACAGACCCCGGCTCTTGCCTACCAAACCCGGCAGGAGTTTGCCGGATACATCGGCTGACCCTTCGTGCAGCCAAAAGCCTTCCCGAACGTGTCGAAGTTCTGCACGCTCCCGTTCACCCGCCATTTGCCCGGCGAGTGCGGATCAATCAGCGCCCTGCGCCGCGACTCGGCGTCGGTCTGGTTCTGGCACCATACCTGGGCAAACCCCAGGAAGTACCGCTGCGCCTCCGTATAGCCATCCACCTTGTCGTCGATCGACTTGCCCTCGGCCGCCAGCGTATCCAGCAGCGCCAGGTAGGCAATCCGCAACCCGCCGTTGTCGGCCGTGTTTTCACCCAGCGTCAGGTGGCCGTTCAGGTGCACCGCCGTCGCATCTCCCACCGCCGGAGCCGCTTCGAACCCGCTGTACTCATTGGCCACGCATTCGGTGCGCTCCGTAAAGTTCTTCCGGTCCTCCGCCGTCTGCCACTCCCGCAGGTTGCCGTGCCCGTCGAATTTTGACCCCTGGTCGTCGAATCCGTGCGTCATCTCGTGTCCGATCACCACGCCGATGCCGCCGAAGTTTACCGCAGGGTCGATCTTGAAATCGAAAAACGGCGGCTGCAGAATGCCGGCCGGGAAATTGATGTCGTTGTACGATTGCGAGTAGTAGGCGTTCACCGTCGGCGGCGTCATGCTCCACTCTTTCTCGTCCACCGGCTTGCCAAGCTTGGCAAAGTCGTAGCGGTTCTCGTACACCGCCGCGTGGTGCAGGTTACCGATCAGGTCGTCCCTGTTCACCACCACGCTCGAGTAGTCGCGCCACTTCTCCGGATAGCCGATCTTGTTGCGGATCAGCGATAGCTTCTCCGCCGCGGCCTTTTTCGTTTCGTCGGTCATCCAGGGTAGAGTCTTGATGTCGTCGCCGAGCGACTTTTCAAGCGCCGCTACCAGCTTGTCCATGCTCGCCTTCGCCTCGGGCGGGAAATTCTCTTTAACCCAGTCCTGGCCCACCGCCTCGCCCAGCGAATCGTCGGTCAGGCTCGAGCACTGCTTCCAGCGCGCTTCCGGCACTTCCTGCCCAGCGAGAGTCTTTGAAAAGAAGTTGAAGTTCTCGTCGAAGAACGCTTTCGGCAAGTCCGATGCCTGACTGTGCAGCACGTGCCAGCGCAGGTAGCTCTTCCATGCATCCACTGGCTCGCTGGTAATCAGCCCGTCCAGCGCCTTGAAGAAGTTGGGAGTGGCGACATTCAGCGTGTCAAAGTGCCCGATCCCGACCGAAGAGAAATAGGTGCCCCAGTCAAACTGCGGATCGAGCTTCTCAAAATCCACCAACGTATAGATGTGGTAGCGATTCTCCGGCTGCCGCAATTCAGTCCGGCTCGTGGCCGCCATCGCCATCGCAGTTTCAATCTCGAGCACTGCCGCCGCCTCTTTGGCAGCCTGCTCCGGCGAATCCCCGGCAAGCACGAACATCTTCTTCATATGCTCGATGTACTGTGCCCGGATCCCCTTGAAATGCGCCGAATCCACGATGTAGTAGTCGCGGTCGGGCAACGACAGACCGCCCTGGAACACCGCTGCAATCTGTTTGCTCGCGTCCTTCTCGTCCACAGTGACGCCAAAGTTGAACAGGCCGTACGGTGTTCCATGGTTTTCGAGCCCGCTCACCAGCGTCGCCAGTTGTTTTGTCTCCGTCAGCCCGGCAATGGCCTTGAATGCCGGCTCAATCGGGGTCAGGCCCTTCTTCTCCACCACGTCTGTATTCATGCACGACGCGTAAAAATCCCCGTACTGCTTCTGAAGCGCGGACTTCGGGTTATTCGCCGCGGCTTCCAGGTCCTTCCACAGCAGGTAACGGTTTCGCTCCAACAGCACGGTGAACGAACGCGCCCAACGCACCTGGTCTGACGGAATCGGATTGCTCTTCACCCAGTTGCCGCATGCATATTGATAGAAGTCCGTGCACGGGTCGGCGGTCTTGTCGATCGCCGTCAGGTCAAAGCTCTTGCTCTCGGGCGGCGCCGCGGGTTTCTGGTCCTCGGCCTTTCCCGTCTGCGCCAGCGCCATGCCGGCCGCAACAACTACGATCGAAAGAAAACGGAATTGCGTCATCGATTGTCCTCTTTGGAAATAGGCCCTCCGGCTGGATTCACCGCCGCGGCATTCTGCCTGCGGACGAAGGCCGGGACCGGGAGTTCGAACAGCTCAATGCAGTCAAGCTGTGTTGCATAGCAGCCTATCACGCGGGGAATACGCCTTGCTTGCCCAGCGCGCTCGGGCTTCGGCCCAATCCGCCAGCGCCGTTCTCCACGGCGCCAGCCATTTTCCACCGATATCTATCGCGCCAAACCCGATGCGCGCATTTAGTTCGAGCCAGCCTGATCAGCCCCATGCTATCCTCGGGCCGCGCCGTTCGTAGATCTGACGCGAAAGCTGGCGCACGGAGGTTTCACATGCGCATGATGATGCGGGTTCAAATGCCTATTGAACCATTCAACACCGCGGTCAAGGACGGAACTGTGGCCGCCAAAATGAAGAAGATCCTCGAAGCCATCAAACCCGAGCACGCCTTCTTTGGCTCGGAGGGTGGCAAACGTGGCGGAATTCTGATCGTGAACATTGACAGCCCTTCCGATGTGCCCCGCCTTGCCGAGCCATGGTTCGTCACGTTCAACGCCGACGTATCGTTTACGGTAGCCATGACCCCTGAAGACCTGGGCCGCGCCGACCTCGGAGCGCTGGGCAAACAATGGGCCTAGAAAACTAGTCTTCCCCCGCCTCTGCGCCTCCTGAAGATGGGTTTGTTAAACTTCCCTTCGACCCACACAGGAGGCGCACGCATGTTCCGTTCGAAAATCGCCCTCGCACTCGTCCTCGCTTCGTCACCACTCCTGGCTCAAATTGCAGCCACCGCTCCTGCCCAGCGCACCCTCGTCCGCGCCGGACATCTGCTCGACGTCAAAACCGGGCAGCTTCTCAACGATCAGACCATCGTCGTCACCGGCAGCACCATCCAGTCCATCGCTCCCACGCCCTCCGTTCCCGCCCAGCCTACTGACACTGTCCTCGATCTCTCCTCCCTCACCGTCCTGCCCGGCCTCATCGACGTGCACACACACCTCACCATGAACACTGACTTTGATCCCTTCCGCGAAGTCACGTCGACTTCCGCAAAGGAGGCCATCAACGGCGTCGCCAACGCCCGCACCACACTCATGGCGGGCGTCACCACCGTGCGCAACGTCGGCGCCTATGGCTTTGTCGATGTCGACCTGCGCGATGCCATCAACGCCGGCCAGGTCCCCGGACCCCACATGCAGGTCAGCGGACCGCTCATCGGCATCACCGGCGGCCACTGCGACGAGAATCTGCTCCCATTCCAATACCACACGGTCGGCGACGGCGTAGCCGACGGCATTCCCGCTGTGCAGCACATGGTGCGGCAGAACATTAAATACGGCGCTGACCTCATCAAGATGTGCGCCACCGGCGGCGTGCTTTCCAAAGGCGACGACCCCAATGCCGCCCAGTTCACGCTTGAAGAAATGCAGGCCATCGTCGCGGACGCGCATCGTCTCGGCCGCAAGGTGGCCGCCCACGCCCACGGCGAGCAGGGAATTCTCTGGGCCACTGAAGCCGGCGTTGACTCCATCGAGCACGGCAGCTACATCACTGACGAGGGAATTGCCGCCATGAAGCAGCACGGCACCTACCTCGTGCCCACCCTCTACCTTGAAGACTGGATGATCCAGAACGGCCACCTGCCAGCCTTCTATCAGCAGAAAATGCTCGACGTATCCGCCGTTGCCAAGGCCAACATCAGGCGCGCCGTCCAGGCAGGCGTCAAAATCGCCATGGGCACCGACGCGGCTGTCTATCCACACGGACTCAACGCCCACGAACTCGACGTCTACGTCAATCAGATCGGGATGACGCCGCTGGCCGCCCTGCAATCGGCTACCGTCAACGCAGCCGACCTGATGGGATGGACCGCCAAAACCGGAACCCTCGAGCCCGGCAAATGGGCCGACATCATCGCCGTCGAAAAGAACCCGCTCGACGACATCCGCACCCTGCAGAACGTCAAATTCGTCATGAAAGCCGGCGTCGTCTACAAAAAGTAGCCCCGCAAAAAAAATGGGCTAACCGAAAACGCTCTTTCGCGAGCGGCTCGGTTAGCCCTACGTGAAATCTCCTCTAACTTAATCCGTTCCTAACCGCGACGCTGCCTTCGCCTCCCACTCCGCCAGCAATGCGTCCGCCGCACGAAACCCCTCAATCGCCTTTTGCACTTGCTCGTTGTAATCCAATGCGGCTCCGGTCGTATCCTCGCCAATCGACCTGCCGCTTGCACTGGCTTCCAGCATGTTGTCGCCGAACGCTTCGGTCCCTGCATTCATCTTCCCGGCCTCCGAGTCGAATTCGTCGGGCGCATTCATACCGTTCCCCCGTTGTTCTGCCGGTATCAACACGCCCTGAAGCAAGAATGTTGTGTTTCGCCTCAACCGGCAATCCGCCTTACTGTGTAATCCATGCTGGTCAGTCAGTTCCGGCTTTCGTCGAAAAGGTAACTTACCGATTGATTACCAACGGGTCTTATCTTCAACTCTCCGAGCACCTCCTTCGCTCGACCACGCCAGGCCACCTATCGAAGGAGTGCGGCCACAGGGAGCAAAATGGAGATTATGTCCACGCGTTCGTTCGCCTCGGTGATTCTGCTCACGTTTGCTCTTCTATCCCGCGCTCAGGACGTCCACGTCCGCGTCTCGCCCGATGTAAAGACCGGCATCGAAGCCTCCACCGAATTCCCCACCATCCAGATGGCCATGGACCACCATCCCTTCGCCGGCAAGGGCGCCAACGGCCGACCCGGTCGCGTCTACATTGAGATTCAACCCGGCGTCTATCACGAGCGCGTCATCGTCACCCAGAACCACACCAACATCACCCTGGTAGGCATGGGCAAATCCCCCTCTGACGTCGTCATCACCAACAGCCTCAACGCCAAACAAGCCGGAGGCACCTTCTTCACTGAGACGGTGGAGATCAACGGTGCCGGGTTCGAAGCCGACAACCTAACCTTTGAGAACACCGCCGGCAACACCGGCCAGGCCGTCGCCGCCGCCGTCCGCGCCGATCGCGCAGTCTTCAAGAACTGCCGGTTCCTCGGCCACCAGGACACGCTCTTCGCCGACTACGGCCGCCAGTACTACGTCAACTCCTACATCGAGGGCGGCGTCGACTTCATCTTCGGCAACGCCGCCGCCGTCTTTGACCACTCTGAGATTCACGCGAACGGCCGCGGCTACCTCACTGCCCAGTCCCGCACCTCGCCCCATCAATCCACCGGCTACGTCATCCTCGACAGCAAAGTCACCAGCGACATTGAAGATGTCCCCGTCCCCGCCGGAACCAGTGTCAACGTCTCCCCTCAAAACACCATCAGCCTCGGCCGCCCCTGGCGTCCCTTCTCCCGCGTCGTCTACATCCACACTTGGCTGCCCGCCGACATCGTTCCCCAGGGATGGAATGCCTGGGGCAACACCCCCGGCCGGCCGCAGGCCTATTACGCCGAGTACCAAAGCACCGGCCCCGGAGCCAACCGCGAAGCCCGCATCCCCTGGTCCCACCAGCTCACCGCCGCCCAGGCCCGCCAATACATGCCCAAAATCTTCCTCGCCGGCCAAGACCACTGGAACCCCGAAGCCGAAGCCCGCAAACTGCCGTAGGCAGGCCTGAGCCGAGCGCTCAAGATTAGCCGAGGCTCGCCTTGCAAAATTTTCGTTTATAAACGATAATGGTCCGTGCTCGAGATTCGTCATTACCTCACTCCAGAGGGTAAAGACATTTTTCTGGAGTGGCTGCTTAGCTTGCGCGACACAAAAGCGAGAATTGCCATTGATCGCCGCATTAACCGAATTGAGTTGGGCAACTTCGGCGATCACAAGTTCTGCCGCGACGGTGTTTGGGAACTGCGAATCGATTTCGGACCCGGTTACCGGGTCTATTACGCGATTGCCGGAAGCGAGGTAGTCCTTCTGCTCTCAGGCGGCGATAAAGGGACGCAGACAACGGATATTAACCGAGCTTGTGAAGAATGGAAAGACTGGCAAAGGAGGGCTGAGCAATGAGAGACAGAACGCATGATGAAGCCATGGCCGAAAACTTTCGCCAAGACCCCGCCTACGCGCTGGAACTGTTGAACAGCATCCTCGAAGACGGTGATCAAGGGGAACTACTGATCGTTCTGCGTCAGATGGCCAAAGCATTCGGCGGCGTGCAATCCATCGCAGAAAAAGCCAACCTGAACCCAACGCAGCTTTACCGCACCCTTTCTGAAGAGGGAAACCCAGCCCTGAGCAGTCTCACGGCAATCCTCAAAGCCATGGGATTCCGCCTCTCCGTTGAGCGCGTGCGCGCCGCCTGAACTAACACCCGCTCCCTGTCCACTTTTCCTCATCCCATCCCGCTCCAGCACCCACAATTCTTTACATTCCCACCCGCCCCCTGCCACACTGAAACGTGGACACCCAGACAATCGTCATCCTCGACTTCGGGTCGCAGTACACCCAGCTCATTGCCCGCCGCATCCGCGAGCAGAACGTCTTCTGCGTAGTGCTCCCTTGCACGGTGCCCATCACAGAGGTCCGCGCCCTCAAGCCCCTGGGCATAATCCTCTCCGGCGGACCCTCCTCCGTCTACGACGACGACGCCCCCGACGCCGACCCCACGCTGCTTGAGCTCGGCGTTCCCGTCCTCGGCATCTGTTACGGACTCCACTACATCGTTCATCATCTCGGCGGCAAAGTCCTCTCGGCTCCCAAGCGCGAATATGGCCATGCCGAGGTGCTTCTAGAGGACCGCTCAACGCAGTTGTTCGACGATCTCCCCGCGACCATCCAGGTTTGGATGAGCCATGGCGACGAAGCCATCGAACTCCCCAAAGGCTTCCATCGCACCGCCGTCACCTCCAACGCCCTCGCCGGCATCGCCAACCCCGAACGCCGCATCTGGGCCGTGCAGTTCCATCCCGAGGTCCACCACACCCCGCTCGGCCCACAGCTCATCAGAAACTTCCTCTTCAACATCTGCAAAGCCGCCGGCGACTGGACCCCGGCTCACTTCATCGAGACCACCGTCTCCCAGATTCGCGAGAAGGTCGGCAACGGCCACGTCATCTGTGGCCTCTCCGGCGGAGTCGATTCCTCCGTCGCCGCCGTCCTCGTTCACAAGGCCATTGGCTCGCAACTCACCTGCATCTTCGTCAACAACGGCGTCCTGCGCAAAAACGAGTTCGGCGCCGTGCAGCAAAATCTTCGCGGCAAGCTCGGCCTCAACATCGTCGCCGTAGACGCCAGCCGCCGCTTTCTCGACCAGCTCGCCGGCGTCACCGACCCTGAGACAAAGAGAAAGAGAATCGGCGCCGAGTTCATCGCCGTCTTTGACGACGAAGCCAACCGCATCGCCAAAGAAACCGGCGGCGTCGAATGGCTGGTGCAGGGAACTCTCTACCCTGACGTCATCGAGTCCTCCAGCGTCAAAGGCCCCAGTCAGACCATCAAGAGCCATCACAACGTGGGCGGCCTGCCCGAGCGCATGAAGCTCAAGCTCATCGAGCCCCTCCGCGATTTGTTCAAGGACGAAGTCCGCCGCATCGGCCGCGACCTCGGCATGCCTGAAGATGTTCTCGGCCGCCAGCCCTTTCCCGGCCCCGGTCTCGCTGTCCGCATCCTCGGCGAAGTCACCCCTGAGCGCGTTGCCCTGCTGCAGGAAGCCGACGAAATCGTCGTCGCCGAAATCAAGGCCGCCGGGCTCTATTCCAAAATCTGGCAGAGCTTCGCCGTCCTGCTCCCCGTCATGAGCGTCGGCGTCATGGGCGACCAGCGCACCTACGCCTACACCGCCGCCGTTCGCGCGGTGCACTCTGAAGATGGCATGACCGCCGACTGGACCCCGCTCCCCTACGAAGTCCTCAAGCGAATCTCCAGCCGCATCGTCAACGAAGTCCGCGGCATCAACCGCGTCGTCTACGACATCACCTCAAAACCCCCCGGCACCATCGAGTGGGAGTGACTGGCCGTCACGGGC
Source organism: uncultured Acidobacteriaceae bacterium (assembly GCA_963765025.1). Lineage (GTDB taxonomy): Bacteria > Acidobacteriota > Terriglobia > Terriglobales > Acidobacteriaceae > Telmatobacter. Next base: position 140,100 of record CAVXVM010000040.1, on the reverse strand, counting down.
GGGCGCGGCCTTCGGCCGCCTTCTTTATCCACGCTATGCTCGCAGCATAGCTCTTTGCTTGGCCTCGATTGTGTCGAGGTAAGAAGGGAGGCGCTATGACGAATCTGGCCTTCAGACCGCTTACACCAGAAGAAGAAAAGTTGATTCGCTGGGCTTTGGAGAATGGTTCTGTCGAGGCAAGGTCGTTTTTGCCTCAGATCGAAGGAATGCAGGCGAGAAGATCATGTAGCTGCGGCTGCCCCTCAATCTCCCTTGTTGTTTCGAATGGGACTCCAGCGGCAATCACTATGAATAAACGGATCGTAATTGACCTTTCAGGACAGACAGCCGAGGGAATCGGTGTTGGCGTCTTGATATTTCAAGATGACGGCAAGCTAAGCGAGTTGGAAGTTTATCCATACGACAATGAAGGCTCATTCGGACTTCCCACCATCGAAGGCCTCTCGCCTTTTGAAGTTGGCAAACCGAAATCATAATTTGGCAGGTGGCCTTGGACCCCAACGCCCCCGAAAACCACACCAGGGGGTGCCCCCGGTCCCTCGCTCTTGGGGACCGGGGAGAGTCCGGACCTCAATTGGCAGGTAGAAGCCTGCGGCCTACCAGGATAGGTCCCGGCAATCGCCGTAGCCTGCCGCTCTCGACCTGAAGCAAAACGGGCGGGAAACAAGACGCCCGCCCCAAAAGTCCCGAAGTGACCTTTGCAGATAATTACCCGCCTCCGGCGCACAATCACTTCATAAGCGTTTTTTGACGGAGCGCACCGGCCCAAACCCGGCCGATCCCTTGAAATCGCCCGTAACCCCTTTGCTGAGAAATATCTGCGGCGATCTCTAATGGAATGACATACTTGGCGCAAGTGCCTCGCCACAACCCTTGGAAATAGACGAATTTAGCCACAGAATCCGGATAGGGGGGGAGGGGGGATACCCGGTACTGGCTCACATGGCGCCCAGCGGCGTCAGGTGCCACCCGCCCGCCCTCCGGAGCATGGCCTACCGTCCGCTCGGCGCAGCCTTGGCGAAGTGGAAGACGCAATTCACCTGGTGAGTGGCCGGGTCCGGCTTTACCTCATCGCTGGTGAGCACGGTCAGCATCCATTTCGCCAGCAACTTGTCCTTCTTTTGCGCGAGTGCTGCAAAGCCCGAAACGTAGCTTTCATCAAAAACCGCGCCGGGCGCAAGCTTCCATGCGTTCTTGAGCTTCAGTGCCATGGCTTCAGGCGCTCCATCGAATTCCACCGCGCCCATCTGGTACGGTGAACCGGCAACGATCTCAAGACCGTAATTCACAATATGCGTACTCTCGTTGAATGAGGGATGCGACACAACGGAGCAATCCAGATAGCCCCGCGCGTGATAAGCGTCGCGAATTGCGAACAGAAACAGATCGAGCGGCCGCCCCGAACCAGCCGGATATTTGGCCAGCACCTTCTGCACCTCTGCGCGCGGAACCAGCGCGTCAGCCGGGTAGTCGATCGCGCCAAGCTTGTAGACGCCACCTTCGCTGATCGCAACCGTGAACGGTATCTCGACCGTCTGAGCGGAAATGACAGGAGGCTCAACCTCGGTCACATCGACCTTCACGGCCGCATAACCAAGATCCTGGTAGAGGTCCGCGAATGCGTGCTCGAGACCGATTGCCGTGTTTTCCGTATCGAACGCGTTTCCGGTCTGGCTTGAGGCAAGCACACTAGCCTTGGCCTGCATCGCGGCCGAAACACCGGCAAGTTGGATTGCGCCGATGTGCACCGCCGGTGAGCTGACGCTGAAATTCATCGCCGTAATCTTTTTCGCACCCAGTCCGCTGGTCAGAGCGGATCCAACGGTTGCCTTGATGCCTCGCGCTGCAAGCATCTCCTCCAGCGTCAGGCAGATTCCGTCGTCCACAGAGCCATTGCCGGGCAACTGTCCGTGATAGAGCGGGAACCGCTCGTGGACCTTGTCGTCAAGCTCCTTGCCCGGCTTGAGCGGCAGATTTTCGAGGTGCATCGGGTAGAGCTCTTTCAAGGGCGTCAGCGTGAAGAGCAGCCCCTTGCTGTCGCTGCTCAACTTCACTACCTCAAAGAATCCTGTATCGCTGAGCTGTTTGGCGTGAGCCTTCACCTCGATAGGGCTCAGGCGAGCATCCGGCTTCAGCCCGGCCGCAGCGAGCAACTCCTCCTGCGTATATTGGGCCGCACCTTGAAAGCGGATCGCCTTGGGCGCGATCTTCCTTTGAGCGGACGAAGCTTTCTTCTGCGCAGACGATAAGAAGGGACAGAGAAGAAGAACACCGGCAACGAGCAAAGCCTTTTTGTTCATGTTCGGCCAGATTAGCAAACCGAGACCGCCTTCGCACCTACATTTCTGGCGGTGGCCAAGGCGCCTAAGCCGTCCCCTTCAACGCAGCAACCTCGCGGCTCAGCGCATCCAGACGATCCAGCAACTCCGCATGCCGCTTGTCCGCCGACGAAGGCTCAAACGCCTCCAGATAAAACGTTCCATTCGGTTCCAGCTGGCACAGCCGCACCTGGTCCACGCCCTCGAACCCCTGCTTGTGGACCACCTCGATCAACTCTTCTTTCGACATCGATTCGCGCGCCAGCGCCTTCGCGTCGATCTGGCCATTCCGCACCAGCACGTCACACCGCCCTTCAAGCGCGCGCGTGAGGCTCGGCGACCGGAACAGCACCCGCACCACCAGCCAGTTGATGGCCAGCAAACCGAACGCGCCAATCACGCCCCCGGTCACGGAATTGTCGTCGCCGATGATCGCGTTCTGCACCGTGTTTGACAACGACAGCAGAACCACAAGGTCAAATGGATTCAACTGCGCCAGTTCCCGCTTGCCAAAAAGCCGCAGCAGCAACACCAGCACCAGGTACACAATCACCGGGCGAGCCAGCTTCTCCACGATCGGAAGCGGCAACTGAAACATGTGGTCGAGGATGATCGAGTGAGGCATAAAAACGAGCATACCCGCCGTCACGCCGTCCAACAATTCACTTGCCCACTTTTTTCTCCAGCTTAAGAGCCACGTCCACTGTTTGGTCGTCGTTCATCTTCAGTGCGTAGGTGCAGTTTGACATGGCAAATGTCCGCGCCAGCGACGGATCTTCGCCGCCCGTTGCAAAAAAGTCCGCGATCGCACTTTCGTCGAACACCGCGCCCGCCGCCATCTTCCACTGCTTCTGCATTTGCGCAGCCAGTTCGTCCGTTACGTTGTCTAGCGAGAGCTTGCCCATGGTGTACACCGGCCCCGGTTCCACCGTCACAACATAGGTCACAGCGCGCTTGTCGTGGTCGAAGGTCGGCGTCGCAATCACATTCGCCTTCATCATTCCCCGGTTGTGATACTGCTGCCGAATGTAGTCCCAGTTCGCGCGCATATGCGTCACGTCCGCGACGTCGCCGGGGTGAATGTGCGATTGATGGTCGAACTCCGCCTGCGTCACCACCACCTCGGGAGCAAGCTGAACCCCCGCCAGCCGGTACATCGGCCCCGTTGAAACGCTCAGCGTCAACGGCACGCGGATCTCCGTCGCTGTGGCGGTCGCGGGCAAGCGAGGCTTCGCATGGATCTCCGCTTCGAGATATCCCAGGCCGAAATAATGCGTCCTCAAGTCCGCCTCCGCCTGCGCTGCGGTGCCTTCCGCGTCGAACGGAGATCCGGTCAGCTGTGCCAGCATCCGTTGCGCCGGCTCATCCAGCGTGTTCGACCCCACTTCCTCCTTGAAGTCCCCCACCAGCACCGGCGGCGTGGAAATGTCCATCCGCATCGCCGTCACCGCATTCGGTCCGGTCCCGGCCTGTGGCGTAGCCGTCACTGTCGCTTTGATCTTCTGTTCCGCAAGCATCGTTTCCAGGGCCTTTTTCACGTCGTCCGTCAGCCCGCCCTCGCGCGGAACCTTGCCATGGTACAGCGGACACAACACGTGCAGCCGCGCATCCAGCGCCGCACCGCCGGCCAGTGGCAGGTTCCCCATCTTCACCGCGTAAAGCTCGGTCACCGGCACCAGCTCGATAATCAGCGTGTTCCCTTCGGTCCTGAAGCCCAGGCTCTCAAACAACCCGCTGCTCATCAGCTGCTTTGCGTGGGCGTTCACGTCGTCTGAGCTCAGCGCCATGCCCAGCTTCAGCCCCGCCGCATCCATCAGCTCCTGGTTGGTAAAGTCGTCGGCTCCCTTGAACTCGATTGCCGCTGGCTGAAAATTCTGTGCCGCCGCCGCCGCGGCCACCAGCATCACAATTCCCGCAAGCTTCATCTGTCGCCGGCTTCGCATAGTGCTCGCAGCTTAGCAAACCCGCAACCATAACCCAATTGCAAAATTCAAAAAATCCTTCGCGCGCTCCCGAAATGCACCATCTGTTGCCCCCGCTCCGTTTTCGCCGTCTGCTAAAGTTACACTTGCATCCTTGCCCCACCGCCCATGCGGTCATCCACCAACCAGCTCAACTCCCAAAGGACCGACCCCACCTCCATGGCCAATTCAAGCCCCATCCCCCTCGCTCCCTTTCGCATCGATCCAAAATTCGACACACGGGTCTGGGGTTCTCGTGATCTGCGTCCCTGGTTTGATCGCGTCGTCCCGCCCGGCACTGACCCCATCGGCGAAGCATGGCTTACAGGGGACATGTGTCTGGTCTCTTCCGGGCCCCACGCCGGCAAGCGTCTCGACGCGCTCTTTGCCGAGTTCCCGGCCTCGCTCCTGGGCCCTCAGGCTCCTGTCTCCCAGTCGCCCATCCTGATCAAGGTTCTGTTCCCCAACGACAAGCTCAGCGTCCAGGTTCACCCCGACGACAAAATGGCGCAAAAGTACGGTGAGCCCCGCGGCAAAACAGAATGTTGGTATGCGCTCGCCGCCCAGCCCGGCGCTCAGGTAGCCGTCGGCCTCAAGCCAGGAGTCACCCTTGCCCAGGTCGAGCAGGAAATTCATGACGGCACCCTCGAGGCAAGCCTCAACATGCTCCCCATCGCCGCCGGAGACCTCGTCTTCGTCGATGCCGGAACAGTACACGCCATCGGGCCCGGCTCCGTCCTGCTTGAAACCCAGCAGAACTGCGACCTCACCTATCGTATGTACGACTACGGCCGTCCCCGAGAGCTCCACATCGAAAAATCCCTTGAGGCCACAAAGCTCGTCACTCGCGCCGGAAAAGTCAAGCCGGTTATCCAGCAGGACCGCACCATCCTTATTGATGAAGACTACTTCCGCGTCGAGCGCGTCCCCGTCTCCGCGAGCCGCTCTGGCCTGGGCCTCCTCAAACCGGATCAGACCGTCGCCGCCCTGGCCTACCTGTTCGCCGCCGCGGGCGCAGGCCGCATCACCGGCCCTGCATTTGCTCCCGTCGATCTACCGGCCCGCGCCGTCGTCTGCATCCCCGCGGCCGCGCCCCCGTTCACGGTCGAGAACCTCGGCGGCCTCGACCTCATCCGCATCACGCCTAAATGGCCCGCGGCAGATTCCCATGCAGCCGCGTCCGGTCCCGCCCTATGACCACCCCAGACTGGCGTCAGTCCGTCATCGACTACATTCGCGCCGAAGCCAGCCCTGTGGATAAGTTCGGCCATCAGCCCCGCCTTTACGCGCTCGCCTGCCGCCTCGGCCAGGGGCTCGCTTACGACGACGACATTCTCTTTGCCGCTGCCTGGATGCACGACCTCGGCGTCTTCCTCGGCCACCGCCCCAGTGACCCCGCCCTGCTCGCCAATTGGGATCATGTGCCCTATACCGTCGACCGCACCCGTGAACTGCTCCCTGCCTGGGGATTTCCCATCGAAAAGCTCGACGACGTTGAAATGGCCATCCGTACCCATCAGGCCAAGGACTCACCCGAGATCGTTGAGGCCGTCCTGCTCCGCGACGCCGATATCCTTGAGCAGCTCGGCGCCATTGGCGTCGCCCGAGCCCTTGTGAAAGTGGGTCGCGACACACGTTACCAAAATGTTTCTTCTGTGTTACCAGTTTTACGTACGGCCATCGCCGATTTACCGAGTAAACTGCGTCTAGCAGCCTCACAGAACATGGCCGCACCTCGAATTGAAGCCCTTCGCCTTTTTGTTTCTTCCCTTGAAAAGGAAGCCAATGGGTTACTGTATTAGGAAAACCTATGGGTACCACGGGCAGCAAAAAACGGTTACCGCAGTCCGCAAGGAAACTACCATCGTTGCATTGCTTCCCGGTTCTTCTTCGGTTCCAATGAACTCATTCCGCGATCGAATGCTCTCCCTTCGGGCCCCTAAACCAGGGAGAGAGGTAAATCAACCTAAAGGAGACTCTATGCGTACGAAGCTGACTCATTGGCTCATCCCCCCGGCCCTGCTCTTGGTTCTGGTGTTCCTGGCGGCTCCATCCGCTTTCGCGCAAGTCGGTCAAGCTGGCTCCCAGCAAGGGCTGCCTTTCGTCATGGGCGCCGGCTATTCCACCTTCGCCACTGACTACGGTCCGTCCGGTACAAGAATGTCCGCGCCCGCTGCCTGGGTTGACTTCTATCCGCAGGACATGCCCGCCAAACTGGCCGGCCTCGGTGTTGAAATAGAAGGGCGCGACCTCAACTACCAAGCCCCCTTTCGCCTTAGGGAAACCACCGGCATGGGCGGCGTCATCTACTCCTATCCTCGCTGGTACTATGTCCGCCCCTACACCAAGTTCATCGCCGGGCTCGGCGGCATCGATTTTCCCAACGTGGGCACTATCTCCCATCCCTATTCGCATGACACCTTCCTCGTCACGTCTCTCGGCGGTGGTGCCGAATTCCGCGCACTGCCCCATCTTTGGATCCGTGCCGAATATCAGTTCCAGCAGTGGCACCATACCTTTGGGCCCGACGACCTAACTCCAAACGGCGTCACCATCGGCGCTGCATGGGATCTCAGAATCCCGCGCCCGCCGGCCAAGCAGTAGGCACGTCAAGTCCTGATCGCGTTAAGTCCTGACCGCCTGCTCACAGGGATTCGGCCAATGGGGGCGTTCGCCGCGGCGAACGCCCCTTCAGCTTTTCTTCGCGGGCTGATGCGTCCCAGCCTCCACTCGGAATCCAATCGAGATCCGGTTCCACGTGTTGATCTGTGTAATCGCCAGCGTCAGCCGCACCAGCTCCGCCTCGCTGAACTCCTTCCGCGCCGCCTCGTACACCTCGTCCTCCGCATGTCCGTCCTGAATATTCGTGATCGCTTCCGTCCAGGCAAGAGCCGCCCGTTCGCGCCCCGTATAGAACTCCGTCTCGCGCCACGCCGGCAGCAGGTAAAGTCTCTGCTCCGTCTCGCCGGCCGCCCGCGCATCCTTCGAGTGCATGTCCAGGCAAAACGCGCAGCCGTTCAGCTGAGATGCCCTCATTTTCACCAGCTCCAACAGCCCATCCTCAAGTCCGCTCGCCCTGATCGCTCGTTCCATCTCCCGCAGCAGGTGAACCCCCTCCGCGAACCCCTTCGCGTAATTCAACCGTTCTGACATCGTCTAACCGCCTCCTTGGGAATCGAAGATTGACCGTTACGTTTTTCGATGGTACCCGAGCCCAAATGGCCGCAACAATCCAAACCGCAGACCACCCCGTCCCTCGGCCCCGCGTTCCCTGCTTTCTAATCCCGTTGCAGTGGAGATATGTCCAGCCGGTATGAGTTGAGTGAGACGCAGTGGGAACGGATTAAGGATTTTCTGCCCGGCCGCAAGGGGCATGTTGGCCGGACCGCAGCAGACAACCGCATCTTCGTCAACGGCGTTCTGTGGATTCTGCGCAGCGGGGCACGTTGGAGCGACCTGCCTGAGCGCTACGGTAAATACAAAAGTGTGCACAAGCGCTTCGTGCGCTGGGCCGAGAGCGGCGTCTGGGAGCGCATCTTTCATGAACTGGTGCGAGATCGAAAGAACCAGTATTTGATGATTGATTCGACCCTGGTTCGGGCACATCAGCAGGCGGCCACGGGCCGCAAAAAGGGGGCGACAAGGCTCTGGGGCGTTCCCGAGGTGGACTGACGACCAAGATTCACCTGCTGGTCAACGAACTGGGCCTGCCGCTGGACTTCCTGATTACTCCTGGGCAGATCAGCGACTACACGCCGGCGGTCGAACTACTGGGCAAACGCGAGGCCGAGGCGGTGATCGCCGACAAGGGCTACGACTCGGACAAGATTGTCGAGCACGTGGAGAAGACGATGCAGGCTCAGGCTGTGATAACCCCTAATCCCCAATCCCTGTTCCATCGGTCCCTGTTCCCCCGTAACTTTTTCCCCACTCCCGTGTTCAATCCAGTAACGGCTCGGCCTGCGGTTCGTCTAAATCTTTGATCCGCAGGCAAAAACACTCAGCGCCGTTACCCATCCGGCACGCATCCAATAGCCGTGGAAGGCAAGCGGGTTTTTAGGAGATTTCAAGATGAATTCGACAACGTTCAAGAGAAGTTTCGTCAAGGTTATGGCATGGTCTGCGGTTGTTGCCCTCAGCGCCGTCGTGGCGCTCGCGCAGGACACACCCGCCCCAGCCGGCCAGCGCACCGACGGACAAATCGAGATGGACGTCGTGCACGCCCTCGATGCTTCTCAGGCCCTCAAGAACGATCTCATCACCGCAGCCACCATCCAGAGCGAAGTCACCCTCTCCGGCACCGTCTCCTCTGAGGCATCCAAAAAGCTCGCCGCCTCGCTGGCCGGCCAGGTGGCTGGTGTCACCAAGGTCAACAACAATCTCCAGGTCGGCAGTCCGCAGGAGGCCCAGGCAGCGCAGGACGCCGCCGCTCCGCCACCGCCTTCTGACGATCCCGGCCAGCCGCAGCCTCAGCCTCAGCAGCAGGCCAGCATTCAGCCTGATCAGGGCCCCATGCCCCCGCCGCAGGCTTATCCACAGCAGCCCCAGGATCAGTATCCTCAGGCACAGGGTCAGCCGCAGGGTCAATATCCCCAGCAGCCGCAAGGCCAGTATCCTCAGGGGCAATATCCGCAGGCTCAAGGAGGCTATCCGCCTCCCTATCCGCCGGCGCGCCCTCAATACGCCCCTTATCCGCCGCAAGGCTACGGGCAACCGCAGCAGGGCTACAACCAGCCCCAGCAGCCTGCCTACCAGCAGGCCACAGGCCCCGTCACCATTCCGCAGGGAACGCTCCTTCAACTCCGCACCAGTGAAGGTGTCGCCACCAGGAATGCCAAAGACGGCCAGCCCGTCCAGTTCACGCTCATCTCTGACGTCACCAGCGGTGGCGTACTCGCTATACCCCGCGGCGCAACTTTTCACGGCGTCGTTACCGAAAGCAAAAAGGCGGGCGACCTGGGCGGAAGCGCGGTCTTGGCTCTCACCCTCACCTCGCTCGATCTGGGCGGCCAGAACTACCAGCTCTCGACCGACCAGTTCAAGGTCAAAGGTCCCAATAAGGCCGGTGAAACCGTCAGCAACACCGTCGGCGGCGCCGTCATCGGAACCATCATCGGATGCGCTGTGGGCCGTGGAGCAGGATGCGCCATCGGCGCCGGCGCTGGAGCGGTAGGCGGTGCGGCCGCCACTGCAGCCACGCCGGGTCCCGGTGTCTGGATCCCCGCCGAAGCGCAAGTCTCCTTCCACCTGACCGATCCCATTACCGTCAACCCGGTTAGTCCGCAGGAAGCCGCACGTCTCGCCCAGGGCCTCTATCAAGGCGGACCCTCGCTCTACCGTCGCGGTCCATACGGCTATCCCTACGGATCTCGCTACTACGCCGGCTACCCCTACGGCTACCCGCCCGTCTACTACCGCCCCTACTACTTCTATGGCGGCTATAACTACTGGCGCTAACTCCCCAGCGGCACCCTCCCCACTTGAGCGGGCACCCCAACCAGGATGCCCGCTCTTTTCTTGTGCACCCTCGAGCAGTCAATTGCTAGAAGCTAGAAGCTAGAAGCTAGAAGCCAGAAGCTAGAAGCTAGAAGCTAGAAGCCAGAAGCTAGGAGCTAGAAGCTAGAAGCCAGAAGCTAGAAGCTAGAAGCCAGAAGCCAGAAGCCAGAAGCCAGAAGCCAGAAGCCAGAAGCAAGAAGCTCCACTCACTCCCCCACCCCGTCAAGCCCCTCAAACCAGCCCTCCCTCCCCTCGTCTATAATGACTGTGACTCGCATCGAGCGAGAATTGCGCCTCCGCGCTTGTGTTCCGCTTCATCCGGCCCCACGCCGCACCCGGACCCAGGCCCCGTTCGCGCGTAGAGAGTTGAAGGTTCAAGTCCATCCATGATTCGTTTCCTGCAGACAGACAATCGCATGACCAAGGCCCTCCTGGTCGTCATCATCGGCGCAGCTTCCGTGTCCATGTGCGTTTACCTCATCCCCGGCCTCACCGGCGGCGGATCCTCTTCGCCTGACACCTTTGCTGTCGTTTACCCCCACTGGTACAGCCGCTTTCTCTCCACCGGCGACACCGTCAGCCAGGTTCGCGTCGAGCAGGTTGCCCGCCAGCAGCTCCAGCAGCGCAGCCCGCAATATGCTGACAATCCCATGATCCTCAACTTCTTTGAGCAGCAGGTCGGCCAGCAGTTGGTTCAGCAGCAGGTCCTGCTCCAGGAAGCGGCCAAGCTCGGCATCCGCGCCACTGACGACGACGTGCGCACCTATCTCCACACCGGCCCCACCGGCGATGTGCTCTTCCCCAACGGCAAGTACATCGGCGACGACCAGTACGCCGCCCTCATCTCCCAGCGACTCAACATGTCGGTCAAGGACTTTGAAGACAGCATCAAAACCGACATCGTGGTCCGCCGCCTCCAGGCGCTCATCGCCGGCGGCGTCACCGTCAGCGATCAGGAAGTGCGCGACGCCTATCGCAAGGGAAACATCAAAATCAAATTCGACTACGCCGTCATCTCCTCTGACGATCTGCGCAAGACCATCAATCCTTCTGACAGCGATCTCGAAGCCTTCTTCAAGAAAAACGCCGCCCGCTATGCGACCGCCGTGCCTGAAGAGCGCAAGATTACCTACTTCGCCTTCACCCCCAGCCAGATCCCAGGCGGCGTGCCTCAGCCCACGCAGCAGCAGATTCAGCAGTACTTCAGCGCTCATCAGTCCGAGTACTCGCTTCCCGAGCAGGCACGCTCGCGCCACATCCTCATCACAGTGCCTGCTGGCGCTGACGCCAAGACCGATGCGGCGGCAAAGGCCAAGGCCCAGGGAATTCTCAAGCAGCTCCAGGCGGGTGGAAACTGGACTGACCTGGCCAAGAAAAACTCTGACGATCCCGGCAGCAAAGACACCGGAGGCGAGCTCGGCTTTGCGCAACGTGGCAAAATGGTGCCCGAGTTTGACAACGCCATCTTCACCCAGAAGATTGGCGACATCGGCCTCATCAAGAGCCAATTCGGCTATCACATCGTGCAGGTTGAAGAGCGCACCACGGCACACGCGCAATCGCTCGCTGAGGTGCAATCCACTATTCAGGCCACACTTCTTCGCCAGAGCCAGGCCGAAGCTGAAGACAACTACGCCAAGGCGCTCACCTCTGAAGCCATCAAGAATGGCCTCGACAAGACCGCCGCCGCCCATCACCTCGATCTCGTCACCACGCCACTGGTCGGCGCTCAGGGCGTCATCGCCGCATTGCCTGACAGTTCGCAGTTGCTCACCAAGGCCTTCGCGTCCAAGCTTGGCGATCCGGCACAGTCCGCGCCCACAGGCGAGGGCTACGCAATCTTCCAGGTCGCCGGCGTCTCACCGGCTCACGCCCCCGCATTCGCTGATTTCAAGACCCACGTTCTCGACGATTATCGCGACGAGCAGCTTCCCGGCCTCCTCGGTCAAAAGACCACCGAGCTCGCTGAAAGGGCAAAGTCTGAAAACAACTTGAATCAGGCAGCCAAGGAGATGGGCGCAACCGTCAAGTCGAGCGACCTGGTCGGCGCTTCCGATCAGGTACCGGACTTCGGTCAGGTGGCCCAGGTGGCCCCGCAGTTGTTTGACCTCTCGGTCGGCAATGTCAGCGGACCCATCAACGCCCAGCGCACCGGCGTCGTGGCCAAAATTACTGACAAGCAGGAGCCCAGCGCCGACGAGATCGCGAAAAACTTTGATCAGACCCGCGATCAACTCCTCGAGCAGCGCCGCGGTGAAGCCTTCAATATCTTCATGAGCGGTGTCCTTGCCGATTACAAGAAGCACAACCTGATCCGCATCAACGCCAAGCAGCAGCCTCCATCTCTGCCCGGCATGTAATCCGGCAGCAAGTCGCACCAGCGTTCAAAAGGCCCGCAGCCATCCCGTCTGCGGGCCTTTCTACGTCCAGTGCGGGATTCCTCAAGGGCAGGTACCACTCCGCCCTGCTCTACAGGGCTCTCTTGAAAAACTGTAGGTTTTATACTACACTCTTGAAGTCACGGTTTCTCCCGCGCAAGAACAGGGGCCAGGGTGCAAGTGATCCAAAGAGAGCTCAGGGTCTATGAAACTCCATCGGGCGCGTGCCCGTTTGAGAGTTGGCTCCAAAAGCTCCGTGACCCGAAGGGCCGCGCGCGGATTCGAGTGCGGTTGGACAGGGTTGAGCAGGGCAATTTCGGAGACTCGAAATCCATCGGTGGAGGCGTCCACGAACTCAGGATCGACTTTGGACCGGGGTACCGTGTTTACTTTGCCGAGGATGGACCGGTCATTGTCTTACTGTTGATCGGTGGCGATAAGAGCACACAGACGAAAGATATTGAGACGGCCAGAAAGTATTGGAAGCAATACCAGGGGGTAGAGGATGCGAGGACGCTCCAGAAGCTACAAAGAGGACCTGCTTCTCAAGCTAAGAGACAACGCTGAAGCCGCAAATTATCTTCAGGCCGCGCTTGAAGATTCACAGTCGGCATTTCTCGTGGCCTTGAAGAACGTTCTTGACTCTCGCAAGGTTGCAGTGGTCGCGCGTGCGAGCAAGTTGAACCGGGAACACATCTACCAAATGCTAAATCAAGATGGAAATCCAACGCTGAACAGCCTCGGCAAGATCCTGCGTGCCCTTGGACTTCAGCTTTCGATTGGCGTGAAGAACGAGACGCCTGCCCGCGAAGACGCCGCCTGACCTCTTCTGAGCTTGCGGCACACCTCGCCCAGCCAGCCTCAAGACTGAGTAAAGCCTGCCCTCTTGAGCAACGCTAACGCAGCAAAGGTATCCGAAAAATCCGCAGTCGCTCCTCGTCCACTCAAATCAGCAAAAAGCCATAATGTCCGGTCAGCCGGTCATCCGATCGGAACGGCGCATTGCCTTCAGAATCCTTGCCACATTCCGATTTCATAAGACTGCATCAGGCAATCAGCGTCTCTCTTCGGCGAGCCAAAACGTAGACTGCGACCAGCGCAGCAGCGAAGCCCGCACCTGCACCCGCCGCGAGCGCCCAGCGCGGTCCAAATTGGTTGGCAACCCAGCCAAGCATCGGGGCGCCGATCGTCATTCCACCCAGTCCCATGCCGACCCTCAGGGCCATCACCCTTCCTCGCATGGATCGTTCCGTCGAGAGCTGCATGATGCTGTTCGTGCCATTGGCGAAGGTCATCACTGCCGCGCCACTCATTGCCAGGGCGGCCGCGAACCACCAGTATCCGGGTGCGAGTGCACCGAGGGTACATCCCAGCCCGAAGACGCCCGCTCCGGCCAGCAGTGACGATAAGCCTGGTCTCTGCCGGCTGGCAGCAAACAAGGCTCCTGAAAGTGTACCCACGGCCATGATGGAAGAGAGCAGGCCGAAACCGCGTGCATCGGAGTGGAACACAACCACGGCCATGGTCGAGATAAAGATCGGAAAGTTGAATCCAAAGGTGCCGATGAGAAACAACATGATCAGGATGGCCCTCAGCTCCGGCTTCCCCCATACATAGCGAAGCCCCTCTCGAAATCCAGATGCGCTGCGATGCGCTCTGGCGCTTGTACGCAGTTCCGAAACACGAAAGAATGACATCGAGATCAGCACCGCCGCAAACGAGAACCCATTGAGCAGAAAGGCCCAGCCAATGCCAACCTTTGCAATCAGCAAACCGGCAACAGCGGGACCAACCATCTGCGCAGCGTTGATCGAGGTTGAGTTCAATGCGACGGCATTGGGAAGGTCCTCATCGCCGACCATCTCTGCCACGAAGGTCTGCCTTACCGGTGCATCCAGCGCGGCGGCCGACCCAGACAGGAAGGCGAGCACATACACGTGCCAGAGCCGGAGGACTCCTGCGATCGTAAGAACTCCCATGATCAGTGCGAGCACGCCCATCGTCGCCTGGGTGAGCATCAGAAGCTTGCGCTGATTCAGCCGGTCCGCAGCCGATCCCGTCCAGGGCAGCAGCAGAAGTTGCGGGGCGAACTGCAGGCCCATCACAATACCCAGCGCTGACGCATCATGGTGGGTCAATTGCGTCAGCACCAGCCAGTCCTGAGCAACGCGCTGCATCCAGGTGCCAACGTTGGACACGAGTGCGCCCATCGTCCACAACCGGAAGTTGAAGCTTCTCAGGGAGCGAAACGTTCCTGCAGCCGGGTTCTTCATGAGCGCGATGGCGCGTTGCCTCCGTGAAACTGGCCGAAGTGACGCGCCGATACGAAGCTGATAAGCAGCGCGCCCAGCCCAAACGAGAGGATGTGGGTTGTCGCCCGCGGATCGAAAGCACCGACGTGCGCCACCAGTAGATACCCGGCGATCGCGTTGAAGAATCCCCAGACAACGTTGACCGTTGAAGAGGAGAGCCCTTCGCCGGGCGGTTTGGCGAAGGGACTTTGAAACGCGCGTCCCATCGAGCCGGCAACAAAGTGAGGAATGGCGTTTGCCGTAAAAACGCCCCCGAAGAAGTACGACACAAGCCAAAGCCAATTCATGATGGAGTGCTCCTTTATTTTCGCAACATAACGGAAATGGGCAAAAGCAGTACGCAGCGGCTCTAAAGGTTGCGGAAAAAGTCGATAGCGCTTCGTTGTTTTGAAAGGGCACGGATTTATCCGTGCCATCCGCGCAATAAAATTAAGATGGCCTTTAGGCCCTGAGGGACGATTTTCCCCTTTGTCGCTATCCATTCCGAGTTTTTCCGCAGCGGGTCTAATCCTCAGCCAGCCGCTTGAGCAGTTCCAGCGCTGCCTCAAGCTTCTCCTGCTCCTGAACAGAGAGCTTCTGCGAGATCCTCGTGGTGAGCCAGTCCTGTCTCGCGGCCCTGCCCTCCTCAAGCAACTTCATGCACTTGGGCGTCAGAGACATCAGAGTTTGCCGTCCGTCGTTTCGGTCAGGTGCACCTCTCACCAGGCCCCCCTCCAGCAGCGGAGTCACTACAGCGCTCATCGACTGGGGGCGCATCCCTTCCGCTCGCGCCAGGCTTGAAACCGTGGCCGAACCATCCCTCTCCAATCGAAGAATGACAGAGAGCTGTGACGACGTCAGATCGTTGCCGCCCCCATGCTCGCGATAACGCAGCTTGAGCTTGCGTAATACCGTACGCATCTCGGCAGCTAGCGTCCGGGCAAGCCTGGTTTCGGTAGAAGACTTTCGGCTGCTCATGAAATCAATATCTCATATATACAGGTAAACTGTAAAGTTTAACTGAACACATCTTCGCCGGCCGGCGTGCGAAACTCTCACCCGCTCACCGGTCATCGACGTCAGTCCTGATACGCCCAGGATTTCAGAAGTTAGGTTTTGCCTCTATTGCCAAGTCGAAAGCAACGTCCCAATTGGCAGGTTCCAAACAAATCTAAACTCCGTACAGACCAACGCCGGCCTCCCCAAAAAGAAGCTCGACAGGGAAGCAGAGAACTACCGCAAAAGAAATGATCCGCACTTTGCAGATAATTACTTGGCGACAGCGCATAATCAAAAAAGTAAGGGTCTCGGCCGAACCAACGAATGCCGCAACCCCAACAGATTCAGGATTCTGCGGCCAACCCCCGCAGAATCAGGAATCTGGAACGGAATCCATGTCGTAACCCAAGGACAACACTCGACTTTCAGCCAGAAACCTATGAGGGTGGGGGGGAGGTACTGACTGGCCATTGAAGGCCACGCCAGCCGTATGCCCATCTGGGCGCCCGTAGGAGCCGCAAGGGTCCAGCACCGCGTCGTGTGCGGCCTGGATGGAATTGAAAGCAGCCCGCCCAAAAGCTGAAGCTAAGAGCCGACCACTGACCACTGACAACTGACCACTGACAACTGACCACTGACAACTGACCACTGACAACTGACCACTGACAACTGACCACTGACCACTGACCACTGACCACTGACCACTGACAACTGCCTTTACCTCAACCCCTCAGTCTGGAACGGCAGCCCCGTCACCGGCCAGTGTTCCGGTTGCGCTTCTACATTCGTTTCCACGCGCACACCGTTTCCGGTTGCAGGCTCAACCGTCACGTTCCATCCGTCCACCACAACCAGCGCGTCCTCGTCTTTGAACTGGCTGATGTCGGCCTCAACCTTGATCGTCCGCGTCTCGCCGCCAACCAGCGAGACATAGTTGTCGCTGTAGTAGACCGGCAGCACCCGCTCGCCCGACTTCTCGCGCCGAAGTTGCACGTGCGTCATCAGCGCAACATTTTTTGATGGATTGTGCAGCGTCACCGTGACAGTTCGTCTGCCTTCTGCGTCCGCGATTGCGGCAGTAGCCTTTAGCTTCACCGCCGCCATCTTGTTCAACGCGGTAAAGTCATCCGGATGCTCCAGCGGCGCGCGCCAATAGAAGTTACTCGAAACGAGCTTCTCCTTTGCATCGAGCAACTCCAGCTTGATGAAGTGAACGGGCGAAACCGTCACCGGAAACTCGATCGGTCCCAGATTTGTGGCCACAAAAGGTTCAGCCGTCACCTTGGTCTTGTGCTCGTAGGCAATCGTTCCATCCAGGTTGTAAACCTCTACGCTCGCAACCAGGTCCTTCGCCGCCTCGGGAAGATTGTTGATCACCTGCAGATTGCCGTTGGCTTCATTGAACTGGATGTGGACCAGTTCGCTCGCATGCATCACTGCGAACAGCGACGACATCGGCTCAAGGTCGTAATGGTAAAGCTGCCACACAAAGCTGGGCTGTGCCGGCGCGCTCATCCACGTCAGAATCGCCGTCGTCGGATGAAACAGCAGCGCATTCCGCCCCTCGTACATGGCGCGGAACGCCTCGTAATTCGCCAGTTGCGATTTGCGTACAAAATCCGCCAGGTTGGCGAACTTGCCGTAGCGCGCGCCAATCAGGGCTGGATAGACATCCGATCCGGAGTTGCCTTTGGCAAAGTCGTGCTCCGCCCAGTCGTCGTTAATTGACTCCCAGTCTTTCTTCGGCATCATGCCGTGAATGGATTCCAGCGTCGGCACGGATACGCTGCCCGTCTCGGTCTTGAAGTAGTCGTCAGTCACCGTGTAAAACTCGCGCGGCGTCCGCCAATGATACGGTCCATGCGAACGCACGCCTGCTCCGTCGGTTGAACTCGGCTGGTAGCGCCGCGTCGGCTCCAGCTCCGCCATCAGTTTGCGTAGCTCGGCGTCGATCTCCGGCGGCGGAAAGCCCTCATTGCGCGCGCACCACAGCGCAATCGAGGGATGATTGCGAAAACGCAAAATCTTGTCGCGCACGTTCGCCATGTACGTCGGAATATCGGCCGGATCCGGCCCGTCCCCCGGATTAGGCTGGAAGAATTCGTCCCACACCAGGATTCCGTACTTGTCGCAGAGTTCGTAAAAATCTTCGCCCGTACTCTGTCCCACCCAGTTGCGAATCATGTTCAGATTCGCCATCTGGTGCAGGCGAATCTCCGCCTCAAGCCGTTCGCGCGGGATGCGCTTCAAGGCCTCGTCCAGTCCCCAGTCGCCGCCGCGGATAAATACCTGCACGCCATTCACTGAGATGGTCAGCGTGTCGGTTCCGGGAACGCTGTAGCTGATCTTGCGCACGCCAAAGTCGACCGGTATTGCATCTGAAATCGTATGCCCCTGCACGAAGCGCAACTCCAGTTTGTACATCTCCGGCGAGCCGTAGCCGTTCGGCCACCACAGCCGCGGATGTTCAATGTGCAGCGCCGCCGTTGTCTTCGCGTCCCACTTCACCACCTGCGTGCTGTGCGCAGCCAATTCCACCGCTTGCCTGAAGTGGATGTTCTCGATCGTTCCTTCAAGAAAGCCCTTTTGCGGCTGGTCGCTTACGTTCTCCACAGTGGCTTGCACGCCCAAGTCGGCGGAGTCGGTCTTCGGCAGCGGAAGGTCGGTGGTTACCAGCGGATCCTTCACGCGTACCGGTCCTGTCGCCGACAGAAACACCTTCTGCCAGATTCCGCTGTCGCGGTCGCGGATCGCCGGTATCCAGTCCCAGCCAAGCGTCGACAGAAACGTCGGTCCGTCGATTGCGCTGATCCCGCCGTTCGCTCCCAGCCCCGCGCGCAGCGTATGTTCGTGCGGCACGCCGGGATTCGGTTGCGGCGTCACCAGAACCGCAATCACTGCCGTCTCGCCCGGCGTCACCTGCGCCGTAATGTCAAACACTCCGCGGATGAATGCCCCGCGTATTGTGCCCACTTGCGCGCCATTCACCCATACAGCCGCCGAGTAGTTGATGCCGTCGAAGTTGAGCCACACGCGACGGCCCTTGTAAGTCCGCGGAATCGCAATCGTCGTGCGGTACCACCATGAGGTCCGGCAAAGACTGTCGGGAATCACTTCAGGCCGGTTGTTCTCGCCATACAGCGGCTCCGGATACACATGGTTGTTCACCAGCGTCGTCAGCACCGTCCCGGGAACCGTGGCCTTGTACCATCCGGCTGTGTCAAAGCCCTTTTGTGCCACCTCCGCTCCAGGCTGCTGCGCCTTGGCCGCATCCTGCAGCTGCCATCCGGTCGAGAGAACCACTTGCGCGGGAGGAGCCAATTGCGCACTTGCCAGCGGCGCCAGAACGGCCACGGTCGGAATTGCGATCTTTGAGGTCATAACGTAAAGGAATGAGCGAACGAATCGTATCTGCAACGGATTTTATCTCCGGAACTTCCTTGAAGAATCCAACTCGCTCCCGCCAACTGCTCTCGGAAGCGCCAAACGGATTATAGTGGCTCGGCCGCGCCCTTAGCCTCAAGCCCCGCACCCATCCGGCGATAATGTAACCATGCTCTTCGAACGTTC
This sequence comes from uncultured Acidobacteriaceae bacterium, assembly GCA_963765025.1. Classification (GTDB taxonomy): domain Bacteria; phylum Acidobacteriota; class Terriglobia; order Terriglobales; family Acidobacteriaceae; genus Telmatobacter. The sequence continues at coordinate 121,087 of CAVXVM010000040.1, read as the reverse complement.
TTCAGGAGTCCTGCTCCATATAACGTCGCTGGCCTCCCGTGGCGGCATTGGCGACCTTGGCCCAGCGGCGCATGACTTCGTTTCTTTCCTCGCATCCGCCAAACAGCACGTCTGGCAGGTTCTGCCACTGTGTCCCACCGGCTACGGCAACTCGCCGTATGCAGGCTCATCCGCCTTCGCCGGCAATCCGTACCTCATCAGCCTCGAAGCGCTTGCCGACTGGGGTTGGATCGCGCCCGACCGCATCGCGTCACTCACCGGCCCCGCCGGCAACGTCGATTTCGACCAGGTGGAGCAGCACAAACTCCCCTTGCTCCGCGAGGCGGCCGACAATTTTCTCGAGCGCGCCCCGCACGAGGCGCAGTTGCAGCCGCAGTGGAAGCAGTTCCTCGCCTTCTGCCAGGCGCAGTCAACATGGCTCGCCGATTACGCCCTCTACGCCGTGCTGCGCCGCGAGTTCAATACCGGCGCATGGAATGCATGGCCCGAGCCGCTCAAGAAGCGCGCCCCGCAGGCGCTTGCTGAAGCGACTGAACGTCACGCCCACGCCGTCGCCCAGGAAAAGGTTTTGCAGTTTGCCTTCTCTTCGCAGTGGGATGAGCTCCGCACAGCGGCCGCGCGCAGTGGGCTGCGCATCCTTGGCGACGTGGCCATCTTCGTCAACATGGACTCGTCCGACGTCTGGGTTCATCCTGAGCTCTTCGAACTCGATGAGGATCTCAACCCCATCCGCATCGCCGGCGTTCCGCCCGATTACTTCTCGCCCACCGGCCAGCGCTGGGGCAATCCTCTCTACCGCTGGGACATCGCCAGGCAAACCGGCTTCGCCTGGTGGATCGAGCGCATCCGCCGCGCCTGCCAACTCTACGACATCGTTCGCCTCGACCATTTCCGTGGCTTTGAAGCCTATTGGGCCATTCCCGCCGAAGAAGAAACGGCCGTCAAAGGCGAGTGGATCAAGGCTCCGGGTCTTGAGCTCTTTCACGCGCTTCAGTCCGCACTGGGACCGCTGCCTCTGGTCGCTGAAGACCTTGGCCTCATCACTCCTGAGGTTGAGGCCCTGCGCACCGGCCTTGCGCTGCCCGGCATGAAGGTGCTGCAGTTCGGCTTCAACAACAAGGGAGCGCACATCCACCTGCCGCAACACTTCACGCACGACACCGTCGCCTACACCGGCACCCACGACAACGACACCACCCAGGGCTGGTGGAACACGGCCAGCAAAACCGAGCGCGAAGCAGTCGAAGCTCTGGTCGGCCCCGTCGATAGCAAGCCCGTCTGGCCCCTCATCCGCGCGGCCTCGGCAAGCGTCGCGGAAATGGCCATCGTCCCTGCGCAAGATCTGCTCGAGCTTGGCTCTGAAGCCCGCATGAATACCCCAGCCGTCCCTGCCGGCAACTGGAGCTGGCGCGCTCCGGCCGATGCCTTCACTCCAGACCTCGCCGCCCTCCTCGCCGCACTGGCTGAAGTCACCGACCGCGACAACGACCCGCTCGGCAAGCCCGAAGGAGAATCAGCCAGCGCGTAGATCCCAGCGCCCTCAATCCGCCTTCAGCAAGCTCACGAACCAGCCGGCGAAGGTGAGCACCAGGAATGGATAAGCGAAGAACGGCAGCGGCGACGTTGTCGGCAGCACTTGTTGGCCAAAGAATATTTTCACAGCCACAATCGCGAACAGAACTCCGCCGACGATGCTTGCCGTCCGCGTCCACAGCGCGAACTCCTTGGGAATGCCCGTGAGCAGCAGCGCAGCCGCCCACAACGCCGTGCCCGCGGCAAACGATGGAACGCTCGCTTCCAGCGTCCCCGCCGTTCCGCCCAGCATCACGCCCTCGCCAATGGCGTAGACAAGGAACCCGGCCGCAACACAGTCGTTGCCCTTTCTGAAGTACCGAATCGCAAGCAGGCAAGTGGCCACCACCAGTGCCGTGCCATCGATGCCCCAGCAAATCGCGCGCACATTCTGTTGCGTGACCATGGTTCCCACCATGCCCAGCACGCCACCAAGGACAAGACCAAATGCAGCAATGATGTTTGCAGGTTTTCTCATAGCTGCGTACCTTACAGCACGCAGAAATCGTGCGTCAACATGATTTCTTCGGATCGTACGCGTCCCGTTCACCGATCCGTTTTGTTCTCGGCCCCAGCCTTGTTATCCTTGCCCCACATGGAAATTGCCGCCATTCAGACCCACGGCCTTACCCGCCGCTTCTGTGCGCTCACTGCCGTGGACGATATCTCCTTCAGCGTTGCCCCCGGACAGTTCTTCGGATTCCTGGGGCCCAATGGCGCAGGAAAGTCCACCACCATCAAAATGCTCACCGGCCTGCTCGAGCCCAGCGCCGGCTCCATTGAGATTCTCGGCAAACCCTTCAGTGCATCGGCCCTCGACCTCAAGCGCCAGATCGGCGTTGTACCGGAAGGCATGGCTCTCTTCGGCCGCCTCACTGCGCCGGAATATCTTCGCTTCGTAGGCCGCATGTACGGCCTTGACAAGCAGACCACCAACCTGCGCACCAAGGAGCTGCTCGAATTCATGCAGCTGGCCAACGAAAACAAAAAGCTCGTCACCGATTTCTCCCACGGCATGCAGAAGAAGCTGGCCCTGGCCGCCGCCGTCATTCACGGCCCCAAGGTTCTGTTCCTCGACGAACCGTTCGAGGGCGTCGACGCCATCGCCGCCGGAATGCTCAAGACCATGCTGCAGGGCATGATCAACCGTGGCGCCACCATCTTCCTCACCACCCACGTGCTTGAAATCGTCGAGCGGCTCTGCTCTCACGTGGCCATCATCAGTAAAGGCCGCCTGGTGGCCAACGGATCACTTGAGCAACTGCGCGTAGGGGTGGCTTCCACTTTGCCCGGCACGCAGGCCGGCCAGCGTCTCACCCTCGAAGAAATTTTTCTCTCCATTGTCGGCGCAGGCGAACTTGAGCCCGCGCAGGAGCTCTCATGGCTGGCGTAGGCGGTGCCAGCACGGACGACTTGCAACAACAATCCGCCCCCGCCGGCGGACTCCTCAGCCCGCTCGCGCGTGCGCAGTATGCGGCCCTGGCCCGGCTCCGCTGGCGCATCTTCGTCAACGGCCTCCGCTCCAGCCTTGGCGCGTTCGAACTCGGCGCACGCACCGTCGCTTTTGTCTTGTATAGCTTCATCGGTCTCGGCATTGGTGTCGGCGCGGGCGTCTACGCCTATGTCATCACCTCCGGCGCCCAGTGGCAGTACCTGCCCATCGTCTTCTGGGGCGTCTGCCTCATGTGGCAGGTCGTGCCCATCATGCTCTCCACCTTTCAGGAGCAGTTTGACCTCGGCGCCCTGCTGCGCTTTCCTGTCGGCTTCCGTTCGTTCTTTCTCCTCTATCTCGTCTTTGGACTCGCCGACGTTTCCACCATCCTCGGCTTTCTCTGCTGCCTCGGTATCTTTATCGGAGTCACCATTGCCGAGCCTGCCCTATTTCTCTGGACGGCCATCGTCCTCGTCCTTTTTGCATCCTTCAACATTCTGCTGGTGCGTGCTGTCTTTGCCTGGATCGACCGCTGGCTTTCGCAGCGCAGAACGCGGGAGATTGTGGGCGCTATCTTCATGGTGCTGGTTCTCAGTGTGCAACTGCTCAATCCCGCCCTCTGGCAGCACGGCCGGCCCTCGCAAGGCAGTGGGCGTCAGCAGGCCGAGTTCTATCGCAAGCTACTGGCCGAGCCCTGGGTGCAGACGGCCGAGCAGGCACTTACGTGGCTTCCTCCCGGTCTGGCCGCGGCCGCAGTGGAGAAGGCAGCAGATCAGCAGCCGGAACCGGCGCTGGAATCGCTCGGAATCGATGCTGTTTTTATTTTTGCCGTGGCCGCTGTACTGGGGGTGCGGCTCCGCGCGGAGTATCGAGGCGAAAATCTCGGCGCAGCCCCTGCGCTCGCAAAGACCTCCGCAAAATCCCCAGCCGTCCGCGAGCGCATCGCTCAAACCGAATGGAACTCCACCGCGCCGGCCTCTGCCCCTGCTTCTCCCATCGGCGCAATCATCGGTAAGGAGTTTCAGACCATGATGCGCACCCTGCCGTTGTTGTATGCCGTGGGCGCGCCGCTCATCCTTGTGCTCGTCATCTCCGGCCCGTTTATCAGGACGGGCATTCACGGCCACATGCCCCTTTGGGCGTTTCCCATGTGTGTCTTCTTTGCGCAGTTAGGCTTCCGGCAGTTATTCGGCAACAACCTCGGCACAGAGGGTGCAGGCATTCAACTCTACTTCATCGCGCCCACGCCTTTGCGCACCGTGCTGCTGGCAAAGAACCTGTGCCACTCCGCCGTGTTTGCAGTTGCGCTGACGGTCGCAGGGTTTCTAGCCACAGCTCGCCTCGGCCAGCCGGATGCCTTGATTGTGGCGATTACGATTGCTTGGCTTTTGTTTGCGCTGCCTGTCAACCTGGCGGTCGGCAACATTCTCTCCATCACCATGCCTTACCGCGTCAATCCGGGCCGTATCTCGCGCCAGCGCGGTTCGCAGGCAAGCACTATTATCAGTCTGCTGTTGCAGGCCGGCGTGCTTGGTATGGGAGCGGCCGTCTTTCAGATCTGCTATTTCGCAGACATGCTCTGGATGGCGATCCCCTCGTTCCTTCTGCTCGCAATGGTTGCTGTTCTGGTATGGCTGCGAATCCTCGCCAACTCTGACGACATAGCCGCACAGCGCAAAGACATGCTCCTGGCCACGCTCATGAAAGCAGACTAGCCCAACCCCAGGAACTGATCCCTGCCCTCAGAACGGGATATCGTCGTCGGAGATTTCGGCCTGCTGGCCGATGTCTTCGCGGGGTGCTGGGGGTCGCTGGTCGTAGCTGGCCGCATCGCCGCCGCCGCGGCTGTAACCGCCGCCGCCCGAGCCCTCGTCGCGTCCCGAAAGCAGCGACAGATCGTTCACGATGATCTCTGTTTTGTAGCGCTTCTGTCCGGACGTCTTGTCTTCCCAGTTGCTGGTGCGGAGCGAACCTTCAATGTAGAGCTTGGAGCCCTTCTTCACGTAATCGCGGACGATCTCGGCGGTGCGCTTGAAGGCAACAAGATTGTGCCACTCGGTACGATCCTGCCAATTGCCCTGGGGATCCTGATAGCGGTCGCTGGTAGCCAGGCCGAATGTGGCCACCATGGTGCCACTGGGAGTCGATTTGATCTCGGGGTCCTTGCCGACGTTGCCAAGAAGAATGACTTTGTTAACGCTTTTTGCCATGTTCGTTTACTCCGGTAAGGGAAAAGGATAGCAGACAACGGCGCTGCGCTGCGCTGTGCGTTTCGTGAGGAATCAGGGCTTTTGACGCCGCTCAGCGCGTGCGGGAGAGCGAGCGGCGCCGAAACCACTTGGCGATGCCGAGCGAGAGCAGAAGTCCGCCGAAGGGGATGCACATGAGCGCGACAATGAGCGCGAACCATCCGGTGTTGGTGCTGGCGCCAGTGGGCGAAAAACCGCCGAGTACGGTCTCAAGCAGGATGGTGGCCAACACGCCTGCGCCGACGATTGAGCCGCCCCATTGAAGGAGTTGACGCGTGCCGTCGTCGGGGAGAGGCGAGCCGATTTGCGTGGTCATGAGGCCTGCGCCAGGCGCAGCATCGCGTAGGTGATGACGCCGGTTACTGAGACGTAGAGCCACAAGGGAAAGGTGTAGCGCGCGATCTTGCGGTGCTGGGGAATGCGTCCCGTCAGCGAGAAGAAGAAGGTGACCAGCACCATGGGCAGCGCGACGATGGCGAGAACGATGTGACTGGCGAGCAAGGGCAGATACACCATGCGATACGCGGCGTGGACCGGGTAACGCACGTCGCCGTGCAGTGCGTGATGGAGGATATAGCTCACCAGGAAGAGCGTCGAGAAGCAGAAGGCGGTGATCATGGACGCGCGGTGAGCCTTGATGTTGCGCGACCGGATGAAGGTGTAGCCCATGACCAGTGCGATGGCGGACAGGCCGTTGAGCGCGGCGTTGAGCGCGGGAAGAAAAGCGTACTGGGCGCTGGTGGCGGCGGCGGGATGAACGTAAATTAGCCAGAAGAGAAAAAGAGTGGCCGCCGCGCTGATGACGAGAATGGCCGCGATGGCAGGCCGTGTGCTTGATTGGTTGGCGACTGTCGCCGTCATGGAACCGCTTCCTTATGTCGTGAGCGCCGGATGCCAGGCGCTGATTACTTTGATGTGGCGCAGATCATCAACGTGGTGAAGAGCAGTGGCAGATAGAGCACGCTCACCTTCAAGAGATCGCGCGCCAGCATGCGGCTTTCCGTATCGTCGGCTGCGCGCAGAATTCCGGCGAAGCGCACGGTGTAGCCGAGATAAAGCAGGCCGAGCGCGGCCGCGATGATGGCGTAGGTTATACCGGCCATGCCCAACCACCAGGGGATGAGGCTGACCGGAATCATGATGACGGCAAAGAACAACGCCTCGGCAACGGTGGACCATCCGTCAGGCTGGACCACGGGCAGCATGCGAATCCCGGCGCGTGCGTAGTCGTCGCGATACATCCAGGAGATGGCCATGAAGTGCGGGAACTGCCAGACAAAAAGAATGGCGAAGAGGGCCACGCCTTGCCAATCGATGCGGCCGCGAGCGGCGGTCCATCCGAGCAACGGTCCCATGGCCCCGGGAAATGCACCGATGAACGTGGCGATGGCAGTGACGCGCTTGAGGGGCGTGTAGACGGCGACGTAGGTGAAAACGGTGAGCAACGCCAGGGCGACGGTGAGGAGATTTGTGTGCAGCAGCAGCCAAACGGCGCCCAGGGCGAGGGCGCCCATCCCGGCAATGATGCCTTGCGCGAGCGAAAAGCGGCCAGATGCGAGAGGACGGTCCGCGGTGCGCTTCATGCGCGCATCGGTTTTGCGCTCGAGTGCTTCGTTGAGTGCGCCCGCTCCGGCAGAGACGAGGCCGATGCCGAGCATCGTGTCGAGCAATCCGCGCTGCAGGCTTGAGATTCCCGACATCATTGAGCCGAGGTAAAACCCACCCCATCCAGTGACGAGCACCAGGCCGACGACCTTGACTTTGAAGAGTTCCCGTAGGTCGTGGATCAGCGTTGCCGTGGCTCCGGGTTCGGGCGCGTGTACGTGACCGTGCGGGTGCATTGCAATTTCGGCCGGGTTGGCTGCCTGGGATGCGGGTGTCATTGGGAAGGAAAAGTTCTCGGCGGGAAGGCCCAGCGGGAACTTGCGCCTGTGTTGATGATAGCAGTTGGAGTGGTTCCAGAAGGGCCGACGCCGGAAGCGCAAACAGAAATCCCTGCTGGAAACGAAAATGAGGTGAGCGGGTTGCGCGTTAGCTGCCGGACAACAAAGTGCAATAGGCGCTAACGGCTTTGTTGCGCAGCTTTTATGATCGCTTCAGCAACCTGCTGGGGCGAGAGCCGATCGACGGCGATGGAGACGTGCGCGCAGCGGTAGAGCGGAAGGCGGCGGGCGTATCGGTTTTCAAGGTTGGTTTTGTCGGCCAGGATGGGGCGCGTGTTTTCCGTTCCGCCGCAGCGGGCCAGCGTAGTGGCTAGCTCCACCTCAAGATGGACGAGTAGGGTGCGCGGGGTAGAGAGGAGCAATGATCGCGTCTTCGGATGCTCGATGGCGCCGCCGCCCAGGGCCAGCACCAGGTGGTTGCTCTCGGCGAGGCGCACGATGGTTTGATGCTCGCGCTCGCGGAAGACCTCTTCGCCCTGACGCGCGAAGATCTCGGTAATCGCGACTCCGGCTTCGGCTTCGATCACGTCGTCGGCATCTACAAAGCGCCAGCCCAGCAGGTCCGCCACGAGCGGGCCCACCGTCGTTTTGCCCGATCCCATGAAACCGGTGAGCACGATGCGGCGGTGGGTAGTTTCGGGTTGGATTTGGGCCGTCATTCAGTTGTTGTGCGTCGGTGAAAGCGGTCGCGCTCTATTCAGTATAAGGAAGAAGCATGAGCGGTTGGCAACCTTTAGCTCATCACCATGACAATGGCGCCGGCCGTGATGAGGAGGCCGCCAGCGACAGCGGTCGCGTTCATTTTTTCGCCGAGCAGGAGCCAGGCGAAGACCATGACCAGCGGGACGCTTAACTTGTCGAGCGGCGCGACGCGCGAAGCCGGGCCCAGCTGCAGGGCGCGAAAGTAGCAGATCCACGAGAGCCCGGTGGCCAGGCCGCTGAGGGCCAGAAAGAGCAGCGTTCGCCGATCGAGCGAACGGATTTCGCCCTGCTTGCCCAGGGCCAGCGCGATGCCCCAGGCAAAGACCACAACGACGCTGGTGCGTATCGCCATGGCAAGGTTCGAATCCACATGCGCGACACCGACTTTGGCCAGCAGGGCCGTGGCGGCGGCAAAGGCAGCAGAGAGCAGTGCCCATCCAATCCAGGTCATGAGAGGTATGGTACGCGTTCCAGGGCGCGCGCAGCCTCTAAACTGAAGGCATGAAGCCAGGCCGCGCCAGCAGGACAGCACTCCGCGTCGCCATTCGGCGCGCCGCTCACCAGTTAATCGACAATCCGCGGATTCTCGACGATCCCATTGCGCTGCGGCTGATCGGACCCGGCTATGAGAACGACATGGAGCGCGCGATGCACAAGGTGGCGCGCGATTTTCGTCTCTTCATGGCGTCGCGAAGCCGCTATGCCGAGGATCAGCTTGCTTACGCAGTGGCGCAAAGCGTCAGGCAGTACGTGGTGTTGGGCGCGGGCCTTGACACGTTCGCTTATCGCAATCCGTTTCCAGAGCTCAAGGTCTTTGAAGTGGATTTTCCCGCAACCCAGCAATGGAAGCGCGCCTTGCTGGCGGAGGGCGCAGTCGAACTGCCGGAGAATCTGACTTTTGTTCCGCTCGATTTTGAACACAAGACTCTTGCCGAGGGGCTCAGTGACGCGGGGTTCGATGCTGCGGCGCCGGCATTTTTCGGCTGGCTGGGCGTCGTTCCTTATCTCACGCTCGATGCATTTCAGGCCACGGTTCGAACCATCGGAAAACTGCCTGCGGGAACAGGCGTGAGCTTCGACTACGTCTTTCCACCGCACACGCTTAGCCTGAAGAGGCGGCTGGTTTTCGAAACGCTCGCTACGCGGGTGGCAGCAGCGGGCGAGCCGTTCAAACTGTTTTTTACGGCGGAGGAGTTGGAAAGGGAATTGCGCGAGGCGGGATTAACGCATATCGAGCAGGTGGATTCGGCTGGACTGAATGCACGCTATTTCGAAGGGCGCGCCGACGGGCTCAAGCTGTCACCCTCCGGGCTTGGCATGCTGGCTACTGCGTGGGTGTAACGTCGCTGGTGCGTGGCGGCTGCGAGTTAAGATGGGTCATGCGCCCGTTTGCTTTATTGCCGCTTGCCGCCTTCGTGATTTCGCTCTCCGGATGCGGGTACCACACGCTGGGCGCGGCTACGCATCTGCCTCCCGAAATCAAGACCATCTCGGTGCCGCTTTTTATCAGCCGCACTGAGGCGTACCACACTGAGACGGTGATGACGAATGCGGTGATTCGCGAGCTTGCCACGCGCACGCGTTTCCGGGTCATTCCAACCGAGAGCCCCGATGCCGGCGCAGTGCTGCACGGCGCCATCCTGAACGAACAAGTTACGCCGCTCACTTACAACTCCTCAACGCAGCAGTCGTCCAGCTTCATCATTACCATCGTGGCTTCAGTCACGCTGAACAGTGCCGACGGCCGCGTGCTCTACCAGAACAAGAACATGGTGTACCGCGAGCAGTACCAGTCGACGACCGACCTGGCGACGTTTATCCAGGAAGACCCGGCCGCCGTGGAGCGCTTGTCACGTGCATTTGCCCGGCAGGTGGTTGCAGATCTGCTCGAAGGTCTCTAAGTTCGCCGGAGTTTGATCGACTCCTTACCGAGGACGGCGCGCCTTTAGAACACAAAGAGAGCGAAGAAGAGACGAATTCCCGCGCGAGGCGTTGCGTAATGAGGCAACCACCTGGTTTTCCGCGCTGGTTTCGCGTGGCCGCGCACGATATTCTGGAGCCGCATGTTGTGTGCACTCAATCCGGCTGCTCCGCCCGCTGCGGTGCGGACCGATTCGAGACAAAGTTCGCTTGCAGGGAGTTGGGCAGTTTGACCGCGTCGCGCTGGGGAGCCGGATTTGCCGCTGTTGGCCGGTTTGTGGCCGAGATTGAAGCCGCGTCTGCCAACCAGGGAACGCTCAAGCCAGGCTACGTGCTGGCCGGCGACGAAGTGTTTCTTCTCGACCGATGCCGTTCCGCTGTGTTGAAGGCTTATGTGCCGCAGGACTTGAGAGATTTTTGCCTCTCCGATCTTGACCTGGCCTCGACTTCGATCTTTGAGGTTCTCGACCGCGCACAGACGCCGTCGCTCATGTCGCCCTTCCAGGTGATTTTTGTGCGCAATGTGCGGCAGCTTTACACGCGCGGCGCAAAAAAGGACGAGTTCGCAGCGCTCGAACGCTACTTCAAATCGCCGAATCCGCAGGCTCTGCTCCTCTTCATCGCCGACTTCATTCGCATTCCGTCGGATGCGCGGCGGATGGAGATGGACGACAAGAATCGTTACGAGAGGCTGACGGAGACACTGGGCGAGCATTGCGGCATGGTGGAACTGGCGCGCGTGAGCGAGGAAGATGCGATGCGCTGGATTGTGTCTACCGCGCAGGAACAAGAGGTGCGCGTGGAACCCGATGCCGCGCGCGAGCTGGTGGATGCCCTGGGCGCGGACATGATGCTGGTGTCGTCCGAGCTGGAAAAGCTTTTGCTTTACGCCAGTGGCCGGCCGCGTATTACGCTTGGCGACGTGGAGACCATGGTGCTGGGCGCAAAGCAGCGTTCGCTGTACGAACTGACGGATGCGATCAGCGCCCGCGACCGCGTGCGCGCACTGGCATTGTTGCAGGGCCTGCTCAACAGTTCTGAAGCTGGTGAGGACGCCGCCATCGGCCATCTTTACATGCTGGCGCGAACGTTTCGGCAGATGCTGGTGATTCTCGAGAAGAATGTGCGCGACTCGCGCGCGATATGGCAGGCGCTGTGGCAGGGATTCAGGATGCCGCCGTTCGCAGCCGATGACCTGATCAAGCAGGCGCGCCGCTACAAGAGCCGCCGCGAGCTCACGCGCGCACTGCGCCTGGTGGCGCGCGCCGATCTGGAGTTGAGGTCTTCTCCGCCAGACAAGCGGCTGGTGCTGGAGCGGCTTGTGTATGAGCTGGCCTCGGAGCCCAAGCCTGCAGCACCGGCCTGGACCACGGGGCAGTTGTCGTTCGAGAGCTAGCGCTTGCCGTGCTCGTTGAGCCAGAGGCCGAAGTTGCGGTCCTCGCTCTGAATATGCGTTGAAACCCAATCGCGAAGAAAATTGAGTGAGTGCACATTAAGCGGGGAGAGGTTGCGCTTGTAGCGAGCCAAAAACGCATCCAACTGGTCGAGCAGGTGCATGTGCTTCATGGCGTGCAATGCGGCGCCTGGGTAGCGCGTGGTAATCATCAACGATTCTTCCGCGCTGAAGTGTGCGCGCGTGTCGTCGTTGAGCTTGTTCAGCAAATGGCCAGTGACGCTCAGATCGCCGCCGCCTTCAACGGCAGCCTGAAGCGCGTTGATGGCGACCATGACTGCGCGGTGATCCTTATCGATCGCGCCAATGCCCACGCCAAACGCAGGACTCCACTCCAGCAAGGCCACAGCGGTTCTCCTTCCCCTCCCTACGACCCAATTTGCAGAAAACTCCGGACCGCCCGGCAAATCAGCGGACTCCGTGCTCATTCATCCAGGACGTGTACCCGTGGTCGACGGTCTGGATATGGCTGGTGAGCCAGTCGCGCAGAAAATTGAGCAGCGCCACGTTCAGGCCGCCTTCGCCACGCGCATAACGGGCCGCGAACTCGTCCACTTTCTGCGTCAGATCGTGATGCAGGATGCGGTGCTTTGGAAGCTCGGGGTAGCGCGTGGAGGCCATCATCGCTTCTTCCGCCGCAAAGTGTTCGTGCACGTATTTGGCCAGCTTGTTGAGCAGTTCGCGGGTAATGGATTGTCCCTGGCCCTTCGTCATGGCCGCGTGCAGGTCGTTAATCATGGCGAAGAGAATGGTGTGCTGTTTATCCATCGCTTCCACGCCAACGGAATACTTGCTGTTCCAGGTCAATAGCGCCATGCATGTTCTCCAGCCGGCAAAGGCCGACAGGGAACATATCGGGAGAGCGCGCGAAAAGTTGAGAGTAAATCGTACGCAATGCACAACTTCTATTTGTATGAAGAGGCTCTAATCAATGCCGCGCTCCCGCATCCACGGACCATACTCGCGGTCCAGACCTTCAATGTGCTCGAGGTATCCGTCGCGCAGGGCGAGCAGCATCTGGCGGGTATGCACTTCTTCGCCGTGCTGTAGCCGATGAGCCGCCCGAAGCATCTCGGCCAGCATCCTGTGATGTTCTGCGCGATGGTCACCGAGGCCGGGAAAACTGGTCTGCTGCATCAACTGCTCCTCGCTGAAGAAGTGCATGCGCGTGAACTCGATGAGCCGGTCAAGCAGCTCGCAGATCTGCTCGCGGCCGCAGCCGCCCACCAGCGCCAGCCGCAGTTCGTTCATGGTGTCCATCAGGATTCCGTGTTGATCGTCCATCGCGCGAATTTCGACCGAGCAGGCGTGGTTCCAGGTAAGAAGCGACACATGAGCCTCCATTAATCACTAAAGTGTCTATCGTCGCCCGCAGGGAAAACGATACCGTGCATCGACACCGCCACGTGACTTTGGTGCAAGTCTGGTTGGGCAAGCGCCGCCCGGTCGTGCCCTTCCGCGACGGTGCACAATGGAGGCGAGGGTGCACAATTGAGATGACCAGCCTATGAGTTTGCAAAGTCTCATCACGCCGGCCAATGTGACAGCGGCCTTGCTTGCGCTTGCGCCTTATCTGGCGGTAGCGTTCTTTCCTGAGCGCATGGCTGCGGGTGTGCGTTCGCTGCCTTTGTGGATACGGCTCTTCACGCCGGCTCTGCTTTGCTTGCCCTATGTGCTGGTCTCAACCGCGGCAGGGAATTTTCGCTGGACGTGGTTGGGGCTTTATGCGGGGCTGCCGGTGGGCGTGGCCGTGATGCTGTGGTGGGCTCGACGCAGCCCGGCAGCCGAGCGTGGCGCCTGGCAGGACTACGTGGTGCTGGCCGTGCTGGGGCTGGCCGTCGATCTGCGCTGGTTTGAAGCGGCGTGGCCGGCGCACCTGGCCATCTTTAACAAAATTTTGCTCATGGACGCGGGGATCTATGGATTTCTGCTCGTGCGCGAACTGGACGGCGTGGGATTTGATCTGCGTTTGCGCTGGCGCGATGCGGCGGTTGGCTTGCGGGAGACGGCGTTCTACACGCCGATTGCGCTGCTGCTGGGACTGAGCATGGGATTTCTGCATGCCCATGCGGTGTTGCCGGGCGTTGGCGAAATTGCGGGAGCCTGGCTGTTCACCTTCTTTTTTATCGCCGTGCCGGAGGAGTTGTTTTTTCGCGGTTGGCTTCAAAATCTCCTGGAACGGCGAATGGGTCGATGGGGCTCGCTGCTCGCGACTTCAGTCCTGTTCGGACTGGCGCACTTCAACAAGCGGGCTGCCCACTTTAACTGGCAATATGTGCTGATGGCGGCGATTGCCGGATTCTTTTACGGGCGGGCGTGGCTCAGCGCGCGGCGCGTGGGCACCTCGGCCGTGACGCATGCTTCAGTGGACGCCATCTGGTCGCTCTGGCTGCAGTAGGCGATGCGGGTGTCGGTGTCCGTAGCGAAGATAGCCAAGGCCCACGCGCATATTCCGCACGATGGGGCCGGGAATGGTGATTGCGATAGTGATGCCGAAGATGGCGTGTGCGATGGCTAGCGGATACAGGTTCCGGTAGCGAAGAAAAACCAGGCAGGAAGCGAATCCCCAGACGAGTGTCAACGGCGCAAGGACCGGATTGGGCAGATGCGCGAGGGCAAAGAGGAACGCTGCTGCAAAGGCGGCTGATCGCGGGCCGGGCATGAGGCGCAGCAGCCGTAGCAGAAAAAAGCCCTGAAGCAGGAACTGCTGCACGAAGGTCCAGATCGCGTAGCCCCAGTAGGTCTTGATGAAGACGAGCAGGCCACCTTCACCGGTGGCTGGCGACACCGGAAGCTCGAGAGTCGACCTGTCGACGGCGACGACGACGGCGATGGCCGCGAGCACCAACGCGACGCCCACCACCCAGAGAGAGCGCAGGAAGTTCTCCTTGCGCAAGCCCAGGTCGCGGAAAGCTTCACGCGTCGATCCTTTGGTTCTTTTGATCGACAAGCACGTAATGACAGCAATGCCTGCCACGGCCACCAGCCACAACACGCGCTGCCAGGGGCGCGGCGTCCAGATCACGATGAGGATGAGCAGGTAGCCGATGGCGAGCTCAACAAGGGCGCGCCGCTGGGCCTGCTTGTCTGGTTTGCTGTTTGGCGTGAGGTCGGCCATCCAGACGATGGTACGGCAGCGCGCGGCGGCTATTCCAGAATCACAGCGGGTTCCGGCTCGTGCGCGTGGGTGGTGAGGGCGATGGCGGCGGCCAGGATGAGCGCGCCCCCCACCCATGCATAAGGGCCGAGGCGCTCCCCTAGCAACTGGACGCCGAGCCATGAACCGAGGACCGGCTCGACATTGAGGAAGACTCCGGCGCGCGAGGCGGGGACATGATGAATGCCCCAGTTCCACAGGAGCGTGGTGGTTGCCGTGCAGAACAGTCCGCTGATGGCAAGCGCGGTCCACGCGGTCAGGCTAACGTGCGCGAACGGTGGAGGCTGGGCCGTTTGATGAGTGAGGGGCGACAGGGCCCAGGGGCCCATGACCCAGAGGGCAAGCATGGCGGCGCCGGAAAGAATCGTATAGGCAGTCACAACCGGTGGACTGTGCCGCTCCATGAGCTTTTTGCTCATCAGAATCCAGACGAGCGCGATGAACAGGGAGAGAATAACGAGCAGGTCGCCGCCGAGCGTGGGGACTTCGCGCGCGGCGGCGGTGTGGCTGGCGCCAAGTGTCACAAGGGCCGCTCCGGCCGTCGATCCGCAGAGGGCCAGCCATCCGAGACGGTCGAGCTTTTCCCCGGCAAAAAGTGTGGCTGCGGCGGCCAGTAAAACCGGCATGGCGCCCACCATCAGCGATGCATGGCTTACGGTCGTGCGCTCCAGGCCGTGGAACTGCAAAAGGAATTGAATGGGCACGCCGAGCGCCGAGCAGATCAGAAGCAGTCTCACTTCCGATGCGGTGAGCCGCACGCGTCCGCCGAATTGGAACAGAAGCACGGGCAACATGCCAAGCGAGGCAAACAGGAAGCGGTAGAGCACCATCCACTCGACGCTCATCTCATTGAGGGCGAGCCTGCCGAAGTAGAAGCCAGTACCCCAGAGGCATCCGGCGAGCGCACATGCGCTGTAGCCCAGCATGCGAGCGCGCGGGCTGATTGGCACTGCGGTCGTGGCCGGCGTCTGGTTGCCCGCGTCGCTTGTTGCGTGTTCTTGCATACCATCTTTACTGTCGCATACGAGCACTCTGGGTCGTCTCACGCGGGGCAATGCGGCGGATACAGGAACAGTCAGTCGTTATCGCGAGTGAAGTTGAGCCGGGAGGGTATAGCATTCTGTGTGCGCTTGACGGCGTTGCAAAGAGCGCCGAAGGATTGGGCCGGGGAATGCCAATAAAAACGATTTTCGAACCATTTCGGATCAAGAGCGTCGAGCCAATCCGATGGACGACACGGGCGCAACGCGAAGAGCTGTTGAAAGCGGCTCATAATAACCTTTTTCTGCTGCCTGCCGACGATGTGCTGATCGACCTGCTCACAGACTCGGGCACCGGCGCCATGTCAACTCATCAATGGGCAGCCATCATGGAGGGCGACGAGAGCTACGCCGGCAGCCGCAGCTTCGTTCGCTTCCGTGAATCGGTCCAGAACATTGTGGGATACAAACATGTGATCCCGACCCATCAGGGCCGCGCGGCCGAGCGCATTCTCTTCGGCACAGCCTGCAAAAAAGGTGATGTTGTCCCCAACAATACGCACTTCGACACCACCCGCGCCAACGTTGAGTACGTGGGAGCGGAAGCGGTCGATCTGCTCATCCCGGAGGGCCGCCAGCCTTCGCTCGACTATCCGTTCAAGGGAAACATGGATGTGGGAGCGCTCGAATCGCTGATCGAGCGAGTGGGCCGCAAGCGCATTCCCCTGGTGATGCTTACGGTCACCAACAACTCCGGCGGCGGCCAGCCGGTATCAATGCGGAATGTTCGCGACGTAAGTGCGGTGTGCAAGCGGCACGGCATTCCGCTCTACTTTGATGCTTGCCGGTTTGCCGAAAACGCCTGGTTCATCAAGATCCGCGAGCAAGATTACGCTGAAAAGTCGCCTAAAGAGATTGCGCAGGAGATGTTCAACCTGGGCGATGGCTGCACCATGTCCGCGAAGAAGGACGGCATGGCGAATATCGGCGGCTTTCTATGCACCAACGACGACCTGCTTGCGCAGCAGGAGAAAAACCTGCTGATTCTCACCGAGGGCTATCCGACCTACGGCGGGCTCGCGGGCCGCGACCTTGAAGCGATCGCCGTGGGAATCCAGGAAGCGCTTGAGGAAGACTACCTGCGCTACCGCATTGCTTCGACGGCCTACCTGGGAAACCACATCTCCGCCGCAGGTGTGCCGATTGTTCAACCGCCCGGCGGCCATGCCATTTACATCGATGCGCGCGCGTTTCTACCGCATGTCCCCTCTGAGCAGTTTCCAGGTGTGGCGCTGGCGGCGGAATTGTATCTCGAAGGCGGCGTTCGGTCTGTCGAAATCGGGAGGCTGATGTTTGCAGACGCTGCGCAGATGGACTTGGTGCGGTTGGCGATTCCCCGGCGGGTTTATACGCAGAGCCATGTGGACTACCTGGTGGAAGTGATTCTTGAAGTGTTTCGAAAACGCGACCAGATCAGGGGAATGCGGCTTACGTACGAAGCTCCGTTCCTGCGCCACTTTACCGCGCATCTTGAGTTTTTGGGCCAGGGCGATGTTCCGGCCAGTTCCTCAAATTCGGGAGGTTGAACATGGGCGCGATGACCGGATCCCGATCAAGACAACCCATGCGTGTTGTTCGCCAGGGTGTAACTTCGGGATTGGTGACCAATCCGGGCAAAACTACAATAGTATGTGCATATGGAATACGCCTTGCGATGCCAAATCTGGTCCCCTGGTGAAGAACTCTGAATAACCCGGTGCGAAGTTTCGAACAAACCCGAATTGAATTCCACGAGATGCTCACCAAGCCCATTCGTGAACTCGGGCTAAAACTCGAGGGGTCTCCGCTCGAGCGATTTGTTCAGCAGCTATATCGCGAACTTGAAGCCAAGAGAATCCGCAAGTTCCGGCCGCAGTGTTATCTCACCGATGAATGGGGGTGCCCCAATGGCGAACCCGTCATCGGCATTCCGTTCTATCTGGCCGACCCGAATCTGGCACAGCTTGAGCGGGATATGAACGACCTCGAAGACGTGCGCGAGATCATGATGTACATGCGTCATGAGGCAGGACACGCGTTCAATTATGCATACCAGCTTTACAAGTCGGCTGAGTGGCGCGATCTCTTCGGTCCGTTCCGGCGCACATATCGCGATAATTATCGTCCCATTCCCTTCTCGCGGAAGTTTGTTCGCCACCTGGCCGGGTGGTACGCACAAAAGCATCCCGACGAAGATTTCGCAGAAACGTTTGCGGTGTGGCTCACGCCACGCTCGCAATGGCGAAAGCGCTACAAAGATTGGGATGCTCTGGCGAAGCTCCAATATGTTGACCGCGTGGCGCGAAAAGTCGGAGATGTCGAACCCGTCCGGCGCCGTGGCCGCACTGATATCACTGTCGATGAGATGGAAACAACGGTCGGCGAGTTCTATCGTCTCAGCCTGCCTGAAGATATTCCGGTGCAGGAACTCGCACTGGACGCGGATCTTGCCGACATCTTCAATATCTCCCCTAAGCGGCGCAACGGCGTGCGGCCCGCCCAGGAAATGTTGCGCCAGCATCGCAAGCTCATTGTCGACAAGGTTGCGTATTGGAGCGGTGTGCAACGACCCGTCGTGAAGCGGCTCGTGGAATCCATCTGCAAGCGCGTTGAAGACCTGGGCCTTCACGTGGATGTTCGACGCGAGTCTGAGTACCTTACTGAATTCACGGTTTACGCAACCGCGCTCTCAATGAATTACTTAATCCGTGGTAAGTTCATTCATCCCTGAAGCGCGCCGGCCCGCCGCGGCGGGCCTCAGTACGATCGGAGGCCGTATGGCTGGAACAAAGTTGAAAGTCACAGTGCTTTACGACTTGTGGGAAGAAGAGCCCGCCGAGACGCCGGAAGAAATTCCAGTTCGGCGCAAGGGGAAGAAGATACGCAAGAAGAAGCCGGTAAAGCACGACCGGGAAGAAATCTTTGAGGCCCTCGAAAAGCTTGGGCATGAGCCGTCATATCACGTTCTCGATGGCCGTACCCAATCGCTGCTCTCGCTCGCCAAATGCGGCGCTGATTTGATTTTCAACCTCACGGAATCGTATGCGGGCGATGACACCAAGGAGATGCAAGTAGCAGCATTCCTTGATCTGCTCGAGATTCCTTACACCGGCGCTGGACCGCACGCGCATATTCTTGCGCAGGACAAATCGGTCGCCAAAAAGATGTTCGCATTTTATGGAATTCAGTCGCCATTCTTCGCGACCGCCTATCGCGGCACCCTTGACCACGCACATGACATTTCATTTCCGCTGATCGTCAAGCCAACTTCTGAAGACGGCTCCATCGGCATCGATGCGGCTGCCGTAGTGACCAGCGTGAAGGAATTGATGGAGCGACTCTCCTACATACAGACAGAATTCGATTCTCCTGCATTGATTGAGGAGTACATTGAAGGACGCGAAATTTATGCCGCCATCCTCGGCAATGACGAGAACGCACATGCGCTTCCGCTTGTGGAACTCGATCTTTCAAAGCTTCCCAAGGGCGTGCCGAGGATCGCCAGCCAGGATGTCAAGTTCGAGAAGGACACCGAGGCCTTTAAGCTGACGAAATCGGCCATCGCCGAAGACCTCGATGAAGATACGGCGAACAAGCTCACCGAGATTGCGGTCAAAGCCTATCGTGCCGTCGCACTTCGCGATTATGGCCGCATTGATATGCGTTTATCGAGTAAGGGCGAGATTTATGTCATTGAAGCGAATCCGAACCCGTGGCTCTCTGGCACCCAGGAGTTTGCGATGGCCGCGAGGAAATCCGGCCTCTCTTACACCCAGATGATCGCAGAGATCGTGGACCTTGCAATGGCTCGGTACGCGTGAAGGATGGCAAATTAGTTCGCGTGCGTATCGACGCGCCGGTCAATCAATTGACAGGCTTAGCAATCGCCAGGCTTAGGTTTCGTCCAAGACCTCGGCTCGCCGCAAATTGCGATTCCTGCGTTCAAACCACGCCGTCCCGGTTGGGTAACTGGCAAGTCGTCACCTACAACTTGATTGAAACCAGGAAAAGCTTGCCGCTCCAACAAACGATTGCCTGTCTAGGCATCGCTGGGTATCACTGACCAAAGCAGGGCTCATCGGCGAGAATACATAACGATGGGGAATCGGACGATGTTGGGGAATTCTTTTTCGGGCGCGGGCTGTGGGCTGGCGCTCGCCGGCCTGTTCCTCTCATCGCTTGTCCCCGCTCATCCGCAGTCCAACGCAGCGTATGCTCCCGACCGGTCGCGTCCAATCCGCGAGCGCCTGCTCCCGGGGGCTTATCCAGCGAATCCGACCTTGCCGGCCACTGCGAAGATTCCCGTCGAGCCGCTGGGTTTTTCTCCTCCCGGCCCTCTCTACCTGGGGCAACGCAACAGCCTGGTGTCGCTGGACTTTATTGGAGAAAACGAACTGCTGTTTACGTTTCGCGTTCCGGGGCTGATTCACCGGCAATTGAAGGTGGGCGAAAGCGACCAGAGCGACGAGCGACAGATTCGTGCCGTGGTGCTGCATTTGCCCGAAGGAACCATTGAAGCCGAGGGGCTGTGGACGCTGCACGACCGGGGGCCTTACCTGTGGATGTTGAAGGATGGGCACTTTCTCCTGCGTGACGGCGAAAATCTGCAACTGGGCGACGCGCATCTTGACCTGAAGCCGCTCTTGCAGTTTCCCGGGCCGCTGCTCTGGCTTGAGCTTGATCCGAGCCAACGGTTCATGGTAGCCAATTCACAGGAGCCGGCGGCAAAACATGCCAATGCCGACGCGGCGGACAGTCCCGCAAAGCCTGCAGCTACTCTCACACCCAGCGACCAGGCGGCAACCGGCGATGCAGCCCCAGCCCAGCCCGACTTTGTGGTTCGCATTCTCCATCGCGAAACCGGGCAGGTCTTGCTGGTCAGCCGTGTTCGCCAGCTCGTTCATCTCCCCATCAATTCTGAGGGCTATCTTGAGAGCCTCCGCGGCCGAGCCCAGGACTGGGTGCTGAACCTGAACTACTTTACCGGCGGAAGCAGGGTGCTGGGCACCGTAGAGTCAGCGTGCGCGCCGAATATGGACTTCATCTCGGAACAGGTGGTTGCAGTAGCCGGCTGCGACTCCCTTGGCTCCCATAAGCTTTTGGCCGTGACCACGCAAGGCAAAACCCTTTGGGCCAATCTGAATCCAGACACAGCGATTTGGCCCCTGCTGGTCCGGTCGCCCGATGGCTCGCGCCTGGTGCAGGAGACGCTGGCCGTGACCCACGCCGTGAGTTCGTATGCTCCGCTGAGCAGCGACGATATCAAGGGGCAGGTGGTGCGGGTATTCGACGCGGCCACGGGAGAAGTCGCGTTTGAGTCGCCGGCAAGCCCGGTGCTCGATGCGGGGGGAAACGTGGCGCTTTCGCCTTCAAGCCGGAGGGTGGCCGTGCTCAATTCGGGGGCCATCGAGGTCTTCGATCTGCCCGCCGCGGCTGGCTTGGCCGGCGCAGTGGCAAAGACGTCCGCCCACTAGTCCGCGTCCGCACGCTCCCGCCTGATCTTGACGAACAACAGCACAACCAACAGCAGAGCGCCAGGCCCGGCGATCCATAGAGCCCAGGTGACGACGACGGGAATATCGTTGGAGAACGCGACGGATTCCCCTGAAGGACCCACTTTGAGGGTGGCATTCACGCCTGCGCCGATGGTGTCGGTGTGGACGTTGAGCACAACCTTCTGGCGCTGGCCTGCAGTGGGTTGATATTGCCCCAGGGTCACGTTGTTTGCCCCGCGCAAAATGGTCGTCAGAGCCCCCTGCTGAATGACAGATCCGTCGTCGCCGACGATCTTCCAGTCCAGGTCGACTGCAGTTTGACGCAGCGGAATACCGGCCCAGTCCAGCTCAACGAAATTCGTGCTGCTTGCGGCCGGAGTGAAGTCGGGCGAGGTGATTGTGCCTTGTTTGAGCGTTACGGGGACCGAGAGCGGCGTGGGATTCGGGTTGCCGCTCAACCGCACCAGAACGTAGGCCCCCGGCGTTATGCCTGCAACCACCAGCAAAAAGCCAAAAAACACAAGGATCCTGTACCACGGCCAGTTTTTCACGGCATTCGTCCTCAAGGATTAGAGTCTGTTATCAACTTTCCCGCGGGTGGCGTTGCGTACGAAAATCGGGCCAGACAAGGCGGAGGACGAAGACTTTGGCGATTCCAAGGCGAGGACGACAACGCAGTATGGCCCGATTTACGCCGCAACCCGGAGGGCTGGGTCCAATTTTCTCGATTTCTGCTTCAATCGTCGCTAACAGACACCCGGTCTGTGTCGCTTCTCACTCCTTGAACTCGGAAAAATTGGCGCCCAGCGCCACCCACGCGAAAGTTGATAACAGACTCTAAGGTACCAAGATTCTACGCTTGTTCATGCGTAAGCCGCCGAAACCCGCCTCAAACAGGTAACCTGCTTGGCGACATGCAGCCAAATCCCATGTACACTAGCCGATGGGAGTTTCCTTTTGGCCACGGCTTTAGTTCACTTCAAGGCTGCGGCGGTCTCTGACAAGGGCCGCAAGCGCCCCTCCAACGAGGATGCTTTCGGCTATTCAGTTGAGCACGGCGTTTACCTGGTTTGTGACGGCATGGGCGGAGCAGCTGCCGGGGAGATTGCCAGCTCGCTCGCCGTAGACGAGGTCATGCGGATCCTGACCAGCCGCACACCGGACCGGCCCTTGGATGACGTGATTCTTCAGGCCATTGACACAGCCAACGAGGCCATCTTTACCCGCTCTGAAAACAATCCCAGGCTCAATGGCATGGGCACCACTCTGGTGTCTATCGTGACGGAAGACCGGCGCGTGCGCGTCATTAACATCGGCGACAGCCGTTGTTACCGCCTCCGCGGCCAGCACCTCGAGCAAATATCTGAGGATCATTCCCTGGTGGATGAGCAGGTTCGGCTCGGCCGTATGTCTGCCGCGGAAGCACTTCGGTCGCCGTTGAGAAACGTAATCACGCGGGCTCTGGGAACCCAGTCCAAGGTCACGCCTGACCTGTTCGACCTGGAAGCGGAGCCCGGCGACCTTTTTATGTTGAGCTCCGACGGCCTCACGCGCGAGCTGCCCGACATGAAGATCGAAGCGCTGCTATGTGTGGGCGGAGACCTGGACCAGTTGTGCGCGAGCTTGGTTGAAGCAGCGAACAACGCCGGTGGCGGCGACAACATTACCTGCATGCTCGTCCGCGCCGAACAGTAACAGGGACTACTCTCCAGCCGCTTCAGCCACGCCGTCTGCGCGATGCATTACCTTGCCGAGAAGCAGGAGCAGAGGAATGCACAGAAGCGACAGGTACCCCATCAGGCGAAAGTTGTCAGCATAGGCAAGCAGCGCCGCCTGCTGCTGGATACTGCGGTAGATTGCGCCCATGGCGGCCTGTTGCGCCGACCAGGCACTGGACCCGGCCTGCATGAATTTGGCCTGGAGCCCAGCCAGCAGCGCCTGGGCCAGTGGATTACTCGCCGACACATTGCCCGCAAGGTAATTCTGGTGGGTCTGGGCACCGCGCACCAGGCAGGTCGTAATGGTGGCAATGCCCACCGAGCCCCCGATATTGCGCATCAGGTTGTAAATGCCGGCGGCGTTGCCGATCTCCTGCTTGCGCAGCTTGCTCATCGTCATGGTGGTCAGCGGAACAAACACGAACCCGCCTGCAAAGCCGTTAAAAAAGTTCGGCCAGGCCACTGACCCCATTGATATCCCGAGATTGATGTGGCTCAACACCAGCGCCGAGTAGCCAAACCCGGCAAAGCCGCAGGCCAGCAGTATGCGGCTGTCGACCTTGTTCACCAGAAAACCCACCACTGCCATGGCCAGTAGCGAACCCAGGCCGCGGGGACTCACAGCCAGTCCGCTCGCCAGGGCCGAGTAGCCGAGTTGAGTTTGCAAAAACAGCGGCAGCAAAGCCGTGATCCCGTACAACGAAAACCCATACATCGTCGCGATCAACGTTCCCAGGCCGAAGTTCCGATTGCCCAGGATGCGCAGCTGCACGATGGGCTCGCGGCTCATGAACTCCCTGATGACGAAGCCCACCAGCGCCGCCGCCGACACCATCGCGGTCACCCGGATCCAGTTGGCTTCAAACCAGTCGGCTTCCTGCCCCTTGTCCAGAACCAGTTGCATGGTGCCGAGCCAGATGGCCATCAGGCTGAAGCCGAGGTAGTCGATGGCGCCTCGAAACTTGTGGCGCAGATAGGGCGGATCTTCGATGAAGAGATTGGCCATGAATAGCGCCAGCAGGCCGACCGGCAGATTGATGTAAAAGATCCAGCGCCACGAGTAGCTGTCGGTAATCCAGCCGCCAAGCGTCGGGCCGATGACCGGCGCCACCACGATGCCCATGCCGTAGACGGCCATCGCTGTGCCGTGTCTGCTAGGCGGGAAGCTTTCAAGCAGAATGGACTGCGCAAGCGGCTGCATGCCGCCGCCGCCCAGCCCTTGCAGCACGCGCGCCACAATCAGCATCGGCATGTCCATGGCGACTCCGCACAACAGCGACGCGGCGGTGAACACCAGGATTGAAATCATCAGCAGGCGCTTGCGGCCGATGCGCCTGGCGATCCAGCCTGAGGCGGGCAGCATGATCGCATTTGCCACCAGGTAGCTGGTCAGCACCCAGGTTGACTCGTCCGTTGATGCTGACAGCGTGCCGGCGATGTGGGGCAGCGCGACGTTGGCCACCGATGAATCAAGCACCACCATGAAGGTGGCCAGCATCACCGAGGTGGCCACCAGCCAGGGGTTGACCGTAGGCTTCCAATCGGCGTGCGGGTGGTCGGATTCAACCTCCGCTTGCTTGCCGGCAGTCGTTTTGGCCGCACTGACCATAAAGTCAGTCTAATATGCTATGCAGTCAGAAGGACTGTTTTCGAAACCAGCCCAAGGGGCGTTTGCCAAAACGATGAAAACCAAGCAGCAGGTTGTGTCTGAATTCCGCCGGAGTGAAATCATCTCCGCCGCGCGGACCGTCTTCGCGCGTGGAGGATTTGACGCCGGCATCATGGATGAGATTGCCAGGGAAGCGGGTGTCGCCAAGGGCACGCTTTACCTCTACTTTCGAAACAAGACCGAGATCTACAAGGCCGTGCTTGACCACGACATGAAGGAGCTGAAAGAGAGCACAATCGAGCAGCTCGATGCGGCAACTGGCCTGAAGAACAAGATCCGCGCGTTTATGCTGGCGCGGCTTGAACGGGCCAGGGTCAACCGGGAATTCTTCCGCATCATGGATTCGGATTCGCGCTCGCTGACCTACACGCGTAGCCAATATCGCGACTGGCTCCGGGAGCCCGTGTTGCGGCTTGTCGCGGCCCTTGAGGGGGCTGCCGCAAAAGGCGAAATTCGCCGTCTCGATCCGGAGAAAGCAGCGTGGCTGATTGTGGATATGACGCGGGGAACCATCCAGCGTAGCCTGCTCGCAAGTACTGATGCTCAACCTGCCCGTGACGCCGAATTCCTGCTCGACTTCATCTGGGCTGCGCTCCAACCCGCGCCTCCCGCCCGAAAGCGCTAAGCATCAGTTGGCGTAGCAATCGCGGATTCACTCTCTACGCGTTTGATCCCGGCCGCCGGGGAGAGAGTCTCTTTCCAGCGGCTTTCTTTTTTGGCCTGCCCCGACCGGCCGCGCCCAGCATCGACGACCACCGCAGTTCAAGAGGCTTCGGCGCTGCCAGCGCTTTGGTAATTGCGAGATTGGCGACCTCGCGCACAATCCATTTGAAATTCTCCTCGCCGACTGAATTCTCGTCCGCATCCGGCACGGGATTCATGAAGTCGATGGCATAGGGGACGCCTTTCTCGACAGCAAACTCGACCGTGTTCAGGTCGTAGCCGAGCGCGCGGCAGAGTTTGAGCGCATCCTGCTCCATACGCATCAGCAGCATCCGCGGATATTTTGGAGGATTCCGCACGTAGCGTTCCTCATGCGGCCGGCGCGGGTCGTACGCCATGATGCGCACCTTCTTTTGTCCCACCACGAAGCAGCGGAAATACGCCGTGAAGTTGACGGCCTTCTGGTACATCATGCACAGGTCGCGCGATTCGTCATAGGCCCTGAAGAATTCCTCGCGGCTGTGGACGGGGAAAACGTCGCGCCAGCCCCCGCCATTCACGGGCTTGAGAAATCCGTGCTCTCCAACGTAGGCGAAGACCGAATCCCAGTCGAGAGGGTACTCCAGGTTGCGCATCGATCGTTCCGTTGTGTCGCCGGGGAGTTTTTTGTGGGGCAGGATGACCGTCGGCGGTGCCGCGACGCCCAGCCGATCGGCAAGGGCGTAGTTGAAAAACTTGTCGTCCGCCGAGCTCCAGAACGGATTGTTGATCACCACCGTTCCCTGCAGCGCCGCGTGCTTGAGCAGCGCGCGGTAAAACGGAACATCGTGGGAGATGCGGTCCACAATGACCGCATAGCGGGGCATCTGGCGAAGGGCGACGGCGCCTGCCAGCACAAACTCCGCCCGAACGCCCTCCCCGTTCCGAGCTTCGATGTTCCGGGCATTGATGTGCTCCACAAGCGCACTTGGAAAGCTGTTCTCGACGCCGAACAGAATGCCGATGGTTTTCATGCAGGTAGCCTTCCTTGAACACAGACAATTCATGATACGGAAGCGAGGTCGTGGACGGGCAAATTTGGGTCGCGGAGCGAAACAGGAGTACCCTTGAAGTGGTCGGTAGCGCGGGAGGATTGTATGAACTACCGTGCTTTGACAGTTTCGAGAGAATTTGGCTCGGGCGGTGGGCGGATTGCTGGCACCATCGCCGGCTGGCTTGGCTGGAAGTTGCTCGACGGTGAAATCATCACCGCAATAGCGCGCAGGGCGCACGTCGATTCCCATGTCGTGAGCACCTACGATGAGCGCGTTCACTCCTGGCTGCGGCGCATCAACGAGGAAGCTGTGCGCGGTGTGGCCATGGCTTCAGGCCAGCCGCTTCAAGAAGAAGACATCTTCGACACGCACATCATGACCGAACTGACGCGAAAAATCATTGAGGAGGCCTACAGCAGCGGCGACTGCGTGATTGTAGGCCGCGGAGCGCAGTGCATCCTGGAACACAGGGCGGATGTTTTTCACGTCTTTGTGTATGCGCCATTGCGCGAGCGCGTCAAGCGGCTCAAGAGCAGGTTGCCGGCCGGAATCGACATCGCGCAGCGCCTGCGGACGGTGGATGAGGAGCGCGCGAAGTACCTGCATCAGCGCTTCGACAAGAACTGGTGCAGCCCGCATCTCTACGACCTGATGATTTCGTCGAGTGAGGACGAGGACGCCACTGCCCGCGTGGTACTGCAGGCCATGACGGGAAGCACGGTGCTGGCCGAAGTGAAGGTCTGAGGGGGGAGTTTCCTCCCCGCCCGCATGCGTGCTTATGCTTTGATACCCATCGGCGATACCAGCGTGAGCTTTACGGTTCCCGTAGTGGTGCGCTTGTGAGGGGTGCCACGCGGAATCAGAAGCAGATCGCCCGCTTTGAGGTTATAGGTGGTGGCGCCTTCTGAGTCGGGTGCAAGCCACTCGCCG
The DNA here is from genome assembly GCA_963765025.1 of uncultured Acidobacteriaceae bacterium. Taxonomy (GTDB): domain Bacteria; phylum Acidobacteriota; class Terriglobia; order Terriglobales; family Acidobacteriaceae; genus Telmatobacter. The sequence continues at coordinate 94,131 of CAVXVM010000040.1, read as the reverse complement.
GGGCCGGTGCTGTGCGCGCCTTTGGGCGTGCCACCCACCTGGTACATCGTGGTGCCTTCCACGATCTGCAGAATGTGGTCGCGGCCCTCGTGCCACTCAAATTCTTTAGCAGCGTGGTTCGTTTCCACGGTGTACATGATTGTGTAGGTGCCGCCGTTGACCAGCGTCTTGTTGGCGGGCGCGGCTTCAAGCTCATGCCATACGCCCGCGAGTTTTTCCGCGGGATAAAGCTCAAAGGTTTTTGAAACTGGGGGCAACGGCGGCGCTTGCGCGGCAAAGAGCTTTTCATCCTTGAGTGTGAGGCAGGTGGCGGCTGCAGCGGCGGCTCCGCGCAGAAACGTGCGGCGGCCCGGATTCTTGATTGCGATATCTCCCATGGTTTTTCTCCCGGAACAGTAAAACATGAGGTCGCTGTGGTTGTCAGCTATGGGCTCGCCGGCGAGCACTTAAGCATTTTCGCAATTACCGTAGACCGGCTTTGAAAGGGCACAGCTTTAAAGCCTGCCCAGAGCGAAGTCGAAGGGTGCCGCATAATGCCAATGAAATCAATGGGCTTTAGCCCCTGAGGGAAAGCTTTATGGTCTACACCATTTCCGAATCTGCACTAGGAAGTCTGTTCGCGGCGGATTACGTCGAGCAGGCGGCGGTCCTCGTCGGTGAGAGATGCGGCTTGAAGCAAATCCGGCCGATTGGCGAGCGTCTTGCGAAGCTGCTGCTCGCGGCGCCAGCGGCGGATCTGCAGGTGATCGCCGTTGAGGAGCACGTCAGGAGCGCGCAGGCCGCCGAACTCGGCGGGGCGCGTGTAGTGGGGATAGTCGAGCAGGCCGCCGGCGCCATGCTGCGAGCGCGGTACGCCGTCCGCGTCAAAGGCGATGTCTGCGTCGGCGACGCCGAAGCTTTCAAACTCACCAGAAGCCTCGTTGCCGAGTACGCCCGGGATCAGGCGCATGGCCGCATCGATCACGACGGCGGCGGCAAGCTCGCCTCCGCTCAACACGTAGTCGCCGATCGAGAGTTCCATGTCGCAGTACAGCTGGTTGATGCGCTCGTCCACACCTTCGTAGCGTCCGCAGAGAAGCACCGCGCGATCGAGGGTAGCGAGCTCGCGGGCGATGGATTGTGTGAACGGGCGGCCCTGTGCTGAGAGCAGGATGACGCGGGTTCTTGCGGCGTCAGGATCCTCGGCGCGTGCCTCGCGCGTTGCCAGGCCGAGGGAGGCGAGTGCTTCGGCGAGCGGCTCAGCCTTCAGCACCATGCCTTCGCCACCGCCAAAAGGACGGTCGTCGACCGTGCGGTGTCGGTCGTGCGTGAAGGCGCGCAGATCGTGAACTTCAGTTGACACCAGCCCCTTGGCACGGGCTCGGTTGACGATGCCGTGCTCGAAGATGCCCGCAAAGAACGCGGGAAAGATGGTGACGATGTCGAACCGCATTGTTCTGATGATAAAAGGAACGCGCGGATCGTGCGGGACAGGTGCCTGTCTTTCTGGACGCTTAAGGCGCCAACGCAAACTTGTAGATGTTGATACTGATGGGCGCCACAGTGATTGTGCCGGCGTTTTTCTCCCGCGCGATCTCCTTCACCTCGACCTGCTCTGGAGCATCGACGTGGTTGGCTGCGTCGAGACTGCTCCCAGTCATCTGCCACAGCGTGGATGGGCCGGCCACGTGAACGCCTTCCACATTGAGATCGAATTTCTGCTCAGTCTCCGTTGCATTCACGACCGCGAGAGTCAGAAATTTGTGATCGGGCGTGAGGGCGGCCACCATGTCGAGCGGATACGTGGGGCTGCCCGGGTTTGTCGCGGGCTGATCGCCGGCGATGGCATACTTAGGCGCCGGTTGAGGCGAGTTGCCGTTAACGGCCACAGGAATCGATCCGACAAAATGATCGCCGTACAATTTGAACAGCAGTCCGGTCGAATTCAGAATGGCCGAGGTCCGGTTGTAATCGAGCGTGGAAACGCCCATGGTGAAAGCCGACATTGCGATGGCGTCGGTGTGGCGGATCATCTCGTTGAAGACCATGCCATACGCGAGAGCCAGCTTCAGATTCACAGGCGCGCCGGAATAGGCATACTCGTCGATGGATAGAAAAATCTTCTTGTCCACCATCGCCGGAAAGCGCCGCTGATACTCCTTCCATTCATCGGCCTTGAGCAGCACGCGATTCGATGGGTAATGCGCCCACTCCAGCAGCGACTGATCGACGTTCACGGTGGCGGCCTCGCCGGGCGCGTCGGGCGGCAGCGTCTTTGCCAGTGCGTAGTCAAAGCGCTTGCCGGCGCGTGCATACCAGTGCTCGGTGAGGCCATCGAAGTTGCCAAAGCAGTGGGCTAGCAGGCCGCCGGTAAAGTCGCCGTCGGAGCCGAACTCGGCCTGCACATCCTTCAGATGAAGGGCGCGCGTCAGGCCGTTGAGGGTCATCTCGTCGGGCATGGCGCCGGAGGCGAGCAGCGTAATCGACGGGTCGGCCTTGCGCATCGCTTTCGCAAATTCATTGTGCTTCAGCTCGTAGTACTTCAGATCGGTGCGGCCAAGCTGCCACGTGCCATAGGGCTCATTGCCGATGTCCCAGAACTTGACGTGATAGGGCTCCGGATGGCCGTTGTGCGCGCGCATTGCGCCAAGCCGCGTGGTCGCTGCGCCGTTCATGTACTCAACTTCTTCGGCCGCCGAGTGAGCATCGCCGAATCCCGCATTCACTGAGATGTAGGGCTCTGTACCGATCAGCTTGCACAGCGTCATGAATTCGTCCATGCCCACATCGTTCGGCTGCATCGCGTTCCAGGCGTAGTCCCAAACCGGCGGACGTTTGTCGATATCGCCAACCGAGTCGTACCAGCTCCAGTCTGAAAGAAAATTGCCGCCCGGCAGGCGCCAGAACCCGGAATGAAGCTCGCGCAGCAGTGCGGTGGTGTCGGGCCGGAATCCGTCCACGTTGTCGGCGGGCATCAGCGAAACTGTCCCGACGTGGAAGTTGCCCCTGCCTGTGCCGGTAATATCGAGCGCTGCATCCACGCTGTCACCCTGGGCCGTGAAGGATAGCGGAAATTTCTTGTATGCGTTCGTCAGTGCCGCGAACGTGAGCGTCTGGCGATCGTGCTCACCGGGGCCCCACACCAGCGCGACCTTGATCCTGCTGCCGGGTGTGCCGCGAAGATAAATGCGCCCGGTATACTTCTTGCCCTTCACCAGAGCCAGACCCGCTTGCCGGATTCCGTGCGGCGTTGAGGCATCGAGTTCGATGCGCGGGCTCTGGTCCCCGGCATACGGCTGCTCTTTGTCCATGGTCACCGCCTCGTCTGGACCGATGGGACGCCACTTGCGAAGCTGCATATTGCGGAACGGCCCGCCGCCCTGCTGCACGGGGACTGCATCCGGCTCTTTTGAAGAGATAGGGAAATAGAACTTGCGGTCATCCAGCATCTCCGCCCACAGGCTGCGATAAATGAGCGTCCTGATGTGCTCAATGAACATTCCGTATTCATACTTGGGAACGGCCGGTGCAGCCTGATTCGTATCGATGGTGGCCGTCACCTGGCCGGGCGCGGCCGGCTGCGCTTCGCCTCGAACCGCACACCCAAAACAAAACGCCGCAGCCGCAATCAAAGCGAAGCGCATATTCATTAATCTGCTCATGGTTTCTCCTGGTTTCGGTTCTGCGGATCGCGCCGTCCTGTTCGACCATCCTCGGCCTTTGGCTGCGGTCCTGGCGCGACAGTTTGCTGGCAGTCAGAGCTACGGGAGAACGATAGCGGTTGGAGCTCGCGGGCGCAACGGAGATTTTCGTGAGACTTGAACGGCAAACCGCGAACGAAGCGAGTCCGGGAGCGCCGTGCGAACATCGAATAAGTGATGAGTCCAAACGATGCAGCGGTTCCTGCGGCGGCTTCCCCGGCTACCGATGACAAACAGACGGTCCAGTTTGGATTTGAGAACGCCTATGCGCGGCTTCCGGAACGATTCTTCGTTCGGCAGAATCCTGTGCCGGTGGCCAAGCCGCGCCTGGTGAAAGTGAACGCGCAACTGGCCCACGCATTGCGGTTGGATGCGCAGGAGCTCGAGAGCGAAGAGGGTGTCGCCATCCTGGCAGGCAACCGCGTCGCGGAAGGATCGGAGCCGTTGGCTGAGGCCTATGCCGGACACCAGTTTGGCCATTTTGTGCCGCAGTTGGGCGACGGGCGCGCCAACCTGCTGGGCGAGGTCGTGGGCCGCGATGGCCTGCGCTACGACATCCAGCTCAAGGGCTCAGGCCGGACGGCTTTCTCGCGCGGAGGCGATGGGCGGGCCGCGATCGGGCCGGTGCTGCGCGAGTATCTTGTAAGCGAAGCGATGGCAGCCCTGGGTGTGCCGACCACACGCACGCTGGCTGCGGTCACCACTGGGGAACTGGTGATGCGCGAAACCCCGCTGCCCGGCGCAGTATTGACGCGCGTAGCCGCAAGCCACCTGCGTGTGGGCACATTTGCGTATTTTGCTGCGCGACGCGATGTGGATGGACTGCGCACGCTGGCCGACTTTGCCATCGCCCGGCACTACCCTGTAGCCGCGAAGGTTGAGCAAGATGCGCCAGCGGCCGCCCGGCCCTATCGCGCGCTGCTGGACGGCGTGGTCGAACGGCAGGCGAAGTTGGTGGCACAGTGGATGATGCTTGGATTCATTCACGGCGTCATGAACACTGACAACACCTCAATCTCCGGCGAGACGATTGATTATGGTCCCTGCGCGTTTATGGAGGCGTACGATCCGGCAACCGTCTTCAGCGCCATCGATCAGCATGGACGATACGCCTATTGCAATCAGCCCCGCATCATGCTGTGGAACCTTGCGCGCCTGGCCGAGGCTTTGTTGCCCCTGCTGCTGGACGAAGAGGGAAGCGAACAGGCGGCCGTGGAGTCCGCAAACGAGGCGCTGGGCGCCTTTCCTGAGCTGTATGAAGCTGCGCGGCTCGCCGGCTTGCGCCGCAAGCTCGGCCTGGCGACCGAACGCGAGGGCGATGCCGAGCTGGCCGATCGGCTCTTTGAAGCAATGGCCGCCAACCACGCCGACTTTACCCTCACCTTCCGGCGGCTGTGCGATGCGGCTGCGGGACCTCAAGGCGACGGAGGCGTGCGCACTCTCTTTGCCGACCCAGGCGCCTACGATGCGTGGGCTGTCGGATGGCGCGCGAGGCTCAGCGAAGAGCAGGGCGCCGCAGAGGAGCGCGCGGCCCTCATGCGGAAGGCCAATCCGGCATTTATTCCGCGCAACCACCTGGTCGAGGCTGCGCTCAACGCAGCCACGGAGCGGCAGGATTATCAGCCGTTCGAGGAAATGCTGGAGGTACTCGCTCATCCTTGGGAGGACAGGCCTGAACGCGCGAAATATGCACTGCCTGCCCGGCCTGAAGAACGCGTGAGCCAAACATTCTGCGGCACTTGAGCCGGGAAACCGGCCTGAGCATACTATTCTTCACCCTTCTTTTGGCCTCGACGGCAGAAATTTTGCTAATTTAGTCGGTCCGGAGTGCGGGAATCTGCATCCACTGCACGGTACCGATGACGGTACCTTCCAATCACCAAAGTAACCATGGCCTCCAAGGGCTCCGGTGCCAACCACATCGGTCTGTCTTTTGATTTGATTGATGTTAGAGTCGTTTTTTGGAACATTACGAAGGTTTGATCTCCGCCTAGGTTGCCGCTTATCAGACGTTTACAACTTTCAGGTCATTGAAAATTCTTAAAGAATTAGATGGAAACCGGACCGATCCTGGACTACGATATTGAGCACTGATGAAAAAGATTGTTCTAACTTTGGTCGTGCTTTTCTCCCCAGTCTTACCGGTTGTAAGCGGACAGTCTAGCTCTGCGCACAAAACAGTCACAAAAGACACACTTGAAATGCAGATGCCGACGGCAACCGCTCCCGCGCCCGCCGCGCAGGACCAGACCCCTGCAGCACAGAATGTGGCCACAGTGGCCGGGCAAACGGTAGCCGCGCAGCCTGCCGCACAAAACTCAAATCCACAAGGCGCAGCGCAGCCCGCCGCCGGGCAAGATCAGGCTCCGGCCGCTCAGGATACTCAGACACCAGCCGCGCAGTCTGCGCAGACCCCTGCTCCACAGGATCCGCCAACGCCTGCCGCGCAGCCTGCTCAAACTCCCGCCGGGCAAGATCAGCAAACGCCGGCCGCGCAGCCTGCTCAGGCCCCATCCGACCAGGAGACGCAGACGCCGGCAGCCGTGGTTGCCCAGGCTCCCGGCGCGCAGGATACCCAGGCCCAGGCGGCAAATGATGCAAAGCCGAAACCTCCAACTCCTGAAGAGATTGTGGCAGCCGCTGAAAAGCAGGCAGATCTGTTGGGTGGCCAGCCTGGTCCGTTTGAGCTCGACGTCAATTTCTCGGTGAACATGAACCGGGCCATGGTCGGCCACATGGAACTGCGCTGGGAGTCAAAGGATCACTGGTGGCGCCACATCGAGATGGACAACTTTACCCAGACGATGATGCGCAGCGGCGGCAAGATCTACACCTCGAGCAACATTCACTACATGCCGGCCGAAGTCACAGAGTTGATCAATCTGCTCGGATTTGCCGAGGACCAGGCGAGCCGTGGGCATATTGCCGTCTCAGTGCAAAACGATCGCAGGGAAAACGGGATCAGGGCGCAATGCATGCAGACCTCGCTCAAGGATCTTGACAACCAGCCCGACGAGTTGTGCCTCAGCGCGAACTCGCACGACATTCTCAGCGACTACTGGAAGGCTTCGCCCGACCAGCGGCGCAAGGAAGTATTTACGCACTACATGAATTTTGGCAGCTTCCGCTACCCCGGCGAGCTTGAGCTGGCGGTCAACGGCAAGAGAGTGCTGGTGGCCAACGTGACCAACTTGAGCCCGACGCCGTTCGACGAGAGCCTGCTCGATCCGCTCAAGAAGTTGATTCAACCGCAAACTCCCGCGGAGAGCATTGCCCAGGCGAAATAGGCTGTAACAAATAATGCAAATCGAAGGGCGGCGCAAGCCGCCCTTTTTGCGCGATGGCAAACTCAAAACGCGGCATTGTTTTGAAAGGGCGCGGCTTTAGACGCGCCGTATCTCACGCAAAATGAACCTGGGCGGCAGCCCCTGAGGGATGTCTCTTGCGATTGCCGATTCCAAATTCGACTTTGTCAGCAATCGAAGGGCGGCGCAAGCCGCCCTTTTTGCGTGGCGCTCGTTGCTGTCGACCCAGCCTGCAGGCTGCCTGACTCCTGCATCCGTTTATACGGCGGGGCATCTATAAGAGGTAGACTTCATCGCTTATTTTGAAAGGGATCCGGTCCCCTCCTCATGACACAGCCTCTTTTTGCGCCTTTAAAGCTTCGCTCCGTCACGTTTACCAACCGCATCGGTGTTTCGCCGATGTGCCAATACTCTTCTGTGGATGGCTTTGCAAATGATTGGCACCTGGTACATCTGGGAGCACGCGCGCAGGGGGGTGCGGGACTGGTGATGACGGAAGCGTCCGCGGTGCTCGCCGAGGGACGCATCTCCGACGGCGATTTGGGAATCTACAAAGACGAGCATGTGCCGAAGCTCAAGCAGATCGTCAGCTTTCTTCATACGCAGGGCGCGAAAGCAGGCATTCAACTGGCGCATGCGGGACGCAAGGCAAGCATGAGCGTTCCCTTTGGCGGCGAGCGGCTGCTCAAGAGTGACGAGGGAGGATGGACCCCGCTGGCGCCGAGCGCGGTCGCGTTCTCTGCGGACTATGCGGTGCCGCAAGCGCTGGACGAGGCGGGCATTCAAGCGGTGGTGAGCGCGTTTGCGCAGGCCGCGAGCCGCGCTGAAGCGGCGGGGTTCGATTGCGTTGAGATCCACGGAGCGCATGGATACCTGCTGCACGAGTTTCTTTCTCCCCTCGCCAACAAGCGGACGGACAAGTACGGCGGCAGTTTTGAAAATCGGACGCGCTTGATTCTGGAAGTTGCGCAAGCCGTGCGCGGAGCGTGGCCGGACAGGTTGCCCCTGTTCGTCCGCATCTCGGCGACCGATTGGGTGGAGGGCGGCTGGACCGCAGATGAAAGCGTCGAACTGGCCCGCATGTTGGGCAACGCGGGCGTCGACCTGGTGGATTGCTCGTCGGGAGGACAGGTACCGAATGCAAAGATTCCGGTAGGACCCGGATTCCAGGTGCCGTTTGCGGCGAGGATTCGCAAGGAGACCGGCGTGCCGACCGCGGCGGTGGGTCTGATCACCGATCCCAGCCAGGCCAACGCGATCATTGCCAACGGCGAGGCCAACATGGTGCTGCTGGCGCGCGAAATGTTGCGCGATCCCTACTGGCCGGTGCATGCGGCGGCTGCACTCGGCGAGACGGCGAGCTGGCCGGTGCAATATCTGCGGGCCGCGCCCCATGGGTCTCAGGCGAGAACAGCAGGGAATAGAGACTAGTGTCCTGAGTCTGAAGTCCGTTAAAGAAAAATTCGCGGGTTTGTGTAAGGGCGCGACTGCAAAGGAAGAGAAAACTCCAGCGAAGCCGGATTAAGTGTCAGGGCACGACTTCACAGGCTGCGGAAAAAGTCGGTGGTGCTACGTCGCTTTGAAAGGGCACGGATTTATCCGTGCCATCAACGCAATAAAATCATGATGGCCTTTAGGCCCCGAGGGACGGTTTTCCCCTTTTTCGCTATCTATTCCGGGTTTTTCAGCAACCTGTTCAGTCGTGCCGAAAAGGCCGCAGAACGAATGGGCTTTAGCCCCTGGGGCTGTTTTTCGAATCACTCCGGTCCGCCGAATTGTTCAACGAATTTCAGAATCGCCACACTAGGGAATTTCTTGCTAATGAATAAAACGGGGCATTCGCCGCGGCGAACGCCCCGTTTCGCGTTTACCTGCCCCATCGTTGCAGTTCTAGAACTTGAAGTGGACAGCGAGTTGTGCGCTGCGCGGGCCGCCACCGCCCAGATACGGGTTGCCACTGCCAACATCGGGGGTCGCGGTGGTGGTCACAAACTGCGGTCCATTCGCAACAGGATCGGCGCCGGCCACCAGCTGATTGCCAACTCCGTGGCTATTCCCGAAAGCGTCGATACCAAAGCCCGGCAGCAGCGGGTTGCTCAAGTTCGGATGATTGAAGCTGTTGAACAGGTCGGCGCGCAGCTCCATCGTCAGCCGCTCCCTCAGGTGCGAGGTCTTGGTCAGAGAGAAGTCGAAGTTGGCGTAATTGGGAGCGTTGAACGCGTTGCGGCCCTCGCTGCCCGGATGACCATTGGTGCAGTTGCCGCTGCCTGCGTCGTAGGTGCACGGCGCGGCGAACGCGGCCATGTTCAGCAGGTTTACCCCGCTTGCGCCCGCATGCGGGTTGCCGATGATGTCGGGGCGGCCGAAGTATTCGCCGCTGCCGTTGTAGTCGCCTTCAAAAAGGTAGCTCACGGTGTATGGTTGGCCGGTGGCGAAGTTCAGCATGCCATCCAGCGACCATCCATCTGCGATCCACTTGGCCTCGCTCGCCTTGGGCAGATTGTAGGTCCAGTACCATTGCACGCGCTGGCGGACATCGAAGTTCGAGCTGGCGCGCTCGGCGTGCGGATTGAAGCTGTCGTCGGGCTGTGACGCGTTCGGAACAAAGTCGAGTCCGTCGCTCGCCGTGTCTATGGAGTGGGCCCATGTGTAGTTGAGCGTCGACGTCACACCGCGCAGGCCCTGCACCTTGAGCGTGGCCTGCGCGGAGTTGTAGCTGGACTCGGCGCTAGTCTCGATCTGGTTGATGTAGTAGAGCGGTATGTCGACGAACGAGCCGGTGGAGTAATTCGGGAAACACTGATTGCCGTAAGTGATCGTCTGGCCATTTCCGCAGTTCACCATGCGGCCGGCAACGTTGTTCACCTGGTTGATGTCGCGGAAGCGGAAAAGGTGACGGCCCTGCGAACCAATGTACCCGACTTCGAGCGCGATGTTCTTGGCCAGTTGCGATTCGATGTTGAAATTGTAGGCGGCATAGCGCGGTGTGGTCAGGCCCTGGTCCACAGTGAACACGCTGCTCGGCGTGTAGTCGCCGAAAATGGGCACGCCCGCCGTGACGGTGGAGACGACCGGAGAAGCGAAGCCAATGGTGTTAAAGGCCGGGCCCGCTTCGCCGGCGTTGGTGTTGTACGCCTGGTTGCCGACAAAGAAGTCCTGCGATGCGCTGTCGTAAAACATGCCTATGCCGGTGCGGATCACCAGCTTGCCATTACCAAGCAGATCGTCAGCAAGGCTCAGGCGGGGAGCCAGGTCGATCCAGTCCTTGGGATAAAGTGAGCTGGGCGCGCCGCTGGCGCCTATGGTCTGAAGGCCGCCGGTCTTGACGTTGAAGATGCTGAACGCGTTGTTCTTGGCGCCGATCACGCCGAAGTAATCCCAGCGCAGGCCGTAGTTCACGGTGATGCGCGGCGTCATGCGCCATGAGTCCAGCAAGTAGGCTCCGCCGCCGTTCTGGTAGGAGTAGCGCGTGCCGGCCCCCTCGGCGGAACTGCCGCCGTCGATCGTGCCGGAGAGGAAATCGTCAAGAGAGTCGAAGACCAGCTTGCCGCGATGGCCCGAGTCAATGAAGCTGTTGATGAAGGTGCGCCGCCACTCGTACCCGGCCTTGAAGCTGTGACGGCCCTTGATGTAGGAGACGTTCCCGAAGAGCTGGTAGTTGGTGTCGATGCGGCCGCGCGCGTCGCTTGCGGTTGAGCCGATCGGGCTGTAGGCGCCCACGTCGATGGTGGGCAGGCCCAGATCGTACGTGCTGAATTCCGGAGGCAGCGTGTTCAGCCCGTATGCAGTGTTGGGGTTCAGCCCCGTGTCCTGCGGCACGAATTGTTGCAGAAAGCGATTGTAGCCGCCACGAATTTCAAAGATCAGGTCGGAGCGAGGAACCGACGTGTACGAGAGCGAAACGATGTTCACATGCGTCGGCGTCGAGGTGTTGAAGCCGGGAGCGCTCGAGCCGGTGTAGAGCATGCCCAGAGGGAAGCTCTGCAGCCCGTGCGAGAAGAAGTAACGGCCAGTGAGCAGATCGCCGGGCGAGAAAATGTGCAGATGCTGATCGATCTTGGCGATCACGTTGTCGCTGTTGTTGCTGAAGGGCGTCGTAAAAGTCTCGTTGCCCCCGCTTGAGGGCAGAGCGCCCCAGGGCTTGCTGTTGAGCAGGCTCTGGATCACGGGGTTGATGACGCCGCCCCCAGTTTGGTATGCGCTGATGTCGGACAGCGTAGGCACGGTTCCCAGCTGCGGCAGGCCGCCGTTTTCGCGCTGGCCCTCGTAAGCGGCAAACCAGAACGATTTGTCTCTTACGATCGGGCCGCCAACGGAACCGCCGAACTGATGATTGGTAAAGGAGTTTTTCGGCTGCGCGTCGGTGTTGAAAAAGTTGCGCGCGGCCAGCGCGCCATCGCGGAAGTACTCAAAAAAGCTTCCGTGCACGGTGTTATCGCCGCTCTTGGTCACGATGTTGACCGTCGCTCCTGAACTGCGGCCGAACTCTGCTTCAGGATTACCGGTGACCGGAATTTCAGCGAGCGCATCCACGGGAAGAATGGTCGAAGGGCAGCCCCACACGCCCGCCTGGTTCACTGACGGCAGGTTGCGGTACCCGTCGTTCATGTCGGTGCCGTCTAGCAGATAATTATTTGAGCGGCCGCGGTTGCCGTTCAGGCTGAACAATCCGTAAGACCCCGCGGACTCCGTCGAACCAACCGGATCGCTGTTGGCGCCCGGGACAAGTTCGAGCAGCTTCGTAAAGTCACGCCCGTTCACCGGCAGCTCGGCCACTTCACTGGCTTCAAGCGTGCCGCCTGTATTGTTGGTCGTGGTTTCAATCAGCGGCACGTCGGCGGTCACTTCGATCACTTCCTCCACCATGCCGGTGGGGAGCTTGACGTCAGCGCGCGTCGGCGAGCCAACGCTCACCGGAATTCTGGTCAGCGTGGTGGTCCGGAAGCCCGCCTTTTCAACCGTGATGTTGTAGGTGCCGAGAGGAAGCTCAGAGGCCACGTATTGGCCCTCATCGTTGGCGGGCACAATACGGCTCAAGCCAGTGTCGGGGCTCGAGACCTTCACCTGCGCACCCGGAATGGCAGCGCCGGACGTATCGGTGATCGTGCCTTGAATGCTTCCGCGGAATGTTTGCGCAGGCGCTACGCAAACGCAGACGACGAGGGACAGAACGACAGATAGAATGGCAGCCGAGCGGCTAAGCATAAGGCTAAGCTCCTCAGGAAAAAGATTTTCTGGAATATTGACCGGATGATAACACGTGTTTTGTTTGAAAATCTGTGATCGATGACCATCCGGCCTATAATGATGGGCAATTGCCATGGCAGATATTGATGCGTTATTGAATCGCTGGCAAAAGGCCGGCGTGCTGGCCGCGGATATTGCTGACCGCATCCGCGCCTACGAGCAAAAAGAAGACAAGCCCGGTGGGCTCAAGTGGCAGGGACTGATCGCGCTGATCATGGGCGCGATCCTGCTCGCCTGTGGCGTCGCGCTGTTTGTCTCAGCACATTGGGATGAGCTTGGTCCCGCTGCGCGCTACGCAATCGTCGTTGCCATGGTGGCCGTGTTTCACCTTGGCGGCGGGCTCGCGCGCGAAAGCTACAAAGCGCTCTCAACCACGCTGCACGCCGTAGGAACGCTGGCTGCCGGCGCAGCCATTGCGCTGGTCGGGCAGATCTTCAACATCCAGGAGCACTGGCCCGGAGCGGTTCTGCTGTGGGCCCTGTGCGCGCTGGCAGGATGGATGCTGCTTCGCGACGAAGCGCAGCAGACCATCGCCTTGCTGCTGGTGCCGGGCTGGTTCTTCTCGGAGCTGGCGTTCCGCATGGCCGGGCACATCGGCGCGGACGTTTACCTGGGCCGCACCTTGTTCGTCTGGGCCGTCCTCTACCTCACCTTCTTCCTTGGCTCGCAGCGAAAAATTGTCCAGGGAATTCTGTTCGCATGTGCAGCAGTCGCGTCCGTAGTCGGTCTTGCGCTCACGCTCGATGGCTGGGTTTCGTGGTCGTCCGCGCAGACCTTTGTACCGTTCAGCACGCGCGTGTGGGCGTGGATTGTGATTGCCGCCTTGCCCCTGGCGATTGCAGCCTTCCACGGCCACAAGGGACTGGTTCCGCCCACGCTGGCCGTCGCGCTGTCCGTCGCGCTGCCTTGGTGCCTTCGCGCGCCGACGCTTGTCGAAGGTCACCCCACACGGGTTCCCCGAACCTATACGGTGCAGGAACCAACCCTCGCAGCTTATGCACTGGTGGCGCTCTTTGCCGTGTTCCTCTGTGGCTGGGGCGTGCGCATGGCTTCGAAAGCGCTAGTCAATCTGGGCATCGTTGGCTTCGCCATCGCCGTGGCATGGTTCTACTTCAGCGACATCTTCGACAAAGTGGGTCGTTCGCTCGGATTGATCGGGCTCGGCGTGCTGTTCCTCGCCGGAGGATGGGCACTTGAAAAAATGCGAAGGCGGCTCATGGCGCGCATGGGCCATGGCGCGCAGGTTGTCGAGGTGTCGCAATGAAGATCGGAAATCTCACGTTGACCAAGTCATCTGTCGCGCTGCTGCTGATCCAACTCGCGCTGGTTTCCACGATTGCGGCGAAATATTTTTATGAGCGGCAGAAATGCCCGCGTGTGTGGGCGCGGACGGTCGCAATGGATCGCGCGTTGCCCATGCGCGGCCGCTACCTGCGCCTGCGGCTCACGGTGGACGGCTGCCAGAGCACGCTGCCTTCCGCCAAGGCAGCGAAGTTTCCGCGCGGATGGAACGGTGAAGCAGTGCCCGGAAATTTCTCGATGAAATATGTGCCGCCAGTATTTTTTCCCGCGGAGTTGAAGGTGGAGAACAACCAGATGGTCGCGGTCGAAATCACAGACGAGGAGCGTCAGGAGTCAGGCCAGATGGTCGAGGCGCCGCCGGGTGCGCCCTGCCAGCAGTTCAGGCTGGCGGCGCCGGTGGACTATTACATTGCCGAGCATGCGCCAGACCCGTCGTGGATCAGGCCCGGCCAGGAGTTGTGGATTGAGGTCACGCTGCCGCCCAAGGGGCCTCCCAGGCCGCTCGCGCTCGCCCTCAAGGACAATGGGCTTTGGAAGCCGCTCAACTTTTAGTTGAGGTCGATCAGCCCTTCAGGCAGCGCCATCTCCACGCGCCTCGCTTCGAGGTCAACCTTGCGCAGATAGCTTTTGGCGAACGGCACGAGGATTTCGTAAGCCTTTCCGGCAGCCCGTACCACCAGCAGAGCCACTGGTCCGGCCGTGCGGTCCACATCTTCAATTTCGCCCACAACCGCCGGCTCGCTCCCGGCCACGTCCACCAGCGTGCAGCCGATCAGGTCCCCGATGTAGGTTTCGTCTTCACCCAGCGCAACGCGCTGCTCGCGCGGGATGGCAACGATGAGTCCGGCAAGAGTTTCCGCGGCGCTGATCGAATCGATGCCGGCAAAGTGCAGCACGATGCCGCCCTTATGCGGCCAGTGGGCTATCAATTCGACTTCGCGCGCAGGTGCGGCAGGCTTGCTTTCACTCAGCAGCCAAAGCTCACGTCGCGCGGCAAATTTTTCAGGGAAGTCGGTAAGAATGTCGGCGAAGACCTCGCCTTTGCGCCCCTGGGTGCGGCGGATGCGAGCCAGCCAGGCCCATTCAGGCGTCGGGCTGCTGTTTGGCCGGCTTTGCTCCGGTGTGTGCCGCTCGGGCGTTGATCCCGGTCCGTCAGAGAACGCCAATTATTCGTCGTCCTCTTCAAGGATGTCGAGCGTGAAGCGATGGTGCAGCTTCATGCTCACGGCGCCGAGGATCGTGCGCACGGAACGCGCGGTGCGGCCCTGCTTGCCGATGACCTTGCCTACGTCCTGAGGCGCAACGCGAAGCTTCAGCACCGTGTTTTCTTCACGGTTCACTGACTGCACTTCAACGGCCTCTGGCTCATCCACGAGGGCCTGGGCGATCTCCCTGACAAGCTCTGCGACTGAAGTGGGTGCCACCATTTCATTTTGGGTCATGCTCTTGCCCCTGACCAGATGCATTCAGATGCATTCAGAAATTGGCTGTCTGAATCTGTGCGCGAATAGTATCAGCAAACACAGGGGTTCGTCAGCAAATCTGTGCGCCGGCTCAACAAAGCCGGCGCGAACCATGATCTGCCCCTGGACGGCAAAGGGCAAGTGGAGAGTAAATCAGGCGGCAGCAGGGGCAGCCGGAGCCGGATTCTTCGTCACCAGCTTCTCCACGATCGGGGAGAGCTTGGCGCCCACGCCCCGCCAGTAGGCGACGCGCTCGTGCTTCAACTCAACGGTTGCGGGCTCGGTGCGGGGGTTGTAGGTGCCGACCACCTCGATGGAGCGGCCGTTCCGGGCGCGGTCCTTTTCGATGACCACGATACGGTAGTAGGGTTGCTTGCGGGCGCCAACGCGCGCCAAACGAATCATCACCACGGCGATACGGTTCCTTTCAAATTCCAGTGCTCTGTTGCGGTCTTTTGGGATTTTTCCCGGCTGGCAGGCTTCCGAATCCAGCTTGCCCCGCCAAATAAAAGGCCGGACAAGAGTGCCCAGCCGCACAAGACACAACACCTAAGTATCGCTGAAAATGGGCGGTTGAGCAAGTTTTCAGGCCCCCGAGCGGACTATTTCGGCCCTGGGGGGACGCAACTGTAAGAAAGTTCATCCTTCGGGGACTACCTTGAATGTGAAGCAGATCCAGCCCATGAAAGACGCCGGGAACATCCGCGACAGACGCTTCGAGGAAGCCGTTGCGGCCTTTGGCCCGGCGCTGGAGCGGCTGGCCCGCTCCTATGAGTCCGACCTCGACGCCTGCCGAGACCTGGTGCAGGAAATCCTGATCTCCCTCTGGACAAGCCTGGAGGGTTTTGACGGCCGGTGTTCCATGCGCACCTGGGTCTACCGCGTGGCGCACAACAGGGCATCCTCGCACGTAAACCGGCAGATGCGCCTGAAGCAGCGGACGTTCGTCGGCCTGGAGGATCTGCCGGAGCTGGCTGACAGATCAGAGGGTGAGGACGCAGTCAACCAGGGGGATGCCCTCAAAAGGCTGTACCAGCTGATTGAGCGGCTCAAGCCGCTGGACCGGCAGGTGATGCTGGCCTATCTCGAAGGCATGGACGCAGCCTCAACGGCGGAAATCACGGGGCTGTCCGCGCGGAACGTAGCCACCAAGATCTTCCGCATCAAGCAGCTGCTGGCCCAGCGATTCCAGGAGCGCGGCCCGCTGCCCCAGGGCGGCCAGCAAGGAGGGTCCGATGAACGATGAATCCCCGCAGGATCGCAGCATGAGAGAGCTTTGGCAGCACCAAAAAACGGAAGGAGTGCGTATGTCAGTTGCAGAAGTACAAGCAAGTGCAGGGAAGTTTCAGCGCAGGATCCGGAGTAGGAATGCGCGAGAATATGTGGCGGCAGCGGTGGTCGTTGCGTTCTTTGGCTTCGAGTTCTGGCGGGCCGGAGATGTGCTCGTGCGAACCGGCTTTGCCTTGTTGATAGCTGGATTGGTTTACGTGGTCTGGCAGTTGCACGCCAGGGGCTCTTCGAAGACGATTCCCAAAGATGCGGGCCTTTCCAGCTATGTCGACTTCCAGCGCCGCGAACTGGAACGGCAGCGGGACGCGTTAAGGAGCGTGTGGAGCTGGTACCTGGCGCCTCTGGTTCCTGGAATGGCCGTGCTGCTCGTGGCCTTTGGCCTTGCAAATCCCGCGCGCTCGCCACATATCTGGCTCATTATTGCGATTGAGGCGTTGTTTTTCGGGGCTACGTTCTTTGGAATCGCGAAGCTGAACAGTGCCGCCGCGCACAAACTGCAAAAACAAATCGACGATCTGGAGGAGGGTGGGCGTCAGGATTAGCCCGTCCGATGCCGGGAGAAAAAAGAACCTCGGCATCGGCCTCACTCGATCCAGGCTCCGAAATGAAGCGCCAACCCGGGCTGGTAAAGTAACAGGAAATCGAACCTTTGCTAATCGGCGGTTTCAAACCTCGGAGCGCGCAAGCAGTGAATCGCGAGTATCGCAAATGGTATTCGGGCCGGCTCGGCCGCCAGATGGAACTGCTCATCTTCGGCCACGCCGGACTGCCTGTCGTCGTGTTTCCCACCTCGGCCGGGCGGTTCTATCAGTTTGAAGACAACGGCATGGTGTGCGCGCTCGAAGAAAGAATCGATGCCGGAGCGGTGCAGCTTTTCTGTGCAGACTCCATCGACGCAGAAAGCTGGTACAACCGCCATGCACCTCCGCGCTGGCGAATTGCCCGTCACCTGCTCTACGAGGAATACATCCTCCATGAGGTTCTGCCCCTGGCGCGCGCCGTCAACCCCAGCCGGGAGCTGGTTGCGCTCGGCTGCAGCTTCGGCGGATACCATGCGGCCAACATTGCGTTCCGCCATCCTGACGTCTTCACCGCCATGGTCTCGCTCTCCGGCGCCTTCGACGTCTCCACCTTTCTTGATGGCTACTACGATCAGGACTGCTACTACAACCTGCCCACGCACTACCTCCCGCAGTTGATCGATCCGTGGTACCTCGATCGCTTCCGCCGCAACAGTTATGTGCTCGCCACCGGCTGGGACGACCATTGCCTCGCCCAGAACCAGCTCCTCGACCAGATCCTGGCCGCGAAGCAGATTCCGCACCAGTTCCACGTATGGGACGCGAAGAACTCCCACGACTGGCCGGCATGGCAGCAGATGGTCAGGTTGTACCTGTAGGCCAGCGACAACCGGCCGGCCGCGCCATCGTGCAATCAGTTCTGGACAAGCGATGTTGTTTCAGGGTAAAGATTGCCTTACAGCGGTTTCGATTCTGCTCCTTACAGAAACGTGGACGCCAAGGGGCATTTTTCTCTTCGGGGGTGGAAGAAAATGCCACCTCGCATGAATTTCAAATGGCAGCACTTGAATCGAAACCGCTCTGTGGAGGGCCCCAGGTGAGCACGCAAAATCCCTACAACAGCTTTCTTGACGGTCGGCCGTTGGAGACCATTTTGACAGCCACGCATGGCGTCATAGCCTCATTGCTCTCGACTCTGCCGCAGGACAAGTGGTCAGCACCGCCCGCACCCGGCAAATGGTCACCGGCGGAGATCATCTGCCACCTTGCCGACTGCGAGATTGCGTTCGGATGGCGGCTGCGCCAGACGTTGGCCGAGCATGGGCCGACGCTTCAGCCATTCGACCAGGAAAAGTGGGCGGCCACCTATAGCGGTGTGCCGGCCAGCACCGCGTTCGATGCGTTTGCGGCGCTGCGCAAATGGAACCTGCGGCTGCTCGGTTCCGTCATGCCGGCCGCGGCAGACAGGCCGGCGCTCCATCCCGAGCGCGGCGCCATGACCTTCCAGACCATCGTCGAAACCATGGCCGGCCACGATCTCAATCACCTTGCCCAGTTGCGGAAAATTGCAAACCCAGCCCCGCCCGCATAAACGAAGAACGCTTTGGGCGAGACCGCGTCGCTCCGGCTAGTCCAAAATGTCATCGCCTCGCAAGAGCAAGGTCCCATGCCGTCGAGCTCTTTATTTACCGGGCTTGCGTGTTTGCGGCTTTTTGCCGGTCGCCACTTGACCCGCGTCGCGCTGCGTTTTGTCTCCACCATGGTGCCGGTTATGATGCGCCAGTGCCTTCGCAATTGCTTCATCTGAGAGCTTGGTTGGGCTGCCAAGATGCAAAACATCGTCAGTAACTGAAGTGTCGGGGCCAGTTGTGTCCATGGGGATCTCCTGTTCCCCAGATCGTCTCACTTGCACCGGCGGCTAGGCTGCTCAGTTTTGCTCATCCTGGTGTCGTGAGTCCGAAGTTCGTTCAAGAAATGTTCATTGGCTTTGTGTCAGGGCACGACTTCACAGCTTGCTGAAAAACTCGATTCTGAACATGTTTTGAAAGGGCACGGATTTATCCGTGCCGATAAGCATCGCTAAATCAGAGGGCTTTAGCCCCTGCGGGAAGGTTCGAGGCATTTATCGTTCAGAAATTGACCTTTTTCAGCAAGCTGTTCAGTCGTGCCGTAAAGGAGGCAAAACAAACGGGCTTTAGCCCCTGCGGCACTCTCTGTCGAGCCACTTCGATTCGCCGAATTATTGAACGAACTTCAGAAACACCACCCAGGGGCTTGGCGTCCCGAAGACACCTTGAGCACCGCAGGTGGTGGTAGCATCAAAGATGACAAATGCAAACCAAGAAACTTAAGATCATTCCCCTGGGCGGGTTGGGCGAGTTCGGCATGAACTGCCTTGCACTGCGCTGGGAAGACGACATTATCGTGATCGACGCCGGGTTGATGTTTCCCGAGTCGGAGCTGTTGGGTGTGGATATCGTCGTTCCCGATATCACCTACCTGATCGAAAACAAGCAGCATGTCCGCGCCATTATCCTCACCCATGGCCACGAGGATCACATCGGCGGACTGCCGTGGATTCTCAACGAGCTCAAGGTTCCCGTTTACGCGACCGAGTTCACGCTGGCTTACGTTGAAGGCAAGCTCGAAGAACACGAACTGCTCGACGAGACCGAGCTCATCGAGATAACACCCAAAGAAAAATTCACGATCGGTCCATTCACCATTGAGCCGATCCGCGTAACCCACTCGCTGGTGGATTGCGTGGCCCTGGCTGTCGAAACGCCGGTGGGCGTCGTCATCCACACCGGCGACTTCAAGATCGACCTGGCGCCGCTCG
This sequence comes from uncultured Acidobacteriaceae bacterium, assembly GCA_963765025.1. Taxonomy (GTDB): domain Bacteria; phylum Acidobacteriota; class Terriglobia; order Terriglobales; family Acidobacteriaceae; genus Telmatobacter. Next base: position 74,484 of record CAVXVM010000040.1, on the reverse strand, counting down.
ACGACAAGGCGTTTGACCTGCACACCTTTGCCGAGTACGGCAAGCGCGGCGTGCTGGCGCTTTTGCAGGACTCCACCAACGTCGACCGCACTGGTTATACGCCCAGCGAGCGCGCCGTCATCCCGCGGCTCGACGAGATTTTTTCGCGCACCAAAAAGAAGCTTTTCTTCACCTGTTTTTCGTCATCGATTTACCGCATGCGGATCGCGATGGAACTGGCGCGGTCCCACGGTCGCAAGGTGGCCATCGTTGGCCGCTCCATGATGGAGAGCACTGAGATCGCGCAGGACCTCGGTTATATCGATGTGCCCCAGGGCCTCATCATCCAGCCCGGCCAGATGCGCGACTACCCACCGGAACAGTTGATGATCCTCATCAGCGGCACCCAGGGCGAGCCCATGAGCGCCCTCAGTCGCGCCGCGGTCGACAACCACAAGCACGCCCGCATCGATCCCGGTGACACCGTCGTCATGAGCTCCAGAATTATTCCCGGCAACGAGAAGGGAATCTTCAGGGTCATCGATCACCTGTACCGGCGCGATGCTATTGTCATCTGCGACGACGGGTCCAGCGGCCTCATTCACGTCAGCGGCCACGGTTGCCAGGAGGAGTTGCGTCTCCTCATCAACCTGGTGCGCCCCAAATACTTCATCCCTGTTCATGGCGACTATCGCAATCTGCGCAAGCATGCCCACGTGGCCATGGAAACCGGCGCGGTCGAGCATGCCATCGTGATTGAGGACGGCGACGTGCTGGAACTGGACAAGAACGACGCCCGCAAGAAGGACAAGGTCACCGCCGGGCGGATTCTGATCGATTCCGGTTCGACCAACGATGTCGTCGAAGACCTCGTGATTCGCGACCGGCGCATTTTGTCTGAAGACGGAATCGTGCTGGCGGTGCTCGCCATCAACAAGCGCACCGGCAAGGTGGAACAGCCGCCCGAAGTGATCATGCGCGGTTTTGGCGGCGCCGACATCACTGAGCAGGCAAAGGAACTGGTCCTCAAGACGCTTGATGAGCTGAGCCCCGAGCAGAAATCAGACTACGGCACGGTGAAAGAAAAAGTCCGCACCGAACTCAAGCGGCTCATCCAGAAGACGACGGGACGACGGCCGATGATTATGCCGGTGATCCTGGAACTCTAATTCTGATCCCTGGGTCTTGGTTTCAGGCCACGCCGGCCAGCTCTTCGCCTTCCCGTTGTGCGGCCATTGACTCGTGGCCGCCCGCAAACGACATGCGCTGGCGGATAAACACGTCATCCAGGTGCAGGCGTGCGTTTCCTTCCAGGTCGAGGAATCCTGCCTGACTTCCGCTGCACAGCGCCTGGGCCGCGGCTGAAACGTGCGGCGCAATAAACACCGGCGTCGCGTGTGTCGGCAGTTCAGCAGCGCGATAGCGCAACTCCGCCAGGGCGTCACTCACATTTTCTGGATCGTCGCTTTCCTTTACCGCGCACACCAGCGTGTGGCTGTGCTGGTACACGTCCACGTAGGCCACGATGAGCAACTCGCGCGACGGCGCCGAACACTCGATGCGAACCTCTCGCAGCTTGATGGCGGAGACCTGCGCCAGCAGCGTCTTGAGCGCCGCTACGGCGTGGTCGCTTGGCAGGTTCATGGATTGCGCTTTTGCGGGCTTCTTGTCGGCCTTCAATTTCATCGCGTTTTCCTTTCCCGTGCGGCTTGTGTTCAGCCTATGCAGTCTGTTCCTGCATGATGGGTTCGTGGGGCAGCACCGCCTTTGCGCTCGACCGGCGATGAATCGATGCAAGCTTGTAGGAGTTCTTCCCCGCCGGGATCATGGCCAGAGGAACCTCGGTGCGGCTGAACCGCTCGTACAGATTCTTTGATTCGAGCCAGTCGCACAGGCGCGGATCGTGAATCTCCGGCCGACCTTCCCAGAAGTGAGCCGTAAGACCGCACTGAATCTGCAGATGATCCAGTTGCAACTCGATGACAGGAGTCTGTTTTGAAAAATAGCGGCGAACGTTATTCACGCCTACCCAGATACCCGAGATCCGGTGACCTTCATATTGGGCTTTGACAACCACAGCCAACCTCCCATGCGTGCCGAAAGCATTTTTAGGGTCCGCCTGGGGATGGAGACCGGCGGGCCGATCAGGAAATCTGTCGTGCCTGGCCGCAACTGGGAAGAAAGGAGTTCAAGCGTACGCGCGATGAAGGGTCGCGCCATCAATTCGATGGGGCAAGTGACTCACCAGGGGAGGCCAGGATCGAATCGAAGATGTGCACGGGCTCAAAAACCCGGATGTGCAAACTTTTTCCTAGTCCGTCTGGAAGGATATTGTCCCCGTTTCCGCTGGAAGTCAAGTTGTCTTTCGGTAAATCTCTAACTCTTACTGTAAGGACGCGCCCAAGGAGCTATCGGTAGCAGACCAGACCCAATCCTTAATCTTGCCTGTCCTCTGTTTGCACTGATGCCCGCAGGCATCCGGAGGTTGCCAAAGGCAAGCCGTGAACGTGAGAATGCTGGCGAGGCTAATTTATGGATCGCAGAGAGTTTATGGGCGCGGCGGCTGCGGCGGTCGTTGCCCAGGCAGTGCCGGCAGCGTTTGGCCAGATGGCCACCATCGAGTCGAAACCCTTGAAACCGATGGAGGTGGGCCTCTTGATTTCGCCCTATGGCGCGCCGGAAGAGCGAGTCAAGCGCGTCCGCGACATGGGTTTCAGCAACTGCTTCCTGTCGATGGACGGCTACCTGGGCCAGTTCACGCCGGAGGTGTCACGGCAGTTCAGAGAACTGCTGGACAAGTATGAGGTTGTGGCCACCACCGTCGAGGTGGTGGGTCCGCAGCCGCTGGTGTGGGATTTTATGCGCGGCCCTTCGACCATCGGCCTGGTGCCCGAGGCGACCCGCGAGGCGCGCATCGACGCGCTGCGCCAGGCCTCGGACTTTGCCAAGTCAGTCGGCATCCCCCAGGTTCAGACCCACTGCGGCTTTATGCCGGAAGATCCCGCCGACCCAAAATACCCCGGCGTGGTCGACGCAATTCGCCGTGTTGCTCAGCACTGCCAGGCGAACGGCCAGTTTTTTCTCATGGAGACCGGCCAGGAGACGCCGACCACCATGTCGCGGATGATTCACGATGTCGACATGCCCAACCTGGCCGTGGGCCTCGATACCGCTAACCTGATTCTCTACGGCAAAGCAAATCCAGTGGATGCGGTCGATATTCTCGGGCCGCACGTGCGTAGCATTCATGCCAAGGACGGTCGCTGGCCCACCGATCCAAGCAAACTGGGCAAGGAAGTTCTTATCGGGCAGGGGTTGGTGGACTTCAAGGCCGTGTTTACCAAGCTGCACAAGATCGGCTACACGGGCGCCGTGACCATTGAGCGCGAGACCTCAGGGCCGCAACAGATTGAAGACGTGAAAAACGAGAAGCTCTACCTCGAAAACATTCTGCGTGACGTGCTGGCCTGAGAGCCGCGGCGCAATTCAACAAACAAGGAGAGAGGTTGACATGAAACGCAGGGAATTCATCCAGACCACCGCCGGACTCGCCTCCGGCATGCTCTTGCTCAAATCGAAATCCGCTTTCGGCTACGAAGCCAACTCGTCGGTGCGCCATGGACTGCTGGGCTGCGGCAGCCGTGGCACCCACGTTGCCACATCGTTCTCTCAGAACACCGTGGCGCAGGTCGTTGCGCTCGCTGACCTGTTTCCCAATCAGCTTGAAGAGGGCCATGCGCACTTCAACCAGGTAAACGCGGCGCTGGGGCGTCAGCCCATCGACCCCAGGCTCACGTTTCACGGCCCACATGCGTTTGAGCAGCTCGCCGCATCTCCAGATGTTGACCTGATCCAGATCTCTACGCCGCCGTTTTTCCATGTCGAGCATCTAGCCGCCGCCGTTGCCTCGGGCAAGCACGTGTATTGCGAAAAGCCGGTGGGTATTGATGTCAAGCAGGGAAAGCAGGCCCTCGAAATCTCAAAGCAAGTCAAGCCGAAGCAGAGTGTCGATGTGGGCTTCCAGTGCAGAAACGCGCCGCCCATTGCGGCCATTGCCGAGAAAATCAAAGGCGGAGCTCTCGGCAAAATCGCAACCATCTCCGCCTACTACTACGCGCCGGCATCCAAGGAAAAAGTCTTTCCCGGCGCAGGCAAAGACGAATATCGTCTTCGCAACTGGCTCTGGGACCGCGCGCTCTCCGGCGACATCCTGGTCGAGCAAAACATCCACATCATCGACCTCTGCAACTGGATTCTGGGTGCGCGCCCCCTCAAGGCAACGGCCACCGGAGCCCGCACCGTGCTCACCCACGCGGGCGACTGCTGGGACAACTACCAGGTGGACTATCTCTATCCCGGCGGCGTGCGCGTTTCGTTCGCGTCCAAGCAGTTCGGCGACTACAACATGTTCGAAGCAGGGTTGCGGCTGTTCGGCTCCGATGGTGCTGCGTCCATCCCGTACGGCGGGCCGATGGAGATCGTCGGCGCGCAGCCGTGGGCGTGGACCGAGTCAATGAATACCCAGGCGTCGTCGGGCAAGTTCGCGGCCAACGGCGCATTCGGTGACAACCTCGCCTTCGCCGACCGCGACAAGGAGCGCACCTTCATCGACAGCATCGTCAACGGGCCGGTGCATAACCAGATTGCCTCAGGCGTAGAGACGGCGATGAGCTGCATGCTGGGCCGCATGGCCGGCCTGCGCGGCCACGAAGTCACGTGGGAGGAGCTTCAGGCGCACGGCGAAACCTACAAGCTTGGCATGGACATGGCGAAGTTCTCATGAGCCGCGATCTGTTCATCCCAATCCCGCATTCGGATCCAGCCTTTCAGTACCCCCAACAGAAGCGCGCGGGACAACGCTTCAAAGCAAGTTAGAGTGAGGGTCGTCTATGAACCGACGCCAATTGATCACGTCCGCATTGCAGGCCGGAGCTGCATCGGTTCTCGCGCCTGCTCGCGCTCCTGCACAGCCCGTTGACAACAAACTGGCGAGTCAGGTTGCGAACTCCTGCGTCCCCGATGAATTAATAGGTGAAGCAGCGGTGGCGAATTACTTCACCGAAGAAGCTCTGCAAAAGGCTCTTGGAACGGCGAAGCTGGAAAAGCCTGCTGACGTACAAGTGATAGCCTTCAACTTCCCGAGCTGGCATCCATCCCCGTATATGGAGAAACTCTTTGGGAAGGGATGGACCGAGTGGGACACCTTGAAGAACTCCCGCGCACTTTTTCCCGGCCACTCCATGCCGCATTATCCGCTCTGGGGCTACTATGACGAAGCCGATCCGGAGTGGGCGGCTAAAGAGGTGGAGTTGGCTTCAACCTATGGCGTAGATGCGTGGATGATCGACTGGTATTGGCACGAGGGTCTTCAGTTTTATCACGAGCAGTTGGAGCACGGTCTTCTCAAGTCGGAAAATCGATCAAAGATCAAATTCGCGATCATGTGGGCCAATCACGACTGGAAGAATGTTTATCCGGCGCGTTCTCCTGAAGCGGCAGCAACGCTGCTGCCACAGACTCACTCAATCAAGGACTTTGAAAATGTCGCCAACTACTGTGCTGAACACTATTTCAGCCAGTCGAATTACCTCACGATTCAAGGAGCACCGGTCTTTGCGCTCTTCGATCCGGGCAAGGTCGTGGAGCATATAGGCGAGGACGGGTTGCGGCGTGGCCTGGCCACCATGCGCGAGCGCGCGCAAATGCTCGGTTTTCAAAAGCTGCATCTACAGGTCTGTAACAACTTTGACCCCTATGCCGGGCGGTTGCAGGAATTGGGATTTGATAGCGCCACGATCTACGGAACCATGGCGTGGACCTACGGAGCGAAGACGCATGGCTCGAGAGTTCCTTATGGCGTTGGCGCCAGGGATGCGATCGCTCTTTGGCAGGAAAAGAAGCAAGCGTTGCATGTTCCGTATTTCCCAACCTGCTCGGTGGGCTGGGACGACAGCCCCCGGTTTGGCGAGTTCTCCAGCGTTGCCATCAACCGGACGCCAGATCAGTTCGAGCGGCTCGTCCGCGCAGCGCGGCACTTTCTCTCCGGGGCCGGAAAAACAAAGCTCATCTACATAGGTGCGTGGAATGAATGGACAGAGGATGGAGTTCTGCTCCCAGACACCTACTGGGGATACAGCTACCTTGAAGCCCTGCGCCGTGCAGTGCGTGATTAACGTGGATTGCGGGATCGTGCAGGCATGCCCGGCGTCCCGGTTTTGAGCGCGTAGTTTGTAATTCGTTCTCGGGATCGCAGCCGTTACTTGAAGCGCCTTGAAGGCTCGTCGGAGTAGATCTGTCCGTCGCGGATGTGGACGATCCGATGGGCGAACTCGGCGATGTCGGGCTCGTGCGTCACCAGCACGATGGTGTTGCCGGACTGGTGCAGCGTGTCAAACAGCGCCATGATCTCTGAGCCGGTTTTCGAGTCAAGGTTGCCGGTAGGCTCGTCGGCCAGAATGATCGAGGGATGGTTTACCAGGGCCCGGGCCACGGCCACGCGCTGGCGCTGACCGCCGGAGAGCTCGTTGGGCTTGTGATTCATGCGCGATTCCAGGCCGACATCGGTCAGCGACTGCTTGGCGCGTGCGATGCGTTCTGCCGCGGGCGTGCCGTTGTAGATCAGCGGCAGCTCCACGTTATGCAGCGACGTGGCCCGGGCCAGCAGGTTGAAGGTCTGGAACACGAAGCCGATTTCCTTGTTACGAATGCGCGCCAGTTGATCGTCGTCCAGTTCGCTCACCAGCTGGTTGTTGAGCCAGTACCTGCCCTTCGACGGCGTATCCAGGCAGCCGATTAGATTCATCAGCGTGGACTTGCCGGAGCCCGACGGCCCCATGATCGCCACGTACTCATTGCGCTTGATCCGCAGCGACACGCCCCGCAGCGCCTGCACCTGCTGCTCCAGGCCCATGTCGTAGGTGCGCCACAGATCTTCAACCACGATGATGTCGTCGCTGGGCACGTGCGCGGTTTCGGTCAGTTCCTCGGTGATCATGCTGTTGATTGCCATCCGAATCTCATCCTTTTCCCGGTCATTTCTATTCGGTACGGTCGGTCGGAGTTTCTCTAGGAACTCGAGCCTGATGGAAGCACAACCTTGACGGTATCCCGCTTCAGCAGTGAACCGCCTTTCAAATCGCGCAGCGTCTTGTAGGGACCGCTCACGATCTCCTGCTTTTCGTTGAGGCCTGAAAGCACCTCGATATCGGTGGCGCCGGTTATGCCGGTGGTCACCGGCACAAACTTCGCGCGCAGCCGCCCGCGTCCATCCTTGTCCACCACAAACACGCCCTGCACGGGATTGGGTTTGGGTGCCGCGCCCGACGCGGCCTGCACGCTGCCGCTCGGCTTCTTCACGTCGCTGGCCGGGTCGTGCATCGTAAGCGCCTGGATCGGAAGCGTCAGAACATTCAACTTGTGCGCCGTGGTGATCTTGGCGGTGCAGCTCAGCCCAGGGCGCAGCTCGTCTGACGGATTGTCGAGCGTTACCACGACCTTGAAGTCCTTGGCCTCTTCGGTGCCGGTGGTTGACTGCGAAGTTGCGATTCCTGTCGAGCGCAGAAGCGCCTGGTCGCCCACCAGGCTCACGTGACCCTTGTACGTCTTGCCAGGCAGGGCGTCGACGGTCACCTCAGCGGGCTGGCCCAGCTGGACGTTGACAATGTCGGTCTCGTCCACCTTCACCTCGGCCGTCACCACGCTCATGTCGGCCACGGTCATGAAGGTCGAGCCCTCGGTGTTCTGGATGCCTTCCACCACCGTTTCGCCTTCGCGCACCGGCACGTCGGTCACGATCCCGTCGAACGGGGCAACAGCCATGGTCAGGTCCAGGGCATTCTGGTCGGCCCGCAGGGTGGCCTGGGCGGTGCCCAGGTGTCCGCGTGCTGAGGCGGTCTGCGCCTTGGCCTGGTTCAGCCCGGCAATTGCCTGGTCCAGCGAGGCCACGTCTGTGGCGTAGGCCGCCTGCTTGGCGTCAAAGTCCTGCTTGGCCAGGATGCCCGCCTGGTACAGGCTCTGTGCGCGTTCCCAGTCCAGCTTTTTCTGCGCCAGGTCGGCCTTGTGAAATTCCACATTGGCCTCCGCGGTCTTTTCAGCCGCAATATAGCTGGCAATGTCCGTCTTCCCTGCCTCGATCGTTGCCTGCTGCCCGGCCACCATCGCGTGCTGCTGCACGTTCTCGATCGTGGCTACTATCTGGCCTTTCTTGACGTGGTCGCCTTCCCTTACAGTAAGGTTCGTCACGCGGCCCATCGCGGTCGCTCCCAGGTTCGCGTAGGTCTTGGGCTTGATCTGCCCCGTCCCGCTCACCACTGTTGACAAATCCTGGCGCACCACGGTTGCGGTCAGCACCTTCGTGTAGCCCGACTGTTGCTTGTACACCATAAAGCCCACAAGGCCTGCGGCAACCAGTACTCCGGCAACAATTAAAATGATCTTCTTCATTAGGATGAGTGCTCCGAAATTTGTCTCAATACAGTGTACGCAATCCCTTTGCATACGGTTCCGGGCCGCGTACAAGCCCCGGTCACTACGGTGGTTGCAGAGAGAGCGCGGAAGGTAAACAGCCCTGGAATAATGAGTTTGAAGAGGCGCTGTTTCTTCTTTGACGAGCCAGCCGGGCGGAGGGTTTCCGAATCTCGCCCTTTTCACTGATTTTATAGCCCGATTGGGTCCCTTTTATGTTACTTTCCCGGCAAAACTACGTCCAAACGCCAGCCTACTGCGTAAGAAGTATTGCCCAGCCCTTTCGGGACCCGTAAAATAAGGGATTGCAGGAGCATTCAAGGCAATGACGTTTAACGTTCGTGGTTTTCTCTTCGTCCTCATCGGGTGCGGTCTGGTTTTGAGCCCTGCAGCCCTCCTCAAGTCCCAGGAGGCGGCAGCGCCCTCGGCGCAACCCCAGGCACAGCCGGCCTCGAACCAGGACCAGGAAGTGGATCCATTGAAGCGGCAACGTTCTGATAAAGAACGGTATACGTCCCAAAAGGCCCTGCGGCAGGAGTTGAAGGGAACCTACAAGACCTGGCTCAACCAGGAAGTGCCGTACATCATTACGGATGAAGAGCGCAAAGCCTTCACAAGCTTGAGCAACGACGAAGAGCGCGATGCTTTCATCGAAAACTTCTGGCTCCGCCGCAATCCGAACCCCGATTCGCCTGAAAACGAATTCCGCGAGGAGCATTACCGGCGCATTGCCTACGCCAATGAGCACTTTGCCGCCGGCAAGCCAGGATGGAAAACCGATCGCGGCCACATCTATATCTCCTATGGCAAACCCGACGACATCGATTCCCACCCTTCGGGCGGAAGCTACAACCGGACCCCGGAAGAGGGTGGAGGCACCACCACCACCTTCCCCTTCGAGATCTGGCACTATCGCTACCTTGAGGGCATCGGCGAAAACATCGACATTGAATTTGTCGATACCTGCCAGTGCGGCGACTACCACTTCACCATCGACCGCAGCGAAAAGGACGCCCTCCTCCACGTGCCCGGCGCCGGCCTCACCCAGTATGAGGAGATGAACCACAAAGACAAAGCCGACCGGTTCAACGGCGGCGGCATTGAGAACCTGGGTGGCGGACCCGAGGGCCAGCAGGCCCAGGGCAAGGAATTCGACCGCATCGAGTTGGCCGCAAAGCTGTTTGCGCCTCCGCCCATCAAGTTCAAGGACCTCGACGCATTTGTCTCAGAGCACAAGCTGCTCACCGGCCCGGTCTTCCCCTTTGACGTGCGTACTGATTTTGTCAAGGTCACCGAGAGCATGGACATGGTGCCCATCACCCTGCAGATCAAGAACCGCGACATCACCTTCCAGACCAAGGATGGCGTGGCCAAGGGCATCGTCAACATCCTCATGAAGGTCACCACCATTACCGGCAAGACCGTCCAGACCCAGGAAGACACCGTGGAAGTGGATCAACCAGCCGAACTGCTTGAAAAAACCCTCGACAGGCAGTCGGTTTACTGGAAGGCCATTCCGCTGGTGCCCGGCCTCTACCGGCTCGACATTGCCATCAAGGACGTGAACAACCCCGATCACATCGGCTACTACGGCCGCGGCATCGATGTTCCCACTTACCACGACGAAAAACTGGGCGCGTCCTCCCTCATCCTGGCAGACGAAATGCACGCCGTCTCCTCCCGCGAAATCGGCAACGGCAGCTTCATCATCGGAGGCGAGTTCGTCAGGCCCAGGGTCAGCGCCAATCCCTCCGTTCCGGTCAAGTTTCATCGTAGCCAGGACTTGAACTTCTGGCTGCAGTTCTACAACCTGGGCATCGACGAGGCCACCAAAAGCAATTCGGCCATGGTCACCTTCCAGATTACCGATACTGCCACAGGCACGGTGCTCCTTGAAAAGCAGGTTGATTCCAAGGAGTTGGGAGCTCACAGCGACGAGTTGACTGTGGAGAAAAGCCTCCCCATCGGTGGCCTGCCCCCAGGCAAGTACAAGGTAACTGTAAAAATAAATGACGCAATTTCGAAACAAGAGATTGCGCAATCGGCACCTTTTGTCGTGGAATAGGAAGTACCCCCCCTGTAATGTCGAGCCGGACACCAGATCCGGCGAGCTGAGCAGGTTTTCGATTTGTCAGAGGTTTGCCAGGGACGACGCCAGGTCACGGATACGAGTGATAAAGCGCAGAGCCCATTTCGCCCAGTTTGCGATGCTGTTCGCCTTCAGCGCTGCCCCTGTCTGCTGGGCGGCGTCGGCGTCGGTATCTGGACTTGTGCGCGACTCGGCAGGCATTCCGCAGATCGGCGCTCAGGTCCAGCTGCTCCGCCCTGACCTCACCGTCGTCGCCAGCGTCTACACCAACAGCGAAGGCCGTTTCCAAATCTCATCCCTCGTCCCCGGCCGTTACGGGGTCAAGGCCATGGGCATGTCCTATCTGCCCGCCCTGCGTGAGAATGTCCGCGTCCGTACCGGCACCATCGTCAACCTCACCCTCAACACCCTCTATGAAGTCATGCAGTGGCTGCCCGCTGAGCCGCGATCCGGCAGCTCCCAGCAGGACGACTGGGCCTGGACGCTCCGCTCGGCCGCCAACCGGCCCCTCCTGCGCTGGCTTGAGGACGGGCCCCTGGTCGTCGTCTCTGACGGCACCGGCGCCGCCCCCAAACTCAAAGCCCGCCTCATGGCGACCGGACAGGCGGGAACCTTTGGCGAGAGCGGCGAACGGTTCTCGGCATCGGTGGAAGACACGCCCTCCAACGGCCGCGAGTTGCTGGCCAGAGTCGATTTTGCCCCAAACACCGATGCCGGCCTGGAATCCATGCTCGGCTTCCGCCAGGACCTCGGATTTGCCGGTTCGGTGCAGTCGGTAGCTGCCGTTGCCATCCGTCCTGAGATAGAGGGGCCCGGCGGAGAACTGGGACTCGATGAGGCTGCCATTCGCACTTGGGAAACCATGCGCCTCGGCGACGAATTCGAGGTGGAAGCTGGCTCAACCGAAGTGCTGGGGCGCTTTGCCGATCAGTCGGCAGATACCGTGGTCGCAGCGCTGCCCGATGCTGAGGTTGACTGGCGAGGCGGCAAATCAGAAATTGGCTATCGGGTGGCAACCATGACGCCCGGCCCCGTCGAGGGCGATGGTTCGCAGGCTGCGGCATGGCTTCCGCAGTTCTCCACCCGCAACGGCTCGCTCGTGATGGAACGAGGGCTACACCAGGAGATTGGCTGGAAGCGCACGACCGATCGCTCCAGCATGTCGGTCGTGGTGTTCTCTGACAATATCCAGAACCCCGTGCTCGAAGCGATGCAGACCCTTGCTCCGGGCGCTGCCAATATCGCCCAGTCTGCCGCCCAGCCTGCCGTGCTTTTTGACACCGCCAGCGGCCTCGTGCACGCTGCCGGACCAAACTTCGTAAGCCAGGGCATCGTGGCTACTGCCGTGCGCCGTTTGCCCGGTGGCAACCAGGTTCGGCTCAGCTATGCCAACGGCAATGCCCTCGTCATGCCCGCCCTGCCCAGGCCCATCTCAATAGCAGAGCTACTGGGCGCCGCCCATTCCCGCCGTGTGCAAACCTACACCATCTCCCTGTCCGGAACCCTTGAGGGCTCGGGAACCCACTGGCAGGCAAGCTATCGCTGGCAGCCCGACGATACCGTCACTGAAGTGGCGCCCTATACGCTCGATGCCTCCTCGCCCTTCCTCAACCTGGGACTCCGCCAGTCCATCCACCTGAGCCATGACGGGTTCACAACCGTTGAGGCGTTGCTCAACGTGCAAAATCTGCTGGCCGAGGGTTACCGTCCCTACGTCATGAATGACGGATCGCTGTTGGTCGTCGCCCAGGATCAGCGCGGCATTCGCGGCGGCCTCGCCTTCACCTTCTAGTCACCTCCAAATCCTCCCAAATCTCCTCACCGTGCAAATTCCAATCGCTCCAACCGCGCCCGTCGGAAGGCCTGGGCCTTTTTCCTCCCTGTCCCCCACGCAATGCGGTACAGCTCTCAGCCGCAAAGAGTAAAGTGGGAGTGCAATTCGCCGCTCGCCAATTCTGGTTTCTGGGCAAGCGGCGTCGGAGGGTAAGATGAGTTTGCCTGCAATCAGCCGCCGCACGGTGCTCAAATCAGGCCTCGCGGCCACGGCGCTGGGATCTCTACCAGCAGTCTTCGACGGGGAAGAAAAAATGACGGCCCGCAAAAACAGGATCAAGCAGTCGGTGTGCCGCTGGTGTTACGCCAAAATCCCTCTGGAAACTCTGTGCGCCGAAGCGGCGAAGATGGGCTTGGTCGGCGTTGACCTGCTCAATCCTGAAGAGTACGAGGTGCCGCACCGCTACGGGCTCACCTGCACCATGGGCTACGTAGACGCGGGCACCATTCCCGATGCCATGAACCGCCTGGAACATCATGCGGATATCGAGGCAGCTCTGCGCAAGAACATTCCGCTTGCGGCCAAGGCCGGCGTGCCCAACGTCATCACCTTCTCAGGAAATCGCAAGGGCATGAGCGATGAAGATGGCGCGCGCAACACCATCGCCGGGCTCAATCGCGTAAAGAAAATCGCTGAAGATAACGGCGTCACTCTCTGTCTTGAACTGCTCAACAGCAAAGTCAATCATCCCGACTACATGGCGGACCACACGGCATGGGGCGTGCGCGTCATGCAGGAAGTAAACTCGCCCAACATCAAGCTGCTGTACGACATCTACCACATGCAGATTATGGAGGGCGATCTGATTGCCAACATAACCCCGAACATCGCGTGGATTGGCCACTTCCACACCGGCGGCGTGCCCGGCCGCCACGAGCTCGACAATACCCAGGAAGTCCAGTGGGACGGCGTCATGCGCGCCATCGTCGCCACGGGCTACAAAGGATACGTTGCCCACGAGTTTCTGCCCCTGCGCGATCCCATGACCAGCTTGCGCGAAGCCGCCGACCTGTGCGACGTGTAAGCCAACCGCGCGGCCCGCAACAAACCTATCTCAATTGAGGAACTGAAAAAATATGAAGTCGCTTGTCCTTTCGGAATACAACCATCTTGAAATTGCCGATATGCCGTTGCCCTCGGTCGGTGCACAGGAAGTACTGGTGCGCGTTGAGGCCTGCGGCATCTGTGGCAGCGATGTGCACGGCTTCGACGGCTCCACCGGCCGCCGCATTCCACCAATAGTCATGGGCCATGAGGCTGCTGGCGCCGTTGAGGCCATCGGCTCGGGCGTCACCAAATACGCCAAGGGCGATCGCGTCACCTTCGACTCAACCGTCTACTGCGGCAAGTGCCCCTACTGTCTCCGCGGCCAGATCAACCTGTGTGACAACCGCGAAGTCATCGGCGTCTCCTGCGGCGACTATCGCCGTCACGGCGCCTTCGCCGAGTACGTCGTAGTGCCCGAGCGCATCATGTATCCGCTGTCCGACGACATCACCTTTGATGAAGCAGCGATGCTCGAAGCTGTTTCAGTTGGGTTGCACGGCGTAAAGGTGTCCCCAGTAGTCGGTGGCGAAACTGTGCTCGTCATCGGCGCAGGCATGATCGGGCTGCTCACACTGCAAGCCGCCAAAGCCGCCGGAGCCGCCCGCGTGTTTATCTCTGACGTGGACGATACCCGCCTGAATCTAGCCCGCCAAGTCGGCGCAGACGAAGCGCTCCATGCATCGGGCGCGGATCTGGTCGCAGAAGTCATGCGTCTGACAAACGGTGTCGGCGTCGATATCGCCATCGAATGCGTAGGCCGCAACGAGACCGTCTCCGGCGCAATCGACTGCACGCGCAAAGCCGGCACAGTCACCCTGGTCGGCAACATCTCGCCCACCGTCACGCTGCCCCTCCAGAAAGTGGTGGTCAAGCAGATCAAGCTGCAAGGTTCTTGCGCATCCTCGGGCGAATACCCTGAGGCAATCGAATTAATCGCGAACGGCAAAATCAAAGTCAAGCCGCTCATCACCGCCGTGGCCTCTCTCGAAGAAGGGCCGCGCTGGTTTGAGAGGCTCCATGCCCGCGAGCCGAATCTGATGAAAGTTATCCTGTCACCGAGGGCGCAATGAGCGACCAACTTTTCGATCTTTCCGGGCAAGTTGCCCTTGTCACCGGCGCCAGCCGCGGCCTCGGACAGTACTTCGCCAGGGCATTGGCCAAAGCCGGCGCAGATCTTGTCATCACCAGCCGCACGCTCCACTCGCTCGCCCCGTTTGAAGCGGAGATCAAGGCGCTGGGCCGGCGCGTGCTCCCGCTCGAACTAGATGTGCGCGACCAAAAAAGCATTGAGAAAATGGCCGCCGATGCCCGCGCTGCCTTTGGCCAGATTCATATCCTGGTCAACAACGCCGGCTGCAACGTTAGAAAGCCTGCGCTCGATGTCACCTGGGACGAATGGAATCTCATCCTCGACACCAACCTGCGCGGTTCCTTCTTTGTGGCGCAGGCTGTGGCGCGCGACATGGTCGAGCGCGGCTACGGGCGCATCATCAATATCGGCTCGGTCACCAGCGTTTGCGGATATGCCGGCCTCGGACCCTACAGCGCAAGCCGCGGCGGCATTCGCCAGCTAACCATGAGCCTCGCAGACGATTGGGGCAGCCGCGGCGTCACGGTCAACTGTCTGGCGCCGGGATGGTTCCGCACTGAGCAGAACAAGGTGCTCTACGAAAATCAGGAGTGGGTCGAATACATCTCCGACCGCATCCCCGTGAAGCGCCCCGGCAAGCCCAACGATCTGGACGGAGCCGTGGTGTTTCTCGCATCGGAGGCCAGCCGTTATATCACCGGGCAGATTCTGCTTGTGGATGGCGGCATCTCTACCGGCGCCGCGCGCGCCACAGTGCCCGCGAAAAAGTAGAGCGGGGCAGATTGCAACACGGGCATTTCCGTCAGACATGAGAGCCCTGTCAGGATTTCGTAGCCCGGAGTTCAGCATTCAGCAGCCATCGTATTCAGGAACTATCAAACGAGCCTCATCCAACAAGGACGAATCAAAATGATCCGTTGCCGATCGGGCCTCGCCGCCCTTCTGTCCGTTGCCTCTCTCGCAAGCTACTCTTTACCGGCTCTCGCCCAGGCGCGCCTCGGCCAGGACTCTCCCGTGCCCACGGACACCTTGCTGCGCGGCTTTCAGGATCCGCCCAACGGCGCGCGCCCGCGCGTGTGGTGGCACTGGATGAACGGCAACATCGCGCCTGAAGGAATCAAGCTCGATCTCGAGTGGATGCACTCGGTCGGCCTCGGCGGCGTCACCATCTTTGAAGGCGCCATCTCCACGCCGCAGGTTGTGCCCCATCGCCTCGTCTACATGACACCGGAGTGGAAGCAGGCCTTCAACGATGCGGTCACCACGGCACGCGGCCTCGGCCTTGAAGTGGCTATTGCCAGCTCGCCCGGATGGAGCGAGACCGGCGGTCCATGGGTTCCAGCCGAGCAGGGCATGAAAAAGATGGTTTGGAGCGCAACGCGCGTCGAAGGCGGCAAGCCATTCAGCGGCACGCTGCCGCATCCGCCGCAAGTCGATGGAACTTTCCAGAACTTTCCAGGGGAAGTGCGCCATAGCGCCGACGGCAGATCCGCCGTGCTGCCCGAGTTCTATGCGGATGCGGCTGTGATTGCCTACCGCATTCCGGAGGGCGACGAGACCCAGGAGGAACTCAATCCGCAGGTTACTTCAAGCTCCGGCACGGCGAATGTTGCCGCCCTCTCCGATGGCGATGTGAATACTGTTGCTCTCGATCTGCAGGGTGACGCAGCCAGCGGCCCCTGGGTGCAGTTTGACTACGGCCATCCGCAGAACATTCAGGCCGTCACCATCGCATCGCCCGATGGCATCATCAGCGTCTTCGATCACGACAACAACAATGTTCCTCCGTTCGTTGAGGCAAGTGACGACGGAACCCAGTTCCACAAGATCGCGGATATTCCATTCAGCAGCCTGCCCGAGACCACAGTAGCGTTTGAGGCGGTCACAGCGCGCTACTTTCGCGTTGTCTTCGCGACCAGCGCTGCTCGTCACCGCATCACGGAACTGGTAATGGCCAGCGGCGCCCGCACAAACGAATTCGAAAAACGCGCTGGTTACGCGAACTCGCGCGACTTCTTCTCCATAGTCGATCCCAAAGTCGATCCCGCATTTGTCGTTCCGCAAGCGGACGTCATCGACCTCACCGGAAAGATGAAGGATAATGGATCGCTCGACTGGACGCCTCCCGCAGGTAAGTGGAATGTTCTTCGCATTGGTTACTCGCTTACCGGTCACGAAAATGGCCCCGCTCCGCTTGAAGCTACCGGCCTTGAAGTGGACAAGCTGAATCACGACTATGTGACTAACTATCTCGACGGCTATCTCAAGATGTACGCCGATACTGTGGGCAACGACAAGATAGGCAAAGACGGCATCTCGTTTCTGCTCACCGACAGCATTGAAGTGGGCCCGCAAAACTGGACAGACAAGATGCTGGAGGAGTTTCAAGCAAGACGCGGTTACGATGCCCGCCCCTGGCTTCCGGCACTTACCGGCGTCGTCATCAAAAGTCCTGAGGATACAGGCCGATTCCTCTGGGATTTTCGCCGGACCATTGGACAGTTAATTGCCGAAAATCACTACGGCGCAATTTCCGATGACTTACACCAGCACGGAATGAGTTACTACGGCGAAGCGCTCGAGTATCATCGTCCCTCGCTCGGCGACGACATGGAAATGCGCTCCAAGACTGACGTTCCCATGGGAGCGATGTGGACCTGGGCGGGAAGTCCCGGTCCTGATCCTTCTTACTTGGCCGATCTGCGCGGAGCCGCGTCCGTCGCCCACATTTACGGGCAAAACCTCGTGGGTGCCGAGTCCATGACCTCGCGTGGCCCGGCCTGGTCCTTCTCGCCGAACAGCCTCAAGAAGGTTGCCGACCTCGAGTTTGCCCTGGGCGTCAACCGCTTTGAAATTCATGAGTCGTCCCATCAGCCGCTGGCCGACATGGCGCCCGGCTTGACGCTCGGGCCCTACGGGCTCTGGTTCAATCGCAACCAGACTTGGGCAGAACAGGCCGGGCCGTGGGTCAATTATCTTGCGCGCTGCTCTTACCTGCTGCAGAAGGGACATTTCTACGGCGATGTGGCCTACTTCTACGGCGAAGAAGGGCCGCTCACCGCGGTCTTCGGCTGGAAAAAGCAAACCGACGCGCCTGAGGGCTATGGGTTCGATTTCGTCAACAGCGATGTGCTCCTTCATCACCTTTCTTTCGAAAATGGGAGGCTAGTAACCCCCGGAGGAACCAGTTACAGGATTCTCTATCTTGGCGGAAGAAGCCAGCGAATGACGTTACCCGTGTTACAGCAACTTAGTAACTTAGTAACTCGGGGCGCGGTCATCGTTGGCAGCAAACCCGTGGACTCGCCCAGCCTTGCCGATGACGAAAACCAGTTTCGCGCAATCGCCGACCGGTTGTGGGGCGTGGGCACGCCGCGGGCCGGCACCGTGCGCAAGGTCGGCAAGGGCCGAGTGTACACGGGCATGACGGCCAACGAGGTTCTCAAGGCTCTCGATCTCGATGAGGACTTCTCATACACGAAACCTGAAGCCGATACCGAGCTGATGTTTCTGCACCGCAAGCTCGATGAGGGCGACCTCTACTTTGTTGATAACCGCAACGACCGCGCGGAGAGCGTGGATGCCACCTTCCGCGTAACCGGCAAGCAGCCCGAGTTATGGGATGCCGCCACTGGCGTGTCGAAGCCTGTTTCTTATCAAATCTCGGCAGGGCGCACCATCGTTCCGCTCAAGCTCGACCCCTATGGCTCGGTGTTTGTCGTCTTTCGCGCGGTTGCAACAGCGGACTCGCTTGCTCTGCCTGAGGCGAAAGAGACTGAAGTGGCCGCACTAAATGATGCGCTGAGCAAGGACTGGAACGTGAGCTTCCAGCCGGGCAGGGGCGCGCCGGAGACGGTGACCTTCGACCAGCTGAGTTCGTGGAGCGATAACTCAATGGACGGAGTCAAGTATTTCTCCGGCACTGCCACTTACTCGAAGACATTCGACGTTCCCGCCGATGCAATCACCCAGGGCGCGCATTACTGGCTCGACCTTGGCGATGTAAAGGATCTGGCCGAGGTGGCTGTGAATGGACGGTACATCGGCATCCTCTGGAAGACTCCCTTCAAGGCCGACATCACCAGCGCGCTGAAACCAGGAAGCAACCAGTTAGTGATTGGCGTGACAAATCTCTGGGTGAACCGCTTGATCGGCGATCAGCAATCGTACGCGGTCAGGAAGTACACCTTCACTGACTTCGCTCCGTACAAAGCCGACTCGCCCTTGCTGCCATCGGGACTTCTGGGGCCGGTGCGCATCACCACCGACGCGCAGAACTAACCTGCGCGAAAACAAAATGGCCGCATCTCGGCGTAGAGATGCGGCCATTTTCTCGTCTGCCCAAATTACTTCACAGTCAGCGATACGGTGCCCGTCTCGACCGTAGAGCCGGAAGTGCCGGTCACCGTGATGGTGTAGCTCCCGGAAGTCGTGCCCGGAACAAGCGTGGTGCTGCAGGCGGTCCCGCCACCGCCGCCGCCGCCGCACGCTGAAACTCCGCCCGCCAATACCGCCAGAAGCATGAGTGCGCCGAGCAGAGCGCGTAATCTGCGCCGTCGCGGCGCAATGCCAAAGAGCAAGATGCACGCCAGCGCAGCGCCGCCACCTGCATACCAGGGAATGCCGCGCCCGGGCTCATTCGTGGCCACGCAGGAGGTGGTCGAGCTGGCCGTTGTGGTGATCGTCATCGTGGCCGTGCCCGAGCTCGTGCCCGTAATGCTTACCGGCGTCGTTGAACCAAAGCTCATTGTCGGCGGATCAATGGCTCCGGTCGGACTGCTTGTCACTTGCGCGCTGAGAACCACGCTGCCTGTAAAGCCGTTGGCGGGCGTGATGGTGATAGTTGAGGTGTTGCCCGTTGTGGCCCCAGCCGTCAAACTGACCGCAGTGCCGGATATGGCGAAGGATGGCGGAGCGGCGCTCACTGCGACAGTGCTCGATCCGGTCGCGGCGCCGTAAAGAGCGGAACCGCTGGAATCGGGTGTGTAGGAAGCGGTGAGAGTGTCAGTCCCTAGCGGCAGCGTTCCGGCGGGAACGGTGATGGACGCTGTACCGACGGTGAGGTTGATCGCCCCAGAGGAGTAGCTGCCGCTTGTCAGGGTCACGGAGCCGGTGGGGGTTGGGTTGCTTGTGCTGTAGACGATAACCGCTACCGTCAATGGTTGCGCATTATTGATGCTCGTCAGAGATGGAACAACGCTCACCACTGGAGTAACGATAGCGACGGTCACCGTACTCGTTCCCGAAGCAGTGTTGTAAATCGACGAGCTTGTGGCATCGGGAGTGTAGGCAGCGGTTAAGGTGTCATTCCCGGGCGGCAATGATCCAGGAGGAACGGCGAGCACGAGGTTGCCATTGCTGAGCATTCCCGTTTGGGAATAACTGCCGCTCGTCAGTTTCGCGGTTCCGGTGGGAGTCTGGTTGCCGGTGCCGGCGCCGCCGCCCGCGACAATAGACACGTAGAAAGTTTGCGTCGTGGTGACGGCGGTGGGTGAGGGATTCACGCCGATGGTTGGGGTGATCTTCGGGACCGCGGTCACAGTAACGGAGCTTGACCCGGATGCGCTGTTATAAATGGACGAGCTCACTGAGTCCGGAGTGTAGCTGACAGTCAATCCGTCGACGCCAACCTGTAGTGCATCCGCTAAGACGCTGATGCTTGCTCCGCCATTGGTCAGTGCCGTTGGTCCGGAGGAATAGCCTGTGCTGGTGAGCGTTACTGTGCCGGTGGGCGCTTGGTTGCCGGTTCCGCCATTCACAGCAACCGTCACCGACAACGGCTGCGCGGTAGTGATATTCGATGCGGACAAGGTCAAAGCGACCGCCGGAGTGATCTTCGCGGCAGCGGTGACGGTGACAGTGGAAGATCCTGTTGCCGCGTTGTAGAAGTTGTTGGTGGCCGCTTGCGGTGTGTAGCTCGCCGTCAGCGTATCTGTTCCAACAGCCAACGAACCAGCGGGAATCGTGATCGATACGCTTCCGTTCGAAAGTGTCAAGGCGACGGAACTGTAAGCGCCGCTGCTGATCGTTACTGTGCCCAGGGGTACTACGGCAGTGTTTGTGGTACTGCTGACTGTAACCGTCACCGTCAGGGGCTGTGCGGTAGTGATGCTGGATGAAGAAAGCCCCACCGCAACCGTCGGCGTGGTCGCCGGCTGCGTGTAGTTATTCAGGAAGACATTTACATCGAGGGAGCCGAGCCCGGTCACTTCGTCGTATCCGGTCTGCAACTGGTATCCCGCCTGGGTTCCGCTTCCGCTCACGAGGGGAATGCTGTTGTTGCACATGCTGGCCGTGCTCAGGCTGCAACTGCTCACGCCGCTCGTCGCGATGGTTGCATCGTGGAAGGCCGACGGCACGCTTGCAGCCATGGAGTAGAGTTGGGGGTTGAGGTTTCCTAGCGGAGCTCCGTATTTCTGATCAAGCATCGCCGCCACGCCGGCCATCGCGGGTGCTGCGGCCGAGGTGCCGTAGAAACCGATAAAGTAATATGGGCTTCCCACACAACTGCCGCCCGCTGCGGCCATGCATCCAAAGTAGCCATCGTGCCCTGACGCCGAAAACGAAACATCCGGCGTGTAGCGGCCGGCCCGCGCCGCAGGCACGCCGGTGCCCGTCTGCCACGATGGAGTCGGCTTATTGATCAGGCTCACTCCGCCGCCTGACGCGGCCACTGACGTGGTTGTCGACTCGTTCCACCCGCCTTCCGGAATGTAACCAATAGCCGACCCAAGCGTGCTCGAGTTTGTCCCGCTCCAATAAGTGCCTGGGCTGCTCGTGTCGTTGAACTCGGTTCCACCCACGCACGTCGCGTAGCTCGATGTGCAAATGTAATTCGGGCTGATGGCCGAGGGGCTCGCCGGCGGCGCCGAGAAAGCAACATCGCAACCTGATGCGCCCGAGTCTCCTGAAGAAACGAACGTCGAAATGCCTTCTGCCGCGCCCTGCTGAAACAGCGCATTCCAGAACGCAACGCCTCCTGCACCGGCATTCGATTCGCACGCGCCAAAGCTGATGCTCATCACCTCCGCGGGAGTAGGGCTGGTCTGCACAAGGTATTGCGCGTCCGCGCCGATGCCGTCGTTCGATCCCGAGGGCGAAGAAACCACCAGCAGAATTTGAGCGCGCGTCGCCACGGTCGATGCGCGCAACACATCCAGCGTAGCCTCCGTCTGACCTCCTAGGCAGTTATTGGCGCAGGTGGTCGGCACCGCGGTATACGCGTTCCCCGGGTCGATGCCTCCATATGCTGTGGGAATCACCTCGGTCGGCGCGCTCACCGAGGCGCCGGTCCTGTTGTTGAACGCAGTAAAGTCTGCCGGATTGGTTCTCGACCAGCCGACGATCCCAACCGTGACGTTTGCGGCGTTATAGGTGGACGGGACATCGTAAATGGCCGCAAAATCTGAAGGCGAAATGTAGTGGTTTCCATTGGACGTAGTGACCTGCGGCGATTCCGCCTGCCTCACTTCCATCCGGTACGACGGCTTCTCGGGAATCGTATACAGCCCTCGTATCGACTTGATCGCAGGCGCCAGCGCTTCCGGAATCATCGGGTCCGTAGTGACAGAAGTGCGCTCTTCGCCTTTCACCTTGTAGGCATGCATCTCTGTCCCGAAGGCCCGGCCCACATCCACCGCCGCGCCGCCGAATCCAATGAAAATTCTGCTGGGAGAAACCCAGTTCACATGCAGTCCCTGCGTCTCCAGCCAGCTTGTAATCGTGGCAATGTCTGCGCTCGACAACCCGAACTGGTCGCCGATCTCAGTCGGTGTCAGCCAGTGATGGTAATTCGGCGATGCGGGATTCTGCTGGTCGGCCAGCAACTGCTCAAAGGCCTGTTCTTGTTCGGCCGACCTGGCCAGCACCATGGTGAACTGATTCAGCGATTCGTCAGCCGGCAGCGCCCCCCCATCGTTGGCATCGTTGGCCCACAGAGGATGATGATTCGGTAGCGCAAACGTGCGCGTTGCGTCTACAACTTTCGTAATGCGGTTAGGAGTCTGCGCGCCCAGCGCCGGGCCCAGGTTGGACCCCGTCAGCACGGTCATCGTCAAAAGCAATCCCGCCCACCCAAGCCAGCCTTGCGGAAATCCTAACGATTCAAGGTCAAGAAATCGAACAAAATTACGCAGATGAATACGCATCAATCTACTTCCTGTTCATGGTTAGACAGTCGGTTCTGAATATAGCTAAATTCTCCGCCCTTTGTCTGGCTGTTGCAAGCTGCGGGCTAGCCGTGGGGTAGTCTCGCAGTTACCTTAGTGGAAGAGAGAATTCGCTTGCATCACGCGCCGTGAATCGGGAAAAATCGCTCATGGTCGTTCCCCGTTTCGGGCACTCGTGCCCGCGACCGCAGATCAGTCTCAACAACAGCAACTGACAGGAAAGGGAGGTCTCTCCATGAGCAGTGTTCGTGTGCTGGTGGGCACAAAAAAGGGCGCGTTCGTCCTCAGCGCAGATGCCAAGCGCAAAGACTGGACGGTCAGCGGGCCTTTTTTCGCGGGCTGGGAAATCTACCACATGAAAGGTTCGCCCGTGAACCCCGATCGCATTTATGTGTCGCAATCGAGCGGATGGTTCGGGCAGGTCATTCAACGCTCCGACGACGGCGGCAAAACCTGGCTGCAACCCGGTGCGCCCATCGGCGAAAATCCTGCCGCGTGGCCTCCCAAGCCCAGCAACAAATTCACGTATGATTCGTCGGACGCAACCGGCAAGCCGCTCACCACCCACCAGTGGTACGACGGCACGCAGCACCCCTGGGAGTTCAAGCGCGTCTGGCATATGGAGCCCTCGCTCCGTGATCCAAATGCCGTATATGCGGGCGTTGAAGATGCGGCGCTGTTCAAGTCCGTTGACGGCGGCGAAAGCTGGAGCGAGCTCTCTGGTCTGCGCGGCCACGGAACCGGCCCGCACTGGCAGCCGGGGGCGGGCGGCATGTGTCTGCACACCGTCATCATCGATCCCACCAACGAGCAGCGCATGTACATCGCCATCTCTGCCGCCGGTGCCTTCAGAACCGACGATGGCTGCGAGACATGGAAGCCGATCAACAAGGGCCTCGTGTCGCCCATGATGCCCAACCCCACTGCTGAGGTGGGTCACTGCGTTCACCATGTCGCCATGAACGGCGCGCGGCCAAATGTGCTCTTCATGCAAAAGCATTGGGACGTGATGCGCAGCGACGACGCCGGCGACAGCTGGCGCGAGGTCAGCGGTAATCTTCCCACCGACTTTGGCTTCGTCATCGACGTGCACGCGCATGAGCCGGAGACGATCTACGTAGTCCCCATCAAGAGCGACTCCGAGCACTTTGTGCCCGAGGGCAAGCTGCGCGTCTTCCGCAGCCGCACCGGCGGCAATGAGTGGGAGGCCCTGGAAAAAGGCCTGCCGCAAAAGGACTGCTACGTCAACATTCTGCGCGACGCCATGGCTGTCGATTCGCTCGACAAATGCGGCGTCTACTTCGGCACCAGCGGCGGACAGGTCTACGCTTCGTCCGACGCGGGCGACACCTGGGCGCCCATTGTGCGCGATCTGCCGGCGGTGCTCTCGGTCGAAGTGCAGACGCTCGCATGACAACCGGAGCCGCGGGCGGCGAACTCAAAATTCAAATCGCGCTGCCTTTCCATCTCCGCAACCTGGCCGGCGTCGGCCCCGAAGTTGAGCTCGCTGTCCAGGCGCCCGTCACCATCGGCCGAGTGCTTGACGCGCTCGAAGCCCGTTACCCCATGCTGCGCGGAACCATCCGTGAATATGACACCGGCCAGCGCCGCCCCTTTCTGCGCTTCTTTGCCTGCGCTGAAGACTGGTCGCACGAGCCGCTCGATCGCGAGCTGCCTCAAGCCGTGGCAGCCGGCCGCGAACCACTGTTAGTGATAGGAGCAATCGCCGGCGGAGCAAGCTAGTGTCCTGAGTCTGAAGTTCATATTTAAAAAGAATGGTCATCCTGAGCGAACGGGGCCCCAAACGTCCTTCAGTTTGGGGTGGTGAGTCGAAGGACCTGCGTGTTGGGTGCACAACTTATGCAACGAACTTCTGACTCACCACACTAGCGAACAACGGAACAAGCGAAAATGAGTTCGCCTGCTAACCCGCAGACCGGCTTTGAAAGGGCGTGGCCGGGGTACCGAGGACCCCATGGGGCGGGGTCGCAGTCGCCATGCAAAAGATGCCGCAATTTGAACGAGGGCCTCAGTGTCCGCGTGAGAACTGACGATCTCGGACCGCGGAGCGGCAAGAGCTCCCGGAGGGAGCGAAGGATAATAGCCCAGGATGGAGTCCGAGCCAAAGGCGAGGACGGAATCCTGGGAAAGCCAGGAAATTAAACCTATAGCCCCGTAGGGGCGACAGAAAACTTGCAATGAAGTTGAGCCTCGATTGCGAAAACCTTCCGCTCCGAGTTCTCACGCAGACACTTTAGCCCCTGCCGGATGTCTTCCATTGACTTGAGCACCCCAGTGCTCGCCCTTGCCCGGCCGTAGCTTCAGGTCCTTGATCGCTTCGCTCGGGTCCTCGCCAGCGAGTCTCTCATAGCCCGTCGGTCAGCTGCGCCTGCCCCATCCTAAAATCGATCTTCGATGCAAGGTTGGGAGAGAACAAACAAATCCCCGCTCCCTCAACCTCCAAGTAACCAGGGCAGAAATCCGCACGCAATTTGCGCGCAAAAAACACACCAAAAACACACGAAAAACAATCAAAATTCGCAGATTTAGGCCAAAATAATCCGGGTCAGATACCACATCCACGGAAAATATGTCCGGAAAGCACCGGACATTTCCGCCTCACGCTGCCCGTCGAACCCAATTCGTCCCTATGCACCACGCCCAAACCGCCCAAAATGTACTGAAGCAACCGCACCACAGTTTTTGTGAAATGCATTTCCTGCATCGGCGCCAGGCCTCAGTGCTCGCCCTTGCCCGGCCGCAGCATCAGGTCCTTGATCGCTTCGCGCGGGTCCTTGCCTTCGTCCAGAATCAGCTCCATCTGCTCGGTAATCGGCATTTCGATGTTGTGGCGGCGGGCCAGCTCCAGCGCGGCGCGCGTCGTCAGCACTCCTTCAGCAACCTTGCCGCCAAGCGAGGCCAGAATCTCAGGCAGTTTCCGCCCCTGTCCCAGCGCCTGCCCAACCGTCCGGTTGCGGCTCAGAGAGCCGGTGCAGGTCAGCACCAGGTCGCCCGTGCCGGAGAGCCCTGCAAGCGTCTCGCGCCGTCCTCCGCAAGCAACAGCCAACCGCGTGATCTCCGCAATGCCGCGCGTCATCAGCGCTGCGGCGGAGTTGTAGCCCAGGCCCGCCCCTGCGGCCACGCCGGCGGCGATGGCGATTACATTCTTCAGCGCCCCGCCAAGTTCTACCCCGATCACGTCCGTCGTCGTGTAGAGCCGCACCGTCTCTGACGAGAACTCGCTCTGCACGCGCGCGGCCACCGCCGGGTCGTTGAAGGCCACTGTGATCGCAGTCGGCTGGCCCTGTGCCACTTCCAGCGCGAACGTGGGTCCTGAGATCGCGCCAAAGCTCAGGTTCAGTGCATCCACCGAGGCAGGCGCGGCTGCAATTCCAGATGAGCTCACCTCCGGTGCATCCGGCTCCGTGAACACCTCAAGATGCACGTCGCTCTTGGCCGCCTCACCTGATCGCGGCTCGCCCGCCCCCAGCGCCGACGCGATCACTTCCGTCATGCGCAGGCAGCTCTCGTTCTCAATCCCCTTGGTGGCCGAGACGATGATCTGGCCGGGGCGGAAGTAGGGCCGCAGCCGCGCAATCGTCGGCCGCAGAAACTCCGACGGAATCACCGAGACCACGATCTCGGCCTGCGCAACTGGGTCAGGATCGGCGGTTACATGGATCGAGTCGGCGAGGGAAAAGCCGGGAAGAAAAAGCGTGTTCTCGCGCGCGGCCGCAATCACCGCTGCTTCTTCCTTTGCATGGCTCCACAGCGTGATCTGGTGGTCGCCACGGCGGTCAAGTGCCAGGGCGATGGCGGTTCCCCACGCTCCTGAACCCAATACGGCGATACGGCTCATGGCTTCTTCTTCGCTCCAAAGCGGGATTCCGTGCCGGCGAGCAGGCGGCGGATGTTCTGGTGATGCTTCACGATGATCAGCAGGGCCACGGCACATTGAACGGCGATGTAAAACGCCGGCCGTTCGCCCTTGACCAGAAACCACGCGAACGGTGGAAAGCTGGCCGCGCCGAGGATCGAAGCCAGTGAAACGTAGCGGCTCAGCGCCAGCACAACGAAGAAAACCGAAATGGCGGCCAGGGCGGCCAGCGGCGCTGCCACCAGGAAGACCCCGAAGCCCGTCGCCACTCCCTTGCCTCCGCGAAACTTGAGCCACACCGGAAACATGTGCCCGAGAACTGCCACCAGGGCGGCCAGCGCCTGCGCATTGCGCAGCGGAGTGCCGGGAAGCAGAAGGCTCCCCAGAAAACCGCCCAGCCACACCGCCGTGCAGCCTTTCAGCATGTCCAGCAGAAATGTCGCGGCGCCCAGCCCCTTGCCTCCCGAGCGAAGCACGTTGGTGGCGCCGATGTTTCCGCTGCCCACCGAGCGAATGTCCTCATGACGGAAAATGCGCACCAGCAAGTATCCCGTGGGAATGGATCCAAGCAGATAAGACACCGCGACGATCAGCAGGATTGCACCGAGCATGACGATTGAGAGTTTAGCAGGTGAGGGGCGGGACCCGAATGAAGCCGAAATCAAGACCAGCAAGCCCGAACGGAGCAGGCCTGACATTGCAGGGAAGAAGGATTCTGGAGCCGGCCGCCGAGCCCGGCCCCTTCAGAACTTAGAGCGTCTTCGCATTTAACCGTAGACCGGCTTTGAAAGGGCACGGATTTATCCGTGCCGATAAGCACCGCTAAATCAGAGGGCTTTAGCCCCTGCGGGAAGGTTCGAGGCATTTATCGTTCAGAAATTGACCTTTTTCAGCAACCTGTTTAGCCGTGCCGCAAAATGCCAATGAAATCGATGGGCTTTAGCCCCTGAGGGAAAGCTTTATGGTCTAAACCATTTCCGAATCTGCTTCTAGAGCTGCGTAATCGCAATGCGCGCCGAGCGCACTTCGTTGGCCAGCACCTGCAGCACCTTCACCATCAGCGCCTGGTCGGTCTGCATAAAGGTATTGAAGTCGGTGCGCGAAATAAACCCCACCCACGAGCCGTGATGGGCCTTGGCGGTCAGCGAGTAAGCCTGGTTTCCTATGACAGCAGGTAGCCCCAGCACCGATCCCGGCACCGCTTCCACCGACAGAAGGCAATCGCCATCCTCTGATTTCATGGTCACCGTGGCCCCGCCCTTGGCAAGTATGTACAGCCCAACCGGCGGATCGCCCTGCCGGAACAGAACATGCTCAACCTCGCACTCGACGGCGGTGGAGCGCTTCTCGAGCGCTTGGAATAGTTCGGGATCAGCCTGGAAAGCGGAAGGGTCTAGTTGCATGATGTTGCCTCTTTGAGGTCTTTCAAGAGATTCAGTTTCCCTGGGGATCGAACCGGTACATCATTTCATCCTTAAATGCTCAAATTTTGTGATCCACATCACGTATTTAGGGTTGCGTCGCTATGTGCGTATAGATTCAGCAGCTTGTGCGCGAAAGCAGCCTCGGAAGGCGAAGATTTCCCCTGGCGGGTGCCGGGTTTTACGGTTTTGCAGCCTGCTGACGTGCCAATTCGGTCTCAAACGCGTGCTCGCGCTCCGCAACGTAGGCCTTGTAGCCCGACGGGTCCACAAATGCGTCCTTATCTCCGGCCTTCCAGCGCGCGTACTTCTCAGTCAACCCGAAGTAGCCGCCATGTGCCCCCAAAAACAGATCGCAGGGCAGGGAATTGAGCAACTCAAAACCGTGTTTGTAGTCTTCGGCAATCCGCGGATAAGCCTTGTTGTCCACCAGTTTGTAGCCGGGATTCACATTCGGGCTGCCGATGATCACCGCGTGCAGCGTCCTGCCCTTTTCACTTCTCGTCCACCGTCCACGTGGTGGTGCCTTTCGTGTGCCCCGCCGTCAGATGTGCGGTAAGCACTGTGCCGCCCAGCCGCACCGTGCTCCCGTCGTGCAGAATCCGATCCACGTGCGCGGCGGGATAGCGCATCGTCGGATCTGCGCCGTAATTAAAGTCCGACCTCCCTCCCGTTTCCACGACTGAAACATCGGCATCCATCACCTCGTACTTTGCTCCGGTCAGCCGCAGAATCCGCGCGCTGCCCGCGTCGTGGTCGTAATGGGCGTGGCTGATCAGCAAGATCTTGATGTCGTGGAAATTGAAGCCCAGCGTCTCAACGCTCTTGCGGATCAGCGGAACCGATGCGTCCAGACTGCTGTTGATCAGGATCAGTCCGTTCGGCGTCACCAAAAGATAGGACGCCAGGTCCTCGCTCCCCACGTAATACAGATTGCCCGCGATCCGGAAGGGCGGAAACGGCCGTGTCCATTCGGGATTCGGGGCAGCCGCAAGCGAAATGGGAAGCGCGAGGCCTGCAAACAGTGCTGCGCTGGCGAACAAGTTACGAACCTTCAAGCTCCCTCCGGAAGTTTCAGCATCTCAGCATCTTTTGTCCGGTCACGCCCGGACCTTCACGGCCTCGATGACCTGCTCCAGGTGGACGCCACGGGACCCCTTCACCAACACCACATCTCCAGCAGAAAGCGTATCCACCAGCCACCCCCCGGCGGCTTCGGCATTCGGTAAAAACAGCGCCGCCACGCCGCCTGCGCACGCCGCAGTGGCCAGGTGTTCGGCATTGCCCTGCACCCCGGCCACCAAGTCGATTCCCGCCTCCGCAGCGGCACGGCCGCAGGCCGCATGCAACTCCGGCCCCTGTTCGCCCAGTTCAAGCATCTCTCCGGCCACCAGCACACGGCGTTTGGCTGGCCGTGCGGCCAGCGTGCGAATCATCGAGCGCAGAGCCTCGGGGTTTGAGTTGTAACTGTCATTCAAAATCGTCGCGCCCGCTATCTCGATCACCTCGCCCCGCTTGTCGCCTGCCGTCAGCTTCTCGAGTGCAGCCACGGCGGCATCCACATCCACGCCTGCTTCCAGCGCCACCGCCAGTCCCGCCATGGCATTGGTCGCATTGTGCTGGCCCAGAAGCTGCAGCGTAAAGCTGCCTTCGCGTTCCCCGGCCCGATACTGCACGTTCAGCCCGGCAAGGTCTTCGCGTACCGCCAGAATCTGTGGATCGGCGCAGGGCCCTTCGCCGAAATAAACCACGCGCCCTTGAAAATCGCGCCCAAACTGCGACACGTACGCATCGCTGCAGTTCAGGAAAGCCACGCCGTTGGCGGGTAACGCGGCCACCAATTCAAACTTGGCGCGGGCAATGCCGGCCTGACCCTCGGCAAAATTCTCAATGTGCGCCGTACCCACGTTGGTCACCACGCCCCAGTCGGGTGCCGCGATGCGCGCCAGCGCGGCAATCTCGCCTGCGTGGTTCATCCCCATCTCGATCACGGCGATTTCGTGCTCGGGCTCCAGGCGCAGCAGCTGCAGCGGCAGGCCGAATCCGTTATTCAGATTGCCCAACGACTTCAGCACATGGAATCTTGCCCCAAGCGCCGCGGCCACAGCTTCCTTGGTCGTCGTCTTCCCCGCCGATCCCGTAATCGCCACCACGCGACCGCCCCAGTGCCGGCGCACATGCGAGGCCAGCGACTGCATGGCCATCAGCGGATCTTCTGCAATCAGCAGCGGCGCAGCCAGCACCGCATCGGGCAATTGCGCCACGCGCGCGCGCGAAACCACCGCTGCCACAGCTCCCCGTTCCAGCGCCGCGGCAATGTAGTCGTGGCCGTCGAGCCGCTCGCCGCGCACCGCAAAAAACAAATCGCCCGCTGCCACTGTGCGCGAGTCAATGGAGTAGCCGGTGGCTAGGCGCGCCCCGGCATTCGATGCGGAGGCAGGCGCTTCGAGCATTGCGCCCGCGCCGATGGCGGCCTCTGCAAGCGTAAGTTTCATTGCCCCTTACCATAACCCATTTTGGCCCCGAGTTCACCCAGAGTTGCCAGCGCAACCTCCGTATCGTCGAACGGTATGGTACGCCCAGCGAGAATCTGCTCCTTCTCGTGGCCTTTGCCAGCGACAAGCACAACGTCGCCGGCCGTTGCGGCTTCAATCGCCAATCGTATCGCCGCAGTGCGGTCCGGCTCAATCGAGTACTTCACGCCGCTCGCTTTCAGCCCCGGCTCGATTTCCGCCAAGATTGCCAGCGGATCCTCCGTGCGTGGATTATCGCTGGTGGCGACCACAAAATCGCTGCCTTCGCCAGCGGCCAGTCCCATCCGCGGCCGCTTCGTCCGGTCGCGGTCCCCGCCGCAGCCGAACAACGTAATCACCCGCTTGCCGTTCTTGCTGGTCATCTGCCGGGCAAGCGCGGTTAGGTTGCGAAGAGCGTCGTCGGTATGCGCGTAATCCACGATCACCGTAAAGGGCTGGCCCGCATCCACTGACTGGAAGCGCCCCGGAACGGATTTGAGCGTCGGGACGCTAGCAACCAGGTCGGCAAACGGCACTCCCCGCGCATGTGCGGCCGTCAGCGCGGCCAGCAGGTTCAGAATGTTCACCTCTCCAGCCAGCTTGGTTTCAATCCGCGCCGCCCCTGCCGGAGTTTCAAGATCGAGAATTGCTCCCGACGCAGTCAACACACAATTCGCGGCCCGCCAATCGCCCTTGTCTATGCCGTAAGTGTGCACTTCCGCGCCTGCTCTGCGCGCCGCCGCCGCCAACTGTGCTGCGCGTTCGTCGTGCGCGTTGATCACCGCCACCCGCGGCGCAGGATACACCGTTCCGTCGAACAGCAGCCGCTTGGCCGCGTAGTACTTCTCCATCGTCTGGTGGTAGTCCAGGTGATCGCGCGTCAGGTTGGTAAACAATGCCACATCGAAGTTCACGCCGCTGGCGCGCCCCTGGTCCAGCGCGTGGCTTGACACTTCGGTCACCAATTCCGTGGCTCCGCGTGCAACTCCCTCGGCCATCAGTTCAAACAAATCGCGCGACTCCGGCGTGGTGTGGACGGAAGGCCTGGTCTCTCCGGCCACATGATATTCAATGGTCCCCACCAGCACCGTGGTGCGCCGTGCGGCATTCAGCAGCGCCTCGGTCAGAAACGCTGTCGTTGTTTTTCCGTTCGTTCCTGTAATGCCCGTAGCAGCCAGGGCCCGCTCAGGATGCCCGAAGAACGCCGCCGATGCCTGCGCCAACGCGCGCCGCCCGTGCTCCACCTCAAGCACGGGCAGGCCGGGCTCAAACACCAGCAGGTGATCGAAGGCCGGAGCCGAATCCGTGATAATGCCCAGCGCGCCTGCGGCGATGGCTTTGTCGACGTATTTGTTTCCATCCGTCGACCCGCCTTTCATGGCCACAAACACCGAGCCGGGCCTCACGCGGCGTGAGTCGTATTCGATTCCGGTCATAGGCGCATCCGACCCGCCACCCGCGCCCACAGCCGTGATTTCGTCTGTCAGTTCTTTCCAGTTCATGTCGAAGTCCATTGTAGTTTGTTGTGCCGCGTATGCCCGTCGCGCGCCCGCCGTCTCCGTATTTTCGTAATCTCCGCTTGACATGCAACCAAAAGGTTGCATATGATCCTCCCCATGAGCGCTGATGTTGACAAGGTCTTCAAGGCGCTCGCAGCTCCTGAACGCCGACTCTTGCTTGACCGGCTGCGGGCGCAGAACGGGCAATCGCTCGGCGAGCTATGCGCTCATCTCGACATGTCGAGGCAAGCCGTCACCAAGCATCTCGCTGTGCTGGAACAAGCCACGCTGGTGGTCCCCATCTGGCGCGGACGGGAGAAGCTGCATTACCTGAATCCAGTGCCGATTCACGAAATCGGCGAACGCTGGATTGCCAAGTACGAGCGCGGTCAACTGCGCGCACTGAGCCAATTGAAAAAGAAACTGGAGGATGAGGGAAATGACTGATGCGAGTGGAACCAATTTGAAGAAGGCTGAATCGAAATTTGTTTATGTCACCTATATCCGGACAACACCGGAAAAGCTTTGGCGCGCGCTGACCGAGCCGGAGTATACGCGGGAGATCTGGGTGGGCACGACACAAGAGTGTGCGTGGGAGATGGGCTCCCCGTGGAAGCTGTTGAAGCCGGATGGAACCGTGGCCGATAGCGGCGAAGTCTTGGAGATTGAACTGTACAAACGCCTGGTGTTGAAATGGCAAAATCACCTCTTTCCGGAGGCTGAGGCGGAAGGGTTCTCGCAGATGACTTACGAAATAGAACAGAAAGACGGCTCCGTCAAGTTGACCGTCACACACGAGATGGGGAAGAGCGACTCCATATTGATTGGTAAAGTTTCAAACGGCTGGCCGCAGATTCTTTCCAGTCTCAAGAGCCTGCTTGAGACAGGCGAGCCGCTCGAGGCCACGCGCCATTGGCCGAAGGGAATGTGAGAAGTGCAGGGAACAGGGAACAGGGAAAGGAACTACTGCTTGCAGCGGACCACGATCTTGGTGCTGGGGGCAACCATGGTGCCGGGATCGGGGGCCTGCTGGCGGGCCGTACCGTTCCCAACAATCTGCACTTCAAGGCCCGCGGCGGCGGCCTGCTCAATCACCTTGCGCACCGGAAGCCCCAACAGCGACGGAACGCGCAGAAGGTTGCCGTCGGAAACAGTGACGGTCTGCGTAGCGTTCTGCGCCGGGCTAGTTTGCGGAGTTGCGGCATGCGATTGCGCGGCATTTATCTGAGTCGTGCCTGCGGTCTGTGACGGCTGCTTCGCATTCGCGGCGGAGTCGGAAGGTTGCTGGGCCGCGGTAACGATCTTTTGCGGCGGAGTGCGCAACGGGTCGTCGCTCGGCAGATCGTTTACCGCATCGTAGAGCGCCTTCACGTCGCTCTCATCCTGCGCGGAATCGTCTTCCGTGATGGGCGCCGAGGGCTTGGCCGCTGTCGCCGGCCGCAAATCTATGTCGTGCGGTACGCCCAGATACTCAAGCACCTGCTGCGCCACATCCGCGAATACCGGCGCTGAAACATCGGCCCCGTAGTAGGCGCCCTTGGGCGAGTCCATCACGATCGCCACCGCGATCACCGGGTTGTTCACCGGCGCAAAGCCGGCGAACGACGCAATGTGCATCGTCTTCGAGTAGGTGTGCGTCGCTGGATCGATCTTCTGCGCCGTGCCCGTCTTGCCGCCGGAAGAGTATCCGTTCAGTTGCGCCGATTTGCCGGTGCCGAACAGAACCACCCCTTCCATCATCTTGCGCATCTGGGCCGCGGTCAGCGTGGCAATCACGCGATGCGCTCCCGTCGGCAGAGGATTCGGCATGTCGCCGCCGGGCTTGAAGGGCGCTGCCTGCGCCGGCTTATTGCTGTCGCTGTCCGGTTCCGTCAGCAGCACGTGCGGAGGCAGGTACTCGCCGCCATTGGCAATCGTTGAAACCATCGTCACCAATTGCACCGGCGTCACGGCCACTTCCTGTCCAATCGCGATCGAGCCAATCGACGACCCGCCCCAGCGCTTCACCGGCTGCAAAAGTCCGCGCGTCTCGCCGGGCAGTTCAATGCCCGATCGAGAACCGAACCCAAACGCTCGTATGTACTGGTAGAAGTGATCCGGGCCAACCTTCAGCGCCAGCTTTACCGCGGCCACGTCGCTCGACTCCTCCAGTGCCTTGTGGACCGGAACGACGCCCATGTGCTCGCCCTGGTTGTCGTGAATCACACGGCCCGCCAGCGTGATCTTGCCCCCCTGGCAATCGATCATGTCGTCAGGCTCGGCCACGTGCTGGTCCAGCGCGGTCGCATACGTCACCAGCTTGAATGTCGAGCCCGGTTCGTACACGTCGCTCACCGCATGGTCGCGTAAAAGCTCAGGCGACGTGTGGCGATAGTTGTTGGGGTTGAACGCAGGCCGAATCGCAAGCGCCAGAATCTGGCCGGTGTGCACGTCTTGGATCACGACCGTTCCGTTAAGCGCCTGCGTCTTCTCCATCGCGCGGTCGAGAGCCTTTTCAGCCAGGAACTGGATGTTCTCGTCGATCGTCAGCACCAGGTTGCGGCCCGGCTCGGGATCGTGCTCGCTTGATCCCATCACCTTGCGCCGTGCATCCATTGCGGCGTACATCTCGCCCGGCTCACCGTGCAGCTCGTAGTCAAACTTCTCCTCAAGCCCGCCAAGCCCATTGTCATCCGAGCCCACAAAGCCCAACACCTGCGCCGCAATCAGGTTATCCGGATAAAAGCGCTGGAATTCCTTCTGAAAGTAAATCCCCTTCATGTTCAAGTTGCGCACCGCTGTCGCCACATCCGGCGTCACGCGTCGTGCAATCCACGCAAAGTTGCGGCCTGCGTTGAGCCGCGCGATGATTTCGCTTTCGGTGGTGCGTGCATCTTCTGGATCCGTGTGCACCAGCCCCGCAAGCGTATGTGCCGCGGCCGCTTTGTTGTCGATCTCCGATGGATCGGCATAAATTGAATCCACCTGCACGGTCATCGCCAGCTCGCGCAGGTTGCGGTCGTAGAGCACGCCCCGCCGCGGTGCCACTTCAAAGGTGCGCTGCTGCTCCTTCTCCGCACGCTCCAGGTATTCCTTGTGGTCCACAATCTGCAGAAGGAACAACCGCCCGGCGATCACGCACGCCCACACCAGAAAAAAAAGACAGATGATCCAGAAGCGCTTCCGGCTCAGTGGAACGACGCGGGGAGGATCGGTGCGGTTGCGAGTGGCTCGGACGGCTGTAGGCATTCAGGTTCCCAGCTTCAGCTTTCAGCACTTGAAGAGAAAGAACGGCCGCCCGCTGTTCCTGAGCGATCCTGTGTTACGGGCGGCCGCAAAGAATCGATCGTTCACACGTCGATGCACGAAGCTGAAAACTTGAGCGCCGCCTGTCACTGCGCCGGTGGCGCCGACGGTGGCGTCATCTGCGCCAGCACCGGCGTCGAAGCGTCGGCGTTTCCGCTGGCGTGGACCACTTGTCCCGGCTGCGGCGCGGCCAGTCCGAACTGGCGGGCCATCATGTCGATGCGTCCGGGCTGCGTAAGCTCAGCCTGCGACAGGCGCAGTTGCCGGTTCTCTTCGCGCAGCTGATTCAGCGTCTGCTTTTCCTGCTCTACCCGGTAGCTGCCCTCGATCGCGTAGAAGTGCTGCATGCCGTAAATCATCACCAGCGAAAACAGCACGGCGATCGCGCCGGCAAATAGCCGCATCTCGCGCACACGCGCCAGGTCGGGCGCCTTCACAAGCCGGGAGTTGTCAATATGGCGCACAAAATGAAACTCGGGCGTGCGCATGCGGCGCCGCAATTGCGGCTGCTGCGCCAGCAGTTCAGCGTTGTGTTCCGTCACCCGCGCGCTCCAGCCGCGGCCGGCCTCAAAATATGTTGTTGTGCATGCCGCCATGTTGCTCTCCTTCGTCGAACAGGGCCTGATCCCTGATCCCTAATCCCTAATCCCTGTCTTTCTCTCCGCCGCCCTCAGCTTCGCGCTTCTTGACCGCGGGTTCCTGTCTGTCTCTGCTTCGCCGGCAGTAACCGGCTTCTTGGTCAGAATCTCCCAGATTCCTTTTTGTGCTCCGTCCCGCAGGCTGTCTTTGGCAATTCGGTCTTCAAGAGAATGAAAGCTGATAACGACGAGTCGTGCGGAGGGCTTAAGCAACTTCGGTGCGGCCTCAAGCAGATCCCTTATTTCGTCCAGCTCGCGATTGACGTAGATACGGAGAGCTTGAAAAGTTCTGGTTGCCGGGTGAATATGGCCTTGTTTCATTGGTGGGGCGACTGACGCTACGATCCGGGCTAACTGCCCCGTGGTGGTAACTAGTCGCCCCCTCACAATGGCTCTGGCGATTGTCCGCGACCTCCTTTCCTCACCGTTCTCGTAAATGAGATTTGCCAGCTCTTGCTCGCGCATCTCATTCACCACTTGTGCGGCTGTCGGCCCCGATCGCGTATCCATACGCATGTCCAATGGGCCGTCTGCCTGAAAACTGAATCCCCTGTGCGCCTCGTCGAACTGCAGGCTGCTTACCCCAAAGTCCGCCAGCAAACCATCCACGCTTGCCGGCTCAATGTGTTGCGCTATTGAGCTGAATGCCTCGGCAATCAACTCAATCCTTGGCGCCTGGCTGCCCATCTCTTCTCTGACCCTGTCCAACCGGGCCTTCGCCAGCGCCTGCGCCTCAGTGTCCCTGTCGAATCCGATCAGGGTTCCTGTCGGGCCCAGCCGCCGCGCGATGCCTTCCGCGTGGCCTCCAAGGCCCAGGGTGCAGTCCACGTACGTCCCACCGGGCCGCACACGGAGAAAATCAATCGCTTCTTCAAAAAGAACACTCACATGGCGTTCATTCGGCTTCGTCATGTGCTCCCCCCTGGGGGGCTTATGCATCCCGGCCGCGCCCGCTCAATATCGCTGCCAATTGCCGGCGGTCTTCCACGGTCATTTCATTGCTTGCCAAACTTGCTTCAAACATCGCCTTGTTGTGCACTTCAAGGCATGTTGCCTTGCCAAAAACCACCACATCCGCGTCCAGCCCGGCCTTCTCCCGCAAAACCTGCGGCAACAGCACCCGGCCCTGGTTGTCCATCTCCACCTGGTGGCCGTAATAGCTGGTCAGGTTCAGGTATTTCGCCACCGCATCGTCCAGCGTGCTGAACTCCGCAAGCTGCGCTTCCCGCTTTTCCCACTCCCGCAGTGGCCAGATCTCGGCGCTCTTGCCATCCTGGCTGGTGATGTAGAACTGGGTGTCGTTCTGAGCCTCCAGCAGCTGCTTGAACGCAGCCGGGATCTTCAGACGTCCCTTCTCATCGACCTTTGCTGGATGGTTGCCCCTGAACATCTCACTGCCTCAAAACCCCCGCGCCTGGCTTTTCAGTTCCTCTTGCGGACCGGTCTGCTTTCCTTCGCTGCCTTTTCCGGTTAGCCAGGCTGGTTCCCCAGTGTTTTTGGCTTCGGGATTCCGTTTATTGGGAGCAAAACCGAGTACACTTGCTTTGGAAATCAGTAGTGTCGCTCCCAGTTGGCCTACTTTTGACCACTTTGGACCACTCCGTGAATATAACCCTGTTCCATCCCCCAGCCAAGTGGAAAATGGGCAAAATCAGCCGTTTGCCGTGCGCAGGTGTGGAAAATTCAAGTAATAGATGAAGTATCTAAACCCACCACTACATCTTGTGTTGATGGCTTCGGTTCCAGGGCTGGACATCCAGATCGACTCGTGATAGGGGAAGAAAAGGCGAAAATCTGGAGCGAAAGCTCCGCCCACGCCTTTTGACCCAATTTCGGCCCACTCACTCCACTTGAACTGTTTTGATTAAGTCCGCTTGCCCTTGGCCCTGTGTCTGCCGCGGTCGATCATCAGCTGCAACAGATAGATGAACACCAGCACGTTGGCGGTCAGCAGGCAGAAGCGGATCGCCGTCTGGCGACGATAGATCTCGTAGATCTCCCAGGGCAGAAACGATGCGGTAATGATCAGCGTCAACAATTCGCCCCAGGTCTTCTCCAGGTACAGCCCGATCCCCTCGGCCGCGCTCAGTCCCGCATAGCAGAAGGCCACCAGGCCGATCCGCCGCAGCATCGGGTCGTTCAGCAGCGACGCCTTGTCCAGCAGAAAGACGACCAGCCGCGACTCAGGATTGAACCGCAGGTGATCCACCAGCGCCTCGAGCTCGTCGCCCACATCCTTGTGCAGCAGGTGACGTGCGCCCACGCCGATCAGCAGGATCAGTGTCGCCTGGATCAGCTTGTACGCCGCAATCATCACAAGCCACTTGTTGTGCGGGCGGCGTCTCTTGAAGTGTTTTGAGAGGGAGCGAATCATGAGCCTTCGGGGAACAGGTTGAACCCGGTATCTATTCCTGAGTCTGGTTTCTTCTCCTAGGTTAAATGATGCGGCCGAACCGCGCGAATCCCCAATCCGAGCGATCCCTGCCCCATCCGTGGTACTTCCACGCCGACAGGGCACATCGCTCGCATCCATAAAAAGCAGCCGTTTTGTTGGCGAGGTCAAAGCGCGACCGCAAATCCGCAAATCCAATTCGAGAACCGCCGCGTTCAGTGAATGTAGTTGATCTTCACCGGAGGTTTTCACCCATATGATCCCCACCCGCAAAACTGTCCTGGCCACCCTTGTGGCTTTCGCCTTCACGCTTTCCGTCGCATCCATACACGCTGAAAAGGATCCTGACGTCGGTGGCGCCGCCATGTATCCCGCCAAGAACATCGTGCAGAATGCCGTCAACTCGCAGGATCACACCACGCTCGTCGCAGCCGTCAAAGCTGCAGGGCTGGTTGACACTCTCGAGGGCCCCGGCCCCTTCACCGTCTTCGCGCCCGTCAATGCGGCCTTTGACAAGCTACCCGCCGGTACGGTGGACACGCTGCTGAAGCCCGAGAACAAGGATCAGCTGGTCAAGGTGCTCACCTATCACGTGGTTGCCGGCCGCGTCAGCTCAAAGGAACTGATCGCCATGATCAGGAAGGGCCACGGCAAGGCCGAGCTCAAGACCGTGGAAGGCGGCACCCTCACTGCCAGCCTCAGCGACGGCAAAGTCATTCTCACCGATGAAAAGGGCGGCATGTCAACCGTCACCATCGCAGATGTCTACCAGTCGAACGGCGTCATCCACGTGGTTGACTCCGTTCTGTTGCCCAACTGAAACCTTGCAGTTGTCGAATGCACAATCTGTGCCCCATTCATCCCGGCGTTCTTTGCCGGGATGAGTGGGACAGCAATGCACCCAACCCAAACGCTTTTCTAATCCCTAATTCCTAATCCCTAATCCCTGTCCTCAACCACCGCGATACCATCGAACCATGACCAAGCGTTTCGAAACCAGCCAGTGGGTTCCATTTCCCGTCGAGCTGGTCTTCGCTTTTTTTACCAACCCGGCAAATCTTCCGTACCTCATGCCCCTCAGCCTGCGCACGCGGATTGAGGACGCGCGCATCCTTCCCCCGCCGCCGCGCCCTGTTGCCGCAGACCCTGAGCGCCGCTTCAAGAGTGTGGCCGCAGGAGTCGGCTCTGAAATTCTCATCAGCTTTTATCCCATTCCCTGGGTGCCCAGGCGCGTAAGCTGGCTCGCTGCCATCACTGAGTTTCAGTGGAACTCGCACTTCACTGACGCGCAAGTGCGCGGCCCCTTCAGCGCATTCCACCATCGCCACGGTATTCAGGCTGAGGTCCGCGACGGGCGCCAAGGCACGCTGGTCACGGATGCAATCGAGTATGAGCTGCCATTTGGAGTGCTCGGCCGCCTGGGTGCAGCCTTCGTCCGCAAGCATTTGAAGCGTTCCTTCGCATACCGCCAGAACCGCCTGCCCGAGATTCTGGCAGCCACAGCCCGCCAGGCAGCGCAGCGTGGATGACGCGCGGGCACGCGCATCTCAGCTCAGCCCCGGTGCAGGTACCACGGGATATTAACTACCACGATCCTCTGGTTGCCACGTACCAGCAGAATCACTTTCAACAAATCGCCGCGACGGTTATGCATCAGGTTTTCCCACCAATGGCGCACCACCATTTCCGGAACGAGAACGCAAACCTGTTTGTGATCCGTCTCCCGCTCAACGGTCAGAACATAATCCACCACCGGCTGCAGAACGTACCGGAACTGCGAACGCAACTTGATCAGCTTGGGCACGCACTTGCCTGCCGTGCGCAGCGGCTCGGCAATGTCTTTCTCCCACTGGTCGCAAAACGCGTCCGGCTCATCTGACGCCACCACATGCACGCAGCGAATATCGCTCGACATCGACAGCGCGAACGAGAGGGCCTTCTCTGAGATGCGGCTCCAGCGGTCGATCGGCACAATCACCACAGGCTCGCGCACTTCTGCGGGAACGATGGGCCGGTCCAAATCGATTTCGCGGGCCACCTGCTTGTAATGCCGATGCACGGTGCGCATCAGCAGGATCATCAATACGATCAGCAGCGCCGTAATCCATGCGCCTTCAGCAAATTTCGCCACCAGCACGACGATCGCCGTAATGCCCGTGGCCACGGCGCCCAGGCCGTTCACAAACATCCGTCCGGTCGCTTTCCCCTGGCGCTTCCAGTGCATCACCATCCCCGCCTGCGACAGTGTAAAGGCCATGAACGCGCCGATCGCGTACAACGGAATCAGACGATCCGTCACGCCGCCGAACAAGATCAGCAGCATTCCCGTCAGCGCCACCAGGACATAGATTCCCCACGAGTAAAGCAACCGTCGGCCCCGCAGCATAAAAACATGCGGCATGTAGTTGTCGAGCGCGATGGCGCGCGTAAGCCGCGGAAAGTCGGCGAATGCCGTGTTTGCCGAGAGCGCCAGCACCACCAGCACTGCGCCGATGGTCACGTAGTAGAACCAGCCGTGCCCCATCACCGCGCGCGTCAGCATGCTCAACACGCTTTCATAGCCTGGTCCATTGGGATTGGTGGCGGCAATGCCATAGGCCCGGCACAACAGCGCAATTCCCGCCAGCAGCACAGCGAGCAGTGCGATGATGATGGTCAGCGTGATCTTGGCGTTCTTGCGCGTATCGTCGCGGAAGGCCATCACGCCGTTGCTCACCGCCTCCACGCCGGCCATGGCCGTGCAGCCCGACGAAAACACTTTCAACAGCAGCCACCAGCTCACCATCTCCGTCGCTCGAGGCAACGCCGGCAGCGCCGTCACCGGGTGCGGATGTCCTCCGCTCGTCATCACATGCCACGCGCCCACCCCGATCACAATCAGCAGCGTGCCCGTGAACAAATAAGTGGGAATCATGAACACCACGCCGGTGTCGTGCACGCCTCGCATGTTCACGATGG
This sequence comes from uncultured Acidobacteriaceae bacterium, assembly GCA_963765025.1. GTDB lineage: Bacteria > Acidobacteriota > Terriglobia > Terriglobales > Acidobacteriaceae > Telmatobacter. Next base: position 33,231 of record CAVXVM010000040.1, on the reverse strand, counting down.
TCAGGATGACCAGCACCACCAGGCAAAGCTCGAGCGTGTGCGGCTGCAAGCTTGGAACGGCCGAGATCAGCGCGCCCACGCCCGCTGAAATTCCCACCGCCGCGGTCAACACGTAGTCGATCATCAGCGCCGCGGCTGCCAGCAGACCCGCACCTTCGCCAAGGTTCTGGCTCGCCACGGTGTAAGAGCCGCCGCCCTGCGGGTACGCCTCAATCGTCTGCCGGTAGCTGAAATAAACGATCGCCAGCAGCAGCACAATGGCCCCGCTCACCGGCACAATATAGTGCACGCCCACCAGGCCCAGCGGGATCAGCAGCGTCAGTGCCGCCTCAGGCCCGTATGCGGCCGAGCTCAGTGCGTCCAGTCCGAAGATCGGGATGCCCGCAATAGGACCGATGTGTTCGGCCCGCTCTTCGCTGGTGGCCAGAGGCCGCCCGAAACAAAGATTCAATATGCGCGTTGATAATGCCATCTGCTTTTTGTCCGCCGGCCGGGGAATGGAGAAGGGTAGGCCGTCGAAGGCATTGTCTCACGGCGCTTCAAAAAGAAGATGTAGGGATCGGACCTGCGCGCTTACGTGCGCGCGTCGCTTGCCGCGGCCGGAAGAGTGAACAGGAATCGGCTTCCCTTGTCCGGCGTGCTCTCGGCCCAGATGCGCCCGCCGTGCTGCTCCACGATGCTCCGGCAAAGCGCCAGGCCCAGCCCGGTCCCGCCCAGCGCCCGCGAGTCCGATGCGTCGCCCTGCTGGAAGCGCTCAAAGATCCGCTCCAGCTTTTCTTGGGAGATGCCGCGGCCCTGGTCCTCCACAATAAAACACACCTCGCCCAGCGCGCTTCCGCCGCTGGTCGAGGGCACAGTCTGCGCGGCCAGCCGGATGGTCGTATCCTTCGCTGAAAACTTGATCGCGTTGTTCACCAGTTCGTTCAGCACCTGCAGAATGCGTTCTTCGTCGGCGAACACCGGCGCAGAAACCGCGTCGATGTGCAGCGCGATGCGATTTTGCAGAACAGCGTTGTGGGCCACATCCGCGGCGCGCCGCAGCAGATCGATCGCCTGCACCGGCTGGCGGTGCAACGGCAACCGCCCTTTCTCCACACTGTCGAAATCAAGAATGTCATTCACCAGGCGAATCAGTCGATCGCTGTTGCCGATCGCCATCTCCACCATCTGCCGCTGTTTCTCCGGCCGTTTGTCCAGCGAGCCTGACGCAATCAGCCCCAGCGATGCGCGCAGCGAGGTCAACGGCGTGCGTAGTTCGTGGCTCACCGTCGAAATGAACTCGTCCTTCATCTTCTCCAGCCGCCTGCGCTCTGAAACATCTCTGAAGGCCACCACCATGCCGGAAATCTGTCCCTCATCCATGATCGGGTTGGCGCTGTACTCCACCGGAATCGCCGTACCGTCCTGCCGCCAGAAAACCTCGTCGCGCATGCGGATCGACTCCGACCGTCGCAGCGCCTGCAGAATCGGGCTCGTCGATTTTGAATATGGCGTCCCATCCGCATGGCTGTGGTGGATCAGCTCGTGAAGATCGCGCCCCGTCAACTCGTCAGGCGTGTATCCAAGCGCGCGCGCGCCCGTCTCGTTGATGAACGTAAGCCTGCCGTCTAGGTCGATGCCGTAAATGCCTTCGCCCACCGCTTCCAGAATCAGCTCGCGTTGCCGCGTCGCAAGGTGCAATGCCTGCTCGGCCTGGTGCTGTTCCGTCACGTCCATGCCGTGATTCAGAACAAACGCGCGCTCGCCCGGTAGTTGCATCCGCCGGCTGCGCACCGCAATGCGCCGGTACACTCCATCGCTGCGCCGCAAGGGCAGCGCGCCCTGCCACTCTTCCTTCGTCTCCAGCGTCTCAAGGCAGTCTCGGAACGCCGCCGCACCGTCTGCGTCCATCAACTCCGTCACCGCCCGGCCCATCAGCGCTTCGGCCCGGTAGCCAAGCGTCTCCGCCGTGAACGCATTCAGCGAAGTCAGTCGTCCCTCCATTGTGCACGTAAACACAAATCCCAGCGAGTTCTCCACCACCTCGCGGTAGCGCGTCTCGCTCGACAGCAACGCCTGTTCCATCGCCCGCTGGTCGGTTACGTCCTGCCCGCTCACAATCACATACTGGATTTCACCGTTCGGTCCCTGCAGCGGCCGCAGCGTCCAGCTCACGCGCCGTGCTTTTCCAACTCCTCCCGCAACCCGCCACACCGTCTCGTGCGGGCCCGAGCTTTGTCCGGCCGCCGCATCGCGCAGCTTGCCCACTGCCCAATCGCGCTCGCCAGGTTCAATCACCTCGTCCACAAACGGGCGCCCCACCGTGCCCGCCAGGCTCAGCCCCGTCAACTGCGCGCAAGGCTGATTCATCCGCACCAGCCGCCCCGCTGTATCCAGCACCGCCACCAGCGCCGGAATCGAATCCAGCGTCGCCGCCACAAAACATCGTTCGATTGCAAGCGAACGTTCCGTCCGCTGCCGCGATCGCTGCGCCTGCTCCTGCAGCCGGATGCGGCTGTAAAGCTCCAGTCGCGTCACCACCTGCCGCCCCAGAATATCCAGCAGCGTCACGTGCTCGGTTCTGAATCTATTTGGCAAAATCGCCAGCACCGCCAGCGACCCCACAATCTGCTGCGCGCTCGTAATCAGCGGCACGCCCGCATACGACTGGCAGTCTTTCCCGTTCGGTACAGGAATTCCCTGCGGGAGAAACCGCGGGTCTTCGCCCGCATGCGCAATCAAAAGCGGCGTCCCTTTTTCAAGCATCCATTGGCACGCCGTCGTTGCCTTCGCCTGCTCCACGCCTTTGAAGCCGTACCGCGCCTTGAACCAAAGACGGTTAAAGTCCATCCACCCTATGTATGCATAATCGGCGCCGCACAACACCGCAGCCAACTCCGCCAGCTCGTCCAGAGCCGGATCGGGGTTGCGGTCGAAGATGTTGAATTCAGGATGCAGATATGCCTCCTGATCCCCGGAAGATCTTGAGCCCGGCATTGCGCACATACGTACTGGCACCCAAAGTTAGTATCGTGGACGGCTCTTGAAATGACTCTCACACAAACTGGCCAATTTTGCGCAAAGCAAAATAGCACCCATGTACTTTGGAAAAGGGGACTATAGATTGCGCCCGTGGTTACCATCGGTACTCGTTGGTCGAGTACCCTACCCCGCAACCACTGCGTCCCACCGCGAGTCCTACGCAATCCACGTGTCGACAAGCTCACCGATGCGGCGCAGCGATGAACTCCTCCGCTCAGTGCCCAGGTAGCTTGCAGCAGTCGCCGGCCCCAGCCGGTTCATTTGCGCCCGCGTCCAACACCACTTTCCACTTTCCATCCGGTTCGCGGCGCCACATGGTGATGTACCGCCCGCTGGTGGTGATGGCATTCCCGTTCGCATCCTTGCTGTGGCCTTCAAAGTGGCCCCACGTGTATCCCATGTCGCCCGATGGGCCCATCATGGCGTCGGTCGGCGTCCACGTCAGCTGGTAATCCTTCGCTGACCAGTTTGCTCCCTTCGCAATGGCCACCTTGCCGATCAGCGGCGCGGCTCCATTTCCCAGCGCCACTCCGTCGCCCGCAAACCAGTCGGCAAACGCCGCTCCCCCACGCGCAAGAACGTCTTTGGCAAACTCCGCCTCCAGCTTGTACAGCAGCACCTTGCCAGGATTCACCGTTGTGTCGATCAGCGGATTGGGAGCGTCCGACTGGGCGCCCGGTTCCGGCATCTGCGCTAAAGCCCCGCTCGCCGCCGCTCCTGCCAACCATCCTGCAAACACCAGCCCGCAAATGCTCTTTCTTACTGTTCCCGTCACGTCTTCAACTCCCCCAATCAAACGCACAATAGCTGTATGTGCCCATCCTACAACGCTGGGTTGCAAACGGCGCGCTTACTGCGGTGGCCCCGTGGGTGCACCTGTTTCGGGGGCAGCATCCTGCGCCGGCACTATGCGCGATTCGGATCGCAACAGGTGATAGTCGGTGAACGCAACGTCATTCAACTGCGTCTGCGCTGGGTACGCATCGCTGGTCGGATCGTTCATCGGCATCACCGCCAGGGCCACCCCCTTCAACGGGCAGATGTAGTTGGTCCCTCCCAGAGCAACCGGCCCGTACTCCACCATCATCCCTTCCTTCACCAATTGATACGGCGCCACAAAGTCCGGTATGATCGTGATCCGCAAAATCGCTCCGCTCTCTGGATCGATCGAAATCTCTCCGTGGTAGGCGGGCATAACCTTCAGCGTCTCCTTGCCGTGAGGAAACTGCACCAGGTACCGCGACTCACTCGCTGGAACCTTGTAGCGATAAACCGCCAGCGCCCCGCTTGCCCCATGTTCCCAGTAGCCCCAGTAAATCTTGCCGCGAACCGCGTCAGGAAAGACCACCGAAAGAATCGGCCCGAATTCGCCTACTGTGGTCAGCCCTTTCACCGGCTCGTCCAGCACGGATGGATCCAGCCGCTTTGATCCCCGCATCTCGTAGCCGTCCTGGTAGCTCACGGGCACGCTTGCGTGGTCCACAATGTGCATTCGCTGCGCTGTGCTCGTGCTTTGTGTCATCGTGGGAACGGCCGTGCTTCTGCGCCCGCCCAGCCCTGGCTCAAAATTATCCGCTGTCTGCGCCGGTGGCTTGTCTTCGTAGTACTCCGTCCTGCGCGTTGCAAAAAAGTTGGGCAATCGAGAAAGAGCCTGGTTCAGGTAATCGACCGTCTTCATCAGCATCGCCCGCTGTCCGTCCGCATCCGGCGCAGACTGGGCCAGCTTGTCTGATTCAGGCAACTCCTCGAACGATGAGGCGTCCACCAGTTCCGTTAGAATCTCGTGGCAGCGGCGTCCGGGAAACTCCGTCTCCCAGCTCTTCAGCCGCGCAGACGAAGCCCTTTCCGTTAGTTCCATGTCGACAAGCTGACCGGCCACCTTGCCGTCGGATTCCCCTTTGTACTCCTCCAGCAGCAGGTCCACCTGTTGCACTGTGACGCGCCTCGCCGCAAGGGCAGTCGACTGCACGCTCGCCGCCAGCAACAGCCCAATCACCATTCTCCGCACCAATCACCGCCCTCGCCGTGCGCCGCTCTGGCCATCTACGGCCAAAGTATAGCCACCAGCCTGCTACCCGTCCGCTGACTCTACGATAACTCTGCCAACCGATTCGCGTGCCATTCCGGAACCAGGAGTCCGAATAACGGCGGTTGCCATTTTGACCCGCGCCCAGTTTCCTTGTACCTCCTCCATCTTCATTCCTGCGTGCTTCTTGCCCCACTCACCCAGACCTAACTAGCCCGTCTAATCGGGAACGGTTCGAATCCGGATCGCGCGTATACTGTTGGTTGGCTCTAAGCCAGTTTGAGAATCCCCGCTAGCTGGGGAGTTATCAAATGCAGGAGAGCCCCGTACCCCTGGATGCCGGCGTGGTTGGTGTGGTTCTTGAGGGAAGGGAATTCATGGGAGAACTGCTGGAGTCCATCCACTCACCCGCTGACCTCAAGCGACTGAACGACGCGCAAAGGTCGGAGTTGGCCGAAGAAATTCGCGCCTGCCTCATCCAGACGCTCTCCAAAACCGGCGGCCATCTCGGCCCCAATCTCGGCGTGGTCGAGCTCACCATGGCTCTCCACACTGTCTTTGACACTCCTGAAGACAAAATCCTCTTTGACGTCAGCCACCAGGCCTACGTCCACAAGATTCTCACCGGCCGCCTCGACCGCTTCTCCACCATTCGCCAGCCCGGAGGCCTCAACGGCTTCATGCTCCGCACCGAGAGCCCGCACGACGCCTTCGGCGCAGGACATGCCGGCACCGCTCTTTCCGCCGCCCTCGGCATGGCTGTGGCACGCGATCTGGCGGGCGGCAGCGAACACGTGATCGCCGTGGCGGGCGACGCCGCCTTCACCAACGGCATCACCTTTGAGGCGATGAACAACATCGCCGAGCAGACCAAGCGCCTCATTGTCATCCTCAATGACAACGAGTGGTCCATCGACCGCAACGTCGGCGCAATTGCGCGCTACTTCCACAGGATCGTCACCAACGAGCACTATCAGCACCTGCACCAGACAGCCACGCGCCTCATCGAGCGCTTCGCCGGCAAGACCGCCATCAAGGTGGTCCGCCGAGCTGAAGAAGCCGCCAAGAGCATGCTCTGGCCCTCCATCCTGTTTGAAGAGTTCGGCATGGAGTACTTCGGGCCTATCGACGGACACAACCTGCCGCTGCTCATTGAGAGCCTCAAGTTCCTCAAGACCGCCGACCATCCCGTCCTGCTCCACGTCCTCACCCAGAAGGGCCGCGGTTTTCAGCCCGCCCTCGACGGCCAAAAGAAATTTCACGGCCTCGGCCCCTACGATCCTGAGACAGGCCTGACCAAGCCGGCCGGACTGCCCACCTACTCTGAGGTCTTTGCCAACACGCTCTCTGACATGGCCACAAAAGATCCGCGCATCGTCGCCATCACCGCCGCCATGCCCAACGGTACCGGCCTCGATCTCTTCCGGCCCACCCATCCAACACGCTACTTCGATGTGGGCATCGCCGAGGAGCATGCTGTTCTGTTCGCCGCCGGCATGGCCACTCGCGGCTTCCGCCCCGTCTGCGCCATCTACTCCACGTTTCTGCAACGCGCCATCGACCAGATCATTCACGACGTCTGCCTGCAGAATCTTCCTGTCCTCTTTTGCTTGGATCGCGCCGGCCTTTCCGGCGATGACGGCCCCACCCATCACGGCCTCTTCGACATCGGCTACCTGCGCTCCATCCCCGGCATCGTGCAGATGGCGCCCAAAGACGAAAACGAACTGGCTGACATGATGAAGACGGCATTTGAGATTCCCGGTCCCAGCGCCATCCGCTATCCGCGAGGCGTTGTTGTCGGTGTGGCCCGCAAGCCCGAACCGCAGGTGCTGCCCATCGGCAAGGCGGAACTTCTTCAGGACGGCTCTGACGTCGCCATTCTCGGCCTCGGTCCGCTCACCTCCATGGCGACTGAGCTGGCTGCCCGCCTCGAGCGCGAGGGCTATTCCGCCGCCGTCATCAATCCCCGTTTCATCAAGCCCATCGATCGCGAAATGCTCGACCAGTTCTCGCGCCGCGTCGCCGCCTTCGTCACCTTTGAGGATCATGTCCTCATGGGCGGATTCGGTACAGCCGTCGTTGAAGCCCTTGAAGAGCTGGGACGCGCGGTTCCCGTGGTCCGCATCGGCTGGCCCGATCAGTTCATCGAGCACGGCAAAGTCGACGACCTCCGCGCCAGGTATGGGCTCAGTGTCGACGCCGCATGGTCGCAGGTCCTGCCCCTGCTCGCAGGCCGCCGCCGTCCCACACTCGTAGCCAGCTAATCCCTTATCTACGGGTGTATCCTTCCCTCTATGCCCACCTTCAGCCGATTGTTCCCTTGGCCGCGCAAATGGCTGCTGTGGGCTGCTGTGGGCCTCGCACTTCGGCTGCTGCTCATCTGGTTGCCCCGCCCGTTTGACGACGACACCATCGACTATCTCCAGCTCGGCCACAACCTCTTCCATCACGGCATCTACGCCATGGAAGCTGGTCCTTACGATTTGCCTAACCTCTTCCGTCTGCCCGCCTATCCCATCCTCCTCGCCACCTTCGAACAGCTCTTTGCCGCCATCGGGCCCCGCTCCTGGATCAATGCCGTGTTCCTCTTCCAGGCCCTCGTCGACGTTACCGGATGCCTGCTGCTGGCCTCGTTCGTCAAGCGTCACCTCTCCAGCCGCGCCGCGCAGTTTGCCCTGCCCTTGGCCATGCTGTGCCCCTTTACCGCTGCCTATGCCGGCATTGCCCTCACTGAGAGCCTGTCGGTCTTCGCCATCGCCTGGGGCATCTATGCGGCAGGCCGCGCCCTCGCTGCCGCCGACGAAGGCAAGCGCGACGTTTGGGCTCTGGCAGGCGCAGGTTGTGCCGCCGGTCTTGCCGCCATGCTCCGGCCCGATGGTTCGCTGCTCTGTATTGCGCTGGCAGCCGGTCTGTTCTACTACTCGCTGCACCCCAGCTCTTCCATTCCGGCCCGCCCGCCGCAGCTCCTCAGCGCCTTCACGGCCACCGCCATCTACTCGCTAGTCGCCCTCGCACCCATCTCCGTGTGGACCACAAGAAACTGGATCGATTTCCAGGTCTTTCAGCCGCTCGCGCCCCGTTATCTCAACGATCCAGGTGAACCCTACAGCGCAGGCTTCTACCAATGGATGCGCACCTGGGCCGTCGAGTACGTCTCCACCGGCAATGTCTACTGGAAAGTCGGCACGCGATCCATCAGCATCGACGACCTGCCCTCTCGCGCTTTCGATTCGCCCGCTCAGCGCGCGCTCACCGCTGCTCTGTTCGACGATTACAACCGCGCCAACTCCATCTCCCCGCAGCTCGATGCCCGCTTTGCCGCGCTCGCCCTCCAGCGCATCCGCGCCAACCCGTTCCGCTATTACCTCGCCGTTCCGCTCATGCGCGTTGCAGACATGCTGCTGCGGCCCCGCACCTGGTCCTTCGGGCTCGACAATTTCTGGTGGCGCTGGGCCGATCATCCCGGCGAATCGCTCTGTGCCGTGCTGCTCGGCATCCTCAACCTTGCCTATGTCGCCGCTGCTGCCTGGGCATTTCTGCGCCGACAGGTTCCGTTTGCCTTCATGCTGGGTGGTTATTTCCTGCTCCGCTGCCTGTTGCTCAGCACGCTTGAAAACCCTGAGCCCCGCTACACGCTCGAGTGTTTTCCTGTCTTGATTGTTGCCTCGGCCGCTGCCCTTGCCCACCTGCCCGTTGCAGTCCATGTTCCATTCAGGCGCAACCTCTGGGCCGCGATTCACCACCCCCATCCAGGTCCGGTCTCATGAGCCATCGCTCAAGGCCGCTGTGCGAAAATCGAGTACAGACCATCTTCTCTATGGGTATGTTCCGGAACTGGTATGTGTTCGTTGCTGTGGGACTGGCTGCGGCTGTAGCTTGGCCCAAACCAGGTCCCCAGGCCAACGCTGGCGTCGCTGCTGCGCCCCCCCTGGTTCTGGCCGGCGGAACCGTCGTCGATTTATCTGACTCGGGACACTCCGCGCGCGACCTCGAGAACGCCGTCGTCATCATCCGTGACGGCCGCATCACCGACGTCGGACCTGCCGCAACGCTCCCCATTCCCAAAGACGCGCGCGTCATCGACTGTTCAGGAAAATTCATCGTCCCAGGACTTATCGACGGCTTCGCCGGCATGAACTCCCAGGCCCAGGCCAACGCCAACCTCTACATGGGCGTCACCACCGTGGTCGTGCGCAACGACTATCGCCATGGCATGGCCGATTACTCTGCCAATCCCCGTCCCCATCTCTATGGAATTGATTCCATCGGCGCCACCGACGACTGGAGCCTGCTCGCCCACGATCCGGCCTGGGCCACTAAGCTCAGGCAGAGCGCGCGTGTTGTCGAGCTCAGCCCGCAAGACACCAGCCAGCAGCTCGACGATACGCTCCGCCTCGGTACCCGCGTCATCTTCCTCGGCCATGAAATCACCGCCGCCAATACCCAGTGGATAGTCACTCGCGCCCACCAGCTCGGCCTCATCGCCTACGGCGAGTTCGTATCCACGCCCTATCGTGTCGGCGTCGAGGCGGGGGTCGACGCGCTCATCCACATGGCACGCTACGATCTCGGCGTAATTCCTAAGGAGCTGGAGCGCCCGCTCATCGACGACCCCGAAGGTTCAGCCGCAAACACCGCCTACGACTACTCTGAGCGTCTTCCGCCCACTGACCCGCGCGTGCGCGAATACGCCCATTTTCTTGCCGACCACCACGCCGCGCTCATGCCCACCTTCAGCATCAGTTACGCGCAGTTGCCCGGCCATCGCAACCTGTGGAAGGAGCCCGTAGCCTCGCTCTTCTCGCCCGCACAGCTCGTCGATCCCACGGATCCGGTCACCGGCGAGTTGACCTATCCGCTGTCGCCATGGACCCGCCATCTGCCCGCCGCAGGCCAGCGCTACCTGGAAGAGAACGCGCGTAAGAAGAACGATCAGGACGCCATGCGCATGTGGCTCATCAACGAGACCATCTTTGCCGCGTTTCCTCATTACCTGGCCGGCTCCGGCGCGCCCGTCTCCGGCGCCATGCCCGGCATCTCCCTCCATACCGAGCTTGAAATGCTCGTGCGCCTCGGCCTTTCGTCCCGCGAGGCGCTGGCCGCCGCCACCAGCAACTACTCCACGCAGTTCGGTTGGAATGAACTCGGCCTCATCGCCCCCGGACGCCGCGCTGACGTCCTCATTCTTTCCGCTGACCCCACCGCCAACATCTGGAACGCCCGCCACATCTCCGCCGTCATCCTCGACGGCAACGTCATCGATCGCGATGAGCTCCTGAAACTCAAAAAATAATCCCGCCTTGTCTCCACTGTTCAAGAAAAACTGAAAGCCATCCTGAGCGGAGATTGGTGCGTATTCTGCGCCAATATTGATTGACTGTCATCCTGAGCGACCGTAGCGAAGCGCAGGGAGTCGAAGGACCTGCGGTTGCCTTTCGCTCATCTCAGGAAAAACGAGTGTGCCCAATTCATCGCACGGCCTCATCGTGCGATGAGTGGGACAGAAGTTCACTCAACCCCAAAGCTTTTCTAATCCCTAATCCCTATCCCCTATTCCCTAACCCTGCTTTCCTATCCCCCCGCTCAACCGTCACAATGGTGCGTGGACACTCGAGCCAACGGTCAACGGTTTCAAAGCGCGGGTGCCCCCGGTCCCTCGCATTTAGGGACCGGGGAAAAGTCTCCACCTTCCGCTGAAAAATTCCCCGTGCCCCATCCATCGCGTTCTTTGCGATGGGTGGGACAACATACACTCACCCCGACCCTCTACGGCTCTGCCGTCTTGCTCCTGGCCATCCTCTTCCCTGCGGCTCTTCCCGCACAGCAACAGGCACAGCCTCAGTCCCTCGACCACACGCTCGCTTCGTTCCACGGCGTGGTGCGCAACGCGGCCACGGGAGAAGGCCTGCCCCGCGCCCTCGTCCGCGTTGAGGGCGATGCCGCCACAGGTGCGCTCACTGACGGTGACGGCCGCTTTGAAATCCCAAACCTTCCCGTCGGCCCTCAGCAAGTCAGCGTCGTCAAGCCCGGTTTTTTTGACTTCTCCCATTCCCGCGTCGATGCGGCCGACAGTCAGTTTCTCTCCGCCGAGCCCAATGGCGGCCACAACGTCATGGTGGCGGCTGAAATGCCCGACGTCGTCTTCACTCTCTCGCCCGCCGGTGCCATTCGCGGCCAGGTCGAACTATCCACGGGCGATTCCGCGCAAGGCATCACGCTCTCGCTCGCGCACCGCGCCGTCGCCCACGGCCGCTCAGTATGGCAGGCGCTCGCCGTCACCAAGGTGCGCGGCGACGGCAGCTTTCGCTTTGGCGGCCTCGCCGATGGCGACTACGCTCTCTATTCACTCCCCTCGATGGATAACGACTCCGACGATACGCCCTCCGCCTCCGGCGCAGGCCAGCGTTTTGGCTTCCCCGGTGCCTACTTTCCTGACGCCCGCGATCCTTCCGGTGTCGCTGCCATCCACGTCGCCAATGGTCAGGAGGCGCAGGCCAACCTCACGCTTGCCCTCGAGCCCTTCCAGCCTGTCAACGCAGCGGTCTCCTTTCCGTCGGGCGTCGTCGCCGGCATGAGCGTGGACCTCAATGCATTCATCGCAGACAGCGCCGGCCGCCAGTTGCCCTACCAGGCGCAATACGATCCTGACTCCCATTCCATCCACGCCGACCTGCCCGACGGCAACTACACGCTGTTTGCCTCGAATGGCGTCGACAACAGCGGGCCCGTTGGGCGCAATCGCGCCACCATCCTTGCCGGCTCGGTGGATTTTGCCGTGGCCGGCCATCCCGTCACCAATCTCCGTCTTGCTCTTTCCGCCGGCAAGCCCACTCCCATTGAGGTAGTCGTCATGCACAGTACGGCGCTGCCCATGGGTTCCGGCCCGCTCGCGCTGGTCATGGTCTCTCCGGCTCAGGGCTGGGTCGACGACAACATGGTGATGGAGTATGCACATGGAAACGCTCCCGGCCCCCTCGACGCCGTCTATACTCGCCAGGGGAGTTACTGGGTCTCCACGCACGTCCAGCAGCATGACTTCTGTGAGTCCTCTTTAACCGCTGGTGGCGCTGACCTCGCGCGCGAGCCGGTGGTCATGGGACCTTTCGGTTCCTCGCTTCCCCTCACCCTCACCCTCCGCGACGGCTGCGCCGGCCTCGAGATCTCGCTACCTGACACCCAGGCCTCCATCACCGCCGGCGACGAGCATTTCTTCACCGCATATGTTGTTCCTGACTTCGATTCCACCGCTGACATCGATCCCGTCATTCTCCGCCCCTCCACCGGCGGCAGCGGCGCCGTCGTCAATCTCACGCCGGGCAACTATCACGTCTACACCTTCCCCGGCTTTGTCGAGTTCGCTTACCGCAACCCCGAAGCCCTCAAAGCCATGAGCAGCCACGCGCAGGCCGTCACGCTCGCCCCCTCCGCAAACGCCAGTCTCCAAGTGGAGGCGCCGGCCCCATGACGTCTCCACGCACGCTCTCCTCCTCTTGCGCCCATCGCCTTCTTCTGCTCGCTCTCGTGTGCCTGCCCGCCTCGTCGCAGGCTCAGTCCGCTGCCGCCGTCTATCGCATCGCCGGCATGGTCGTGAATGCACAAACCGGGGAGCCAGTACGCGGAGCCACCGTTTCCGTGCTCGCCCTTGAGGACAGTCACTCTATCGCCTCGACCCAGACCGCAAGCGACGGCCACTTCTCCGTCGACGGCCTGCCCGCAGCGAAATATCAGTTGACCGCCTCCAAGCGCGGCTACTCCACCGCCGCTTACGATGAGCACGGAGACTTCAGCTCCGCCATCGTCACTGGCGATGACCCGAATTCGAACTTCGACACCACCCATCTCGTCTTCCGTCTCACCCCCGGCGCTGCGCTCCGCGGCGTCGTCTCAGCCGACGGCGGCGATCCGGTCGCCGATGCCGAGGTCATGCTCTTCAAGAAACCCCACGGCTACGCCCCTGGCGAGAAAATCGTCCAGCAGGAAACCGCCATGACCGACGACACCGGCGCATACGAGTTCTTAAACCTCTCCGCTGGCGAATACCTGCTCGCCGTAAAGGCAACACCCTGGTACGCCATGCACCCAGGCACGCTGATGCAGGAACAACTCTCTTCCTCGTCCCAGAACCCCGCTCTCGATGTCGCCTACCCCATCACCTACTTCGATTCCACCACAGACGAAGCCTCCGACTCGCCCATCCTTCTCGCCCAGGGCAGTCGCATGGATGCCAATCTCACCCTGCACGCGGTCTCAGCCATTCGATTGCAAATCTCCGTGCCCCGCCGCCAGGACGGACAGTTCGCCCGGCCTCAACTGCGCCAGACCATCTTTGGCGAAACCGTTGAAAACGTGAGCGCCGGATTCCTGGATGCTGCGACAACCGGTTCGACCGAATTCGTCGGGGTGTCCCCTGGCCAGTACGAGCTAACGCAGGGTGATCCTCCCCGCGTCGTCGAACTCGACGCCACCGCCAGCCTGCAGATTGAGCCCGGCGCAGGCCTGCCAGCCTTCCCCGTGGCCGGAACCCTCGAAACCGCGGACGGCAAACCCGTCACCTCCTTCGCCCTGGTTACCCTGGAGCCCGCCGACGCTGCGGAGGCGCTCAAACCGCTCGAGTCCAGCTTCAATAAAGGCGCATTCAGCTTTCCGGCTGTTCCCGTCGGCGCGTGGAAGTTGCGCGCCCAGGTCGATGGCTTGCCGGAATCGGTCCTTTCCATCGTCGCCGCGGGCCAGGCCCGCAGCGGAAGCGCAGTCACCGTGCACGACCGTCCCCTCACCCTGGTGGCCCGCGTCACGTCGGGCGGAGCCTCCGTCGAAGGGTTCGCGCGCAAAGACGGCAAAGGCCTCTCTGGAGTCATGGTGCTGCTCGTACCCCGCGCCCCCTCGACCCTTCCTGACCCCACTATGCGTGACCGCATCCGCCGCGACCAGTCTGACTCCGACGGAAGCTTCTCCCTCCACGACGCCGCACCCGGCCAATACTCCGTCCTCGCCATTCAGGACGGATGGGACCTCGATTGGACCCGCCCCGGAGTCCTCGCTCGCTATCTTCCCGCCGCAATCCCCGTCACAGTTACAGCCACGTCGCAGACGGTCGTCCGCCTCGCCGTGCCGGTCCCGGTCCAAAGCCGTTGAATCCCGGCCAAAGCCATCGAATCCGGGCCCATCGCAAACAAGGTTCTCCCTCCGGCACTTCATGGAACCGGGGGGTAGAGGATAGTCTATGAACGTACCCATTTTTGAGTCAGGTCATCGGCTGCGGGGCCACGCCCCCGGTCAGTAAGAAATGACCCAGCGTTGTTTTTGAGGAGTGTTTCAAGTTGAAGAGTAAGTTCCTGTTTTCTATACTGGCCGCCATTCCGGTCGCGCTTATCCCCCTGGCGGCAGCTGCCCAGATCGCTCCTGAACGTCCCCCCGATGAGCGGGGCGCGCCCACCTTCAAGTACGACGCTTACGCCCTGGCCGGCTACACCAGCCTCAATCAGGTCAACCAGTCCCGCTACGGCCTCATTGGCGGCAAGGCCGGAGTCACTCGCGACTTTGGCCGCTACGTCGGCATCACCGCCATGGGCACCTACTACAAGGTTTCCGCCGGTTCCGGCAAACCCGGCAATCCCGGCGACCCTTCGGTGTGGGCCGCACTCGTCGGTCCGGAGTTTCGCGCCACTCTTTATGGAAATTTCGACGGCTTTGCCCACGGCCTGCTGGGCGTTGAGCATACAGGCGGCGAAGGCATCACCCCCAACATCTCCTTCGCCGGCGGTTTTGGCGGCGGCATCCTGTACAACATGAGCCAGCGCTGGGCCCTGCGAGCCTCGGGCGACCGCATCGGCGCATCCTTCTCCGTCACCAACAACACGCCCCTGCTCGCCTACTCGCCCCACCTCCACTGGGATGCCCAAGGCGAATTCGGCGTGGTCTTCCGCTTCTAATCAGAGATTGCACCCGAATATTTCATTCACTGGGCGCGGCTTGAGTTGCGCCCCAATTTCATGCTTGCTTTATGTGGGATACACCCTAGATCTCACGCCACGCCGCGGCAAGATGCGGAGGCGGCTTCAGTTCCGTCGCCACCACGCAGTTGCGCCCGTTGTTCTTCGCTCGATAAAGCGCGGCATCCGCTTCGTGCAGCAGCGTTTCGTAGTCCGCCGCAAAGCCTGACGCCACGCCAAAGCTGGCCGTGATCTTGATGTTCGCATCGCCTGACCGGACGGCCGTCACCTGCACTGCTACGCGCAAATGCTCGGCGCGTAGTCGCGCGCTGGCCACATTTGTGCTGGGCAGAATCAGCAGGAACTCTTCGCCGCCATAACGCCCCACCCAGTCATACGAACGCACTGAGCGCAGAAACACTGCGCTGATCTCCCTCAACGCATGGTCGCCCGCCGGGTGACCATACGTGTCATTCACTTCCTTGAAGTGGTCCAGGTCTACCAGGATCAGGCTGATCGGCACGCCCTCGCGCCGCGAGCGGTCCGCTTCGCCCCGCAACCGTTCGATGATGATGCGGTGATTCCACAAGCCCGTCAGGTCGTCGTGCTCGGCAAAGTGCCGCATCTGCTCGCGTGTGCGCAGCAGCTCGGCTTTTTCGAGCTGCAAATCATCCGTGCGACGTTCCACGGCCAGCTCCAATTGATGCTTCTGCACAATCAGCAAATGCACCCGCCAGCGCCAAAGCACAACTATTCCCACGCAGCCCAGCAGCACCAGCGCCACCCGCAGCAAATCGCTCTGCCACCAGCGCGGCGTAATCGTAAAGTCAATTTCCTTCGTCGCCGAGGCGGCGCCGCTGCTCACATCCACGGCCTCGGCCTGGAACTTGTACTTCCCCGGATCCAGCCGCGCATAGCGCGCGTTTCCTTCGGCCGCATCCACCCAATCCTGTTCCAGACCAAGCAACCGGTAGCGAATCTGAATGTGGTGCGCGTCGCGAAACTCCAGCGTCGCCATCTCCACTGAAAGCGGGCTGGCGCTCCAGCGCACGCTCGTTTCGTCGCTGATCGGTGTCCCACCGAAAGCAATCTGCGGAATCGCCGGCGGCTGTGGCGCAATCACCGGTGCCGTCTCCGGCTTCATCAGGTGCGACAACCCGCCTGACGTGCCGATCCACATGCTGCCGTCCGCGTCTTCGTTGATGCCGTTGGTGTCCTGGTCGTTCCAGATCAGCCCGTCGTTCTGGTCAAAACTGCGCCACGAGTGGCCGTCGAAAACGGTCAGTCCAGCGTCCTCGCCAGCCCAAAGCCAGCCACGGCGGTCCACATACAACGACACCACCTGGTCTGACAGCAGACGAGGCCGCGAAACGTGTTCCGACTCCACCACGCGGTCCCCTGCAATGCGCATCCGAACCACGCCCGCAAAATTCCCGCTCGCCCATAGGTTCCCCTGCCGGTCGATGGCAATCAGCTCCGGCAATACGCCCGACTGACCCAGATCGATGCGCTGCCATCCCCCCGCCTCCAGGCGGAACAGCCCCTCGTCCGCCACCGCCCACAAGCGGCCTGCCGGGTCCAGACTCAAATCTCTGAAGCGGCCCTGCGGATGCTGGATCCCTGCCTCCTCCACCCGTTGCGGAGTCAGGCTTCTCGCATTCAGATCCACCACGTAGAGACCGCCGGCTGTCGCCAGCCACAGCCTGTGCCCGCCGTCCAACAGGATCTTGTACACCTCCGGCGTCTTCCACTCGCGGCCTGCCAGCGTCCGCCCATCGATGCGCACCAGGCTGCCCGCCGCCGTTCCCAGCCAGATCGTCCCGTCCGGCGATTCGGCCAGCGAATCCCCTCTCGACGTTTCGATCCCCGCGCTCTTCCACGCCACCGCCGTGTTGGCGCCTGGCGCCAGCCAATCCAGCCCTGACTCAGTGCTCGCCCACAGCCGTCCCCGCTTGTCTCTCAGCGTAGCCCACTGCACGTCGTCGCTCAGGCCCTCGGCGATGGTGAGCGCCTCCCAGCGATCCTGTCCCACCCAGCGCTTCAGCCCGTGCCCCACCGCGCCTATCCACAGCGACCCCTCGCGGTCGGCAAACAGCGCTGAAATATCAAACCTGGTCAGCCCGTTGCGTTCCGTCACCATCCGCCAATGGTCCTTCTCCCACAGCGCAAACGCCGGTCCCTGCGACGCCGCGATGCGACCCTGCGTTTCCATCACCAGCGAGTCGTATGGCTCCGCATTCGACTGGCCGGGCAGATCGTGCGCCGCGTAGCGGTTCTCCCCAATCGAAATCTCGCCCAGGTGACTTCCACCCCTGATCCACAAGTGCCCATCCGGCGCCAGCAACAGGTGCAGCCAGGCGGCTTCAGGCAGATGAAGCACGGCTCCCATGTGGGTCGTCTTGCCGTTCTCAAGCCGGCACAGGTCGTTGCCGCACCCGTACCAAAGCCCTCCGGCTGGCGTCCGCAACACGCTCCAGATTGGCCCTTCCTCCAGCGGTAGAGCCTCGGACTTCCACTGGTCTGTTCCCGTATGCCGCAGCAAAAACGCCCCGCTGCGGTCCGCCGCAATCACCTGTCCCGACCCGTCTGCCGTAAACACGGTCCCCAGCTGCTGCGAAAACCGGTTGGCCCCCTCCGGCGCGTGAATCTCTGCAAACTCCCCGTCCACCCGCTCAAAATAGATGCCCGCAGTCGTGCCTACAAGCAGCGTTCCATCGCTGCCCGTATACACGCTCTGGATCGTCCGCCCTTCCAGTCCCTCCGCCGCGCCGAATTTCTTGAAGCGCGTGCCGTCGTAACGGTAAAGACCGGCCTCTGTCCCCACCCACAGATACCCAGCGCGGTCCTGCGCAATGCAGTCCACGTTAAGGTTGTCCATCCCGGCGGCCAGGGTGCTGAAGGTGTAGTGTTGGGCAGGGCAGAGAGAGGCTGCAAGGGCCAAAGCGGCCGCGCTGCGCAACAGATGGTTCACAAAAGTTCTGACAGAACGCGCTTGGCCCTGCAAGGCAGACCCTTCAATTCAGGTTGAGACCAATATACCCCGTTTCGGGCCTGCCGAATGTGTTGCGAATCTCCGCCGTTGGAGCGAAAGTCCCATGTTGGAGCGAATTCCCGCCGCCACGTTCGCAGCGGACCTCGCCTTAGTCGCAAATCGCCGCAGCCTCGGGAAACGCCTCTTCCATCCCGTCCGCCTCGGCGCTCTCGCCGGCAGGTTCGTCCAGCCTGCTCACAAAAAAACGTTCCACCTCGCCCAGCACGGCCTCGCCGGTCTTCGCGTGGTAGATCGCTCCGCGCAGCTTCGCCCCGCCCGGCACCCCATGCGTAAACCATGTCGCAAACTGCTTCATCTTTCCCGCCGGGTCGCCCAGCCGCGCATCCCGTGGCAGATCTTTGGTCGCCTCGGTTTCGGCCAGCAGCATCACAAAGTACGCCTTGATCATCCGGTAGCGGTCGTCGATCGTAGCCCGCTCATAGCAGCCCGTCGCCGTGTACTGCGCAATCTGCCTGAAGATCCACGGATTCGCCGGCGCCGCCCGCCCGATCATCACCGCGTCGCACCCGGTCTCGGCCACCATCGCCGCCGCATCCTCCGGCGTGCGGATGTCGCCATTGCCGATCACGGGAATCTTCACCGCCTCCTTGATCCGCGCAATCCACTCCCAATCCGCCTGTCCGCTGTAGCCTTGCTCCCGCGTCCGCGCATGAAGCGCTACCGCATTCAGCCCTTCCGCCTCGGCCATCCGCGCCAGCTCCACGCACACAATCTGGTTGTGGTTCCAGCCCAGCCGGAACTTCACCGTGAAAGGAATCGTCACCGCCTTGCGCACCGTGCGAAAAATCTCGCCGATCTTCGGCAAATCCCGCAACAGGCCAGACCCGCCGTTGCACCCCACCACCCGTTTGGCCGGGCAGCCCAGGTTCAGATCCACCGTGTCAAAGCCGGTATCTTCCACAATCCGCGCCGCGTCGGCAAGCGTCTCCGCATTCGATCCGAAAAGCTGCGCCCCGATCGGATGCTCGTCGTCATAGAAGGTCAGGTAGCGCCGCCGCTTGGTCTCCCGCATCCGCGCCAGCCCGTCTGCCGAAGTGAACTCCGTCATCAGCAGCCCACACCCCGACTGCGCATTCGTCACCGTGGACTCGACAGTTTCTTCAGATTCAACACTGGGTGCCCCCGGTCCCTCGCCGTTGGGGACCGGGGAGTGAAATAGAGCATTGGAAGAATTCGCGAACAGACTAGCGTGCCGTATAAACCTCCGGAACACCGTGTCCGTAACCCCGGCCATGGGCGCCAGAACCGTGGCCGGCCTCACCACCACCGAGCCCACGCGCACCTCCGCCGCCACCCGTGCCTGCTCCGGCATCGCGTGGTCGATGGGGTTATCCCAGTCCTTGTTTACCGTGAAACCTTTGCCTGCCATAAGTCTCAGTTAATGCGGTGGTTCAGACATCTCACAAACGTACGGCTTGCCACGCGACTCCGGATCCCATCCATCCGCAATGGCTTCCCGGATATCTGCCTCAACCTTGGCCTTGATAATTCCCGGCCGGACCGGCTGCATCTTTGTGTATCCGCCCTTTTCCGTGTTCACCGGCGGATACTCCAGGTGCAATTCGCGGCGCACGCCTTGGGCGTTTTTCACATGAATGGCCATGCCCCTCCACCCGTCGTCCGTGGACCACTGCTGCTCGCGATGGAGACGCCAAACCAGTTGCGTCCCGTCGATGGTCACCGCGGATTCAATCGAGCGTTTTGGGAGCGGCATATCTCATCTCTTCAACTGTTGTCCCGAACGAAGTTGGGCCTCCGCCGCAGCGGAGGCCCAATCGCGCTAACCGTTGTATGCGGAGCCGTTTACTTGGCTGCCGTCGCCTCGCCGGCCTTGGCATACTTGCGGCGGAAACGCTCCACGCGCCCCGCTGTATCCACCAAACGCTGCTTGCCCGTAAAGAACGGGTGGCAAGCCGAGCAGATTTCAACGTGAATGTCGCCCTTATGCGTCGAACGAGTCTCAAAATGGTTTCCGCAAGCGCACTTTACCTGCACCGCGTCGTAATTGGGGTGAATCTTTTCCTTGGGCATCGCTAGAGACAGACCTTTCCTGCAATTGTTCTCTTCTATTGTAGGGGCATTCCGAGCGAATGGCAATCAACCGCCCCCTCCCATAGCCGGGAACTCCCCATTCGATGCCCGAAACCCCCAAACGACGCAGCGATGAAAGCTGTGCCCCGCTCATCGCAGTTTTATCGCGATGAGCGGGTCTCGGCGTCGCTCCCCTCCAAAAATGATGCCGGGTGCCCCCGGTCTCGTCCGCCGCGGCGGATGAGACCGGACAGGGTAAACACTCAAGATCCGAGCCTTTGGCTGAAAGCCCCGTGCCCCATCCTCCTGAGCGGAGTCGAAGGACCTGCTTCTTGAAATCGTTTCTTTGCCGAGTGAAGGGTGGGCCGCAGTTCACTCCTCCCAGAAGTCTTTCCTGATCCCCGTTCCCTGTTTGGAGGCCAACCGCCCGCGACAAGAAGCAGTTGACTCATCACGATGAGTCAAATACACTCATCCTATGGCTAAGAGGCTGCAGGTCATCGTTCAGGACCCCGAGTATCGCGACATCCAGCGTGCGGCGCGTTTGCGCCGCATGTCCATTGCCGAATGGGTGCGGCAGGCACTGGTGCAGGCTCGCAGGAGCGAGCCTGGCCGCGAGGTTGCGTCCAAGCTCGACGTCATTCGAGCGGCTTCACGCATGGATTTCCCCACCGCCGATATCGATCGTATGCTCGAGGAGATCGAGCAAGGTTACGGTTCGGGCGTGCAACCGTGATCTTTGTCGACTCCAACATTCCCATGTATCTGGTAGGCGCTCCCCATCCTCATAAAACCGATTCCAGGCGTTGGCTGCAGGAATTGGTAAACGGTCGAGAGCGGTTGGTGACCGATGCGGAAGTGCTGCAGGAGATACTTCACCGCTATGTGTCGATTGAGCGCCCGGATGCGATTCAGCCGGCGTTCAATGCTCTGCTGGGAGTCGTCGATGAAGTATTTCCGGTCGATCAGGCGGCAGTCGAGCGAGCCAAGGCGATCGTGCTTGGTCAGAAAGGCCTCTCGGCGCGAGATGCAGTACACCTCGCCACAATGCAGATCCAGGGGATCAACAGAATTCTAAGTTTCGATCGAGGATTCGACGGTTTCGCGGGAATCACTCGCTTGTCTTGATGCCCAAACGTGGGTATATAAGCGGCGAAGAAACCGCGTAGTCAACAGTCGGCGACCACACAACCGCGGCTCTGCTTCAAAACGCAATAGCATAAAACCGTACCCTAAAAGACCTGCATGAGTTGGATTCCATAGACGGAAGATAGTGGATTGCGGAGGAATTGGGCGATGCTGCGACGCGGCCTGCTTTTAGGCATTCTGTTGTCGGTCCCTCTTGGCGCTGCGCCGGAGATCGAAAAGGTCGGGCAGGTCTGCGAAAAAGGTCTTTGCCTTGCTTGGTGGCCCAAATTGGAGCCCGCCACGGGGTGGCACCACGAACGCGGACCGAGCCTTCAGAACGGTGTCAATGTTCAGGTTCCTGATGGCTTCACGTTCTCCAACGCCGAGACGGTGATCTATGCGAAAGCCGCCTATAAGCCACGGATTCCGGAAACAACCTCATTGGAAGCGTTGATCAAAAACGACAAGGACGAGTTTCGCAAAGACGATCCGGGCATTACGATCACTAGGGTGTCGCCCTTGAAGACAAAGGACGGAAAGGTATTGGAGTCTTACACGTTTTTCCCAACGGCCAAAGGCAACTGGGAAGAAGTTTCGTACGGTGAGGAAGGGGAGTACTACCTGATCTTTACCATCAGTTCGAGAAGCCATGCGGGATTCCTGGGCTCGCTTCCGGTTTTCGAGCAATACATAGCTCAATACAAAGAGTGACCGCCGAAGTTCGCCAAGCCCTGGTACCCCATCCATTCCGGGACCGGGATCCCCGGCGACAGTTCTTCGTCGCTGGGGTGGTTGAGTGAAGGGTGGGCCGCAGTTCACTCAACCCAGAAGTCTTTCCTGTTCCCTGTTCCCTATTCCCTGTTCCCTCTAGAAATGATGCGACCAGTTCGCAATCACCGTGTAATCCCCAAAGAACGCATCCCCATTCGTGATGTTGTATTGGATCTCAGGCACGCTCGGCGGACGGTCCCGGTAGATCGCCCACGGCCCGTTTACCGTCAGCGTGTCCCGCCGGTAGTTGAACATCAGTCCCGGATCGAACGAGAAAATGAATCCCGGCCGCCGGAACCCGTCGCTTTTGCCCAACAGGTCACGCACCGGCACGCCCTCCCCGCGCAGCCCCGCCGTAAACGCCAGCCGCCGGATCTTCGGCACACGCTGCGATATCCCTCCGCGGAAAAGGTACTGGTCGGTCGCCGAATCAATACTTTGTCCCGGCTGCGAACGGAACGACGCCACACCGTTCGTATCCGCCGGGCTGAACAAATAGTTCGCCTGCGTGTACAGCGATGCCGAATGCCAAAGCATTTTGTACGCCTGCGTGCCCACGCTGAAGCCCCACGTCCCATCGCCGGGCTGCAAGCTCGGGTCCGCCGTTGCCTGAACCGTCTGACCCTTCAACGTCGCCGCTCCGGTCACGTTGTCTTTTCCCGACGGTATCTTCAACTGCGCATTCCAGGAAATGTTGCCGCCATTTTCCGTCGGGGGCCTGAAGATCCAATGCTGTACGCCGACGGTGATGTCGCCCACGCCGGAAACACGAAAGATTCCCGTCGGCGGGTAAATCTGATCCCTCGACCCGTTGAACACCGGCACGTCCCCGATCAGGCTCCACCGGGGCGACAGACGGTATTCCACGCCAACATCGAAAATGTTCTGGTGGTTTTCCACCGCATTGGCGCGCGCAATCTCCTTGCTGCCCTGGAAGTACTTGTTCGAATTGAACACCCGGTAGCCGATATCGACCGTCAGGTTGTTCTCCCATCGCGGCGGCGCGTCCGGCACGGCCGCTTTCATGCTCCCGTTACTGCCCGGCAACACGTCCTTGCCCAGCCTGGTTTGAATCAGCTCGTCGAACGGCCGCTGTATGCTGTGCGCCGCAACGCAGCCCTGCGCCCATGCATATCCCGTGCCCAGCGCCATGCACGCAAGCGCAATCGACAGGGTTCTCCTGTATGTGTGAAACATTGACGACCTCCTGAAAGTTGTATCTGAGTTAACTGGGGAAGAAATGGCTTCTTGAATCCATTTCCATTCAGGCCACAAACCTACAGGAGCCAAACATCGCTGTCTTCAACCCTTCGATTGACCTTTTCCTAGACCCCGCATCCGTATCCCTTTTGTCCGCGTCGTTTCAATTGGAAGCCTCGTGCCCCATTCATCCGCAGCGCTTCATCGCGGATGAGTGGAACAACAAGCACCCAACCTGAAAGCCTTTCTAATCCCTAATCCCTAATCCCTAATCCCTAATCCCTAATCCCTAATCCCTAATCCCTAATCCCTAATCCCTAATCCCTAATCCCTAATCCCTAATCCCTAATCCCTAATCCCTAATCCCTAATCCCTGTTCTTCTAATCCCTAATCCCTAATGCCTAATCCCTGCCTTTCTGTTCCCTATTCCCTGTCCCCGCCGGGTGCCCCCGGTCCCTCGCACTTGGGGACCGGGGATTGAATACAGCCCACGAGAAATCCGCAGCATCTTCGGTGGGACAACAAGCACCCAACCTGAAAGCCTTTCTAATCCCTAATCCCCAATCCCTAATCCCTGCCTTTCTGTTCCCTGTTCTTCTAATCCCTAATCCCCAATCCCTAATCCCTGCCTTTCTGTTCCCTGTTCTTCTAATCCCTAATCCCTAATGCCTAATCCCTGCCTTTCTGTTCCCTGTTCCCTGTTCCCTGTTCCCCGGTCCCTCGCACTTGGGGACCGGGGAATAAAGGGCGAAATCCGCTCAATTTCCGATGCTTCAAAGCGCGCAAAACACGCCAAAATGACGTCAAAAGGCCCCTAAAAGTACGCTAAAAGCGCCTTTTAATGCGCAAAAAACACGCTTTTAGCGTGTTTTTGGGTAATTCTATGGTTCCACTGGCTCTGAAAC
Source organism: uncultured Acidobacteriaceae bacterium (assembly GCA_963765025.1). Taxonomy (GTDB): domain Bacteria; phylum Acidobacteriota; class Terriglobia; order Terriglobales; family Acidobacteriaceae; genus Telmatobacter. The sequence continues at coordinate 9,164 of CAVXVM010000040.1, read as the reverse complement.
GGAACTTTCCTGGGTTTTGAAACACTCAATTCGCAACTTTTCTGGGGTAAGTATCTCGAAAATCGTAACCACTTAGACGACCATTTCGACGTGTTTCGTAACCATTTAAGCGACCATTTCACCCTGTTTGGGTTGTATATTTGCGAACATTCAGCAGGTTTTGTAACCCTGAATGGTTCCATTTCACGCTGATTCGTAACCATTTAGACGACCATTTCGCACTGTTTCGCAACCATTCGAACGAACGTTTAACGTTGTCGAAGTACCACAATTGGTTCCACTTATCGCCCATTTCGTGAGCCCCATCACCCCCCAAAACCCCCCAAAAAACAAATCGCGTCCCCCGCGAAAGGAAAAACTGACCACTGACCACTGACCACTGATCACTGCTTCAATCGAACACCACCGTCTTGTTCCCGTAGCACAGAATCCGCCGGTCCAGGTGCCAGCGCACCGCCCGCGACAGCACCATCCGCTCCAGATCACGCCCCCGCGCCACCAGGTCAGGCACCTGGTCGCGGTGCGAAATCCGCTCCACATCCTGCTCGATGATCGGCCCGTCGTCCAGCACCGCGGTCACGTAGTGGCTGGTGGCGCCAATCAGCTTCACACCGCGCGCGTGTGCCGCGTGGTAAGGCCGCGCCCCTGTAAATGCCGGCAGGAACGAGTGGTGAACGTTGATGATTGCCGCCGGATACTGCGCCACAAACTCCGGAGAAAGAATCTGCATGTACCGCGCCAGCACCACCAGGTCAACCTCGTACTTGGCCAGCAGAGCAAGCTGCGCTCGCTCGTCCTCGGCACGCGTCGCAGCCGTCACAGGCACGTATTTAAAGAGGATTCCGTAGAACGCGGCCAGCAGTTCTACCTCGCGATGATTCGAAATGATGATCGAAATCTCGCAGTCCAGTTCCCCCATCCGCCAGCGGTGCAACAGGTCCACCACACAGTGAAGATACTGTGAGCAGAACAGCGCCATCCGCGGTTTCCGCCCCACCGCGCTCAACTTCCAGCGCATCCCCAGCTCGGCAGCCAGCGGCGCAAACGCTCCCTTGAATCCCTCAAGATCAAATCGTGCCCCCTCCGTCCCCTCTCCCTCTGAAGGTTTGCCGCCACCAAGACCAAATTCCACGCGCATGAAAAAAAGGCCCAGGTCGTGGTCCTGATGCTGGTCGGCGTGCAGAATGTTCGCGCCCTGCTCGTACAACAGTCCCGACACCCGCGCCACTAGCCCTTTGCGGTCAGGGCAATCAATCAAAAGAACAGCTGAATCTCGCATATCCCCCCAGTTTACAGCGAAGAATTCACACGAAACCGTCTAAGATGTTCTCGTCAGATATTCCCAGCCGGAACCCGGCCTCGAGAAATCTCCATGAAAAAGAATTTAATTTTCTGCGCAATTCTATCGTTGCTCCCCACGGGAGCATGGGCCCAGAGTGAAAAAGCGATTCCATCGCGATCCGAGATCCTGGCCCTGATGCATCGCGTGGACAACTACCAAATCGCCAACCCGGTGATGCCGCCGGATGACCGCAACTGGGAGCGCGGCACATGGTACACCGGCGTCATGGAAGATTGGATTGCAACCCGCGACCAGTCTTTCTTCAACCAGGCCCTCAACTGGGGAAATCAAAACAAGTGGCAGGTGGGCACTGAAAAGCTGGGCGCCAATCGTCTTTTCTGCGCGGAAACCTGGGCTGAACTTTATCTTGTTCAGCATGTCCCCGGCATGATTGCGCCCACTGAGAAGGCGCTCGAGGTAGCCGATTCCAACTCTCCGGCGGGAGCCGCCCGCTGGTATCTCGACGGCGACAAACCCTCCGTCGACTCTCTCTATGGAGCCGCAGTTCTGGCCATGCTGAATCGGGCCACCGGTAAGAAGAAGTATCTGGCCATCATGCACGCCTTCTTCGACGACGTGAGCGGAACCTTATGGGACAAGGACTCCGGTCTCTACTATCGCGACTCGACCTACATCGGCAAACGTACTGCGCGCGGCCGCAAAATCTTCTGGTCTCGCGGCAACGGATTGGCCTTCGCTGGCATTGCACGCATTCTCGAGTACCTACCGCAAAACGATCCGGAGCGAAGGAAACTTGTGTCGATTTACAAGCGCATGGCGGCGGAGCTCATCAAGCGCCAATCTCCCGACGGATTCTGGCGGGCGAACCTTGACGACCCGGACGATTTGCCCAACCTGGAAAGCAGCGGGACGGGCTTCTTTTGTTTCGGCCTTGCGTGGGGAGTCAACCACCACATGCTTAGCCAGAAGACCTATCTGCCCGCCGTGAAGAGCGCTTATGCCGCGCTGGCCGGAGCGGTTGGCCCGGACGGAAGAGTCGGGTGGTGGCAGCAGGTGGATGCGCAGCCCAATCCGGCAAACCAGCAGAGCACGCATGAGTACATTACCGGCACGTTCCTGCTGGCCTCGGGCGAGGTTTACAAGCTGAGCCACTAATTCAGCGGCTCAATCCCTCACCGGACCGGCAAAAAGAAACTTCCATGAGGGATCGAGGATCATCCACCGCTGACTGCCAAACCAGCTGGTGGGCAGCGACGGAACATGGAGCAACGTGTGGCCGCCCATGCACATCAGCTCTGTCCCATTCCATGCCAGAAATGTTCTGGAAAGCTGGCCGACACGCGCCGGATGCGCCACGCGCCGCAAACACACCGGGCAGCGACGGCGTTGATCGTTGAGCACCCAGCTCATGCCGAACAGGCATCCGAAGAAAGTGACCACCAGTTGGAGGTAGAGCGCCTCGTTCACGTTGAACGGGAAGAATCCGTAGGAGAGATCCAGCGCGGCGAAGTGAAGAAGCGGAAGCAGCAGTGCGATCTTGGCCGCAAGAAAGCCCCAGCGGCAAAATCTTCTGAATCGCGAAATCTCGTGCAGGCTGACGCTCTCTTCTCCAAACGAAACGGAGGTAATGGCAGGCAGCGCGAGAAAGGCAAGCAGCACCGAGAAAAGAAATGCATCCCATGGTCCGCGCGTAGCACTATTGATCCTGATGCCCAGCATATCGTCGGGAGAACGATGCGGCGAGTACGACGTGATGCGAATCTGCTGCGCGTCCATCTTCGACTTTCCCGAGGGCGTAAGATGTGCAACTACGTAACCGGAGCCTTTTTCCGGATCACGCGAGTCCGGCTCCAGCAGCCATGCATCCACCTGGCCTGGCAACTGCCAGGGGGCGACGGGCGCCACGCCGGCAATCGTTGCCCGGCGCAAACCCACGCGCACCACGCTGCCCACCACGTGCGGATCGGCGCCGAACTCGCGCTTCCACACATCCTCGCTCAAAATTACGCTGGGCAAATCGGCGTCGACGCTTGCACCTGTCTGCCTGAACCGCACCGGCAGGCCCATCAGCGCAAACAGATTTGAGCTAGCGCTCGCCACTCCCCAGCCCTTGCTTACGGGTCCCAGGTTCACGCTCTCGCGCGAAACCCGGTAGAACGCAAAGCCGTCAAAAAACTCCTGCTTGCGTTCTTTCCACGCTTCAAACTGGCCCGATGAAATCGTCGTAAGGGAATCGTCGTTGTTGTTGTTCTCAATCAGCACCAGTCCGGAACGGACCGGTACCTCCGGCAGGCTTCGCTCCGCGCGTACGCCGGGCAAGATCCGCGCTAGCCCATAACTTGCTCCGACCAGGGCAACCAGGAAAAGGAGACATTGCCAGGCCGATTCGACTGAAAAAGCGCGCAACGGGAGCGATCGCGTTCGCGGAGTTTGTGCCGCGTATCGATGCCGGTCGATCCGCCGCAAACAAAATGCGTCGCTAAATGCGCCAAGGCAGAAGCCGGCAATCTCATACTCCTGCGCCCACGAGAACCTGCTGTTCGTTTGCGAGCGCACCTGCCAAAGCTCACCGCGCCACTCTGAGCGCCACTCCATACGCCGGCAGTGTGGGACAAACAGCGAGGCGGCACGCAGGATTCCCACATTGACGGCGCAGGCCGCTGCTTCCAATGGAGACTTCATACTCGGCGGGCCTCCTCGCTCGGAATCAAGCGCTCCAGCAACGGATAGCGCTTGCGGGACGATTCAAGTGTGACCCTGCCGGCCCCTGTCAGCTTATAGTACTTGCGCGGTGGCCGCTGCTCGGCGTCAGCAATCGATTGCCGTTCCCACTGCGAGTCGATCAATTCATCGCGCTCCAGTCGCCGCATCGCCGGGTAAACTGTGCCGCTCGGCAGGCCGGTCATCTCCATGATGGAGAAGCCATAGATGAAGCCGGCATCGACGGCCTGCAGAATCATCGCTGCAGTGTGCGAGAGCTTCGCGTCTGGGATCCGCGGTCGGGGCATTTAAAAATATTACCTATGTAGCAATCTACTTGACAAGTGTTTATGTACGATGCTACATAGGGTATGATTCAAAGCTCCGAGGCACTGACATGCTCGAGGTTCAACATCTCTACCGAAGCTTTCGCACCATCCCTGCCATTCAGGACATCAGCTTCCGCATGGCTCCCGGAGAAATCGTTGGCTTCCTCGGCCCCAACGGCGCCGGTAAATCCACTACCGTCAAAATCATCACCGGCATGCTGCGTCCCGACGAGGGCCGCGTCCTTTTCGAGGGCAACAACATTCGCGACGACATGGTCGCCTTCCGCGCAGCCATCGGCTACGTCCCCGAAGAAGCGCATCTCTACAGCTACCTCTCCGGCCTCGAGTACCTTCAACTCGTCGGCCGCCTCCGCGGCCTCCCTGAATTTCTTCTGGAAGCCAAAGCCACGAGCCTGCTCCGGCTCCTCAACCTCGAGTCGTGGCAATACTCCCCCATCTCCACGTACTCCAAAGGAATGCGTCAGCGTGTGCTCATCGCCGCCGCCCTCCTGCACGATCCCAAGTTGTTGATCTTCGATGAGCCCCTCTCCGGCCTCGACGTCGTTTCCTCGCGCCTCTTCAAGGACCTGCTCGAACTGCTCGCCGCCGAAGGCAAGGCCATCCTCTACATCTCCCATGTTCTTGAAGTCGTCGAGCAGGTCTGCAACCGCGTCATCGTCATCGCCAAGGGCAAAATTCTCGCCGACGCGCGGCCTTCGGAACTCACCAGCCTCATGAGCCTGCCCAATCTTGAGAGTGTCTTTGCACAACTGGTTCAGCAGCAGGACACACGAACCGTTGCCCAGGAAATGGTAGAGGTTATGCAACTCCGCCATGTCTGACAACTTCCAGCGCCTTCTCACCATGTCCGATGCGCAGCCGCTTGCTCTGAATGCGCAGGCCGCGCTCGGCCAGGTGCACCAACCGCAACGCAGCCAATTCGCGCTGCTCGTGCGCCACTTCCTCGAACGCTTCTTCAACCACGAGACTGCATCTCCCGACGGCGACGCCAAAATCCGTCTCGTCCAGATCGCCGTTGCCGTCGGTCTCACCCCCTTCATGATCGCCATTTATCTATGGCCCGTCTATCATCCGGTGATCCAGTTTCGACAAAATCATCCGATCCCCGTCAGCCCGCCGCCATACTGGCTCCAGGTCAATCACCACTTCTTCTTTGTCGTCTACTCCTTCGTCGCCATGGGCATCGTCACCGTTTTCGAGTGGGACATGTTCTTTCCCGACCTGCTCGATCTCTGGGTCCTCAAAACTCTCCCCATCGCCGAAGTTCGCGCCTTCCTCGCTCGCGTCGCCGCCATCGCCACCTTTGTCACCGGCTTCCTCTTCGACATCAACATCTTTGCCACTCTCGTTCTTCCCCCCGCAATCGATCCGCCCAGCCTCCCGCGCTTTGTCGTCGCTCACGTGTTCGCCACGTTCGGCGCTGGCCTGTTCGCCGCGGCATTCGTCCTCGCGTTGCAAGGCGTGCTGCTCTCTCTTCTTGGCGAGAGGTTCTTCCGCAAGATCTCGCTTGTACTCCAATGCCTTGCTATCACCGCGCTGCTCCTTCTTCTGTTTCTCTTTCCTGTCTTCTCCGGCGTCGTCCCCACTCTGCTTAAATCCTCCAGCGCTTATGTGGTCCTCTGCCCGCCCTTCTGGTTTCTAGGCACCTATCAGTTCCTCATGGAAGGCCCAATTGCGCTGCCCATCTACGCCACGCTAGCTAAAATCGGCGCCGCCGCACTTCTGCTCGTCCTTGCACTCTCGGTCCTCACCTATCCGCTTGCCTATCTGCGCCGCGTGCGCCAACTCGTCGAAGGCCCCGGAAAACGCACCCGCCGCAACCCGCTTGCACATCCGTTCAATCGCTTTCTCCACGCCGTCATCGTCCACCTGCCCATCCGACGCGCCGTCTTTCACTTCATCAGTCAGACCGTATTGCGCGTTCCGCGTTACCGCATCTACCTCGTCCTCTATGGAGGTGTAGGCCTTTCCGTCGTCGCCACGGCCATCCTTCGCTTCAATGTTGTGGACGGCACGGTCCGCATCGGAGTCTCATCCGATGGCATTCGTTCCGCGCTCGGCATCGTCGCCTTCTGGGTCATCGCCGGTGTGCGCATGGCCTTCGTCTCCTCCGGCAATCAACAGGGAAGCTGGGTCTTCCGCATCGTGCATGGCCGCCCTCCGCAGTTCCTTCCCGCACTGCAACAATTGCAAGCCGCAAAAACGTGGGTCATCCTCTGGGCTGTTGCCATCACTTTAGCCGCCTGCATCGCTCTTCGCACCATCTCGCCCTGGGAGCTGCTCACTTGGCCCGCAACCATCGCCCAGGTTATCGTCGCCTGCGGCCTCTGTCTTCTCCTTACCGACATCCTCTTTCTCAAAGTCACCACAGTCCCCTTCACCGGCGAACCAACGCGCGATCAACCGAACCTGGCCTTCACCGTGCTCAAGTACTACACAATTTTTCCCCTGCCCGCTGTGCTTCCAATCGCCACCGAACCCTGGATCGCAAACAGCGCGCCTCACATGATCGTCGCCGTCGTCGTCATCGCCGCAGCTCATCTGGCGCTGCTCCATCGCCATCGAACCATCGTTCGTCAACACTGCAATCTTCCCGGCCTTGAAGACGGAGAAGACGATTTCCCCATGAAACTCGGCCTCCGCTACTGAGCCGCCCGAAACCTGGAATTCATCGCGGAGGTCAAGGGCAGTCGCGCCTGGAGGAAACGGATGCTCGTAACAAAATCGGTAATCACCCTGGCGTTGGCCTGTTGCCTCTTGCCGGCAATCAGCCCCGCAGCCCCTCACCCTCTATCCGCAAACATCCAACTGGAACTGAGCCTTCGTCGCTTCGCCGCACACAACACCAACAGAATCGAATTCACGTTCAGGCTCCGGACGCATGAAGGAACAACTTTGCCCTTCAGAAGCGGCAGCCTTCGAAACCTGGATCAACGATTCGAATCTATCCGCGATGCCGCACGAGAACTCTATTGCAAACAACGGCACATGGCATGAGTACACGCCGCGCAGACTATCCCACTCAAGTTCAAAGTCACAAGGGTCCGAATCAAGGCCGGAATCCTCCACTCTCCACGCTTGACCTCTTCAAATACTCGTTGCTAATTAGGATGTGCCAATCATGTTAGAACTCCGCCGCGTCTCCAAACATTTCTCCGGCATTGCCGCCGTTGACCAGGTCAGCTTCAGTGCTCGCCCCGGCGAGGTCACCGGCTACCTTGGTCCCAACGGATCGGGCAAATCGACGACTATGAAGATGATCACCGGTCTCATCGAGGTAACTTTCGGCGAGATCCTGTTTGAAGGCCGGGAGATTCACGAGGACCTGATCGGCTACAAACGCCGCATGGGGTATGTGCCCGAAGAGCCGAATCTTTACAACCACCTCTCCGGTGCTGAATACCTGACAATGGTTGCTCAGCTTCGCAATCTAGCCTGGCGCGTTTCGGCGGAGCGGATCGACGGGCTTCTGCGCTTGCTCTCGCTCTACGATGACCGTCACGCCGGCATCTCCGGTTACTCGAAGGGCATGCGGCAAAAAATCCTGATCGCCGCGGCGTTGCTGCACAATCCGCAACTGGTGCTGTTGGACGAGCCGTTCTCCGGACTGGACGTGGGCTCGGCATTGATGCTGCGCAGCCTGATCCAGGAGCTGGCCAGCCGCGGCAAGGTGGTGCTGTTCAGCTCGCACGAGTTGGATACTGTCGAACGCATTTGCTCCAGAGTCGTCATTCTCCATCGCGGCAAACTCGTCGCCGACGACACCATCGAGCGGTTGCGCACGCTGATGGAACTGCCCACGCTTGAAGGCATCTTTTCGCAGCTCGCCGTCGAACAGGACACCGATGCGATGGCTCGCCAGATCGCGGACCTCATTCATGCATAACCTGATCCGCAAATTCGTCGATCGCCTGCCGCTCCAGTTTCGCGTCCTCTATCGCCAGTTCCTGCTGCGCATTGTTGACCTCGAAGCCCTGTCGATCGAGGCCGACATTCCCCGCTTCCTCGGCCAGTTCGCAGGGGTGCTCATGATGTTCAGCATGATCAACGCCCTCGGCCTCCTCATCCACCCGCCGATTGACAATATCGCCTACTTGGTGGGCATGTTCTGGACCGTCGAACAGCGCATGATCTTCACCATGATGCTGGTCGTCGGACTCTTCGCCGTCATCAGCTGGGACTCGATCTTTCCCGACCGCCGCGACGTCATGGTGCTCGATCCGTTGCCACTCACCCCGCACACCATCCTTATCGCCAAGATGGCTGCTTCCGGCGCTGTCGTTGGACTCGCCGTCCTTGCCCTGAACTTCGCGGTGAGCTGCGCGCTGTCCCTGCTTCTGGGTGGATTTTCGCGCTTTCTCATGATCCTTGCGGCTTATCTTTTCACAATGATCGCGGCCAGCCTCTTTCTGTATGGCTCAGTCCTCACCGTGCAGGGACTGATGGCGCTCCTGCTCCCGCGTCGCGTCTTCCTGCGCGTCTCCGCCCTGCTCCAGATTGCCGCCTACGGGCTGTTCATCAGCGTCTATTTTCTTGAGCCGACCATCACCTCGCCCTCGGTTTTTGTCCTGCCCGCAAACCAGCGCATGCTCGACTGGTCGCCACCTTACTGGTTCTTCGCACTCTTCAATCAGCTCATTGGTTCGCTGCCGCCCGCGCTTTCATGGCTGGCGCAGCGTGCCTGGATGGGCCTCGGCATCGCGGTCGCAGGGGCTTCGGTTTCTCTACTGCTTTGCTATTTGAGGACCATGCGCCGCATTGTTGAGGAGCCCGATTTGGTCCCGGGCGCCGGCGGTTTCCATGGTGTCTGA
>CAVXVM010000039.1:0-43591 GCA_963765025.1 uncultured Acidobacteriaceae bacterium | reverse complement strand
CGCCCTGCGTCTTCGCCAGGCGCAAAAGACTCTCGAGCGTGGAGCGCATGCGCCGCGCCTCTGTCAAAATCGACTCCACGCCCTCGTGCTCCCGCGTATCCAGAGCCAGCGAATCTTTGAGCAGAGAGGCATAGCCCAGCACCACCGTGAGTGGGTTGTTCAACTGGTGAGTCACGTTGGCCGCCAGTTGCCCCAGTCCCGCTAACCTCTCCGAATCAATCAGCTTTTCAAACAGCATAGTCTGGCTGCGCGTCGCCTGAAGTCGGGCAACCAGCATCTCAATCGGCAGCAGATCGTCTGCTCGCAGCAATTCCGGATTCAAGGTATGCCAGCTCCCCGGCATGGGACGCTTGCCGGCCAGCAGCAATGCGCCCTCTGCGGCTGCGCGGCCCATCATGGGCACCGCCAGCGCGCTGGTAAAGCGCAGCCGCTTCAAGTCGCCGCCGGGCTTCAGCCAGGGCGTCAGGTCGAGATCGAGCGTCTGGCTTTGCTCCACGGCTGGGGGCGCAGTCGCGGGCGCAAGAAACCCGACTGGAGAAATTCTGCCGGCAACCTCGCCCAGCGCCGAAGCCGTGGCTTCATCAAAGCCTGCCGAACCTGCCAGCCGGAATCGGCCGCCACTCTCAAGCAGCAGCGCAGCCTGGGCAAAGCGGCTATGCGCCACAACAATCCTGCAGATGTCGCTTCCCTGGCGGTCAAAATCCTCCACCCGGCGCCGCGCCAGGATCAAATTCGTATAAGCCTCCAGCTCGCGCCGCGCCCTGCGTTCCCGTTCCTGGGCTGCCTTGTTCAGGGCCAGTTCGTCCTCCAGCGCCAGCACGATCATGCCCACCGCCGCCACCACCTTGCCCATCACGATCACGTGAATCAGCCTGAGCTCGAGCAGAGGATGCAGGCCAAGAGAGGGAAGAATCTGCAGCACTGAGAGCGTCCACGCGCCAAATCCCATCACGCTCAGAACCAGGCCCGGTGAAAATCGCCGGAACACAAACACCAGCAGAAGCGCCGTCATCAGCAAATTCGCGCACTCTGAAACGATCAGCGCCGAAGCCACCCCCGCTGTGAAGCAAACCCAAAAAGCCAGCGCTCCCATCAGCAGGCAATACGGAACGCCGATCCAGCTGGGCAGGCGGCTTTTGGCAATACACCAAAACACGGCCACGGTAAGCGAAATCGTTCCAAGAGCTGGAAACATCAGGAACCGTGGCTCGGCGGGCGCCACGCCGTGCAGATATCCAAAGAAGAGAACCGGCGCAACGACCAACGGAATCGCATACGGAATGAAAAACGGAATCTCGAGCCTGCCGAGACGAAAGCGCCCCGGAGATAACGAAGCAAAGAAAAGAGCTGAGCTGATCTGCATGGCGCTTTCGCCCAAGGCCATCAGCCACGGATGGGCATTCTGCGCAAAATTGAGGGGACCTTCCAGGTAGATCGCGGCCATTGAGACCAGGGCAAACGCAAATCCCAGAAACCACAGCAGCGTGCGCGCGTCGCGAAAACGCAGATACAGATACCCGAAGGCGGGCAGGAACAAAGCGCTGAGCACGAGCGCGGGGATATGATAATAATCCGGCATGAAAGCCTGCTCCGTTGAACAGAACGGCGAGTTGGCTTGACTTGTGCTGGCGAACGATCTGTAGGATGCTCGGGAATGGAATGCGCCTCGTCCGCCAAACACCCGTTGGCTGCGCTTTAGCCCGTTTTCCCGATGCTTGATTTTGAGTGTGTTCCCTGGGGCCGGTCCATGCGTCTAAAGTTGCAGCAGAGTGCAAAAGTGGCCCGATTCTCCCCTGCCTTAACAAGTTCGGTGGCGACGACCGCAAGGAGTAAACCCAATTTGAAGAGCCGATTTCAGTTGTATCTGCGGACGGTCCTGGTATTGATGGCTGCCTGCGGGTGCGCTCTGGCCGCGAACGCCCAGAGCAAAGACAGCTTCGAGCCCATGCCGCTCGACTCAGGCTTCGGCCGCATGGACGTTTCTGACCCCCCCACGCCTCCCGAGCAGATCATCAAGCAATTTGCCGCAAAGGAAAGCGAATTTCAGGACGCGCTTAACCACTACACCTATCGCCGCTACGCCCGCGTCCAAACCCTCGACGACGACAACAAGGTCGACGGCGAATGGTACGAAGTGGACGACGTCATCTTTGACTCCGAGGGCCGCCGCACTGAGAAAGTTGTGTTTGCCCCCGGCAGCACCCTTGAGCGTGTCATGATGTCGCCATCGGACTTGCAGGACATCTCCCACGGCTATCCCTTTGTGCTCACCACCGAGGACATTACCCAGTACGACGTAAAGTATGTCGGCAGGCAAAAGGTGGACGAGGTGGACTGCTACGTCTTTGAAGTCAGCCCCAAGATCATCGAGAAGAAGAAGCGCTACTTCCTGGGCCGCATCTGGGTGGATGCAACCGATTTGCAGATCGTGGTCACCAACGGCCGCATGGTTCCCGACGACACCCGCAAGGGAAGCGAAGACCTGCATCCGCCCTTCATGACCTGGCGCGAGCAGGTCGATGGGCATTATTGGTTCCCGGTCTACACCAAGGGTGAGGGGATTCTCCACTTCTCCGGCGGCAACGGCTACATGTCTCAGGACGTTCACATCCGCGACACCGTCAAGTACTCTGACTACAAACGCTTCGGCTCAACCAGCACCATCATCTATAACGGACAGAATCTGCCTGCCCAGCAGCAACAACCGGGCGCGCCCCCCAAGAAGTAGAACCGGCGCCCAATGCACGCAGTGGCTGGGCTGCCTGCCGCGTTGTCGTGGCGCGGACGGCAGTGTTTGGCTTTGATGGATTCGAACGGAAATTCCTGTTGCAGGATTTGCGACATCTTCATTCATCGAAGCTCATGGCTGAGCGGTCCCAAGTAGAGTAGAGATTGGAGAGAGGGTCGAATGGGCCAAAGCCTGAAAATCATCTACTACGTGGAGCCGGACGCTGGGGCACTCGCGCGGAGAGCGGCGCAATATTTTGTGGAGATGGCCGAAGAGGCAGTGTCGGCGCGGGGATTTGCGCGCATCGCCATCAGCGGAGGGTCAACGCCAAAGGCTGCCTTTGAGCTGATGGGCGACCCAGGCCAGCCGTGGCGTGGGCGCATGCCGTGGGACAAGCTGGAGCTCTTCTGGGTGGATGAACGGTGCGTGCCACCGGAGGACGCGGAGAGCAACTACCGGATGACCCGCGAGACGCTGCTGGATCGGGTTCCGTTGCGCGCCGATCAGATTCACAGGATGGAAGGAGAGCTACCTCCGGAAGAAGCCGCGGCGCGGTACGAGTCAGAATTGCGCAACAGCTTCAAGCTCGAGGGGGCGGAGCGGCCCCGGTTCGACCTGATCGCGCTGGGGATGGGCCCGGATGGGCACACGGCGTCGCTCTTCCCGCGTACAGAGGCTTTGCACGAGATGAGCCGGCTGGTGACGGCCAATCACGTGCCGCAGATGGACGCATGGCGCATCACGCTGACCTGGCCCGTGATCAACCGCGCCAACTCTGTCTTCTTCCTGATTAGCGGCGCCGATAAGGCAATGATTCTAAAAGAGGTACTGACCGGCCCGAAGGATGTGGAGCGCTTGCCGAGCCAGTTGATCAGGCCTGCGAGCGGTATACTTACGTTGTTCCTGGACAAGCATGCAGCCTCACTTTTGCCGGCAACGGACGACGACGGCTGCGGTTGGATAGAGAGGGAAGGATGATTCTCGCGGGTGATGTAGGCGGCACCAAGGTTAGCTTGGCGCTGTATGACTTTGTAGATGGAAATCTGAAGCACTCCCGCGATAAGCAGTATCCGGCCAAGGAGTATTCGGGACTCGAAGAGATTGTTCGCGAGTTCGTGGTGAATGAGAAGGTGACGGCAGCGTGCTTCGGGGTACCGGGGCCGGTACGGGATGGAAGGCTGCGGCTCACCAACCTGCCGTGGACGCTGGACAGCCGCCAGCTCGCAGCGGACTTGAAGATCGATTACATCTTTCTGATCAACGATCTGCAGGCCAATGGATACGGAATTGCGGAGCTGAGCGCCGACCAGGTGTACACGCTGAGTGAAGGCGATGCACAGCAGATTGGCAATCGCGCCCTGATTTCGGCGGGTACCGGCCTCGGCGAAGCCTTCATGATCTGGGACGGACGGGACTATGTTCCCTACCCCTCAGAAGGCGGGCACTCGGATTTTGCGCCGCGCAATGAAGACGAGATCGACCTGCTGCGCTTCTTGAAGCAGAAGTACAACGGCCGCTGCAGCTTTGAGCGCGTAGTCAGCGGGCAGGGTTTGACCAACTGCTACGAGTTTCTGCGCGAGGTGCGCGGCCTGGACGAACCGGCGTCGCTGGCGAAGCGGATTGCGGATGAAGATCCGAACGCCGTGATCACCGAGCTTGCCCTGGCAGCAAAAAGCGAAATCTGCGAAAAGGCGATGGACATGTTTGTTTCGGCCTATGGGGCCGAGGCGGGCAACCTGGCGCTGAAGGTACTTTCAGTGGGCGGCATCTACGTTGGCGGAGGCATTGCCCCTCGCATCCTGGAGAAGCTGAAAGACGGCACGTTCATGAAGGCGTTTGTTGACAAGGGACGGCTGAGCCAGTTGCTGGTAAACATGCCTGTGCGGGTAATTCTGGAGAGCCGGACAGCGTTGATGGGAGCTGCAGCGTATGCCGAAGCGCGAGCCGCGGAGCTGAGCGGCATATCGCCACGTGCAGCCAGCGTAAAGTTCTAGAACTGGTTGCATAAATCGGGTTTTGAAAGGGCACGGCTTTAAAGCCTGCCCTGAGCGCAGTCGAAGGGTGCCGCAGAAAGCGCATAAAACCTGGGGCTTTAGCCCCTGAGGGATGTTCTGCATTGGTTGGCTGGCATTTATGCAACCACTTCTAGAAGCTACTGAGAGGTAGTGGAGGGCCAGCCTTCGGGGTGGCCCGTTTTGCGTTTATGGGTTAGGCGATTCGAGTGCTTCGGGAGCATCCGCGGAGAACCAGCGCCTCTGCAGGCGAAGTGAGACCTGGACCAGAAGAATGAGGGCGGGGACTTCGACCAATGGGCCGATGACGGCGGCGAAGGCGGCTCCTGAGTTGAGGCCGAAGACTGCTACGGCAACAGCAATGGCGAGTTCGAAGTTGTTGCTGGCGGCTGTGAAGGAAAGCGTGGCCGTTTTGGAGTAATCGGCGCCGACCTTGCGGCCCATCCAAAAGCTGACGAAGAACATGATGACGAAATAAATCAGTAGCGGGACTGCGATCCGCAGCACATCGAGAGGCAATTGGACGATGAGATTGCCCTTCAGGCTGAACATGACCACGATGGTGAAGAGCAGTGCTGCGAGCGTGAGCGGGCTGATGGCGGGGATGAAGCGGGCCTGATACCACTCCCGGCTTTTGACCTTGAGCAGCAGATAACGCGTGATCATGCCGGCGAGAAAGGGTATGCCGAGATAGATGAAGACGCTTTGCGCAATCTGGCTCATGCGAATGTCGACAACCACGCTCTTGAGGCCGACCAGCGGCGGAAGCACGGCAAGAAAAAACCAGGCATAGACGCTGTAGAAAAGCACCTGGAAGACGCTGTTGAAGGCAACCAGACCGGCGGCGTAGTCGGTGTCGCCGCGCGCCAGCTCGTTCCACACGATCACCATGGCGATGCAGCGGGCGAGACCGATGAGGATGAGTCCAGTTCGGTACTCGGGGTATCCGCGAAGAAAAACCACAGCGAGTACGAACATGAGCACCGGGCCTATGAGCCAGTTCTGAATAAGAGAGAGGCCGAGGATGCGGCGATTGCGGAAGACTTCGCCGAGGCGCTCGTACTGCACCTTGGCAAGCGGCGGATACATCATCAGGATGAGGCCGACGGCGATAGGGATATTGGTAGTGCCGGCCTGGAAACGCTGAAGATAAACGGGAAACGCGGGCACAAAGCGGCCGAGCGCAACGCCGACCGCCATAGCCAGAAAGATCCAGAGGGTAAGGTAGCGGTCGACGAACGACAGTTGCGATGCGCGGCCTGGCAGTGGAGTGGGACAGCAGATTTGCGGATTTGAACTCAAGGTGCGGCTCCTTTAAAGCGGCTGCTGGCCAATGGCGCGCATGTTCTTCTGAATTGCCAGACCGTCGAGGGTTTCGAGAGGGAGACTGAGGAAGAGCTGCACGCGATTGCGAATCTGACGGACAGTCTGTGCGAAGGCTGCGCGCTTTTCGTCGTCAGTTCCTTCAACGGCAGCGGGATCGGGAAAGCCCCAGTGCGCCGTAATGGGCTGACCGGGCCACAGTGGACACATTTCACCGGCAGCCTTGTCGCAAACGGTGACGACGAAGTCGAGCGCAGGCGCGCCGGGGGCGGCAAACTCGTCCCAGCTCTTGCTGCGCAGGTTTTCGGCGGGATAACCGAGCGAGCGCACCTGTTCGATGGCCAAGGGATTTACGCGGCCAGTAGGATGGCTGCCTGCGCTATAGGCTTTAAAGCGGCCGGCGCCCATCGTATTGAAGAGCGCCTCGCCGATGATGCTTCGGGCAGAGTTTCCTGTACAGAGAATGAGGACGTTGTACGGCTTTTGCATAAATCGAGCCTCGATGCTCGTGGTTTAGTTTGAGCAGCAGGTGGGGCCGCAGCAAGAGCGTGCGGGCTTGGTGGCGCGGACGAAGGCGCTCATCAGTTTTCCCTCAGCCTGAGGAGCGATTGCATCCACGTCGACACCGGCATCTTCAAGGAAGCGGCGCGCGTCTTCGATGGAGTAGATTCGCGTAGGCTCGACGGAGATGGCCGTGAAACCTGCCTTCGCCAGCTTGGCGGTGTACTCATTTTCTTCAAGAGCTCCAGCGATGCAGCCAACCCAGAGAGCCATGCTTTCGCGCACCGCATCGGGCACTTCGCCGCGGGCGACCACATCGGAAACGGCAAAGCGGCCACCGGGCTTGAGCACGCGGAAGGCTTCGCGGAGAACGCGTTCCTTGTCGGCAGAGAGATTGATGACGCAGTTGGAGATGACGACATCGACTGAGTTGTCGGGGAGTGGGATGCTTTCGATTTCGCCCTTGAGGAACTCGACGTTCTCGACGCCGGCCTGGCGCTGATTCTCGCAGGCAAGGGCGAGCATGTCGTCGGTCATGTCGAGGCCGTAGGCCTTGCCGGTGGGCCCCACGCGCCGGGCCGAGAGCAACACATCGATGCCGCCGCCGGAACCGAGATCGAGAACCGCTTCTCCGGGCTTGAGTTCGATAAGTGCAGTGGGATTGCCGCAACCAAGCGAGGCCTGCACGGCCTTGGCGGGCAACGCGCCTTTTTCTGCATCGCCATAGAGGTTGGTGGTGATGGGATCGCAGCACGAGAAGGCCGGAGTGCAGCAGGCGGACGTGGTTGTGTCGCGTACCTGGCGGGCGGCCGCGCCGTACTTTTCCTTGACGGTTTTCTGGACGGACTCTTTGTCTGAATTCTGTGCGATCGCGTTTGTCGTCATTTCTCAGCGCCTCATATTCGCTTAAGCAAATATATGCCGAGCGCTCATATTTGTCAATGCGGATATAATGACGATGTGATTCGAGGGTCAAAATCGGTGGACATAGCCGCGCTGTTTGCCGCCCTTGCGGATCCCACGCGGCTGCGCCTGCTCAACCTGATTGGCGGGCGCGAGGTGTGCGTCTGCTACTTCGTTGAGATTCTGCGCCAGGGTCAGCCCAAAATCTCTCGGCACCTCGCCTATCTGCGCAAGGCCGGGCTGGTGACGGCGCGGCGCGAGGGCAAGTGGATGCACTACAGAATGTTGCCGCAAGCCGATGAGGCGGCTGCTTCGATTCTTGCTGCTGCGCTGGCGGCCCTTAAGAATGACAGGCAGATGGAGGCCGACCGGGCAAAGCTCGACCGCGCCTGCTGCGCGCCGCAGAAGCTGGTGATGCCGGAAGGTGCGCCGCGACCCGCTCCCGTAGCTTCCCTGGTTGAATCTTAACCACCGGTCGCGCGGAATCCACCAAAACTCGGATAGGCTAAGACCAGTTGCATGAGCTTCGCCCATTCCATCGGCAATACGCGCTACACCTTTGACAGCTTGCGAGAGTTGCTGGCCAAGGCTACGCCCTTGCGAAGCGGCGACGTGCTGGCAGGGCTGGCGGCCGAGTCGAGCAGAGGAGCGGGTGGCAGCGCAGTTTGCGCTGGCCGATTTGCCCTTGACGCATTTTCTTAATGAGGCGGTGGTGCCTTATGAGAGCGACGATGTTACGCGGCTGATTGTGGACACGCACGATGAGGCGGCGTTTACGCCGGTACGCTCGTTGACGGTGGGCGAGCTGCGGGATTGGCTGCTTTCAGACGAGGCTACGCAGGAGAGCCTGGCTGCATTGGCGCCGGGGCTTATGCCGGAAATGGCCGCGGCCGTGAGCAAACTGATGCGCGTGCAGGACCTGATTGCAGCGGCCGCCAAGATCCGTGTCGTCACGCAGTTCAGAACGACGGTTGGTCTGCGGGGAACATTGAGCGCGCGGCTGCAACCGAATCACCCGACAGATGACGCGATGGGAATTGCCGCATCGATTCTGGATGGGCTGCTGATGGGGTCCGGCGACGCGGTGATCGGGATCAATCCGGCAGGAGACGACGCAGCGGTGACGGGAAAGCTGCTGCGCATGATCGATACGTTGCGAGAGCGGTTCAAGATTCCTGTGCAAAGTTGCGTGCTGGCACATGTGACCACGCAGATGGCGGCGCTTGAGGCAGGGGCGCCGGTCGATTTGATTTTCCAGTCGATCGCCGGAACCGAGGCTGCCAACAACAGCTTTGGCGTGACGCTTGCGTTGTTGCGGGAGGCGCACGAGGCGGGGCGCGCGTTGAAGCGCGGCGCAGTTTGCGCGGATGGCCGGACGGGACAGAACGTGATGTACTTCGAGACCGGGCAGGGCTCGGCGCTGTCGGCGAATGCGCACCATGGTGTTGACCAACAGACGCTCGAGGCGCGGGCCTACGGCATGGCGAGGCACTATGAGCCGATGCTGGTGAACACGGTGGTGGGGTTCATCGGGCCGGAGTATTTGTACGACGGAAAGCAGATTGTGCGCGCCGGGCTGGAAGATCATTTCTGCGGGAAGCTGCTGGGACTGCCCATGGGTTGCGACGTTTGCTACACCAACCACGCCGAGGCCGACCAGGACGACATGGATGCTCTGCTGACGCTGCTCGGCGTGGCGGGCGTGAATTACGTGATGGGCGTTCCCGGCGCGGACGACGTGATGCTGCACTACCAGAGCACCAGCTTTCACGATGCGCTTTACGCGCGGCGGGTTCTGGGCTTGAAGGCTGCGCCGGAGTTCGAGCGGTGGTTAGCGGGCGAGAATTTTCTGCGGCTGGCGGCTGAAGCCCAGCGGCCCGAGAGGTTATTGAAGGCATGAGCCTGCTTGCGAAGCCGGGCGAAGGAGAAGATGTTGGCGCGGTGTTGCGTCGGTATACCCCAGCGCGGGTTGGATTGAGCCGCACCGGAGTGAGCCTTGAGACGCGCGACCTGCTGGACTTTCAGCTTGCGCACGCGCGAGCTCGCGATGCGGTGCATGCGCGGCTGGATGCGGGCTGGCTGGCGAAAACTGTCGGCGAGATCTGCGGCGTAGAGGTCCTGCGTTTGCGATCGGAGGCTCAAGATCGGGCAACGTATCTGAAGCGGCCTGACCTTGGACGGAAGCTCGACGCGGAGAGTCGCGCAATGCCTGAGGGGAAAGCGCCGAGTGGTGAACGGGTACTGGCACTGGTGATCGCTGATGGACTTTCCGCCCTCGCCGTGGAGCGGCATGCGCCGGCTTTGATCCAGGAGCTGCTTCCGCGTCTTTCGCACTGGCGGCTCGCGCCCATCTGCATTGTGGAACAAGGACGAGTGGCCATTGGCGACGAGATTGGCCAGGCGCTGGGCGCGGCGATTGTGGTGGTGCTGATTGGCGAGCGGCCCGGATTGAGCTCGCCCGATTCGCTGGGCGCTTACATGACATGGGCGCCGCGGCCGGGGCGCACCGATGCCGAACGGAATTGCATCTCAAACATTCGCACCGAGGGGCTGGGACCGGAGCAGGCTGCCGCGGAGTTGGCAGGTACTCTATTGGAAGCGAGCCGGAGACAACTGACCGGCGTGGCGTTGAAGGCAACGCCGAGGATGCTCGAGAAAGGCTGAGTTTTGTTTCTATTCTTGTTGAAGTGGCTGTTGCGCGTGGCGGGTGGGCTGGCGGCGGTGTTCTTGGTCCTGTATGCGGGCGACCTCACGGTTTACCATCTGCGCGGATCGCCGCAATCGAAGGTCACCGTGAACCGGTATGTCACGATTCCGCTGAAAGGGCGCAAGTCAGAGTACGACTACCTGGGTACGCTGGATCAGCCGTGCTCGATCTCGCTTTTTCCGCAAAGCGGTGAGAGCACATGCTGGCAGTTGCGGCGCAACCCGAACCAGGGACTGACGAACTGAGCGATCTTTCTCGTGGCGAAAATTCTTCGGCCATAGCGAAGAAGAAGCAGCGGCCGAAATATCACATCCGCGGGTGATGTGTGTCACGACCGAAAAAATTCAACTGAGGCTAGGATCGTAGGACACTTGGAGCACCCCCGGATCCTATGTACAGCCGCACCCAAAACGATAACGGCAGTTACAACACGCGCTGCCTCGACTGCTTTATGACGGTGGCTTCCTGCGTTCAGAGCGAACAGGAGCTGGATGGGGTGGAAGCCCACCACATCTGCCCTGAGAAGGTACTGGCTGAGCTGTTCGTGCAGGAAAAGGCCATGGAGCAGCACACGGCGCATCACTGATTGCCGAGCTTGCCCGCCTGACGGTGAAGTCCTTCACTCCACGGATGAAGACCTGTGCGGGTGCGCACCCCTGCCTGATTGAGCGGGAGAGCACTATTCTGTGCGCGGCGCTACAAACACCAGAACATTTCCGTCGGGGTCGCTGACGAGGACGCGATTGCGGTCCTGCCTTGCCTGAAGACCCGCCGCCTGGAGTTGCTGAAGCGCCTTCGCGGCATCGGGCACGCTGAAGAGCGTTTCGGGGGTGGTGTCGGCGGCGACGGGAGCGAATTTGAATGCGTGCATCAGGAGCGCCGGGGATGGAAAGGCGCAGGCCATTCTTGCCGTCGCGGGCGTCGAAGCCCAGGCCGCCAACGTAGAACTTTCTGGCAGCATCGAGATCGGGCACCGGAAGCGAGAAGCCGAGGAGTTGATCGGAGATGCGATGCTCGCCCAGGTGCAATCCCTTGTCGAGCGTGTGCCGGGAACCGGGCATGTACTGGGTGAACTCGGTGGTGCGGCCTTCGGGATCGTTCATGGTGGTGAGCATGTTGCCGGCGCCGGCTTTGCGAACGGGCGTGGGCTTCAGGCCGTGGGCGACCAGTGCGGCGTAGAGCCCATCGATGTCGCCGGACTCGTAACAGACGTGCATCCAGCCCAGCTTCTGCGCCGCGTCGGTCTGGGGATAGACCTCAAAGAACTGGCGGTCGTTGATCTTGATGAAGACCTCAGTGGTTTTTCCGGCACCGTCGGTAAATCCGAAGGACTCCTGATAGCCCAGCTTCTGAAGGAACGCGACTTCCTTGTCGAGATCGCTGACGCGATAGGCAACGTGCGCGATTCCGTTGATCACGGGCGACTGCGCAAAGGCGCTGGCGGAGAGAATGTGCGAGCGCGAAGAATGCAGCGAAACGAGATTTCATGTGTAACCCAACCTCCTGAATCGGCGACGCACCAGCGTATTACTTGGCGTAGTCTTCGCGATAGGGCGTGAAGATGTCCAGTACTTCTGAGTCTTCAAGCGCCGAGGCTTGATGGTCCAGATCCCCATCGACCACCACGCTGTCGCCCGCGCGCAAGTCCCAGCTCTTGCCTTCCGCCTCAAAAACGATGTGGCCCTTCACCACATAGACCATCTGGTGATGGGGATGCCTGTGACGAGCGCCGACCCAGCCCTTTTGAAAATTGTGGCGGACCAGCATCAAGTGCGGGTTGTACGCCAGCACCTGGCGCACCATGCCAGGCTCAGGTATGGATGTAGGTGTAGCGTCGGTGGCTGTGTAGACTACTCGGCTTTCGGTCATGGTTCCCCTGATAATTTATAGAATTCCTGCCCACCATTCGCCAGCCAGCGGCCGACGGTTCGCTTTGGTGTACAGCCTGGTGCACGGCGGTGCGACCTAAAGCATCTTCGCATTGACCATCGACCGGCTTTGAAAGGGCACAGCTTTACAGGCTGCGAAAAGACTCCTGAGGTCGCGCTGTTTTGAAAGGGCACGGATTCAGCCGTGCCGTACAACGCCAATAAAATCAATGGGATTTAGATGGTTGCGGAAAAAGTTGAAGGCGCTGCGCTGTTTTGAAAGGGCACGGATTTATCCGTGCCATGAACGCAATAAAATCAAGATGGCCTTTAGGCCCTGAGGGACGGCTTTCCATTTGTCGCTATCCATTCCGAGTTTTTCCGCAGCCCGTTTAGCCCCTGCGGTCTGTCTTTTTCCAACCAATTTGATCCATCCAATTGTTCAACGAATTTCCGAGACACCAAACTAGTTCAGTTGCGTACGCTCAGCCGATAATTCAAGCATTGCACGCCAGACCGCGATCCATCGCCCGGACTGGTTCTCGAAAACCCACATGTCGCGCCCCTTCGAGACCTCACGATAGGTTGCGCGCTCATACGTCATCTTGAACTGGAACGTAGCGATGGCGCAGCCCTCGACCACATCAATGTGCTCATCGCTCTCCTCGTACTCGAGCACTTTCGCGTTGGCGCAGAACTCTTCAAAACTGTTGACCAGGATTTCCCGGCCCGCGATGGACTGCTTGAACCCCGGGAGGGCCATGGTGATTCCGGGATGCAGATACTCGACCATCGTCGAAGGGTGGCCTTCAAGCCACGCCGCATTGATTGATGCAAGAACCGAGTGAACTTCCGCAGTGTTGCTGGACATTTCGAACCTCCAACTGCGCAAAAATTATATTCCGCCCCGCCAAGCAACACAGCGTCTCCTCCTCTCTTGTCTCTTAAGCTCGATCCACGAAAACGACCGGACGCCCCAATTCATCGCAGCCTCATTGCGATGAGTCGGATGCCGGGCGCTCCATCCTCGGCGCGTTCTTGTTTTTGAGGCTGGGATGGGATGAGGAAGCGGGTGCCCCCGGTCCCTCGCCTTTGGGGACCGGGGAACGGACCGACTTCCCCACGCGCCTTTCCGCTCCCAATTCGCGGACCGCCCTTTAGTCCATGAGTGGGAAAGAACCAACTCCCCCTCGAGCCTTTCCAACCACCAAATCTCCAAAAGAATCTCGGTGCCCCATTCATCCGCGGTCTCATCGCGGATGAGTGGGAAAGAACCAACTCCCCCTCCAGCCCTTCCAACCACTAAATCTCCAAAGGAATCTCGGTGCCCCATTCATCCGCGGTCTCATCGCGGATGAGTGGGAAAGAACCAACTCCCCCTCCAGCCCTTCCAACCACTAAATCTCCAAAAGAATCTCGGTGCCCCATTCATCCGCGGTCTCATCGCGGATGAGTGGGAAAGAACCAACTCCCCCTCGAGCCTTTCCAACCACCAAATCTCCAAAAGAATCTCGGTGCCCCATTCATCCGCGGTCTCATCGCGGATGAGTGGGAAAGAACCAACTCCCCCTCGAGCCCTTCCAACCACTAAATCTCCAAAAGAATCTTCGTGCCCCATTCATCCGCGGTCTCATCGCGGATGAGTCGGAAAGAACCAACTCCCCCTCCAGCTTTCCAACCACCAAATCTCCAAAAGAACCTCCGTGCTGCTGGATATAGCGCTTTGCCGCCACCCGTCATACCGGTTTGCTGCCGCCACCAGCTCCGTTTGGGGCCTTCAAATAAATGATTGGCCGGTACAAAGGACCCTGCCGATCCAGAATGCTTACAGATGAGTAATTTCCGAGTAGGCGACGATACGCCAGCGATCCAAATCGGCACAATTTTCGCACCCCCGACGCGCTGTCATCCTGAGCGACCGCAGGGAGTCGAAGGATCTGCGGTTGTCTCTCATCCATGGTGGTCGCCGGACAATTTTCGTGCCTGCGAAATCACGATAACTTCCGGGTGGGCGACAAACCAACCGGAACCTCGTTGGCGCAGAGCAAATCCCGCCACATCACCCGCGATAATAAGGCCCTCGGGACGAACCCAAGCCGGTGCTATTCTCTAGAAAGATATGGAAGCTTACCTGCACTTCAAGCCGAAAACCTTGCGGATCGGGGAACTCAAGGACGTATGCGAGAGGGCGATCGGCTCAGTGCTGGGACCCGACTTCACGATGCAGGTTGGACACACGCGTACCCCGAGCCCCGGCGTGAAAGAGACTGTTTGGCTTGGCGCAGAGAGCCTTCGGCCACTCGTCGATCTCAGCAAAATCGACTTTAGCCTGGATGCCAAAGCGCAGGACAAATCTTATCGCGAGGTCTCTCTCTCATTCAATGCGGCATATGAAGGAGAGTTGTTCACAATTTACGCGCACACCGAGGCGGCCTTTCAATGCCTGGAGATGATCGTTGCTTCCCTCGGCCTCGAGCAGACAGTACCGCCGAAAGACAAATTCGTAAGCTACGTCGAGACCATCGAGACTAGAGTCGTGGCGCTAGAGAAAGCAGCAAAGGCCGCGGGGAACAACCCGAAGTGTTTCATCTCCTTCAAGTTCGACGACCCAGAAACTGTCGCGCAGGTGAATCGACTTAAACGCTTGCTGGCAGCCGTGCATATTGAGTTCCTGACCGGCGAAGAGTTCGAACCCCGCAGAATCGAAGACAAGGTCAAAGGAAGGCTCAGAGCCGATGTGGATTTCCTTGTCGCGGTCATCACCAAGGCCGGGGAATCCAAGTGGATTCGGGATGAGATAACCGACGCAAATTCTCGCGAACTTTGGATAGTCCTCCTGATTGAAGAAGGCGCAACGTTCGAAAAAGGAATCTTCGGAACGCTGGAGTACATTCCCTACTCAGCCGCTATCGAGCAGACATTTCCCGCCGTTCTCGAAGGCATCAACTTCATAAGAGCCGATATCTCGACAAGAGGGCCACGCAAGAGTTGAGTAACGCTCAGCCGCCGGGTGCCCCCGGTCCCTCGCTTTCGGGGACCGGGGACTGATTTGTCCCCGATGACCTTACCCACGCTGCGGCACAATCTCGAAAGGGCGCGGAGGCATGATCCCACAATACCTTCATGCAACAGTTCTTCGACCCCCTCACCGTCAACCGGAGCAAAACAGGCTCTGGACCGGATTAGTATGGCAACCATGAAGCAACCGAACTTTTTCTCTTGCCTCTGCCTCACGTGGCTGTGTTTGGCCATGGAAGCGGTCTTTGGAGTGCCGCTGAACGCGCAGACATCAGAGGGCATTCTTGTAGTGCAGTGCGAGGGCACGTTAGGGGCAACGCAGGCAGGGATGACCATTGAGGTAAAGCAGGAGACGATCACGGGTGGTTACTATTTCATTGCCGAAGACCTTCGAGACATTCCGATCACTGGCGCTATAAGCGACGGGCGGATTGTGATTTCCGGTGCGGACGGTTCATCGTTTAACTTTCGATTCAAGAGCAACGGCAGCGAACATGGCGAAAGATTGAGTTTTCATAATTCTGTGGGCCTCGTCGGAACCCGCCAGAACAACGGGAGGGTTGAGAAGGTTGACTTGGGATTTCTTACAATGGGGCAGAGTACGGGGCTGAATTCGGAAAGCCGTAGCTATGCTTCCATCACCGATCTGAGTGACATGGATTTTGAGTCAATTGTGCGCAAATGGCGCTTAGCAGTGCTCTCAGGCAATCGCAAAGAAGCAGCCAAGTACACGCATTTCCCTCTGCGGGTGAATGCACGACACAAGCGCAGGACGATCCGCACACCAGCGGAACTCTCCGCCCAATGGGATCAAATATTTACTCCGGCATATCTATCGCGAATTAAGAAGGACCTGCCGCATGACATGCTGGGCGAGAGTTCCAGCTTGCTGGTGAGGCTCGGCCCCGGCGATGTTTATTTCGGGGAAAAGGGAATCGAAGTGTTGAACCTGCCCGATTAAAAGCACACCGCCACGGCGTTCCGGTCGTATCACCGCCAAACCGGACCCAACGTGAGCCATATCACCTTACGGAAGTACCGGCCGCATGCCCCATGCCCCTCGTCCGCCGCGGCGGAGGGACCTGGGAACGAACAAGCCCCTCGAGCCTTTCCGCTCCCAATTCGCGGAACCCTGCCATTCCCACAAATTTAGGCACACAGAAACACGCAAAAAAACGCGAAAAAAACGCGAAAAACACTCAAAATTCGCAGATTTTGGCCATAAATGCCACCACGCGCGGCTCCGTTCACGGATTTTTCGCCATGCTCCGCAAGGTGCTTTTCGCACGCTCTCAAAAATTTGGTCAATCCGCCCACCCACAGGGGGGCGAAATCGCCGAAAACGCCCCCGCCGAGCAGGTGCACAGTTTCTGTGAAGCGCATTTTTCGCACGGAAATAGAAGGCCACATATTCGCCAAATCCGCACACCTTCGCCTTGGCAATCGGTCCGCAGCTTCCGGCCCGTCAACACCGAAACCCAAAGCTGAAGGCTGAAAGCTGAAAGCTCGCGCCGGGAGCCCGTAGCTAGGAGCTAGAAGCTAGAAGCTAGAAGCTAGAAGCTAGAAGCTGCTTTCCTCACCGATTCATCCAACCGCCGTCGACCACCAGCACGTGGCCGTGGATGTAATTGCTTGCGGCGGAGGCCAGAAAAACGGCGGCGCCGGCCAGGTCTTCAGGGTCGCCCCATCGACCGGCCGGGATGCGCTCGAGGATCTGCCGGGCGCGCTCCGGATCGTTCTGGAGCGCCTCAGTGTTGTCCGTCGCAAAGTAGCCGGGCGCAATGGCGTTCACGTTGACGCCTTTTGCAGCCCACTCGTTGGCGAAGGCCTTGGTCAGCTGGCCGACGCCGCCTTTGGCTGCGGCATAGGAGGGCACGTTGATGCCGCCCTGAAAGGTCAGCAGGGAGGCGATGTTGATAATTTTTCCAGACCCTTTGGCCAGCATGGGCCGGCCGGCGTGCTGGGTGAGGCGAAAGACGCTGGAAAGGTTCACGTCGATGACGGCTTTCCAGTCTTCTTCAGAGTGGACGGCGGCAGGCGCGCGGCGGATGATTCCCGCGTTGTTGACCAGGATGTCGATGGTGCCGAAGTGCTGAACGGTTTCTTCAACCAGGCGCGCGCAGACTTGGGCGTCGCCCACGTCGCCGATGAGACCAATGGATTCATGGCCTGTTTTGGCAATGCGCTTTTGCGTGGCCGCCGGAGCAGTCGTCGAGCCGTGAAGGGCAACTTTTGCGCCTGCTTCAGCCAGGGCAATAGCGATGGCCGCTCCGAGCCCGCGCGACGAGCCGGTAACCAGCGCGACCTTGTCTTTCAAGTTGAATTTTTCGAGTATCAGGGGAATTTTTCCTTTCCGATCGGGCAGAAATCAGAAACTGCGCGAGTATAACCGTCTTATTTACTGGCGCTTGCGAGAACAGGTGCAGGATGCTTTTCCGGGTCGAAGCCGCGATCGAGAGCCATGATGGCGGCACGCATGAAGCCCAGCGTATGGGCCATTCCCGCGTGCCAGGGAGCCGTGCAGGTCATCTGGGGGCTATGGTCGGGAATGAGAACGCCTTCGAATTTGTTGCGGTGGAGGATGCCCATGATGCGCAGCATGTCCACGTCGCCATCGTCGATAAAGGTCTCGTGATAGTCGGGCACCTTGCCCGCGACATTGCGGAAATGAACATAGGCCAGGCGTTTTTGGGCGCTGTACTGCTGCACAGTTTCGTAGAGATTGCCCTCGGTCATCTCAGCCAGAGTGCCCAGGCAGAACTCGAGCATGTTGCTGGGGCTGGGAGAGATGTCGATGAGGCGCTGGTACATGGCCTGCTGATAAACGAGACGCGGCTGGCGGCGCATGGTGGGCGTCGGCGGATCGTCCGGGTGCGCGGCCAGGCGGACCCCGGCTTTTTCGGCGACAGGCAGCACCTCTTCAAGGAAACGCTGGAGCCGGCGCCAGAGCTCGTCGTGGGAGATGGAGGGCAGGAAGCCGGCGGGGGCGTTCTGGTCGTAAATCATGTTCCAGACAGTGCCGTTGGGGATGGGCGTGTCCACGGGGCCGTCCATGCCGACTGACTCGGCGCCGCCACGGGCAAACCGGCCGGAGACGCGGCCGCAAACCCCGGCGATTGAAAAGTTGTAGCCGAGGGTGCCGATGCCCGCTTCGCCCATGGCGCGCACGATGGACTGCACGTTCTGGATCTGCTGGGACCGTTTAGGGCCGTCGAGCAAAACGTCGTGCCAGTGGGCCGGATCGAGGTTCTCAATACCTTCAAGTTTGAGCCCGGCAGATTCCACCTGTTTGCGCAGTTGGACAAGTTCGGCGGCCGTCCAGAGTTTGTCAGGGTCACCGGCCACGCCCCAGGGCTTATCTTTGCCGCCGGTGGGCTGATTCTGGTTCGGGTTCGTTTCGCCCTGCTGGAAGTAGTCAACCAGGTGCACAATCGCATGCGTACAACCAGACTGTACGGCGAAGGAGTAGTACTCATCGTTAAGCATATGCCGGTAAAGCCCCAACCCAAGTTTCATGTTCGGCTCCTGTGACAGTTTAATCTGACCGGGGATGGGAACTGAGGGAACAGGGGCCGAGAGAACAAGGGGATAAAGGCTGAGGTGGTGGGGCAACGTGACGGGGGTCATGCGCAACCCAGGTCTCGGGCTTTACCATGCGAGAGAAGCACAATTCAGGGAGGATGCACGTAGATGAGTCAGGCGAATGCACCCACGTTGCTTGTACTGGCCGCCGGCATGGGCAGCCGTTATGGCGGTTTGAAGCAGATTGAGTCGGTTGGCCCAAGCGGCGAGACGATTATCGATTACTCGATCTTCGACGCCATGCGCGCCGGGTTCGGCAAGCTGGTTTTCGTAATCCGCAAGGATATTGAGGAGCCATTTAAAGAAGTGGTGGGCTCGCGCTTTGACAAGCGCATCGCCGTGGAGTACGTCTTCCAGGAACTGGACAAGATTCCTTCGCCGTTCAAGGTTCCGGCGGGGCGGACGAAACCATGGGGGACGACACAGGCGATTTTGATGACTGCGGACGTGATCCACGAGCCGTTCGCGGTGATCAATGCCGACGACTTTTATGGTGCGGAGAGCTATCGCGTGCTGGCCGAGCAGCTCAAGTCAGGTTCAAAGGACTATGCGATGGTGGGATTTGTTCTGCGCAATACGCTCTCAGATTTTGGAACAGTGGCGCGCGGCGTTTGCGAGGTGAGCGACGATGGCTACCTGAAGGCGATTGCGGAACTGACCGCTATTGGCCGCGATGGAGACAAGGCGAAGAACACGGACGGCGACGGCAAGGTGACGGTGCTGAATGGGGATGAGCCGGTGTCAATGAACTTTTGGGGATTTACGCCGGAGGTCTTCGGGCAACTGAAGGAGCACTTCAGAAAGTTCCTTGAAGCGAATGGCGGGGAACTGAAGAAAGAGTGCTACATTCCGAGCACGGTGAATGAGATTATGGTTGCGGGCCAAGGGAAAGTGAAGGTGCTGCGCAGCAATGACTCATGGTTTGGCGTCACCTACCGCGAAGACCACGGGCATGTTGTGGAGAGCATTCGACGCCTGGTGAAAGACGGTATTTATCCTGAAAGACTTTGGCCATGACAGGCGAGTTGAACGTGAGCGCGGCGGCGCGCTCGTTTGAGATAGACGGCGAGTTCATTGAGGCCGAACCCTACGGCAGCGGCCACATCAACGACACCTACCGTATATTTTTCAAGAATGGCGGCGCGCCGTTTTGCAACATCCTCCAGCGGATCAATCACAACATCTTCAAAAACCCTGAAGCCCTGATGCAAAACGTGGAGCGGGTGACGGCGCACCTGGCAACGATTGTTGCCGAGGAGCCGGACTCGAGCCGGCGTGCGTTGCGGCTGATTCCGACGCGGGACGGGCGCGGATGGCATGTGGATGCGGAAGGCAACCATTGGCGCGCATACCGTTTTATTGAGAAGGCGCACACGTACGATGCAGTGGAATCGAAGGAACAGGCCTTCCAGGCTGGGCGAGCCTTCGGAAGGTTCCAACAACAACTGGCCGGGCTGCCGGCGCCGCGACTGCACGACACGATCCCGGATTTTCATCACACGCCGAGACGATTCAGCGCGCTGGAGCAGGCCATTGCAGCGGACACAGCGGGGCGCGCAGCGCTGGCAAAAGCGGAGATTGACTTCGCGCTCGCGCATAAACCCATGGCAACCGTGCTGCTGGACGCAAAGCTGCCGGAGCGGGTAACGCACAACGACACAAAGTTCAACAACGTGATGCTCGACGATGCGACAGGCGACGGGATCTGCGTGATCGACCTTGATACCGTGATGCCGGGATTGGCGCCGTACGATTTTGGCGACATGGTGCGCACAACGACGAGCCCGGCCATGGAAGACGAGCGGGACCTGAGAAAAGTGACGATGCAATTCCCGATGTTTGATTCGTTGGTGCGCGGCTACATGAGTTCAGCGGGAGAATTCCTGACCAGGGAAGAAAAGGCTCTGCTCGCCTTCTCGGGGAAATTGATTACGTTCGAGATCGGCACGCGATTTCTTACGGACTACCTGTCCGGAGATACGTATTTCAAGGTGCACCGCGAGGGTCACAACCTCGACCGTTGCCGGACGCAATTCAAGCTTGTGGAGTCAATTGAAGAGCAGGAAGAGCGCATGAACCGACTGGTGGAGTCGCTGGGCTAGGGCGTGCTGTTAACCACGGCGCGAATGTCCCTCGTCTCGAGAACCCGCTTCGCGTAACCTCGCCTGGCAACTGCCAGCATGGCGCGGCCGATTTCGCGCGTGGAGAGGACCTGATGGGGCAAGGCCCAATGGAGAACGGGAAGCAGCGGCTTCATCAACGTGTAACCGAGCCGGTACGACGGAGTTTTTGACTGGATACCGTCTAGGGGCTGGATGATGCCGGGACGGAACATGAAAGCGTTGAGGGGCAGGCGAAGAAGAGCATTTTCAGTGCGGCCTTTGACCCGCGCCCACATTACCCGCCCCTTTTCGGTGCTGTCGGTACCGGCGCCCGAGACATAGATGAACACCATTCCCGGATTGAGCTTGCTGAGGGTTTCGGCAGCGGAAACGGTTAGGCCATAAGTAATGCCTTCATAATCGGCCTGCTTCATCCCGCTTGACGAGACGCCAAGCGTAAAGAAGCAGGCATCGAAGCCTGTAAGTTCGGCCCGGAGGCCGGTGAGATCGCTCAGATTGGAATGGTGGATCTGGCGCCAGGCGGCTGGCTGCGACCCGGGCAGTGGACTGGGGGCCGGGGTCCGACCAATGGTGGCCACCAACTCAACGTCGGGGCTAAGCAGACACTCGCGAAGAACCCCTTGGCCGACCATGCCGCTTGCCCCGAAGATGAGCACTTTCATTGCTTTACGCTGCCTTTCTGGCGATGATGCAGTCAGATTGTTGTTCGGTGGAGTGATCGAAGCGTTTCAAGGCGCGGTATTCCCTGGACCTGAGGTTCAGCCGGAACTAACGCGGAGGAGTTTAACAGCATCCAATTCATGATGGTCAAAATGCGACCCCGCCCGGGGCGGCATTGTGCCGGGATTACCTCGCTCGCTTACAATTGTCGCGTCTTCTTTCAGGGGAACGCGAGATTCATACGAAATTGACGGAAACGGCTCCGCTTATCAGGCGCATAGGGACGAAACCTTTGAGGAAATTGTTTCGTCCCTACAAACGTAGGCGGAGCTGTCGACTTTTTCCAGGTCCTGACCGCATTTGAGCCCCCCAAGCGGGCATTCGAAAGAAAAGTAAACGACGGGAATCGAAAACATGTCCATTGAAGGCACACAGGAAATCCATCCATCCGAGATCGACAACCAGGCGGAGCCACGCCATCGCATGAATCCCTGGATTCGCGTTCTAATTTACGTGTTGATTTTGGGCGGCGGGAGCTACCTCGGGTGGCACATTTACCAGAATCACCAGGCGGCTGTGGCGGCAAGCACGCAGCAGGCAAAGGCATTGCTGAGCCGCCCGACTCCTGTGCAGGTGGCGGCGGTAGCCCAGCGTCCGATGCCGATTTACCTTACGGCACTGGGCACGGTGATGCCTTACATGAGCGTGACGGTGAAGGCGCGGGTGAACGGCCAATTGCTCCCCGTGAAGTTTACTGAAGGTCAGGAAGTGAAACAGGGGCAAACGATCATGGTGATCGACCCCAGGCCATACCAGGCCGCCGTGGACCAGGCGAAAGGTACGCTGGCGCACGATGAAGCGCTGCTGAAGGACGCTCAGGCCGAGTACGCACGCTACAAGGCGCTCTACGCGGCGGGCGTGGTTTCAAAGGAATCGATGGAGGCCGACGAGGCCACGCAGGGCCAGTATCAGGGCGCCATTGAATCAGACAAAGCGGCGATTGAGAACGCGCAGTTGCAGTTGAGCTGGTGCTATATCCAGTCGCCCATCAGCGGCCGCATTGGATTGCGGCTGGTGGATCCGGGCAACATTATCACCGCCAATACCACCAACCTTGTGATCATCAACCAGTTCAAGCCGATCGCCGTGTATTTCACGCTGCCTGAAAATGATCTGCCGCAAGTGTTGCAAAAGGTGAAAGCTGACAGGAAGCTACCCGTGGATGCCTATGACCAGGCAGACGTGCAGAAGCTGGCAACCGGCCAACTGCTGACGGCCGATAACGAGATTGACACGACTACCGGCACTGCCAAGCTGAAGGCGGTATTCAACAACGAGAACGAGGCACTTTTCCCCAACCAGTTCGTCAATATCCACCTGGTGATGGAAGACCGGCCCAATGCGCTGGTGGTTCCGTCGGCGGCGATCCAGAGCGGGGTGCAGGGATCGTTTGTGTGGACGGTGACGAATGACGCCACGGGAACCCCAACCGCGCAAATGCAACCGGTGAAGGTTGCGCTTGCCCAGGGCCAGCTGACCATTCTAGACAGCGGGGTTGCGGCGGGGACGAAGGTGGTTGTGGACGGCGCCGATCGGCTGCGGCAGGGAGGCCAGGTGACGGTGAGCCAAGCCAAGTCTGCCGGGGGCGGCCAAGGCGCAGGAAAGAGTTCGGGATCCAGTCAAGGACAGGGGCAAGGTCAGGGTGCGGGCAATGCAGGCGCTAATGCGAACGGACAAGGGAGCGGGCAACACAAACATAAGGAGCAGCAGTGAGTCTTAGTCCGTCCAAGCCTTTTATTCTGCGCCCGGTCGCGACCTCACTGCTGATGGCAGCCATTCTGCTTGCAGGCGGGGTCGCCTATGAACAGTTGCCGGTTTCAGCTTTGCCAGAGGTGGATTACCCGATCATCCAGGTGCTGACGTTCTATCCGGGCGCCGGACCGGAGGTGATGTCTTCGTCGGTGACTGCGCCCCTCGAGCGGCAATTCGGGCAGATGCCGGGACTGAAGCAGATGACCTCAGTGAGTTCCGGCGGCGGCTCGGTGATTACGCTGGAATTCAACCTGGACGAAAACATCGATGTTGCCGAGCAGGAAGTGCAGGCAGCCATCAATGCCGGCAACAGCTTTCTGCCATCCGATCTTCCCAATCCACCGGTGTACAGCAAGGTGAACCCCGCCGACGCCCCGATCATGACGCTGGCGTTGACGTCGGATTCGCTGCAACTG
Organism: uncultured Acidobacteriaceae bacterium; assembly: GCA_963765025.1. Lineage (GTDB taxonomy): Bacteria > Acidobacteriota > Terriglobia > Terriglobales > Acidobacteriaceae > Telmatobacter. The sequence continues at coordinate 19,938 of CAVXVM010000039.1, read as the reverse complement.
GACAAGATTGAAGATGCAGCCGACACCAACCTGGCGCAGAAGATCTCGCAGGTTACGGGGGTTGGGCTGGTTTCAATCGCGGGCGGACAAAAGCCTTCAGTGCGCATCCAGGCCAATCCGTCGCAGTTGGCGGCCTACAACCTGAGCCTGGAGGACATTCGGACGGCGATTGCGGCGGCCAATGTTGACCAGGCCAAGGGGACATTGAACGGCAACCGCCAGTCGTACACCATCGGGGCAAACGATCAGCTGGTCTCAAGCTCCGACTACAAGCCGGTGGTGATTGCCTATCGCAACGGAGCGCCGGTGCGCGCGTCGGACGTGGCGACGATTGTGGATGCCGCTGAGAACAACCAGCAGGCCGCCTGGATGGACAAGCAACCGGCGGTGATCGTGAATATTCAGCGGCAGCCGGGGGCGAACATCATTGCCGTTGTCGACCGCATTCACGCGCTGCTGCCTCAGTTGCAAGCCAGCCTGCCGGCCGCAATCCAAGTGAAGGTGCTGACCGACCGCACCACGACCATCCGCGCATCGGTCAAGGACGTGGAATTTGAACTGATGCTGACCATCGCCCTGGTGGTGATGGTGATCTTCCTTTTCCTGCGCAATCTTGCCGCCACCATCATCCCATCGGTCGCGGTGCCGCTGTCCATCGTGGGCACCTTCGGCGTGATGTACCTGCTGGGCTACTCGCTGAACAACCTGACGCTGATGGCACTCACCATCTCCACCGGCTTTGTGGTGGACGACGCCATCGTGATGATCGAGAACATCTCGCGATTCATCGAAGAGGGCGACGGTCCGATGCTCGCCGCCCTCAAGGGAAGCGAACAGATCGGCTTCACCATCATGTCGCTCACCGTTTCGCTGATCGCCGTGCTCATCCCGCTGCTGTTCATGAGCGATGTGGTCGGCCGGCTGTTCCGCGAGTTCGCCATTACCCTCGCCATCACGATTCTGGTCTCCGCGTTTGTCTCGCTTACCCTTACGCCGATGATGTGCTCGCGCATCCTGCGGAACAAGACAGCTTCAGAGCAGACCCGCTTCTACAATTGGTCGGAGAAGATTTTCAATGCCGTCATCGCCTCCTATGGGCGAGCGCTGAAGGTGATTCTGCGCCATCGGTTTGCCACGCTGATTGTGACCATTTCAACGTTTGTGGCCACGGTACTTCTGTTCATCGTGATCCCCAAGGGCTTCTTCCCTGTGCAGGATACGGGCGTGATCCTTGGCATTTCAGAAGCGCCGCAGACGGTGAGCTTTACCAGCATGGCGCAGCGCCAGCAGAAGCTGGTCGACGTGGTCCTGCAGGATCCGGCCGTGGATAACGTTTCATCCTTCATTGGTGTGGACGGCACCAACACTACGCTGAACTCAGGACGCATCCAGATCACGCTGAAACCGCTGGACGTGCGGAAGGTGTCAGCAACGGAAGTAATTCAGCGCATGCAGAGCAAGGTAAATGCAGTTGAGGGCATCCAGCTGTTCCTGCAGCCGCTTCAGGATTTGACGGTGGAAGACAGGGTCAGCCGAACTGAATTTCAATACGCCCTCGAAGATCCGGACCAGAACGAATTGGCGACGTACACCCGCAAGATGGTGAGCGAGCTGAGCAAAGAAAACGTGTTGACCGATGTTGCCAGCGATCTACAGGATCAAGGGCTGAGTGCCCAGCTTGTGATCGATCGCGACACGGCGGCCCGGCTTGGCATTGCCATGGCCGACGTGGACAACACGCTGTATGACGCGTTTGGCCAGCGCCAGGTGTCGACCATCTTTACCCAGCTGAACCAGTATCACGTGGTGATGGAAGTGGGGGCGAACTTCCAGACCGATCCGGCGACGCTGAACACTCTCTACGTCAAGTCGGCCAACGGCACGCAGGTTCCACTAAGCCAGTTGGCGCACTGGGAACAGGGCCATGCCGAACTGTCGATCGGCCACCAGGGCCAGTTCCCCTCAACCATCGTCAGCTTCAACCTGGCGCCTGGCAAGTCGCTGGGCGACGCTGTAACCGCCGTGAAGCTAGCTGAGCAGCGGATCCAGATGCCGGCCAGCATCAACGCCAGCTTCCAGGGAACCGCAGCCGCTTTTCAGACTTCGCTGGCCAATGAACCGATCCTGATCCTGGCGGCGCTCATCACTGTCTACATCGTGCTCGGCGTACTTTACGAAAGCTACATTCACCCGATCACGATCATTTCCACGCTTCCGTCGGCGGGTGTGGGTGCGCTGCTCGCGCTGCTGATCACGCGCGTGGACTTCAGCGTGATTGCGCTGATCGGCATGATTCTGCTGATCGGCATCGTGCAGAAGAACGCCATCATGATGATCGACTTTGCGCTGCAGGCTGAGCGCGTGTTCCACAAAAGTGCTGAAGAGTCCATCTACCAGGCCTGCCTGTTGCGCTTCCGCCCCATTCTGATGACCACAATGGCAGCGATGCTGGGCGGTCTGCCGCTTGCCCTTGGCGGCGGCGTGGGCGCCGAGTTGCGCAAGCCGCTGGGCATCACCATTGTCGGGGGCCTGATCATGTCGCAGGCGCTCACTCTTTTCACCACCCCGGTCGTCTATCTCTACTTTGACAAGCTGGCGCAGCGCTTGAAACCGCGCGACGTGCTTTCGGGCTATGAGAACCGGGCGGTCAGCGCGGACTAAGGACCTAAGGACCAGGAACCATGCACCTTTCCGCACCATTTATTGAGCGCCCGGTAGCCACGTCGCTGCTGAGCTTGGCCCTGATGCTGGCCGGCTCCGTGGCTTACACGGTACTGCCAGTGGCATCGCTGCCTGACGTGGATATGCCGGTGATCGGCGCCAGCGCTGGGTTGCCGGGGGCGAGCCCGGAGACGATGGCATCGGCTGTGGCGACCCCACTTGAACGCCAGTTCGGGCGCATTGCCGGCGTCAACCAGATGACCTCGTCAAGCGGCCTGGGCTCGGCGAATGTAACACTGCAGTTCGACATCAATCGCGACATCAACGCAGCGGCGCGCGACGTGCAAGCGGCCATTAACGCAGCGCGCAGTCAGTTGCCCTCATACCTGCCACAGAATCCAAGCTACCGGAAGGCGAATCCGGCTGACGCGCCGATCCTGATTCTGACGCTGACCTCGGATGTGGTGCCGAAGGCGCAGGTATACGACATGGCCGACTCGATCCTGGCGCAGAAGATGGCGCAGGTGCAGGGTGTTGGACAGGTGTTTGTGGGCGGCAGCTCAAGCCCGGCTGTGCGCGTAGAGCTAAATCCCGAGCAGCTCGCCGACAGCGGCATTGGTCTTGAGGCGGTACGCACGGCGCTTTCCGGAGCGAATGCCAATCGGCCAAAGGGCGCATTCCAGGACGCGCAAAACCGCTGGGCCATCTACGACAACGATCAGATTTTCAAAGCCCAGGACTACAAGCCGATCATCGCCGGGTATAACAAGACGACCGGAGCTGCGGTGCGCGTGGGCGACCTGGGCACTGTGACCGACAGCGTGTCGAACATTCTTACAGGCGGCGTGGCGGGCATCAATCCGATCAAGGGTCCGCCGGGACAGCTAAAAGACGCGATCATGCTGTTTGTGTTCAAGATTCCAGGTGCGAACGTGATCTCGACCGTGGACAACGTGATGGCCGAGATGCCTCACCTGCAGGCGGCCATTCCGCCGACGATCCAGATCAACGTGGCTGTGGACCGCACCGTCACCATTCGCTCCAGCGTCCACGATGTGGAGATCTCGCTGATGATCAGCGTGATGCTGGTTGTGCTGGTGGTCTTCATGTTTTTGCGCGAGGTATGGGCCACCATTATTCCCTCAGTGGCCGTGCCGTTGTCGCTGCTGGGCACGTTCGGCGTGATGTACCTGGTCGGCTACACGATCGACAATCTCTCGCTGATGGCGCTGACCGTAGCGACGGGCTTTGTGGTGGATGACGCGATTGTGGTGATTGAGAACATCACGCGCTACCTGGAAATGGGGATGGGGCCTTATGAAGCCTCGATGAAGGGGTCGAAGGAGATCGGATTTACCGTGCTCTCGATGAGCACCTCGCTGATCGCCGTGTTCACGCCAATCCTGCTGATGGGCGGGATTGTGGGCAAGCTGTTTCGCGAGTTTGCGGTCACGCTTTCGGTCGCGATTGCCGTTTCGATGGTGGTGTCTTTGACCACGACGCCGATGCTTTGCGCCCGTTTTCTCAAGTCGCGGGACGAAAACCGGCATGGGCGCATCTATCGGGCCAGCGAAAGCGCCTTCAACTGGTTGCACAGCGAATACGCAGCCGGATTGCGGTGGGTGCTGCGCCACCAGTGGCTCATTCTGGGTGTGGCGGTTGGCACCGCTGCGTTGAACGTTTACCTCTACATCATCGTGCCTAAAGGGTTCTTTCCGCAGCAGGACACGGGGCGGCTGGGCGGACGGACGATCGCTGCGCAGGATATTGCCTTCGATGCGATGAAGGAAAAGCAACGGCAACTGGCGCAAATGACGATCGAAGATCCGGCAGTGCAATCGGTGACGGCGTTTGTGGGCGGCGGCCCCGGCGGCGGCGGCAGCAACACAGGGGGCATGTTTCTTGCGCTGAAGCCGCTGAGCGATCGGCCGGGAAGGGTCTCAGCCGACCAGGTGGTGGCGCGGTTGCGGCGCAAGCTGACCAGCGTTCCCGGCGCAACACTTTTTCTGCAGGCCCAGCAGGACATTCAGGTTGGCGGCCGCGGCAGCTCAGCACAGTACCAGTACACGCTTTCAGACGAGGATCTGAATGAGCTGAACACGTGGGCTCCGCAACTGGAGGCACGGGCAAGGAAGATGCCGCAGCTTGCCGACGTCTCGACCGATCAGCAAAGCCAGGGTCTGGCGACAAACCTGGTGATCGACCGGGATACGGCTTCGAGGCTGGGGATTACGGCGGCAATGATCGACTCAGTGCTTTACGACGCTTTTGGCCAGCGGGAAGTGTCGACGATGTACACCGGGCTGAACCAGTATTTTGTTGTGATGGAGGTGGATCCGCAATACCAGCGCAGCCCGGACGCGTTGAACGGCATCTTCATCAAGTCGGCGAGCGGCGCAATGGTGCCGCTGTCAACCATCGCTCACTATGAAAACCACCACACTTCGTTGGCGGTCAATCACCAAGGACAATACCCAGCGGTGACGCTGACCTTTAATCTGGCTCCCAACGTTGCGCTTGGCGATGCGGTAGACGCTCTGCAGCAGGTGCAGCGCGAGATGGGCATGCCTTCGACGATTCATCCGAGCTTCCAGGGAACGGCGCAGGCATTTCAGGACTCGCTGAAAAACGAGCCATATCTGATTCTGGCCGCGCTGGTGGCCGTTTACATCGTGCTTGGCATTCTTTATGAGAGCCTGATCCATCCGCTGACCATTTTGTCCACGTTGCCGCCGGCGGGCGCGGGCGCCATTCTCGCGTTGCTGATCACGGGAACCGATTTGAGCATCATTGCCCTGATCGGCATTATCCTGCTGATCGGCATTGTGAAGAAGAACGCGATCATGATGATCGATTTCGCGCTCCAGGCCGAGCGCGAGCAGGGACTGCCACCCGTTGAGGCGATTTATCAGGCCTGTCTGCTGCGCTTCCGCCCCATCATGATGACGACGATGGCAGCACTCTTCGGCGGTATGCCGCTGGCAATCGGCATGGGCGTCGGCTCAGAGCTGCGCAAGCCGCTAGGCATCACCATCGTCGGCGGGCTTCTGGTTTCACAGGCGCTCACGCTCTTTACCACACCGGTGGTTTACCTGTTTTTCGACCGTTTGCAGTGGAAAGTGATGAAGCTGCAAAAGGTCGGCGTGGAGCTGGGTGAGGCTCCGGGAGACTGAGGAAGAAGGACCGCTTCAGGCCGGAGATTCCTCGCAATTGCTGCACCGGCAAACCTGGCTGCGTGAGACCGATTCGCTGTTTCCGGCGGATTGATGATATTGTCGAAATAATCCCGCTCCGCGAACCTTGGGATTTTTCCCTGAGACCCAGCAGTCAGCACTAACCGCTTTAAACTTCGCATTTTCATTGCCTGAATCACTGCACACTTGTCGCGGCGCGGCACACGTGTCGATGCGGTTTACTTCATTTCATTCGAAAGGCTAGCGCATACCGATGACTGAACCCTACGAGGCAAACGACGCCAATCTTGTTTTGACTGTTGAGGAGATTTCAAACCTTGCCGCGGAAGGGGGAAAGCCCGCCGACACCCTGATGAATGTGGTCGCGCTCATTGCCAAGCGGTTCAGAACCGATGTGTGCTCGGCCTACCTGCTTGAGCCGGATCGATCGAACCTCGTATTGGCAGCGACGCTCGGCCTGCACCCCAAGAGCATCGGCACATTGCGCATGCCGTTGAATGAAGGGCTTTCAGGCCTGGTGGCCGAGCAGGTGATGCCGGTTGCGGTCGACGATGTAAGAAACCATCCCCGCTTCAAATACTTCAGCGAGTCCGGCGAAGACCAGTACCATTCGTTTCTCGGCGTTCCCTTAATCCACCATGGCGTGCTTCAGGGGGTTCTTGTGGTGCAAACCAAGGATCCGCGTGCCTACCGGGAAAACGAGGTGCACATGCTGTCTGAAGCGGCTGCGCAGGTGGCGCCGGTAGTGAGTGAGGCGCGCACGCTGGCACGCTTTATCGCTCCGGCACAGGAGCGGCTGTGGGCGCTAGCGAATAACGTGTGGTGGAGCTGGGACCATGACTGCATTAGCCTGTTCCGGGATTTGAATCCGAAGCGATGGCGCGAGCTGAATCAGAATCCCATCTCGCTGCTGAGCGAGATGCCGTTGGGCGAGATTGAACGCCGGGCCGCGGAGTTGGTGCTTCACAGCAGAATCAATTACGTGTATCGGCGCCAGCAGGAGTATCTGAACGCGGACCGCACGTGGGGCGCGGCGAATGCGGGAGTTCTGCGCCCTCGCCCGATTGCTTATTTTTCAGCTGAGTTCGGGATGCACGAGTCGCTGCCTATTTACTCGGGCGGGCTGGGCGTGCTGTCCGGCGACCACATCAAGAGCGCGTCTGACCTGGGGATTCCGCTGATTGGCGTCGGCTTGTTTTACGGGCAGGGATACTTTCTGCAGCGGCTGGACGAGACGGGCTGGCAGCGCGAAGAGTACGTGGAAACCGATGTGCACAAGTTGCCGATGCAGCCGGCGATCGGGGCGAACGGCGAACCGGTGGTGGTGGAGATTGCGACCAGGAGCGGGATCATCCGGGCCAAGGTGTGGCGCATGAAGGTTGGCCGGTGCGACCTGTTCCTGCTGGACTCGAACGTGGCCGGCAACGCGCCTGAAGATCTGCAGACCACATCGCGGCTGTATGGCGGGGACGCGCGGACGCGCATCCGCCAGGAACTGCTGCTTGGCATCGGCGGCTTCCGCGCTTTGAAGGCCATGGGCATTGCGCCCGGCGTGCTGCATTTGAATGAGGGACACAGCGGATTTGTGGTGTTCGAAGCAATCCGCGATCGCATGGTGGAGGAGGGCCTCGACTTTGCTACGGCCGCCAGCCTGATTCCGCGCGAAGTGATTTTTACCACGCACACACCGGTGCCTGCGGGTCACGACCGCTTCAGTGCGGACCTAATGGAAGAGCACCTGGGCCCGCTGCGCGATCAGCTCGGCATTTCTCATGAAAATATGATGGGCTTCGGCCGAGAGTATCCCACCGACTATGGAGAGAGCTTCTGCATGACGGTGCTTGGCCTTAAGCTGGCGCGGCGCGTGAATGCCGTTTCGTCGCTGCATGGAGAAGTTTCGAGAGCCATGTGGAAGTGCCTTTATCCGGGCCGTCCTGAAGACGCCGTGCCCATCGGTCACATCACCAATGGAGTTCACGTACCCTCGTGGTTGGCGCCGCAGATGTGCCGACTCTACGATCGACATCTGGGGGTCGGCTGGCAGCATCACAGCAGTTGGCCAAAGACCTGGGAAAAGATTGAGACCGTTGAGGACGGCGAATTGTGGGAGACGCACCTGAGCCTGAAGGCACAGCTGATCGATTTTGCGCGGCGGCGGGCAAAGGAACAGGCGGAACGCCGCAAGGAGCCGGCCGAGTCTCTGCAGAAGCTGAGCAAGATTCTTTCGCCCGACGCCTTGACTATCGGATTTGCGCGGCGATTTGCCACCTATAAGCGAGCCAACCTGGTGCTGAGCGATATTGAACTGCTTGTCTCGATGGTGAACGATCCCAAGCGGCCGGTGCAGTTTCTGTTTGCCGGTAAGGCGCATCCACATGACGAACCGGGCAAGCGCGTGCTGCAGCAGATTGCGGAGTTGATGCGCGACTCGAAGTTCCAGACCAAGCTGGTTTTCATTGAGGACTACGACATCAACGTGGGCCGCTACCTGGTGCAGGGCGTGGACGTGTGGCTGAACAATCCAAGGAGGCCGCTGGAGGCCTCGGGCACGAGCGGACAAAAAGTTGTGCTCAATGGAGGCTTGAACCTATCAGTTCTCGATGGCTGGTGGGCGGAAGCCTATGACGGCTTGAACGGCTTTGCCATCGGGGGAGGCAGAACCCACTCAAACATGGATGTCCACGACAGCCGCGATGGAGAAGATCTTTACCGGGTGCTGCACGACGAAGTGATTCCGCTCTTCTACCAGCGCGACCGGGACGGGCTGCCGCGTGGCTGGATCAAACGGATGAAGCGGACCATTCGCACGCTAGGATGGCGCTTCAATGCCGACCGCATGGTGATGGATTACACGCAGAAGTGCTACATTCCTGCCGCGGGTGGAACGTCAAGCGAGATTCGGTTGTACTCTTAGGACTCCTTAGTCCGCGAAGACTTCTTCGCGGACGGGAACCTGATCGACGAGCTTGACAGGGTAGTAGGCGTTGCGCGTGTACTGCTTCACCATCCTATTGGTGTTGAAATAGGAGCCGTTGAAGGCGATGGTGTTGCGCATGAGGCGCGCCCACTTTTCGGGCGCCTGAAGATAGAGCGGAACCACGGCGGATTCGAGCTTGACGTAGAGCGATTCAGCTTCCTCTGCGTCACTGGCGCCGTCTTCAATCGCCCACCCCGTATAGCCCTCGATGCATCCCTCAATCCACCAGCCGTCGAGAATTGAAAGGCTGGGAACGCCATTGAGGGCGGCCTTCATGCCGCTGGTCCCTGAAGCTTCGTACGGCCGCTTGGGGGTGTTGATCCATACGTCCACGCCGGCAGTCAGCAAGGCGCCCAGGTCCCAGGCGTAGTTTTCGAGATAGACGACGCGCAGAACGTCGCCAGAAAAGCGGGCAGCCTCTTCCACAACCTGCTGGATGAGCGCCTTGCCGGGCCCATCCTGGGGATGCGCCTTGCCGGCGTAGAGAATCTGCAAGCCGCCAGCAGCGTTGGCAATCCTGAGTAGGCGCTCTGGGTCGGTAAACAACAAGTTGGCACGTTTGTACGTGGCAGCCCTGCGGGCAAAGCCCAGTGTAAGCACTTTTGGATTGAGCACCAGGCCTGTGCGTGTAGCTACCTCTGTAAACAACGCCTCTTTGGCATGAGCATGTGCGGCTTGGATCTTTGTTTCAGGAAGATCGATTGCATTGCGCAGATAGAGGTTGTCGCGCCGCCATGCGGGAATGTGCTCATCGAGCATCTGCTGAATGGGTTCCGACACCCAGGTGGGCGCGTGAACGCCATTGGTAATGGAATCGACGGAGAACTGGGGAAACATTTCGCGGGAAACTTTACCGTGCTGCATGGCGACGCCGTTGGCGTAGCGGGAAAAACGCAGGGCCAGCAGCGTCATGTTCAGCAGACCGTCGTGAAAACAGCCCTGCTTCTCAAGGCGCGCCGTACGATCGCCGCCGAGGATGCGAATAGACTGCTCAATTGAGAAGCGATCGTGGCCGGCCGGTACCGGGGTATGCGTAGTGAAGACGCACTTCTTGCGTACCTGCTCAATATCGGCTTCAGTGGCCGCGCCCAGCGGTCCGCCGCCCAGTTGGCGCTCAAGCAGCGCAAGAGTTAGCAGAGCTGCGTGGCCCTCGTTCATGTGGTAGACGTTGATCCGGTAACCGAGCGCGTGCGCCATGCGCGAGCCGCCCATGCCGAGAACAATCTCCTGCTGCAAGCGGTAATTCGTGTCCCCACCGTAAAGATGGTCAGTGAGGCCGCGATCCCATCCCGAGTTGCCGTCCACATCGGTGTCGAGAAGGTAGATGGGCACCACGTGGCCGGAGCGGCCCTTCATGTCGTAGCGCCAGGTGCGCACGGTAACGATGCGGTCTTCAATGGAGACGGTGACGCGCGCCGATTCTTCAGTGCAGAACGCCGCCGGATCCCAGGGCTGAACTTCTTCACTCTGCAAGCCTGAGCGATCAAGATGCTGCTGGAAATATCCTTTGCGATGTATGAGCGTAAAGGCGATGAGGGGAATGCCAAGGTCGGCCGCGGAGCGCAGCGTGTCTCCAGCCAGGACGCCAAGGCCGCCCGAATAGGTCGGCATGGATGGATGGATCGCAATCTCCATGGAGAAGTACGCGACGTGTCCGGCGTTCGGAAAGGTCTCGTAGGAAAAAGGCTTTGTTGATCCCTGTTGCATCAGTTCAATTTCTCCGTGCCGCTGTCACCTGGCGAGTGAGCCCTCCGCAGAGGTGAATCCAGCGGCGGCGCGCCGGGCCTTGACCACCTACCCGACCCCCTTGGGGCACAGCATCAACCGATTTTATCAAGATTCTGCTTAATGGATGCTTAGAGTCATCCAACTTCTGTGGGATGTGCAGGATGCACAGAAGGAAGCGGCAGCACAATTTGCATTTGACTCCGATTGTGACCGCCCGGTGGGTCGGGGCAAATGAGCACTGTCTAATCCGCGAACAAAAGCCCCGCAGCCTGAAGCACGGCCGCGGGGCTCTCAAAGGAACGACTTAATCCAGTTTGTGAGCGCCGTTTGAAGCGTGGCAGATGTGAATCTCGGGCACGATGCCGGTTTTGGCCGCATACCGTTCACCCAGGGCCTTGGCGAAAGCGGGGGCGTGGCTCTGCTCCACCAGGTTGATGGTACAGCCGCCGAAGCCTCCACCGGTGAGGCGCGCGCCGATCAGGCCTGGCAAATCCTGCGCCAGGGCCACCATCGTATCGGCTTCGACACAGCTGCCCTCAAAGTCGCCGCTGTAGCTGGCGTGAGCCTCGGCCATCAGTCGGCCCAACTCTTTCATGTCGCCGCGCAACAGCGCCTCAGAGGCTGCGACTGTGCGCAGGTTCTCGCTGATCACGTGACGTGCGCGCATCAGCGACTTGGGCTCCATCTCATGACCCCACTTGTCGAGGTCTTCGAGTGTGGCATCGCGCAGGAATGGAACTCCGGGGCGGTGGCTCGCGATAATCGCGCAGGCAGCTTCAGACTCGCGGCGGCGGGTGGGGTAGTCGCCGCCCGAAATGGAGTGCTTGACCATCGTGTTTGCGATGACCAGCGCTACATCGGCGGGGATGGGAGCAAGACGGAAGCTGAGGTCGCGGCAGTCGAGCAGCAGAGCGTGATTCTCCTTGCCGTTCGCTGAGATGAACTGGTCCATGATGCCGCAGTTGGCGCCGACGAACTCATTTTCGACGCGCTGGCAAAGGCGCGCGAGCACCGGTCCCGGATAGCTGACGCCGATGAGGGACAACACCGCGAGTGCGGTAACCACTTCAAGAGCCGCCGAACTGGAAAGCCCGGAGCCCAGGGGCACGTCGCCCCACAAACTCATGCTGAAGCCGGGAAATTTGTTTCCTTCTCCGGTTAGGATGACGACCACGCCGATGGGATAATCGCTCCAGTTTTTGGACGGCTTGGTGGGCAGGGCCGCTGCCTCAAAGCTTTTTTCCTCTCCAAAGTTCTCGGAGTAGATGACGATCTTTCCGTCGTTGCGCGGCGAGATAGCAGCTAGCGTGGCAAAGTTGATGGCCACGGGCATGACGAAGCCCTCGGCGTAGTCGGTGTGCTCACCGATCAGGTTGACGCGGCCGGGAGCGACGAACAGCGCGGGCTCGGCATTGAAACGGGCAAGGTGCATGGAACGGAGGACGGCTGGATCGTGCATTTGAGTTAATACCTCGCGATTGAGTTCTGAAGGTTTCGACAGGCCATTGCGTAGATGGAATGCGCAATTCGCCCAGAGTGGTCAGGATGCTGAAAACCCGGCGAACGGAAGGCTTGCAGCCCTGCTCCGATGATAATGAGAACGTTTTCTTGGTATGTTTTATAGGTGCCCGTATTCGTCATCCGCCTTATTCTCCGATTGGGGCTGCGCAGGCTGCCATATATCTTTCCCAGATGCGGTCGAGCCAAACCTCATGTTCCGGCTTCATCAGGACCGATCGCAGGCATGTAACTAGCGTGTTCTCAACTTGATTTTGGCCTGTGTCCGGGGGCGCAAACCACGACTCCGGCAATTGTACAAGAGCCAAGTGCAGGTCATGTGCGGCGCAGGAATCAAAAATAGCCCGCGCGCGCTGCGAGGACTGATCAGGGGATTCGGCCTGGAGCCTCCAGACCACGATATCCAGTTCGGGAGGGCCGGCGGCAAGCGGCTGAAAACGCGCGTCGGCGCGCAGGCGCCGGTCCAACTCAAGCGCGGCGGAACGACCCTGGGCAAGACCGCGGGCAAACTCCCCCGAGGGAGAAAGCGGTAAAAGCTGCTGGGTGGCCCACAAGGCCACGGCGGCTGCACCCGCGCGCGAGCACTCCAGGCTGATTTCGCCGAGGTGAAGTTGTTTTGAGGTGAAGTAGGTGTAGGGGGAATCGTGCTTGTAGAAGCGGCCTTCCGTGGGGTCGCGGAAAAGAACGCACCCGCAGCCATAGGGTTGCAGGCCGTGCTTGTGCGGATCGATGACGATGGAATCGGCCTGGGCGATCGCAGCGTAGGCTCTCCGAGTTGGCTCGTCCAGCGCATCGGGAATGAGCTTGAAGTAGCCGCCATAGGCCGCATCCACGTGCACTCTGAATCCGTAGCGCTCCCTGAGCGCAAGAATCTCGGGTAGCGGGTCAACAGCGCCGATGGCCGTGGTGCCCAGGGTGCAGACGACCGCTGTGACATCGCCTTTTTTGAGCTCGGCCTCGAGCCGGTCCATGCGCATGCGGCCCCTATTGTCGGCAGGAACCTGCGAGAACGGAAGTTTGAGAACGGCGGAGATGCGCTGGTGGGTGTAGTGCGCCTGCTCGGAGGCAAGAATCCTCATGCCGGGGCGTGTTCCCGCCGCTTGGCCGGCGACCCACAGAGCCTCAAGATTGGCCAGCGTTCCACTCGATGTAAGGTGGCCAAGGTACTCCGACCAGCCAAACATGCCTGCAATCTCGCGAACCGCCTCAATTTCCATCTCCGAACTGGCCCGTCCGCCGTCGCGAGCATGGTTGTTGGGATTGATCTTCATCGCCAGGGCGTAGGCGGCGCGGGCAAGCGGATGAGGCGGCTTGAGCATCTGCCCGGCATAGAGAGGGTGGAAGTAGGGATAGTTGTCGCTCAGACGGTGGGCGACGCCCTCAAGAACGCTTGCCATCCGATCGATTTCCGCGGCGGGCGCTAGACCGGGAAGCGCGGAAAACTCAGCTTCCAGCAGCTCGGTTGCGCGAGATAACAGGCCGGGGACGGGATCGAGGGGCATGGCGACCTCTCACAGTATCACAGCCGGAATCGGGATGCTAAGGCCCATTCCAGTCAGCGGGTTCCGGAGACAGGAATCGCCAAGTGAGACGGTGACAGATATTTCATGTAGAGAATTTTGACACCAATGATACACTGTTTTCAGCGTTAGAGCCGAACCGGGCGTGAGCAGTAACTCGCCCAACCAAGCAAGATTCTGCCAGTGGTCGCTCCGATTCATCAAGCGCAATTCAATACAGGAAATACGAACAAAATGGAACAAGGTACTGTGAAGTGGTTCAATGACGCGAAGGGCTTCGGCTTTATTTCGCGCCAGAACGGCGAAGATGTGTTTGTGCATTATTCCGCGATCAACTCAAGCGGTTTCAAAAGCTTGCAGGAAGGTCAGGCAGTGCAGTTCAACGTGGTGAAGGGGCCCAAGGGCTGGCAAGCTGCTGACGTACAGCCGCTCTAAGCCCTCCAGGCCGGATTCCAGCAGAATCTAGCAAGCACGAGTGAGGGCTGGGGGAGGTCTCGGCCCTCGCTTGTCTGACCCGGTGGCCTTCCCGGGCCACGCAGTTAGATGTGTGCCGCCCGAAGGCGCTTGGCTAACCTTGGTTCAGCCGCCAGAACGCTGCATTTAAGGCCGTTGCAAAGCTCACCCATGCCCAATAGGGAGCCAATAACCACGCCGCGAACGGGAAAATCTGCCTGAAAACCATGGTGGTGATGCCGACGGCCACCCAAAGCAGCGCGACTTCAGCGAGCGCGGCCCCCAGGTTGTGCCCTCTGAAAAATATCCACGACCAGGCAAGGCTCAAGACTAACTGCACCAGGAAAAGCGCCAAACCCTATGTCCGCAGTGGGAATCGGCTGCCAACCAGACCCGCCAGGCAGCAAAAGACATCGGCGCATAAAGTAATGTCCACACCGGGCCAAAGACCCAGTTCGGCGGAGCAATGGACGGCCTTGCGAGCGTCCTGTACCACGCGGTAACTTCATCGACAGTCCAATAGGCGCCCAGTCCCGCAACAGCGAAGCAAACCTCCAACCACACGAGCAAGGCAATCCACCGCATTCCGTTCATCCGGTCCTCTCGGAGTTGGTGTGCCCACAGGGTGTATCGCCCGGAAGCACTGCGCCAAAAGTAGACGAATTAGGAAGCCTCTAAAGATCCCAGGTTGGCGCGCTGCCAGGAACTGCATTGCCGGCGAAAGAATCGGAGCCGCTCCACTCGGGAACCAGAAAGCTTTCCTTGGGATGCGCCTCGGGGCCCTGCGCATTGCGGTGATGACGGCGAAGCGACTCCTGAATCTCGTGGATCGCTGCGAGCCGCTCAGCGTGCGACTGCCGATCCCAGAACATGACAAAACCTTGGCCACAAACGCAACAATTGGTTTCTGCGTTTCCGTTTGTTCTCTTGCAAAGTACCTGCATTTTGACCTCATACGGGCTGGGACGGTCCCCCAGTCACCCAAGCGACGATAGTGCGGCCCGTACCAAGGTGAACATTCCACCATGGCTGCAACGAGGGCGGTCTTTCGGGGCAGTGTGAGGTCCCCATTTCGAGTGACCGCCGTAAGATAAGCGGTTACCAAGGTGGATTACGAGGCGGACGCCTCAAAAAGCTCAAGCGAGCAGACAAGAAGAGGCCCGGCACTTTCAGTTGCCGGGCCCTTGGGGTGTAACTGTTCAAGACCGTGTCAATGTGTCGCCGGGGGATTCGCTGGAGGAGCCGCAGTCGGACAGGGGATCTTCTCGAACAGCTCCAGATTCTGGCCTTTCCACACCATGGCGGAGTGAATGCGGTTGTATCCGCTGGGGTGATCGAAGAAGACAAATTCTTCGACGGGGCCGGGCCGCATCTTGCGATATTCCGACAAGTGGATGGCAGCCTGGGCGAACCCATCGGGCTGGCGGGCTGCATTCAGGCCGAACATGTCGGCCTCTTTTTCCTGAGTGCGCGTGACGGTGTTCATGATCGGCGTGAGCGCAAAAAACAGAACCCCTGACATCAGCGCCGCCAGCGGCAGCACCGCAGGATCGCTCACCTCGCGAATGTCCCAGCGCGCTCCCCAACGCTGGAGCGCCCAATCGAGCCCCCAGTAAAGATAGGCAAACGAGACGAGAGACAAGACCGCGAGGAAAAAGAGGAACTTGGGAATGTGGTTCATGACATAGTGGCCCATCTCATGACCCATGACGGACTGAATTTCTTCAGGCGAGCCCCGCTTGAGCAGATTGTCGTTCAACGTAATGCGCATGGTGTTGGCAAAGCCGCTTACGTTGGCGCTCATGCGCGTGGTCTGGCGGCTGGCGTCGATCTCGTACACGTCGTTGGTTGGAATCCCGTTGGCGTGCGCCATTTTGAGGATCGGCGTTGTGATTTTCGGGTCGTTGAGGAGGGTTACCTTGTTGAAGATGGGTTGCAGGTAGACAGGGCCGATGGCAACGGCAATCGTGGCGAAGACCATGGCGACAATTGCGCCCCAGATCCACCAGGTTGTGCGCAGCTTGCGCACAATGGCAAAGAGGGCAACGGCGACAAGTCCACCCAAAACGAGGTTCACCAGAAGAGCCTTGCCCTCGTCGCCCATCCATGGACCGAAGGTTTGGGTAGCCAGGCCATATTTGTGCTCGCGGGCGAAGCCTTCGTAGTACTCGAGCGGGTAGCCCAACACGTAGGTGACGACGATGAACTGTGCGAAATAGAGGAAGGTTTGCAGCGGCTTGAAGCGGGAGGTGCGCACAGCCAGATCGCGCATGCGTGCCGACCAACGCGTTTGCAGAAGCAAAAGATAGATCGCGGAGGAGATAAGGAAATCCCAGAGAACCAGCCAATAGCCGCCTTCGAAATAGGCGTTGGAGCGCGCGGTCGCGGCGGGAGGGATCATGGCCATGTAGGCCTCAGTGGCCGCATCGGCGTTAAATTGCGGTGAAGGCTGGGCCGCGGCCGGAACCTGCGTGATGTCGACGTTGGGCTGAATGGCTGGCTGCGAGCAGGCTGGGCCTGCGACAAAACCGGCAAGCAGGAGAAAGAGTGCAAAGCTCCGCAGATTGAAGTGCATGTTTTTGCCTTTCACTAACGAGAGATTGTTGCGTCTGCATATGGGGATGACAAAGACACAACGGCTAGAGCGCGAAACAGTATCAGAAATCATTACGGGTTGTCTGGCCCGATGGTTCCCCTTGCGACGGTATATCCTGAAGGGTTGCCGCAGTTGCCGACAAGGGCAGCGGCCGGAAAACCCAGGACCCACACAATATCATGAGCAAGCAGACAATTGCAGTCCACCTGCCCGACGGGGCCATTCGCGAAGTGCCCGCGGGCACAACACCGCTTGAAATTGCCAACTCCATCTCGCCGCGGCTGGCAGCGGCCTCAGTGGTTGCGCGGCTGATTCCCCTCGGCGGCGACTCGAGCCAAGGCTCGACCGGGAACGGCGATACTCCCTCCGAAGCGACGATGTACGCGGCTGAAGATGCGGCTGCTCCGCGGTTGGTGGATCTGTCGACGCCATTGACCGCCGACACGCGCCTTGAACTGGTGACCGAGAAGGACCCTGAGGCGCTGAAGGTAGTGCGCCACTCGGCCGCGCACGTGCTTGCGACGGCCGTGCTGGAACTGTTTCCTGAAACCAAGCTTGGACATGGGCCCGCGACCGATTCTGGTTTCTTTTATGACTTCTATCGAGAGAAGCCGTTTACGCCCGAAGATCTTGCTCTGATTGAGAAGAAGATGGCGGAAGTCGTAGCACGCGATGAAAAGTTTGTACGCGAGTACGAACCGCGCGAAGAAGCACTGAAGGAGTTTGAGCGCGACGGCGACTTCATGAAGACGCACTTTGTGACCAAGTTCACGGAGCCGGGCTCGGAGGTGAGCTTCTATCGCAACGGCAAGTTCATTGATTTTTGCCGTGGGCCGCATGTGCCTTCGACAGGCCGCGTGAAAGCCGTAAAGCTGACGACGCTTGCCGGCGCCTATTGGTTGGGTGACGAAAAGAATCCGCAGTTGCAGCGCATACACGGTACGGCCTTTTTCTCGCAGAAAGATCTCGATGCTCATTTTGCGCGGCTTGAAGAAGCAGCCAAGCGTGACCATCGCGTGCTGGGCAAGCAACTGGATCTGTTCAGCATTCAGGAACTGGCGGGCTCGGGTCTCATCTTCTGGCATCCCAAGGGAGCCCTGATCCGCAAATTCATGGAGGACTGGATGCGCGAGGAGTGCGTGCGCCGCGGCTACCTGCTGGTCTACACGCCGCACGTGATGCGCCGCGAGCTTTGGAAAGTTTCCGGCCACGATGGGGTCTATTCCAAGGACATGTTTCCGCCGATGAAGCTGGACGACGCAGAGTACCGGCTGAAACCGATGAACTGCCCGGGCCACATTCTCATCTACAAGAATTCTCCAAAGAGCTATCGCGATCTGCCGCAACGCTATGCCGAGTTCGGCAATGTTTATCGCTACGAGCGCTCAGGAACCATGCATGGCCTGCTGCGGGTGCGCGGCTTTACGCAGGACGATGCGCACATCTTCTGCACTCCTGAACAGATTGAGGGTGAGGTGCATGCATGCATCGATTTTGCCGAGGCGGTTCTGAAGACTTTCGGCTTCAAGGAGTATCGTGTTGAGCTTTCTACGCGCGATCCAAACAAAGCGGGCGACTTTTTTGGCACCGCGGAGGACTGGGCCAATGCGGAGGGCGCGCTGAAGCACGTGCTCACGGAACGCGGACTGACTTTCAACACGTTTCCGGGCGAAGCGGCGTTCTATGGACCGAAGATCGACGTGAAGCTAGTGGACGTGCTGGGGCGTTTGTGGCAGCTCTCGACGGTGCAGTTCGACTTCAATTTGCCGGCGCGCTTCGAACTTGAGTATGTGGGCGAAGATGGAGGACGGCATCAGCCGGTGATGGTGCATCGCGCGCTGTTCGGCTCGGTGGAGCGGTTCTTCGGCGTGCTGATTGAGCATTACGCAGGAGCGTTTCCGCTTTGGCTGGCTCCGGTGCAGGTGGGCCTGGTGCCCATCAGCGAGCGGCACAAGGCGTACTCCGACAAGGTGGAGAAGGCGCTGAAGGATGCGGGCCTGCGCGTGGAAGTGGACGACCGCAACGAGAAGATGAACGCGAAGATCCGCGACTTCGCCAACCAGAAGACACCGTACATTCTTGTCTTCGGCGACAAGGAAGAAGCAGCGGAGGCGGTGAGCGTGCGCACGCGCGGCAAGGGCGATCAGGGATCGATGCCGCTGGCGGAGTTTATCGCGAAGGCGCAGGCGCTCGTTGCCGGGCAGTCGACAGAGCTTTAGGAATCATCCGAACACCCGCCGAACGAATGGGAGCCGCGCCATCAAGGGTGCGGCCCTTTTTCCTGTTCCTTGGGGATGGGATCGTGAATGAACATCAACCAACCGAAAGCAACGGCGAATACCGTGACGACGCAAGCGGCCAGCTGAATCGCCGGCAGGGTCGCAGCGCGAAGTGCAGCGCGGTCCAGCGCAATTGCACTCACGCCAAAGAACAAGAAATTCTGCAGCGCAAGGGGCCGCGAATAGATCCCTCCCATTGGATTCCCCTTGGAAAACCAATTGAGAAACCCCATGCCGAGAAGAGCGGCGGAGAGTACCTGCAAGAGACGTACAGCCATGGGCGCATTACCAAGGCCTGATGCGGCGGCAACTTCCTGGGGTAAAAAGTTGAGCGCCAATCCCGTACCAAAAAGAAGGATCGCAGTTGCCGTGAGCACTATCTTCGATATCACTTGCTTTGACCTTTTCTCCCGTTCAAATCCGACTCAGCAAATCGGATGTCACGCATTGATGGCCATGCCTTCGACTGCGCCGTAAGCGTCGAGCATGGACTCGGCTAACGTCGGATGCGCGTGGATCGTGAACATCATCTCCTCGACCGTGCCTTCAAGCTCGAGCACCGCAACTGCCTCGGCGATGATCTCCGTGGCTTGCGGGCCGAGGATGTGAACACCGAGAATCTCGCCGTATTTTGCATCGGAGACGATTTTCACAAAGCCGTCGTGGCTGCCGACGATCGTCGCCTTCGAGTTACCGGCGAAGGGGAACTTGCCGACCTTGACGTCGTGTCCTTTTTCCCTGGCCTGCGCCTCGGTGAGGCCTACTGAACCGACCTGTGGGTCGCTATAGGTGCAGCTGGGGATACGATTGCGGTTGATGGAACGGAATTTCTGGCCGGCGATTTTGGCAACGGCCACCATTCCGGCCATGGAACCCACGTGGGCTAGCTGCGGCATTCCGAAGACGATGTCGCCGATGGCATACACGCCGGGCTCGGCCGTCTCCTGCGCCGGGCCAACTTTCACCAAGCCGCGCTCGAGCTCGACCTTTGTTTTTTCAAGGCCGCCCAATA